>NZ_JAMLIE010000001.1:1867582-2490110 GCF_023954335.1 Aquamicrobium sp.
CCGGGGCGGCTCGCCCGCCTTCGGCTTCGACATGCCCGGCTTCGACGACCTGCCGGACGACCATCCCCTGAAGCGCTTCTTCCGTGAGTTCCGAGGCGATCGCGAGTTCCGTGGCGACCGCGGCCCGCGTTCCGAGCGCCGGGCCGAGCGCGACCATCGCCGCCACGGCAACCGCGAGCGCAACCGCCCGGTTTCGCAGGGCTCCGGCTTCTTCATCTCGGGCGACGGCTACATCGTCACCAACAACCACGTCGTGCAGGGCGGCCAGAGCTTCACCGTCGTCCTCGACGACGGCTCCGAACTCGAGGCCAAGCTCGTCGGCGCGGATCGCCGCACCGATCTCGCCGTGCTCAAGGTCGACGCCAGCCGCGACTTCACCTACGTCACCTTCGCCGATGACGGCAAGGTGCGCGTCGGCGACTGGGTCGTGGCCGTCGGCAACCCGTTCGGCCTCGGCGGCACGGTCACGGCCGGCATCGTCTCGGCCCGCGGCCGCGACATCGGCGCCGGCCCCTATGACGACTTCATCCAGATCGACGCGGCGGTGAACCGCGGCAATTCCGGCGGCCCGGCCTTCAACCTGTCGGGCGAGGTCGTCGGCATCAACACCGCGATCTTCTCGCCCTCGGGCGGCAATGTCGGCATCGCCTTCGCCATTCCCGCCTCGACCGCCAAGGAGGTCGTCGGCAACCTGATCGAGAACGGCTCGGTGCTGCGCGGCTGGCTCGGCGTGCAGATCCAGCCCGTCACCGACGAGATCGCCGAGTCGGTCGGCCTGAAGCAGGCCACCGGCGCGCTCGTCACCGACGCCCAGGCCGACGGCCCGGCGCGCGACGCCGGCGTCAGGGCAGGCGACGTCATCACCGCCGTCAACGGCAACACGGTCGCCTCGCCGCGCGAGCTTGCGCGGGTCATCGGCCGCCTCGCGCCCTCGACCGATGTCGAGGTCACGCTGTGGCGCGGCGGCTCGGAGCAGAAGGTCTCGGTCACGCTCGGCAAGCTGCCGGCAGAGGAAGGCCGCGCCGACGCCGCCCCGCAGACCCCTGACGCGCCGGCGAGCGCCGCCACGCTCGACGATTTCGGCCTGACCGTCGCCCCCGCCGATGACGGCGAGGGGCTGGTCGTCACCGAGGTCGAACCAGGCAGCCCGGCAGCCGAGCGCGGCATCCAGGCTGGCGACGTCATCGTCAGCGTCAACTCCTCGCCCGTCGCCAGCGCCGAGGATGTCGACCGGGCGGTCGAGGAGGCGGCCGATGCCGGCCGCAAGGCGGTCCTCGTCCAGGTCAACCGCGACGACGCCAACCGCTTCGTCGCGCTGCCGCTGGCCGACGGCTGAGGCGTAGCTCCCCTTGTCTTTCATGAAGGCGGCGGCTCCGGCCGCCGCCTTTTTCGCGTATAGTCGAGCCATGAAGATTCTTGTCATCGAAGACGACCGCGAGGCGGCCGATTACCTGAAGAAGGCGCTGGCCGAGGCCGGCCACACCGCCCATGTCGCCTTCGACGGCGAGGAGGGCTTCGCGCTCGCCTCGCAGGGCGATTACGACGTCCTCGTCGTCGACCGGATGCTGCCGCGCCGCGACGGCCTGTCGGTCATCGCGGAGCTGCGCGCGCGCGACATCAGCACGCCGGTGCTGATCCTCTCGGCGCTGGGCGAGGTCGACGACCGCGTCACCGGCCTGCGCGCCGGCGGCGACGATTACCTCACCAAGCCCTACGCCTTCAGCGAGCTTCTGGCGCGCATCGAGGTGCTCGACAGGCGCACCGGCGGCAAGGAGGTCGAGACGCATTACCGCGTCGGCGACCTCGAGCTCGACCGGCTGTCGCACACGGTCAAGCGCGCCGGGCAGGAGATCCCGCTCCAGCCGCGCGAGTTCCGGCTGCTCGAATATCTGATGCGCCATGCGGGCCAAGTCGTCACCCGCACCATGCTGCTGGAGAATGTCTGGGACTATCATTTCGACCCGCAGACCAACGTCATCGACGTCCATGTCTCGCGCCTGCGCGGCAAGATCGAGAAGGGCTTCGGCGCGCCCGTCCTGCACACCATTCGCGGCGCCGGCTACATGCTGAAGGCCGGCTGATGCGGCTGCCCGCCGTCATGAAGACCACGGCGGCGCGGCTTTCGGCGCTGTTCCTGATCCTGTTCGCGCTCTGCGCGGCAGTGCTGGTCGCCTACATGTCCTCGCTTTCCGTGCGCATGCTGACCAGCCAGACGCAGGAAACGATCATGGCCGAGATGCAGGGGCTGGACGACGCCTACCGGCGCGGCGGCCTGCCGACGCTGGTGCGCGTGGTCGAGGTGCGCTCGCGCCAGCCGGGCGCGAACCTCTATCTGATCGCCGACCCGAACGGGCGCATCCTGACCGGCAATGTCGAGAGCCTCGAGCCGGGCGTGCTCGAGGTCGAGGGCTGGACGCAGAAGCCCTTCGCCTATCGCCGCTACGGCGACAGCGACGCGGCGCGCCGCGCCCAGCGCGGCGAGGGCGACGAGCCGGCCGCGGCCCCGGCGGCGGAGACGCGTCACCAAGCGCTGGCGCTGGTGCTGCGCCTGCCCAACGGCATGATCCTGCTCGTCGGCCGCGACCTCGGCGAGCCGGAGCAGCTGCGCGGCATCGTCAACCACGCCCTGCTTCTCGCCTTCGCCATGATGGGCGTCGGCGCGCTGCTGATCTGGTTCTTCGTCGGCCGGCACGCGCTGAAGCGCATCGACGCCGTATCCGAGGCCAGCCGCCGCATCATGGGCGGCGATCTCTCCGGCCGCCTTCCCGTCACCGGCTCCGGCGACGAGTTCGACCGGCTGTCGGAGAATTTGAACGTCATGCTGGCGCGCATCGCGCGGTTGAACGACGGGCTGAAGCAGGTTTCCGACAACATCGCCCATGATCTGAAGACGCCGCTGACGCGCCTGCGCAACCGCGCCGAGGCTGCCCTTGCCGGCAAGCCGCGCACCGCCGATTACCGCGCCGCGCTCGAGGCCGCGATCGCCGAATCCGACCAGTTAATCCGCACCTTCAACGCCATCCTGATGATCTCGCGGCTCGAGGCCGGCTATTCGGCCGAGCAGACCGCGCCGGTCGATCTGGCAGCCATCGTCGCCGATGTGGTCGAGCTCTACGAGCCGCTGGCCGAGGAGGTCGGCGTCGCGCTGTCCGTCGGCAAGGTCGCGACTGTCACGCTCGACGCCAATCGCGAGCTCGTCGGTCAGGCGCTGTCCAATGTCGTCGACAACGCCATCAAATACGCGGCCGGCTCGGGCGACGCGCCCTCCGTCAGGGTCTCGCTCGTCCGCGGCGGCGGCGATGTGGTGCTGGAGGTGGCCGACAACGGCCCTGGCGTTCCCCCCGAGGATCTGGAGCGCGTCACCGAGCGGTTCGTGCGGCTGGAGCAGAGCCGCTCGCAGCCCGGCTCCGGCCTCGGCCTCAGCCTGACGCGGGCGGTGATGGAATTTCACGGCGGCAGGCTTGAATTGTCGGCGCAAAACCCCGGACTATCGGTCAGGATGATCTTTCCGGGCGATTCGAAGCGGCATGGCGACACCTGAGACGGGCGAGAACTGGTTCGGCAAGCCGGTGGCGGTGCTGGCGCCGCTCGACGCGGACAACGCGGCCGCGATCCTGCGCGATCTGGCGCAAAGCGCGCGCGAGCGGGACCTGCCGCGCCTCGCCGCGCTCGCCGCCGGCGGCTCGCCGCTCGCCGCCTTCCTCGGCGCGATGCTCGACCTTTCCCCCTTCATGCGCGATGCGGCGCGGCGGCGGCCGCAGATGCTCGACGCCCTTTTCGACACGCCGGCCGAGCGGCGCATCGATGAGCTGAACGCGGCCATCGCCCTTGCCGGCGATGCGGAGGGCCAGACCGAGGCCGGCCTGATGCAGGCGCTGCGCGAATTGAAGGGCGAAGCCCATTTCCTGATCGCGCTCGCCGACCTCGCCGGCGCTGCCGACGCGCAGGCGACGGTGCGGCGGCTGAGCACGCTCGCCGATGCCTGCGTCGCCGCCACGGTGCGTTTCCTGCTGCGCGAGGCGCACCGTGCCGGCAAGATCGCGCTGCCGGACCTTACCGACCCCGGCAAGGGCTCGGGCCTCATCCTGCTCGGCATGGGCAAGCTCGGTGCGCACGAGCTCAATTTCTCGTCCGACATCGACCTGATCGTCTTCTTCGATCCGGCCGCGCCCGCGATCGTCGATCCCTACGAGGCGACGGACATCTTCGCCCGCATGACCAAGCGGCTGGTGCGCATCCTGCAGGACCGCACCGGGCACGGCTACGTCTTCCGCACCGACCTGCGCCTGCGCCCCGATCCCGGCTCGACGCCCCTCGCCATTCCCGTCGGCGCCGCGCTCGTCTATTACGAGAGCCGCGGCCAGAACTGGGAGCGCGCGGCGATGATCAAGGCCCGGCCAGTTGCCGGCGACATCGCCGCCGGCGCGGCGTTCCTCGAGGAGCTCACGCCTTACGTCTGGCGCAAATACATGGATTTCGCGGCCATCGCCGACGTCCACTCGATCAAGCGCCAGATCCACGCCCACAAGGGCCACGGCGAGGTCGCCGTCAAGGGCCACAACGTCAAGCTCGGCCGCGGCGGCATCCGCGAGATCGAGTTCTTCGTCCAGACCCAGCAGCTGATCGCCGGCGGCCGCTTTCCCGAGCTGCGCGGCCGCGAGACCGTGGCGATGCTGGACGCGCTGGCCAAGGGCGGCTGGATCACGCCGGAGGCGGCGCAGGCTCTTCGCAGCCAGTACTGGTTCCTGCGCGATGTCGAGCACGCCATCCAGATGGTCGCCGACGAGCAGACCCACACTTTGCCGGAGGACGACGAGGGGCTGGAGCGCATCGCCCACATGCTCGGCTTCGCCGATGCCGAGGCGTTCTCGTCGTCCTTCCGCGCCTCGCTGCACATGGTCGAGCGCCACTACGCCGCGCTGTTCGAGGCCGCGCCGCAGCTTTCGCGCGGGGTCGGCAATCTCGTCTTCACCGGCGACGTCGACGACCCCTCGACCTTGCAGACGCTGTCGGAGCTGGGTTTCGAGCGGCCGAGCGACATCTGCCGCGTCATCCGCACCTGGCATTTCGGCCGCTATCGCGCCACGCAGTCGGCCGAGGCGCGCGAGCGGCTGACCGAGCTGACGCCGGCGCTGCTCGAGACCTTCGGCAAGACGCGCCGGGCCGACGAGGCGCTGATGCGCTTCGACGCGTTCCTTTCCGGCCTGCCGGCCGGCATCCAGCTCTTCTCGCTGCTCCAGTCGAACCCGGCGCTGCTTGGCTTGATCGCCACCATCATGGGCGCGGCGCCGCGGCTCGCCGCCATCGTCACCCGCCGGCCGCACGTCTTCGACGGGCTGCTCGATCCCGGCCTGATGAGCGAGCTGCCGAACAAGGCGTACCTGAAGACCCGCCTCGACACCTTCCTGCAAGGCGTCGAGCTGCACGAGGAAAAGCTCGACCGCCTGCGCATCTTCGCCGCCGAGCAGAAATTCCTGATCGGCGTCAGGCTGCTCACCGGCGCCATCGACGCCGAACGCGCCGGCAAGGCGTTCTCCGACCTCGCGGACCTGACCATCGCCGCGGCGCTCGACGCGGTGAAGGCCGAGTTCGCCCTGCGCCACGGCAAGGTCGCGGGCGGCGAGGTCGCCATCCTCGGCATGGGCAAGCTCGGCAGCCGCGAGCTGACGGCCGGCTCCGACGTCGACCTCATCCTGCTCTACGACCATGGCGAGGCGGCCGAGGAATCGGACGGCGACAAGCCGCTTGCCCCGTCGCACTATTATGCGCGGCTGACGCAGCGGCTGATCGCCGCCGTCTCCGCCCCGACGGCCGAGGGCGTGCTCTACGAGCTCGATTTGCGCCTGCGTCCGTCCGGCAACAAGGGGCCGGTCGCCACCCATATCGACGCCTTCCGCAAGTACCAGCGCGAGGAAGCCTGGACATGGGAGCACATGGCGCTGACGCGCGCGCGGCCCATCGCCGGCGGCAAGGCGCTGTGCGAGCGGGTGGAGGCCGAGGTCGCCGACATCCTCGCCCGCGCGCGCGACGCGCGAAAGGTGTTCGCGGACGCGGCCGAGATGCGCGCGGTGCTCGCCGAGGAGAAGCCGCCGCGCGACATCTGGGACCTGAAGCTGATCCCCGGCGGCCAGATCGACCTCGAATTCATCGCCCAGTGCGCGCGGCTGACCGACGCCATCCTGCCCGACGTGTGGCCGCCGACCTCGACCGGCGACGCGCTGGCGCGGCTCAGCCCCGACTTCTGCGACGCGCAGGCGCGCGACGAGCTCGTCGCGGCCTACGAGCTTTACCTCACGCTGACGCAGATCGTGCGCCTGTGCCTGACCGGGCCGCTCGACCCGAAGGACGTGCCGCCGGGGCTGGCCGACCTTCTCCTGCGCTCGACCGACCTGCCGGACCTGTCGGTTCTCGAAGCCCATATCGGCGAGACGGCGGCACGGATCGAGGCGCATTTCTCGGCGTTGGTGAAGGGCCGCGCGGGGTAGGGAAGGGTGCGGCTCAGGCCGCCTTCCTCGCCGGGTTGCGCACCGGGATGCGCACCGAGACGATGGTGCCGACGCCTTCGGTCGAGCGGATCTTCAGCGCGCCGCCATGCAGCTCGGCGAGGCTGCGCGAGATCGCGAGCCCCAGCCCCGAGCCGGTATGGTTCTTGGAGAACTGGTTCTGCACCTGCTCGAAGGGCCGGCCGAGCTTCTTCAGGGCGTCCTTGGGGATGCCGCAGCCCGTGTCCTCGATGCTCAGCATGATCGCGCCCGCCACCTTGCGCGCGCGCATGGTGATGCGCCCGCCCTCGCCGGTGAACTTCACCGCGTTGGACAGAAGGTTGATGACGATCTGCTTGATCGCCCGCCGGTCGGCGTAAAGCACCATGTCGGCGGCGATCTGCGTGTCGAGCGTGATCGACTTCTCCGCCGCCTGAAGCGCCACCACCCGCACCGTCTCGTCGATGAGCGGGCTCAAATCGATGCCCTCGCGGTCGATGGAGAACTGGCCCGCCTCGATCTTCGACATGTCGAGGATGTCGTTGATGACGCCGAGGAGATACGAGCCGGCCGAGTGGATGTCCTTGATGTACTCCTCGTATTTCTCGCTGCCCAGCGGCCCGAAATAGGCCTGCTGGATCATTTCCGAGAAGCCGATGATGGCGTTGAGCGGCGTGCGCAGCTCATGGCTCATATTGGCCAGGAATTCGGACTTGGCGCGGCTCGCCGCCTCGGCGCGCTCGGTCTCGCGCATGTATTTGCGGTTGATCTCGACCAGCTCGGCCGTGCGCTCGCCCTCGGCCTTGCGGGCCAGCGACAGGTCGTGGATCGTCGCCATCAGCCGCTGCTCGCTGTCCTGCAGCTTGGTCTGGTGCTGCTTCAGCTGGGTGATGTCGGCGCCGACCGAGACCATGCCGCCGTCGCGCGTCTTCAATTCGTTGACCTGGAGCCAGCGCCCGTCCGCGAGCTGGCGCTCCCAGCTTGCGCCGCCGGAGGGGCCGTTGGGGTTGGCCAGCCGGCGCTCGGCGGCCAGCGCCGTCATCCGCTTCTCGACCGTGTCGCGCGGCGTTCCCGGCACCACGTCGTCGTCGCAAAGGCCCATGTCCTGCTGGTATTTCGAGTTGCACATCACGAGGTTGCGGCCCGAATCCCACAGGACGAAGGATTCCGAGATGCTCTCGATGGCGGTGCGCAGGCGCAGGTCCGCCGTTTCCGACTGCTGCGCCAGCGTGCGCTGCTCGGTGACGTCGACGGCGATGCCGATCAGGTGGATGTCGGTGGCATTGGGGTCGTTGACCTGCGCCTTGGCCCTGATCCACACCCATTGCCCGTCGGCGCGGCGCATGCGGAAGACGTGGTCGATCTGGTCGACCTCGCGCGAGACGATCCGGTTCGCCATCTCGAACAGGTCGCCGTCGCCCTCGTGGATGATCTCGGCCACCGCGCCGAAGGACAGCATCGCGTCGGACGGCTCGTAGCCGAGCATGTCGTACATCGAGCGCGACCAGTACATGCGCCCGCGCATCATGTCCCAGTCCCACAGGCCGCAGCGCCCGCGCACCAGCGCCATGTCGACGCGCTGGTGCGCCTCCATGTAGAGCCGGTCCGCCGCTTGCGCCCGGGCCGCCTGGCTGAAATAGGCGTAGAGGACGACGAGAAGGACCGCCGCCGTCGCCACGAACAGGGTGATGTTGAAGGTCGCTGTCTCGCGCCAGTCGGCGAAGACGGCGTCCTGGGCGATCATGGCGACCGCCGCGCCCTGCCGCTCGCCGGGAAGGCTCACCGCCGCCAGCCAGGGCTGCCCGGCGATCGTCACCTCCATGACGCCGGCGCGCGCGCCGAACAGGAAAAGCGGCTGGCCGCCGGCGATGAATGTCTCGAGCGCAAGCCCCTGCCATTTCGCGCCCGAAGGCGTCGCCGCCCGCACCGTCAGGTCGCCGTCCGTGACCAGCAGCACGTGGTCGCGGTTGAGCGCGCCCGTCGCCGCGGTCTCCGAGACGATGGTGTTCCATGCTTCCGCGTCCGGCTCGTCTGCGTCCGCCTCGCCGGGCGCGTGCGTCAGCGCGACGGCGTGGGAAAGCTGGCCGGCGGCGAGCGAGAGGATGCCCCGCGCCTGGCGCTCGACGTCGTCGCGGTCGTTCATCAGCGCAAGCCCGCGCGAGACGGCGATGACCGCGAGGAAGACGACGATGAGAATCGGGATGGCGCGCCGCAGCACAGGCTCGGCCGCGAGAAGCCGCTGGTAGGCCGGCTCGGCGATGAGGCGCGCATTGCCCATCAGCCCGGCCTTCGCCCGGCTTGCCGCCGTGCGGCGGGCATGAAAGCTCCCTCCGGTCGCGCCCCACGCGTCCGTCTTGGCCATGAATGGCTCTCCGATCCTGTCCCCTTGTGACCCGGCAACCCCGTACGCCCGAATCACCCATAAGGAATCAGAGGTGATTCGCCGTGTCCAGAGCGGGGGCGGGCAAAAGTTGAGAAATTGTTGAGAGTGAGTAGTGAGTAGGGAATAGTGAGTAGTGAGGGCGAGTCCACTACTCACTATTCCCTACTCACTACTCGCTCCTCATGCCAACGTCCGCTCCACGATATCCCGCAGGTCGCTCGACAGGTCCGGCGGCGCGGCGAGGGCGGTGAGGGCTTCGCGGGCGGCCTGCTGGCGCTCGGGTTCGAGCGAGCGCCACGAGCGCAGGGCAGTGGCCAGCCGGGCGGCGAGCTGGGGGTTGCGCTTCTCGATATCGAGGACCGTCTTGACGAACAGGCGGTAGCCCGCGCCGTCGGGTCGGTGGAAGCCGGTCTGGTTCATCGTCGAGAAGGTGCCGATCAGCGCCCGCACGCGGTTGGGGTTGGAGAGCGAGAAGCCGCGATGGCGCGTCAGCGCCTCGACCATCGCCACGGCGCTGGCGCCGGGAACGGTCGCCTGCGTCTGATACCACTTGTCCATCACCAGCGGGTCGTCGCCGTGCCGCGCCTCGAAGGCGCGCAGCGCCTCCACCGTTTCCCCATGGCCGGGGAAGCGGTGGGCGAGGACCGTCATCGCCGCCGCCTTGTCGGTCATGTTGGTGGCGTCGGCGAACTGGGCGGCGGCGCGCTCCGGCGCGGCCGCTCCGGCCGAGAGATGGTCGAGAAGGACGTTGCGCAGCGCCCGGCGTCCGGCGCTTCGCGCGTCGGGGCTGAACGGGCCGCTGTCGGCGAGCCGGCCGTAAAGGTCGGCGAAGATGCCGGCATTGCCGGCGGCGAGCGCGGCGACGAGGCCCTCGCGCGCGGCGAGGATCGCGTCCGGGTTGATGTCGGCGCCGATCTCGCGGGCGATGTCGGTTTCCGCCGGCACGGTCAGCGCCAGCGCGCGATAGGCCGGCTCCAGCGTCTCGTCCGTCACGATCGCGCCCGCCGTCGCGATCAGCCCGTCGTCGAAGCTCGCCGCCTTCTGCGCCCGGATCGCGTGGTAGCCGCGGATCAGGGCCTCGGTGAACAGCGTGTTGAGCGCCTGCCAGCGCGCGACGAGGTCGCCGTCGTTGCGGGCGAGGAAGGCGAGGTCCGGCCCGCTCTGCTCCATCGCCAGCGTGACCGGGGCCGAGAAGCCGCGATTGAGCGACAGGACCGGCCGTTCCTCGATCCCGCCGAAGCGGATCGTGTGCCGCCGCTTCCTGACATGGATAACGCCGTTCTCGATCGTCGCGCCGTCGACCGAGGCCGGTTCGATGTCGCGCCCGTCCGGCCCGACGAGGCCGAAGGCGACGGGGATGTGCATCAGCCGCTTGCGGCTTTCGGACGGCGTCGGCGGCACCGACTGCTCTATCTCGACCGTGAACGCGCCCGCCGCCGCGTCATAGGTCGAGGTCGCCGCGACGTTCGGCGTCCCGGCCTGATGATACCAGAGCGCGAACTGCTCGAGGTCGCGGCCCGACGCGTCCTCGAAGGCGCGGATGAAGTCCTCGATGGTCGCGGCCTCGCCGTCATGGCGCTCGAGATAGAGCTTCAGCCCGCGCCGGAAATCCTCGGGGCCGAGGATCGTGCGGATCATCCGCACCACTTCCGAGCCTTTTTCGTACACCGTCGCCGTGTAGAAGTTGTTGATCTCGCGATAGCGACGCGGCCGCACCGGATGCGCCAGCGGCCCCTGGTCCTCGGGGAACTGGTGCGCGCGCAGCGTGCGCACCTCGGCGATGCGCTTGACCGGCCGCGAGCGCATGTCGGCGGAGAACTCGTGGTCGCGGAAGACGGTCAGCCCTTCCTTGAGGCAGAGCTGGAACCAGTCGCGGCAAGTGATTCTGTTTCCTGTCCAATTGTGGAAGTATTCATGCGCGATGATCGCCTCGATATTGGCGAAGTCGGCGTCGGTCGCGGTTCGCTCGTCGGCGAGCACGTATTTGTCGTTGAAGATGTTGAGGCCCTTGTTCTCCATCGCGCCCATGTTGAAGTCGCTGACGGCGACGATGTTGAACACGTCGAGGTCGTATTCGAGGCCGAACACTTCCTCGTCCCAGCGCATCGAGCGCTTGAGCGCGTCCATCGCATAGGCGGCGCGCGCCTCCTTGCCGTGCTCGACATGGATGGCGAGCGCGACCTCGCGCCCCGAGGCGGTGACGAAGCTGTCGGTGACGACGGCGAGGTCGCCGGCGACCAGCGCGAAGAGATAGGACGGCTTGGGGAACGGGTCGTGCCAGACGGCGTAGTGCCTGCCGCCGTCCATCTCACCGCGCTCCACCGGGTTGCCGTTGGAAAGCAGCAGCGGCGCGGCGTCGCGATCCGCCTCGATCCGCACCGTATAGACGGAGAGGATGTCCGGCCGGTCGGGGAAATAGGTGATGCGGCGGAAGCCTTCCGGCTCGCATTGGGTGCACCAGACGCCGCTGGAGCGGAACAGCCCCATCAGCGTGCCGTTGCGCGCCGGGTCGAGCCGCGTGCGGATGGTGAGCCGGAACCGCCGCGCCGATGGCGGGCGGGCGATGGTCAGCCCCTGCGGCCCGGCCTCGTAGGCGCCGGGCGCGGCCGTCTTGCCGTCGATGGCGAGGTCGACGAGCGCGAGCTCGTCGCCGTCGAGAACGAGCGGCGCGCCTTCCGGCACGTCCTCGCGGCGCTCCAGCGTCAGCTGCGCCGTGACCAGCGTTTCATCGGCGCCGAGGGCGAAGGCGAGCTCGATGGCGGGAACCGTATAGTCGCACGGCCGGTAATCCTCGATGCGGAAGATCCGGCCTGTGTCCTTGCGCATGCGATGTCGCCCTTTTGCTCGAATTCAAGCCTTCGTCTTACATGATCGCGCCGCGGCGCAAAACAGCGGATCGGTCTCGGGAGAGGAGGCCGTGCCTCCCTTCACAGAACGGGCTGGATCGTCCATACAGGGGAAAGTTCCGCTACGGAGGGTCCGTCTGGCGGAATTTGATTCTGGCCTGCCCGAAGTGAGCCGCAACATGCCTGTCCCTTGTGCCGCCGGCCCCGCCCGGCGGCAGATGCAATCCTGACCATGGCGAGGAAAATCGCTCCCGTGCCCGGGCCGTCGGGCAACACGCTGCGCGGCATCGGGCTCAAGGTGCTCTCGGTCTCGGTGTTCGTCGCCATGTCCGCCTGCATCAAGGCGGCGGGACAGTTGCCGGCCGGGCAGATCGTTTTCTTCCGGGCGTTCTTCGCCATCTTCCCGATCCTCGTCATGCTGGCCTGGCGCGGCGAGCTGGCGACGGCGCTGCGCACGTCCAACCCTCTGGGGCACATCGCGCGCGGCACGATCGGCGTCCTGTCGATGGGCTTCACCTTCATCGCCCTGACCCGGCTGCCGCTGCCGGAGGCGATCATGCTGAACTACGCGCAGCCGCTGCTGGTCGTCCTGTTCAGCGCCGTGTTCCTGCACGAGGCGGTGCGCGCCTATCGCTGGACGGCGGTGATCGTCGGCCTCGTCGGCGTCGTCATCATCTCCTGGCCCAACCTGTCGCTGTCCGGCGGCGAGGGCGGTTCGGAACGGAGCTTCGGCGTGATCGCCGCATTCCTTGCGGCGACGTTCTCCGCCGTCGCCATGCTGCTCGTGCGTCGCCTCGTCCACACCGAGCGCACGCCGACCATCGTCATGTGGTTTTCGCTCACGGCAACGGTCGCATCGCTGCTGACGATCCCGTTCGGCTGGTCGCCGCTCGCGCCGTCGCAAGCCGCGTTCCTCATTTGCGCCGGAATCTGCGGCGGTGTAGCACAAATCCTGATGACCGAGGCCTATCGCCACGCCGAGGCCTCGACCGTCGCGCCGTTCGAATACACCTCGATGATCCTCGGCATCGTCGTCGGCTTCCTCGCCTTCGGCGACGTGCCGACCGTCTACACCATCGTCGGCGGGCTGATCGTGGTCGGAGCCGGCATCTTCATCATCATGCGCGAGCGCCGGCTCGGACTCGAGCGCGGCAAGGCGCGCAAGGTCGCCCCGCCGCAGTAGCCCGATTCAGCGCCGCGCCTCGGCCTTCCGGCGCAGGTGCCCGGCGGTTTCCTCGTCGGCCGGGAAGAACGATTCGATCGCCAGCTCCGACAGCGTGACGTCGAGCGGCGTGCCGAACACGGTGATCGTGGTGATGAACGACAGCACCGCGCCGTCCATGTCGACGCGCATCGGCACCGCGATCGCCTCGGCCGCGTCGCGGGCGCTTCCCGGCGCGACCGGCCGGCCGGGATAGGCGGTCAGCTCCTTTTCGAGGGCGACGAGCCGCGCGTCGGCCGTCGCGTCGATCTGCTGCCGCAGGCGGCCGATCAGGTGCGCGCGCCACTCGTCGAGATTGAGGATGCGCGGCGCGAGCCCCTGCGGGTGGAGGGCGAGCCGCAGCACGTTGACCGGCGGCCGGAGCAGGCCGGCATCGGCGACGCCTTCGAGGAAGGGCGCGGTCGCCGCATTGGCCAGCACCATGTTCCAGCCCCTGTCGACGGCGATCGCCGGATAGGGCTCGTGGCCCTTGAGGACGAGCTCGACCGCGGCCAGCGCCGGCTTCAGGCGCGGGTCGTCAAGGTCGCGCTCGCCATAGGAAGGGGCGAAGCCCGCCGCCATCAGCAGGTGGTTCCTCTGCCGCAGCGGCACGGCCAGATGCTCGGCGAGCCGCAGCACCATCTCGCGCGAAGGGCTGGCGCGGCCGCTTTCCATGAAGCTCAGATGGCGCTGGGAGATTTCCGCCTCCAGCGCGAGGTCGAGCTGGCTCATGCGCCGCCGCGTCCGCCATTCGCGGATCAGCGTCCCGGGGGCTGTCCTCGTCGCGTCCATGACCTTTCTCCTCCGCATTCGCCCGCAAGGGTAGCGTCGCACGCGGCGCATTCCTATTACCTGCCGCGTAATCGCCAGATGCCTGCCTTGCGTCCATGCTCCGGCCATCACCCTCAAGCCAAAGGATGGATATCATGACGATCGACAACACGCCTTTCCTGCGCAACACCCTCCTTGCCGACGCCGCAATGGGCGCTGGCGCGGCCGCGCTCACCATTTTCGGTTCCGGCTTCCTTGCCCGGCTGCTCGACCTGCCGGCCGACCTCCTCTTCTGGGCCGGCGTCGCGCTGGTTCCCGTCGCCATTTTCCTCACGATGATGGCGAGTCGCCGCGCGATCCCGCGGGCATGGCTGCGCGAGATCGTGTTCATCAACTGGGCCTGGGTGGCGGCGAGCCTCGGGATTCTCGCTTTCGCGCCCATCGCGCCGAACGCGCTCGGCGTCGCCTTCATCCTCTCCCAGGCGGTGGCCGTCGCAGCCTTCGCGGTTCTCGAAGGGGCGGCGCTGCGCCGGCCGGCGGAAGCCGCGGCCTGATTCAGCCCGAGACTGCGTCGAGTTTCGCCGCGACCTCGAGGAAATCGCGCCAGGCGAGCTTCTTGTGGGCGGGATTGCGCAGCAGATAGGCGGGATGCAGCGTCGGCATCGTCGGTATCTCGACGCCGGAGGCCGTCACATGCGTCCTCCACTTGCCGCGCAGCTTCAGCACCCCGTCCGTGGCGTGAAGCAGCACCTTGGCCGACGGCCCGCCCAGCGTCACCAGCACCTTCGGATTGGCCAGCTCGATCTGCCGCTCGATGAACGGGCGGCAGATCTCCGTTTCCAGCGGCGTCGGCGTGCGGTTGCCCGGCGGGCGCCACGGGATGACGTTGGCGATGTAGGCGCCGTCCGCCCGCGCGATGCCGATGGCCGACAGCATCCGGTCGAGCAGCTGCCCCGAGCGGCCGACGAAGGGCCTGCCAGCGATGTCCTCGTCGCGGCCGGGCGCTTCGCCCACCAGCATCAGCGGCGCCTGCGGGTTTCCGTCGCTGAACGCGGTCTGCTTGGCGGTCAACTTCAGGTTGCAGCCGTCGAACCGCTCCAGCATCTCGCGCAGCTCATCGAGGGTGCGCGCCTCGCGCGCCATCTCGCGCGCCTTCGCCGCCTGCGCCTCGTCCGGCACGGCGAGTGCCGGGAGGGTGGGAGGCGGCGGTGCCGCCGCCTCCTGCCGCGCCGCTGTCTCCGGCCGGCGGGCCGGCGCGGGCGCGGGCTGCGCCGCCGTCTCGGCGAAGCGGTCGACCGGCTCCTCGCCGATGGCGTCGTCCACCCCCGCCTCGGCATAGAAGCGAAGGAGATCGGCAAGGTCCGGCAGGGGATCGGTCTGGTGCGTCATCGACATCCCCGCATTGTCGCGCGCGGCGGAGGCGGGAGCAAGGCCGCGCGGCGGGAACGGAAAAGGTTTTCCGCTTCGCATGAGGACCGGCCTGCCCATCGGAGCGAGGGGCATCCGCCAATGAAACCGCCTCTCCGCGAGCCCGGAGAGGCGAGGGCAGGGGCGGGCAACGCGAGAAGGATCGGCTCCATTCGTAGATTTTGACGTTTACGTCAACGTAATTTAATCCTATATTTCCCCCGGGTGCGACAAATGCAATGCGCCTTCGGGCGCTTAGGCGGTTTCGTACCGCCAAGCGATGCGCTATGAGCGCAGGGAGCTTGAGTGCCGACGGGCTGACGCGGAGGATCTTTTCGATGAGCGACACTGAACGCGAAAGCATGGAGTTCGACGTTGTGATCGTGGGAGCGGGGCCGGCCGGCCTTGCAGCGGCGATCCGGCTGAAGCAGTTGAACCCGGAGCTGTCCGTCGTCGTCCTCGAGAAGGGCGCGGAAGTCGGCGCGCACATCCTGTCCGGCGCGGTGGTCGATCCCGTCGGCATCGACCGGCTGCTGCCCGGCTGGCGCGACGAGGCGGACCATCCGTTCAAGACGCCGGTCGAGGCCGACCATTTCCTGATCCTCGGCCCGGCCGGCTCGATCCGCCTGCCGAATTTCCTGATGCCGCCGCTGATGAACAATCACGGCAACTACATCGTCTCGCTCGGCAATGTCTGCCGCTGGCTCGCCGGCCATGCCGAGGCGCTCGGCGTCGAGATCTATCCCGGCTTCGCCGCCGTGGAGGTCCTCTACAACGACGAGGGCGCGGCGATCGGCGTCGCCACCGGCGACATGGGCATCGAGCGCGACGGTTCGCGCGGGCCGAACTACGCGCCCGGCATGGAGCTGCTCGGCAAATACGTGCTGATCGGCGAGGGCGTGCGTGGCTCGCTCGCCAAGCAGCTGATCGCGAAGTTCAAGCTCTCGGACGGCCGCGAGCCCCAGAAATTCGGCATCGGCCTCAAGGAGCTGTGGCAGGTCAAGCCGGAAAACCACAAGCCCGGCCTCGTCCAGCACTCGTTCGGCTGGCCACTGGGCTCGGCGACCGGCGGCGGCTCGTTCCTCTATCATCTGGAGGACAACCAGGTCGCGGTCGGCTTCGTCGTCCACCTGAACTACAAGAACCCGTATCTGGCGCCCTTCGAGGAGTTCCAGCGCTTCAAGACCCATCCGGCCATCGCCGGCACGTTCGAGGGGGCCAAGCGCATCTCCTACGGCGCGCGCGCCATCACCGAGGGCGGGTTCCAGTCCGTTCCGAAGCTCACCTTCCCGGGCGGGGCGCTGATCGGCTGCTCGGCCGGCCTCGTCAACGTGCCGCGCATCAAGGGCTCGCACAACGCGGTGCTGTCGGGCATGCAGGCGGCCGAGCATGTCGCCGAGGCGATTGCCACTGGCCGCGCCCATGACGAGATCGCCGGCTACGAGGCGGGCTGGCGCGACAGCGACATCGGCAAGGACCTGAAGAAGGTCCGCAACGTCAAGCCGCTGTGGACGAAGTTCGGCCTGTGGCTCGGCGTCGGCCTCGGCGCGTTCGACATGTGGGCGAACACCCTGTTCGGCTTCTCGCCCTTCGGCACCATGAAGCACGGCAAGACCGACGCCGCCGCGCTGGAGCCGGCTGCGAAGCACAAGAAGATCGACTATCCCAAGCCCGACGGCGTCCTCACCTTCGACCGGCTGTCCTCGGTGTTCCTGTCCAACACCAACCACGAGGAGGATCAGCCGATCCACCTTCAGGTCAAGGACATGGAGCTGCAGAAGCGGTCCGAGCACGACGTCTTCGCCGGCCCGTCCTCGCGCTACTGCCCGGCCGGCGTCTACGAATGGGTCGACGCCGACGGCAACGCCGCCGCCGACCGGATGGGCATCGACGTGCGCTTCGTCATCAACGCGCAGAACTGCGTCCACTGCAAGACCTGCGACATCAAGGACCCGAACCAGAACATCAACTGGGTGCCGCCGCAGGGCGGCGAGGGGCCGGTCTATCCGAATATGTAGTGAGTAGAGAGTAGTGAGTAGTGAGTAGTGAGTAGGGAATAGTGAGTAGTGAAAAAGCGAATAGCGAATAGGGAGTAGCGAATAGAGCTTGCCTTCGCGAAAGGCCGCGATCCCTTTCTACTCACTACTCACTACTCACTACTCACTACTCACTACTCACTATTCGCCACCACCGTCTCCACCGGCTCCCGCGCCGGCGCCAGCGAAAATTCCAGCATCATCGGCAGGTGGTCCGAGCCGACGTCCTCGAGCGTCGTGGGCTCGCCCGCCACGATCCCGCCCTTCACCATGATGTTGTCGATCGGCAGGCCGATCCAGCCGATCAGCGCCGCCGGCAGCCGCCGGTCGAGCCATGTCGGACCGGCGCCGCGCAGGATGCGCGCATCGGCGGCCGCGGCGAGGCGGCGTGCTGCGTGGCTCCACGGCACCGCGTTGAGGTCGCCGGCGATGATGGCGCTCTCGCCGACCTCGCCCAGCAGCGGCTCCAGCCGCGGGATCTGCCACGGCTGCTCGAACGGCCACGGCCAGCCCATGTGCAGCGCGACGATCTCGATCCCCCGCCCGCCGAAATCGACGCTGGCATGGGCGAACGCGCCGCGATTGCCGCAGGAGGGGGGCGAGCCCTCGACGAACGGCCGCCGCGACAGGATCGCCGCCCCGCCGATGAAGGTCGGGCGCTCGCAGACGATCCGGTAGGGATAGGCCGCCTCGATCAGCGCAAGCCTTGCCGCCCACGGCTCCGATACCTCGGTCAGGGTGATCGCGTCCGGCCGCGTGCGGCCGACCAGCGAAAGGAACGCCTCGGGCGTGGCGTTGTCGTAGCGCAAATTGAGGTGCATCAGCCGGTAGGTGGCGCGGCCGGCCTCGGCCTCGGCAATCTCGACGCCGGGAGGAAAGAGAACCGTCTGGATCGGCGCGGCGAGGCCGAGCGCCAGCGCGAACAGCGCCTCGGCGCGAAAGCGCAGGGCAGCGAGCGCCGGCACGAGCAGGAGGAGCAGCGCGGCGAAATGCAGCCGCAGATGCGAGAACGAATCGAAGGCGAAATGCAGCCGGCCGAGATAGCCGAAGGTCAGCGCCGCCCCGAGGCCGGCAACGGCGGCGAGCGCGAGGAGCCGGAGAGCCAGCGCGCCGCGCCGGGGATGCTGCGGATCCGGGTTCACGCCCTCTGCCCTACTGGAACGCGGTTTCGGAGAAGCTGCGCAGCTTGCGCGAATGCAGCCGCTCGGTCGGCATCGCGGCCAACTTCTCCAGCGCCCTTATGCCGATGGTGAGGTGCTGCGCCACCTGCCGCTTGTAGAAGTCGCTGGCCATGCCCGGCAGCTTGAGCTCGCCGTGCAGCGGCTTGTCGGAGACGCATAGCAGCGTGCCGTAGGGCACACGGAAGCGGAAGCCGTTGGCGGCGATGGTCGCCGATTCCATGTCGAGCGCGATGGCGCGGCTCTGCGACAGCCGCTGCACCGGCCCGCGCTGGTCGCGCAGCTCCCAGTTGCGGTTGTCGATGGTGGCGACGGTGCCGGTGCGCATGATGCGCTTCAGGTCGTAGCCGTCGAGCCCGGTCACCTCGGCCACCGCCTCCTGCAAGGCCACCTGGATCTCGGCCAGCGCCGGGATCGGCACCCACACCGGCAGGTCGTCGTCGAGAACGTGGTCCTCGCGCACATAGGCGTGCGCCAGCACGTAGTCGCCCAGCGCCTGCGTGTTGCGCAGGCCGGCGCAATGGCCAAGCATCAGCCAGGCATGGGGCCGGAGCACCGCGATGTGGTCGGTGATGGTCTTGGCGTTGGAGGGGCCGACGCCGATATTGACCATGGTGATGCCGGCATGGCCGGCCTTCGTCAGGTGATAGGCCGGCATCTGCGGCATGCGCGGCGGCACCGCGCCATCCGAGGGCTCGTTGTCGCCGGCGCGGGTGACGAGGTTGCCGGGCTCGACGAAGGCGTCGTATCCGCCGCCGCCCCCGGCCATCAGGCCGCGCGCATGGGCGCAGAACTCGTCGATGTAGAACTGGTAGTTGGTGAACAGCACGTAATTCTGGAAATGGTGCGGGCTGGTCGCGGTGTAGTGCGACAGCCGATGAAGCGAATAGTCGATGCGCTGGGCGGTGAAGGGGCCGAGCGGCATGGCCTCGCCCGGCACCGGCTCGTAGGTGCCGTTGGCGATCTGGTCGTCGGTGCCGTTCAAGTCCGGCACGTCGAACAGGTCGCGCAGCGGCCGCGTGATGCTGTCCGCCATCGCGGCGTCGACATAGGTGCCCTCGAGGAAGGCGAAGTGCAGCGGGATCGGCGTTTCCGATTCACCCACCGTCACCGGCACGCCGTGGTTGCGGATGAGGAGCCGCAACTGGTCCTGAAGGTAGCTCTCGAACAGGTCCGGCCGGGTGATGGTGGTGGCGTAGCGGCCGGGCTCCGGCAGGTGGCCGTAGGCGAGGCGGGAATCGATGCGGCTGAACGAGGCGGTGGCGATGCCGATCTCGGGATAGAAGGCGCGGTAGCGTTCCTGCCGGTCCACCCCGTCGGCCAGCGCGGCGAACGCATCGCGCAGGAACCCGGTGTTGCGCGCGTAAAGGCCCTTCAGCGCCGCCACCGCCTCGCCGGCGTTGGTGAAGCTCTGGCGGGGAAACGGCTCGGGCGTCGAGATCGTCTCGATGGCGTCGTGGCGGATTCGCTTTTCCATGGCCCATCATAATGGGTTGCCGCCGATGTTTCGAGGGGCGGCCGGCGTCCCGACCGCGCCCCTGACGAAGCGCTTACCCGCGCTGCAGGCCGACGACGAGCACGATCCCTGCGCCGCTGGCGAGCTTGCGGTTGTCCTCGATGAGGCTGTCGGCGCCGGCCTGGACCGACTGCATCGCCATGAGCGGGGCGAACAGCGCCGCCATCAGGAAGGCGAAGCGGGGCAGGGCGGCGGCGATGTCGGAGCGGGTGTGGGTGCGGCGTGTCATGATATGGCCTCCTCAGCGCCGCAGGCCGGTCGCGCAGCCGGCGAAGGTCGTGTCGCAGAACTGGTAGACGACGCCATGGTCGCGGCCGGTGCGGCTCTTCTCGGCGACGAGGACCGACAGTCCCATGCCGAAGATGCTGATGAGCAGGCACACGATGGTGAAGCGGCGGGCGAGCATCGGGTCGGTCTCCTTCGTTTATGGCGAAAGGATGCCCGAGCGTGGCTGAACCATGGCTGAGAGGACCGTTCATGTGCGGTTCAATGACCTTAACAGGAGCTTAAGCCGGTTTCATTGGCGCTTGCCGTGCGGCTGTGCTTTGCTCGCCGGAGCAATGGAGACACCGCATGACCGCCCAGACCGCCCCCATCGAGCTCTACTACTGGCCGACCCCGAACGGCTGGAAGATCAGCATCATGCTGGAGGAACTCGCCGTCCCGTATGAGGTGAAATACGTCAATATCGGCGCGGGCGAGCAATTCGAGCCGTCCTTCCTGAAGATCGCGCCCAACAACCGCATGCCGGCGATCATCGATCCCGAAGGGCCCTCCTCCGACGGAAAATGGGGCCGCTCACCCATCTCGGTCTTCGAGTCGGGCGCGATCCTGCAATATCTCGGCCGCAAGTTCGGCCGTTTCTATCCGGCGGACGAGCGGTCCCGCGTCGAGGTCGACCAGTGGCTGTTCTGGCAGATGGGCGGGCTGGGGCCGATGGCCGGGCAGGCGCATCATTTCCGGCAATATGCGCCAGAGAAGGTTCCCTACGCCATCGAGCGCTACACCAACGAGGTCAACCGGCTCTACGGGGTGATGAACCGGCGCCTCGCCGAGCGCGACTATCTCGCCGGCGACTATTCCATCGCCGACATAGCCTGCATCGGCTGGGTCAAGCCCTACAGGAACCAGGGCCAGGACCTCGACGACTTCCCCAACCTGAAGCGCTGGTTCGAGACGGTCCTCGCGCGCCCCGCGGTGGAACGCGGCTGCGCCGTCGGCAACGAGCACCGGAAGAACCTCGCCGACGACAAGGAAGCGCAAAAGGTGCTGTTCGGCCAGAAGGCGAGGTGAAGAGGAAAGCGAATAGGGAGTAGCGAATAGCGAATAGGGGGCCGACCGAAACGCCGGCACTGTCCCGTTGGCTATCTGCTATTCGCTATTCGCTACTCCCTATTCGCTCTTTTCCTACTGCCGCTTCCAGTTCTGCGTCTTGCAGAAGACCACCGCGACGCAGCCTTGCATGGCGAGGCTGTTGCCCTTGAGCGTGGCGTTGCCCGAATAGGTCTTGTCGTCGGCGGGGTCGGTGATCGTGCCCTTGTACTTGCCGTTGCCGGCGCTGCTCATCTGGCCGATGCGCTTGCCCTTGTGCTTGCCGGTGCGCAGCGTGATCGAGAAACCGCTGCCGGCGGCGGCGATCTGCGCGGTCTCGCCGCTGTCGGTTTTCCAGTTGCCGACGATATTGTCGGCGTAGGCCGATCCGGCCATCATCGCCATCGCTGCGGTGGCCAGCATGATCGAACGAAGCATAGTCTCCTCCAGTCGGCCCGGTTGACGCTTCGCAGGGGCCGAAGCTGCGTTTACGAAAACGTAAGCGTAATCCGGAATGCGGCGGCGCGAAAGCCCCCTCATGCAGGGCCTGCACAGCCGGGGCGATGGCTGCCCGCTGATGGCGTATCGATCCCCGACGGGTCATTCCCGGCTTGTTTCGTGCCGATGCCAGTCTTTTGCGTGGTTAGCGGAGTCTTGCCGCGGTCAGTGCGGATTTTATCTGCATTTTCTTCGAATCCCTTGGAATCCGCGCGCTTGCATCGTTAATGAATTTCGGGATTTACCTCTTGTTTTAATTTTGTTTTCTTCAAATTAAGCACGCCATTTAACGACGGATTCAAGGCTCCCCGCCATTCTTAGACCCATAGACGGCAACGACCGGACAGGCCGAAACAACGGCTCTCGGGACTGAAACAGGGGATGTGAAAATGGCTCGTTTCGAAATGCACGACGCCGGCATCGGCGCCAACGCCCAGGCGGAAATCCTGTTCGAGCTGGGCATGATGTACGCAACCGGCCGCGACTGCGACGTCGACCTGATCGCCGCGCACAAGTGGTTCAACATTGCCGCGATCAAGGGCTCTGCACGGGCCGCGGAACTCAGGGCCGAGCTCTCGGCGACGATGAGCAAGCCGGAGATCGCCAAGGCCCTGCGCGAGGCGCGCGAGTGGATGACGGTTCACTGAGCCGGGCTGCCGGACGACGGATTACGACGACGGAATTACACAGGGAAGGCGACAAGGCGGAACAACCGCCGCGACTTCACAGGGGCGAAAAGGCCGCGACCGGAGGAAACAGCCGGCGCGGCCTTTCCATATTCAGCTTACGCCGACATAGCGCCCGGGCCGGTGGTTGAGCGCGAGGACGAGGTTGATGGCGAGCGCGCCGAGGAGCGACAGCGCCACCTTCTCTGCCGGCACCACGAACAGGCCGCCGAGCAGGATCGCCGCGTCGATGCCGAGCTGGACATAGCCGGCGCGCAGGCCGAACCGCTCCTGAAGGAAGAGGACGAGGATGTTGACCCCGCCGAGGCTGGCGCGATGGCGGAACAGGATCAAGAGGCCGACGCCGATGATCGTGCCGCCGATCAGTGCCGCATAGAGCGGGTCGAGCCGCGAGAAGCCGATCCAGTGTCCCGTCTGGCTGGCGAGCAGCGACACCAGCAGCACGGCACAGAAGGTCCGCAGCGTGAACTTCCAGCCCATTTGCATCAGCGCCAGCACGTAGAACGGCAGGTTGAGGACGAAGAACACCGGCGCGAAGGGCAGGCCGCTGGCATACTGGACGAGAAGCGCCAGCCCGGCCGTGCTGCCGGTCAGCAGCGTCGCCTGCGCATAGATCGTGAGGCCGAGGGCAACGAGCGCCGTGCCGACGAGCAGCGCCAGCGCGTCCTCGTAGGGCCGGTGGGGAGAGGAGGGCGGAAATTGCGCCTGCGTCACGACGGGCTGCCTCGCTGTTGCCGCGATGCAGCATGTGCGCGCTTTTCCCGCGCCGTGCAAGCCGTATGGGAGGCCGGCTATCCGGCAGTCAGGCGGTTTCGCCGATGGCGGGCATCGTCACCCGGTGGCTCTTGTCTTCCTTCGGCCGTTCGAGCGGCAGCTGCTCGCCCGTGACCATGTGGTAGACCGTCTCGGCGATGTTGGTGGCGTGGTCGCCGATACGCTCGATGTTCTTGGCGCAGAACAGCAGGTGCGTGCAGGGCGAGATGTTGCGCGGGTCTTCCATCATGTAGGTCAGGAGCTCGCGGAACAGCGAGGTGTACATGGCGTCGATCTCGCCGTCGCGGTCGCGCATGAAGGCGATGGAATCGATGGAGCGCGAGGCGTAGATGTCGAGCACCTGCTTCAGTTGCGTCAGCGCCAGCGTCGCCAGCGCCTCGATGCCGCGGAACAGCTGCACCGGCTGGCCCGCCTCGGCGATGGCCACCACGCGCTTGGCGATGTTCTTGCCGAGATCGCCGACCCGTTCGAGATCGGCCGAGATGCGGACCGCGCCGATGATCTCGCGCAGGTCGTCGGCCATCGGCTGACGGCGGGCGATGAGCACGATCGCGTAGTCGTCGATCCAGCGCTCGCCCTCATCGAGCACCACGTCGTCGGCGATGACCTTGCGCGCCAGTGCCGTGTCGTCGTTGATCAGCGCCGCCACCGCCTCGTCGACCATGCGCTCGGCATGGCCGCCCATGGCGGCGATGCGGTTGCCGAGAACGGCCAGTTCCTCGTCATAGGCGGTAACGATGTGGCGGGTGTTCATGATTCGCATTGGCCCGAAGCGGTTTTGACGCTGGAATCATAGGCCGCCCGCATGACAGGAACAAGAACGCCCCTCAGGAATGCCCTTGGGAATGCCCCATGGAACGGGCATCACGGCTCCGGCAGGTAGACGGTGAAGGCCGCGCCTTCGCCGGGGCGCGAGCGCACGGTCAGCCGGCCCTCGTGGCGGGTCAGGATGTGCTTGACGATGGCGAGGCCGAGGCCGGTGCCGTTCTTCACCCGGCTCTTCTCGGCGTCGATGCGGTAGAAGCGCTCGGTGATGCGCGGAATGTGCTCCTCGGCGATGCCCGGCCCGTAGTCGCGGAAGGTGGTGGCGATTTCCGGGTTGGGGCCTTCCTCGACGCGCTCGATCGTGATGTCGACGCGTCCGCCCGCCTGCCCGTATTTGCAGGCGTTCTCGAGAAGGTTGACGAAGACCTGGATCAACTCGTCGCGGCTGCCCGAGACGAGCATCGGTCCGGGCGGGCGGGCGAACACGACCTCGACGCCGTATTCGGCGGCGAGATAGCCGAGCGAGTCGACGACGCTGGCGATGGTGTCGACGAGGTCGAGCTTCTCGCGCGAGGGCAGATGCGGCTTCATCTCGATGCGCGACAGCGTGAGCAGGTCGTCGATCAGCCGCGCCATGCGCGAGGTCTGCGTCTGCATGATCGCAAGGAAGCTCTCGCGCGCCTTCTCGTCGTTGCGCGCCGGCCCACGCAGCGTCTCGATGAAGCCCGAGATCGAGGCGAGCGGCGTGCGCAGCTCGTGGCTGGCATTGGCGATGAAGTCGGCGCGCATGCGGTCGATGCGGCGCGTCTCGCTCTGGTCCTTGAAGTGGATCATGTAAAGGCCGCTGCCCGCGCCGAGCGGCGTGGCGAAGATGCGGAACGCCCGCTCCATCGGCACGCGCTCGCCATAGTCGATGGCCCCGGCGCGTCCTTCCCGCAGGGCGGCGTCCATCAGCCGCTGCATGTCCGGCGTGCGGAACCTGTGCGTCAGGATCGTGCCCTGCGGGATCGGCCCGAAGAACGAGATCGCCGCCTCGTTGACGTAGCGGACCGCGCCCCTCGCATCGACCATCACGATCGGGTCGGGCACCGCCGCGGCGAGGTCGCGCGCCGACAGCCGGTCGAGCGCCTCGTCGTCATACTGGAACTGCACGTGCGGCATGCTTCACCTCGGGACGGACCGGACCATCCGGCATTGATGCTTAGCCAGCGTTACAGAAATATCTCAGCCGCCGCCCGTCAACGACTTTAACCGGCGCGTCACCGGCCGCTCCCGCGCGGCCGTCCGTTTCGTCAGGCTGCGGCTTTCGCGGCGGCGAGGGCGAGCGGGAACGCCTCGGCGAGCGCGTCCATCTCGGCGGCCGGGCCGGCGCTGATGCGGATGCAGCGGTCGAGCCGTGGGGCCGCCGGCTTGCGCACGAAGATGTCGCGCTCGATCAGCGCCTGAAGCACGCGAAGCGCGAGCGCGCCGTCGCCGCCGCAATCGACGGCGACGAAATTGGTCGCCGATGGCAGCGCGGAAAGCCCACTTTCGCCGACGATTTCCGCGATCCGCGCCCGGCTTGCGGCCACCTCGTCGAGGACCTTTCTGAGATGGTCGCCGTCGGCGAGCGCGGCCAGCGCGGCGGCCTGCGTCATGCGGCACATGCCGAAATGGTCGCGCACCTTGTCGAAGGCGCGGATCGCCGCGCTCTCGCCGACCGCGTAGCCGCAGCGCATGCCTGCAAGGCCGTAGGCCTTGGAGAAGGTGCGCATGCGCAGGACGTTCGGCCGCGCGACGTCGAGCGGCGGAATGGCCGACGCGGGCGCGGTCTCGCCATAGGCCTCGTCGAGCACCAGCATCGTCGTTTCCGGCAGCGCCTCGATCAGCCGGGAAATCTCGTCCGCCTCCCACCAGGTCCCCATCGGGTTGTCGGGATTGGCGAGATAGAGCAGCGGCGGGTTCTCGCGCCGCGCCGCGGCGACGAGCCCGTCGAGATCCTCGCGGTCATCGACGTAAGGGACGGTGACGAGCCGGCCGCCATAGCCCGCGACGTGATAGTTGAAGGTCGGATAGCCGCCGAGCGAGGTGACGACGGGCTGACCCTTCTCGACATAGAGCCGGACGATCAGCCCGAGCAGCCCGTCGATGCCGCCGCCGACGGCGATGTTGCCGGCGCCGACGCCCAGATGCGCGGCGAGCGCGGCCTTGAGATCGTGGTTCTCCGGGTCGCCATATTTCCACACGTCGGTCGCGGCCGCCTGCATCGCCGCCACCGCCTTGGGCGACGGGCCGAAGCCGCTTTCGTTGGCGCCGATGCGGGCGCGGAACGGCCGGCCGCGCGACCGCTCCTGCGCCTCGGGGCCGACGAAGGGAACCGTTGCCGGCAGTTCGGCCGCGAGCGGGGTCAGCGCGGGACGTGCGGAAGTCATGGCGGTCGGGAACCTTTCTCGGACGGGGCCGGCAAGCGGGAACGGGGTTTTCGCAAACGACGGACGATGCAATAGAGCCAATCGGCCGCCTGCGGAAGGCCCGTCGCTACGGCGCGCCGCCGAACGCGCGCGCGATCTGGCCGAGCATGCGGATCTCGAGCGCCGTGGCGTCGTCGTTGCTGGGGTCGGGGCGCGAGGCGGTCTTGGCGATGACGACGCGGCTTACGGGGTCCGTCCACAGCCACTGGCCATGGATGCCGACTGCGGCAATACTGCCGCGCCCGTCGCCGACATCGTACCAGCACGAGCGATAGCGGCCTTCAGCGAACATGTCGGCGAAATTGCCCTCCACCCATGCGCGGCGGTCGCCATTGGCGCGCATGTCGGCGATCCACGCGCCCGGCACCACCTCAGCGCCGCTTGCCGAGCGGCCGTCGTCGAGCACGAGCTGGCCGAGCCGGGCGAGGTCGCGCGTCGTCAGGCAAACGCCGCCGGCCGCGCGCGCCGTGCCGGCGCGGTCGACCGTGACCCAGGCCGCGCCGCGCGCGCCCATCGGCTTCCACAGCCTCTCGGCGAGATAAAGCGGATAGCGCATGCCCGCCGCGCGCTCGACCACGAGGCCGAGCAGGTCGCTGTTGGGCGAGGCGTAGTAGAAGCGCTTCCCATGTCCCGCCCCATCCCCCGCCCCATGGTCGCCGAGCGTGGCGAGGAAGGCTTCCAGCGTCTCCGGCGTCGTTCCGGGCCGCTCGGGGTTCCACAGCATGGCGCGGCGGTAGCGGTCGAACGCGCCGCCGTCGTCGAGATATTCCTCGTCGAAATCGAGGTCGACCGTCATGTCGAGAAGGTCGCGCACCCGTGCGCTTGCATAGGTAGAGCCGGCCATCGACGGCACGTAGTCCGTCACCGGCGCGTCGGGGTCGAGCAGCCCCTCGCCGGCGGCGATGCCGGCGAGGAGGCCGGTGATGGATTTGGAGATCGAGAAGACGAGATGCGGCCGGCCGGGATCGACGGTCTCGGCGAGCCATTCGGCGATCACCTCGCCGCCGCGCATGACGACGACATGGTCGGTATGGGAGCGCCGCATGTGGTCGAGCGCGTCAACGGGGCTGCCGTCGGGGTCGCCCAGCGTCATCCGCGCGAGCAGGCCCGGGCCCGGGGAGGGGGCCTCCGCCCCGGCCGGCGTTGCCACCATCGCCACGGGCACGAATTCGCTGACATGCTGGAAGCTGTAGCGGCTGTTCGGATGCACCCGCCAGTCGGCAAGGGTGATCGCCGCGCGCGGCGGGATCGGTTCGGCCATCGGACTCGTCTCCTTCAACGACCGGCACCATCCGGATTCGCGCCGCCGGATGCAAGAAGGAAGAAAGCCCGGCAGTCTCCTGCCGGGCTTTCGCGAACGGGTGCCGATGGGCAGCGGCGGGCTACTTGCCGCGCAGCGCCGACCAGGATGTGTCGACCGACAGCGTCACGACGAAGCGGCCGTGATTGGCCGGGTCTTCGGAGTCGTGATAGCGACCGTCGATGGTGAAGGTCTCGGCGACGGTGTAGGACAGGCCGATGTTCCAGTCGAGGTAGTCGTGGCTGCTGCTGTCGAGCCACTTGCCGACCGCGGCGGAGAGCGTCACGTCGTAGGGCAGGACGACCGCCGCGTTGGCGACGCCGTAGACGGTGTCGGCATCGGGATCGAAATAAAGCTCGCCGCCGGCCGAGAACTGCTCGGTGAAGGTGTAGGTGCCCTTGGCGTAGAACTCGCCGGAATCATCGGTGACGCCGTCGTAGAGATAGCGGGCGTAGCCGAGATCGAGGGCGAGATTGCCGAACTCGGGCCGTATGCCGAGGTAGAGATCGAGCTCCCAATCGTCATTGGTGCCGAAATCAACGGTCGAGGCCCATGCCCCGGCATAGAAGATGCCATAGGACGGCTCGATATAGGCCTGGAAGGCCGGGCCGTTGGACTGGTCGACGCCGCGCGAGATGTAGCGGCTGGTGACGGCCGCGCCGAAGGCGATGTCGAACTGCGATGCGATTTCTTCCTGCGTATATGTCTCGTCGGCCGCCATGGCGGATGAGGACAGGATTGTGGCCGCAGCCAGGAAAGCGGCGTGACGGATGAACTTCATGGACCCCTCGCACGAAAAGTAGGTTTCGTATTCCCCGGAACGGCGGGCGGTTTTCGCAACCGTCACGCCTTCGTGATTCGAAAAGTGATTCAGTGGCGCGATTCTGGCAAACGAATTCGGTTGCCGGCTTCGATGGCGACAGTCATTGTGACGCCACCGTTGCAGAAATGTGCCAGATTAGAGCGCAAAAGATAGGCATCGGCAAAGAGACGCCCAAGTCGACGGCATGTCTTGCCGAAAGGATGGGCAATAAGCCCTGCTCGGCACTGCTTCCTCAACGGAAGGCGAAGGGGCGGCGACAAGGGGAGGTGTTCGTCGCAAAAAACCTGCTCTCCCGCGCCTCAATGGGCCTAAGAAAAAAACCTTCTTGAATTAATTGAACGTTCGTTTTATTAAATCTGCCGGGAGGAATGTCATGGCGCGCACCGCAGGGTCGGATGGGGAAAGGACGCAGGCCGCGATCCGCGAGGCGGCGGTCGACCTTATCGCCCGCTATGGCTACGAGGCCGTTTCCATGCGCCGGCTGGCAGGCGAGGTCGGCGTCCAGGCCGCCGCGCTCTACCGCTATTTCTCGACCAAGGAGGACCTGCTGTTCTCGCTGATGCGCGCGCATATGGAGGCGCTGGCTGAGAGCTGGCAGGCCGCGCGCCCGGTGGGCGCCGGCCCGGCGCGCGAGCTCGCCGCCTTCGTGCGCAACCATATCGGCTTTCACATCGCCCGCCGGCACTCCACCCATGTCAGCAACATGGAGCTGCGCGCCCTTTCGCATGAAAGGCTGAGCGCGATCCTGCGCCTGCGCGGCGCGTACGAGAAGGAGCTGCGGCGCATCCTGCGCGCGGGCGCCGAAAGCGGCGACTTCGCCGTCGGCGACGTCGCATTGACCGCCATGGCGATCATCCAGATGATGACGGGCGTGATCGTCTGGTTCCGGCCGGACGAGCGGCTTTCCGTCGACGAGGTCGCCGATACCTATCACGACATGACGATGCGCCTCGTCGGCGCGCGCCCGGGTGGGGACGATAAAAGGGAGGACGTTCATGTACGATCGCGCGATGAACTTCGGGCTTGGTGAGGATATTGACGCGCTGCGCGACACGGTGCGCCGCTTCGCCGGCGAGCGCATAGCGCCCATCGCCGCCGACATCGACCGCGACAACGAGTTTCCCGCCCATCTGTGGGAGGAGATGGGCGCGCTCGGCCTGCTCGGCATGACCGCCGACCCCGACCATGGCGGCACCGGCATGGGCTATGTCGCGCATGTCGTGGCCATGGAGGAGATTTCCCGCGCCTCCGGCTCGGTCGGCCTGTCCTACGGCGCCCATTCCAATTTGTGCGTCAACCAGATCAACCGCTGGGGAACGCCGGAGCAGAAGGCGAAATACCTGCCCTCGCTGTGCGCAGGCACGACCGTCGGCGCGCTCGCCATGTCCGAGCCGGGGGCCGGCTCCGACGTCGTCTCGATGCGCCTGCGCGCCGAGAAGAAGAACGACCGGTACGTCCTCAACGGCTCGAAGATGTGGATCACCAACGGCCCCGACGCCGGCACGCTGGTCGTCTATGCCAAGACCGACCCCGAGCGGAAATCGCGCGGCATCACCGCCTTCCTGATCGAGCGCGGCATGGCCGGCTTTTCCGTGGCGCAGAAGCTCGACAAGCTGGGCATGCGCGGCTCCAACACCGGCGAGCTGGTGTTCGAGGATGTCGAGGTGCCGTTCGGGAACGTGCTTCACGAGGAGGGACGCGGCGTCGAGGTGCTGATGTCCGGCCTCGACTACGAGCGCGTCGTGCTGTCGGGCGGGCCGCTCGGCCTGATGGCCGCGGCGCTCGACGCCGCCGTGCCCTACGCGCAGGAGCGCAAGCAGTTCGGCCAGCCCATCGGCGCGTTCCAGCTCGTCCAGGGCAAGCTCGCCGACATGTACACCACGCTGAACGCTTGCCGCGCCTATGTCTATGCAGTGGCGGCCGCCTGCGACCGCAGGGAGACGACGCGCAAGGACGCCGCCGGCTGCATCCTCTATGCGGCGGAGAAAGCGACGCTGGTCGCGCTCGACGCCATCCAGCTTCTCGGCGGCAACGGCTACATCAACGACTATCCGACGGGCCGCCTGCTGCGCGACGCCAAGCTCTACGAGATCGGCGCAGGCACCTCTGAAATCCGCCGCTGGCTGATCGGCCGCGAGATGATGGACGAAAGCGCCTGATCGCCGCCGTCCCGGCTTCCCTTCCACCGCCCGTTCCAGACTGGCCGAAAGACCCGAGGAAACGATGCCCGTCCTGAGCTCGCAGATTTCGCCCGCCTCCGACGCCTTCAAGGCCAATGCCGGGCGCATGAAGGCACTGGTCGCCGACATCGCCGACAAGGCCGAGCTCGTCGAGCGCGGCGGCTCCGACGAGGCGCGCGAGCGCCATGTCGGCCGCGGCAAGCTGCTGCCCCGCGATAGGCTCGCCCAGCTTCTCGACGCCGGCTCGCCCTTCCTCGAGATCGGCCAGTTCGCGGCGTGGGACATGTATGACGACACCATCGCCTCGGCCGGCATCATCACCGGCATCGGCAGGGTCGAGGGCACCGAATGCGTCATCGTCGTCAACGACGCGACGGTGAAGGGCGGCACCTACTACCCGCTGACCGTGAAGAAGCACCTGCGCGCGCAGGAGATCGCGGCGCAGAACAACCTGCCCTGCATCTATCTCGTCGATTCCGGCGGCGCGAACCTGCCCAACCAGGACGAGGTGTTCCCCGACCGCGAGCATTTCGGCCGCATCTTCTTCAACCAGGCCAACATGTCGGCCGCCCGAATCCCGCAGATCGCCTGTGTCATGGGCTCGTGCACGGCGGGCGGGGCTTATGTCCCGGCCATGTCCGACGAGACGATCATGGTGCGCAAGCAGGCCACCATCTTCCTCGGCGGCCCGCCGCTGGTGAAGGCCGCGACCGGCGAGGAGGTGACCGCCGAGGAGCTGGGCGGCGCCGACCTCCACACGCGCGAATCCGGCGTCGCCGACCACTACGCCACCGACGATGTCCACGCGCTCGCCATCGTGCGCCGCATCGTCGCGAACCTCAACCGCAGCAAGCAGCCGGAACTTTCCCTGCGGCCGCCGGCCGCGCCGCTCTATCCGGCCGACGAGATATACGGCGTCGTGCCGACCGACCTGCGCCAGCCCTACGACGTGCGCGAGGTCATCGCCCGGCTGGTCGACGGTTCCGAGTTCGACGAGTTCAAGCAGAACTACGGCACCACGCTCGTCACCGGTTTCGCGCATCTCCACGGCATGCCGGTCGGCATCCTCGGCAACAACGGCGTGCTGTTCTCGGAAAGCGCGGTCAAGGGCGCGCATTTCATCGAGCTGTGCTGCCAGCGCAAGATTCCTCTGATCTTCCTCCAGAACATCACCGGCTTCATGGTCGGCCGCAAATACGAGGCCGGCGGCATCGCCAAGGACGGGGCAAAGCTCGTCACGGCCGTCGCCACCGCGCAGGTGCCGAAGCTCACCGTCATCATCGGCGGCTCGTTCGGCGCGGGCAATTACGGCATGTGCGGCCGGGCCTATTCGCCGCGTTTCCTGTGGATGTGGCCGAACGCGCGCATCTCGGTGATGGGCGGCGAGCAGGCCGCGACCGTGCTGGCGCTGGTCAAGCGCGAGGGCATCGAGCGCAAGGGCGGTTCGTGGACCGCTGAGGAGGAGGCCGAGTTCCGCCGCCCGACGCTGGAGAAGTACGAGCGCGAGGGCCATCCGCTCTATTCCTCGGCGCGGCTGTGGGACGACGGCATCATCGACCCGGCCCGCACGCGCGAGGTGCTGGCGCTGTCGCTGTCGGCCGCGCTCAACGCGCCGATCCCCGACACGAAGTTCGGCGTCTTCAGGATGTGACGGATAAGGACCTCAGGCTGCTCACCGCCCCGTTGACCGCATAGGGCCGAATGCGATAGGCACATGTTCGAAGCACCCGTAGCTCAGCTGGATAGAGTGCTGCCCTCCGAAGGCAGAGGTCACAGGTTCGAATCCTGTCGGGTGCGCCATTTTCTTGTCTCGCGGCAGTTCGCTTCGCTCACGCCTCCGACGGGGCGCCGGACGGCCGGCGACGGGCGGTCGCCCTTGCGAGCCCTTCGGGCTCGAAAGTTCTTCACGCTATCCTGTTCTTCCCGTTCAGCCGCCGTTGACGAGTGCCAGGATCAGGCGGTGGACGTTGCCGCCGTCGCGCATTTCCTCGCGGTCGAAGTCGCGGCTTTTCTGGCGTTGCGCCTGCGACAGCGGGCCGAGCTTGGCCTGCAGCGCCGCGCGCACCTTCTGGCAAGCGGGGTCGGCGGGTGCGCTGAGGCCAACCGAGACGGCCTCGATCTGCCGCACCATGTCGACGATGATGTCGCCATGCACCTTCTCATGCGCGGTGATGCCGGCAAGGAAGGCCTGCCACGCGCGCCGTGTCGCCTCCGGCAGGTTGTCGGGCGCCTTGGGCAAGCGGTAGGTGATGGTGAGGTTCGGCCGCGCCGTGACCAGCTTGCACGAGCCGTCCGCCTGCGGGCGATAGTCGCGCGACCACAGCAGCTTGAAATCGGTGTAGGCGACGGCGCGGCCGACGCCGACCACCGGCCCGTTCTCGCCGATCGAGCGGTAGAGCTCGATGCCGGAGCGGCCGGAGACGCGATAGGTCTCGACGCGCTCGGCCGGCTTCCAGTCGGCATGGGCGGCAGCCGTGGCCCAGATAAGGGCCGCCGTGACAGCCAGCGCGCTAAAGCCGTATCCCATCGTCCAAACCCGTTTCGTTCGTTCAATCCCATGGCCGATGCAGGCGGCGCGCCGCATCGTCGATTCTCGACCATTACCACAAGGGGAGCAAAATCATGACCGACACCGGCGCCGTCGAAACCAGCCACGGCAGGATCGCCTATGCGCAGTCGCGGGCCGACGGCCCGGCGATCCTGCTGATCCATGGCAATTCGAGCAGCAAGGAGGTCTTTGCCGGCCAGTTGGCCGCGCCGGAGCTCGCCGGCTGGCGCGTCGTCGCCCTCGACCTGCCGGGACATGGCGCGTCGGATGACGCGGCCGATCCGGCGCGCAGCTACACCTTCGGCGGCTATGCCGGGATGGTCGAGGAGGCTGCGGCGGCACTAGGGCTGGAGCGGCCGGTCGTGTTCGGCTGGTCGCTTGGCGGCCACATCGCGCTCGAGCTGATCGGCCGCGGCTTTCCGGCGCGCGGCGTCATGATCAGCGGCACGCCGCCGGTGAAGGCGGAGATGGAATCCCTGCTGGCCGGCTTCAACATCGATCCGGCGGCGGAAAACCTCACCGGCAAGCGCGATTTCACCGAGGACGACGTCCTCGCCTATACCACCCACACCTCGGCCGTGAACGGCGTGGTCGATCCGCATCTCCTCGCCATGTGCCGGCGCACGGACGGGCGCGCCCGCGAGACCATGTTCGGCTCGGTCGCGCAAGGCCAGGCGCTGGACGAGCGCGAGATCGTCGCCACGACGACCGTGCCGCTCGCCGTGGTCAACGGCGTCGACGACGTGTTCATCCAGGCCGGTTATTTCGACGGCCTTTCATGGTCGTCGCTGTGGCCGGAGGGCGTGGTGCGGCTGGAAGGCGCGGCGCACGCGCCCTTCCTGCAGCAGCCGCGGAAGTTCAACGCGCTGCTGGCGATGTTCGCAGCCGGCGTCTAGCGCCACGCAAGGCCAGCTCTGAGGAGGAGCCGATGTTCGACAAGATCCTGATCGCCAACCGCGGCGAGATCGCGTGCCGCGTCATTCGCACTGCACGCAGGATGGGCGTCGCCACCGTCGCGGTCTATTCCGACGCCGACGCGCAGGCGCTGCATGTCACTATCGCCGACGAGGCGGTGCATATCGGCGCCTCGCCCGTCGGGGAAAGCTATCTGGTCGCCGAGCGCATCATCGACGCCGCGAAACGGACGGGCGCGCAGGCTATCCATCCCGGCTACGGCTTCCTGTCCGAGAACCCCGGCTTCGTCGATGAGGTGGAGGCGGCCGGCCTCGTCTTCATCGGTCCGTCGGCCCGGGCGATCCGGGCGATGGGCCTGAAGGACGCGGCCAAGCGTCTGATGGAGAAGGCCGGCGTTCCGGTCGTGCCCGGCTATCACGGCGAGGGGCAGGAGATCGTCATCCTCGCCACCAAGGCGCGTGAGATCGGCTATCCCGTGCTGATCAAGGCCCGCGCCGGCGGCGGCGGCAAGGGCATGCGCAAGGTCGACCATCCCGACGATTTCGCCGAGGCGCTGGCCGCCGCGCGGCGCGAGGCCAAGGCGGCCTTCGGCGACGACCGGGTGCTGGTCGAGAAATATGTCGAGAAGCCGCGCCATATCGAGGTGCAGGTCTTCGGCGACAATCACGGCAACGTCGTCCACCTCTACGAGCGCGACTGCTCGGCCCAGCGCCGCCACCAGAAGGTGATCGAGGAAGCGCCGGCCCCCGGCATGACGGCGGCGATGCGCGAGGCGATGACCGAGGCCGCCGTCAAGGCCGCCAGGGCCATCGACTATTCCGGCGCCGGCACCATCGAGTTCATCGTCGACGCTTCCGACGGCCTGCGCCCCGACCGATTCTGGTTCATGGAGATGAACACGCGCCTTCAGGTCGAGCATCCGGTGACGGAGATGATCACCGGCGTCGATCTGGTCGAGTGGCAGCTGCGCGTCGCCTCCGGCGAGAGGCTGCCGAGGATGCAGGACGAGATTTCGCTCTCCGGCCACGCCTTCGAGGCGCGGCTCTACGCCGAGGATGCCGCGAAGGGGTTCCTGCCGGCCATCGGCACGCTGCACCGCCTGCGCTTTCCTGATGCGACGGCCGGCGAGGCGTCGCTGCGCATCGAGACCGGCGTGCGCGAGGGCGATGCGATCTCGCCCTTCTACGACCCGATGATCGCCAAGCTGGTGACGCATGCGCCGACGCGAGACGGCGCGCTCGCCGCGCTGTCCGAGGCGCTTTCGCGCACCGAAATCGCCGGTTCGGTCGTCAACACCGCCTTCCTCGCCGCGCTCGCCGCCGACCCGGACTTCGCGGCCGGCAATGTCGACACCGGCATGATCGGCCGGCGGCAGGACGAGCTGACCGCGGCGTCGCCGGTGACGGCGCAGCACGTCGCCGCGGCAGCCGTCGCCGCTGCCGGGCTTGACGTTCGGCTTGACGCAGCCGATCCATGGGCGGCGCTGGCCGGCTACGCCCATTTCCAGCCGCTGGCGAAGACGGTGTCGCTCGCCCATGACGGCGAGGAGATCAGGGCGCGGCTGACCGTGGCCGCCAACGGCAATGCCCAAGTGGCGGTGGATGGCGCGAGCGTCGCGGTGCCCGCCTCCGGTGGCCGCTTCGCCACCGCGCGCTGGCCCGGCCACGTCACCGTGTTTTCCGGGGCGGCGAGCCACACTTTCGCGGTCCACGACCCGTTCGCCAACGCGGAAGCCGCGGCCGCCGGCGGCGATGCGCTGCGCGCGCCGATGCCGGGGCTGGTCAAGCTGGCGCGGGCGGCGGCCGGCGACAGCGTGGTCAAGGGCCAGCCGCTGCTCGTCCTCGAGGCGATGAAGATGGAGCACACCATCGCCGCCCCGCATGACGGCGTGATCGAGGAGATCGTGCCCGAGGGCGCGCAGGTGACGGACGGGGCCGTTCTGGTCCGTTTTCGCGAGGAAGGGTGAGGGTAGGGGACGTCGCCGCTGCCTTGGGGCGTGTTGTGCATCATCGGCAGCGCCTGCGCTGCCCCTCATCCCCCTGCCGGGACCTTCTCCCCGTGAACGGGGAGAAGAGAGCTGTCGTCCTTGCCTTCGCCAATCGCAAGCGTGGCAGGAAAAACTGAGGGGACCAGCGGCCGGCATTCCTTCTCCCCGTTCACGGGGAGAAGGTGGCCCGAAGGGCCGGATGAGGGGCAGCGCAAACGCTCGAAGACCACGCACCTGCGCGGCGCGTAAAACGTGGTGGAGCTAGAGCATTTTGCAGTCAGACGGAATCGTCTGACGTCGCATAAATGCGGCCAAGGAAAGAAGCTGGAGCAGCGGAAGCAGCGTTCGTCAGAACGCCCGCTGCTCTAGCTGTGGAGCCTCAAGAGGTTGTCGCCGGTTAGATGGAGGCGACTGATTGGTGGTTTGGACTTTAGGCTGCCATGCGGGCGATGCCAATTGTAGCGGTGGAGCCAGATCGGCAGTTCAGCGGCACGGTGGCGTGATGTCGGATAGGCCACGGCATAGGCCCACTCGCGCAAGGCGGTCTGGATGAAGCGCTCGGCCTTGCCGTTTGTGCGCGGCGTGTAGGGCCTGGTTCGGATGTGCTTGAGGCCGAATTCGCGGCAAGCGCGCGCGAAAGCCTTCGAGCGATAGCACGAGCCGTTGTCGGTCATGACGCGAGTGACGGTGATTCCGAGGCTGGCGTAGTAGGCGACTGCCGCCGTGAGGAAGGCGACGGCGCTTTGCTTCTTCTCGTCGGGCAGGATCTGGCTGAAGGCGATGCGCGAGGCATCGTCGATGGCGACATGGACGAACTCCCAGCCGATGCCGCGACTGTTGGACTGGCCGCGCCGATCGCCGGTGATGCGATGGCCGACGCGGTCGAACCGGCCGAGTTTCTTGATGTCGATATGGATCATCTCGCCGGGATGGGCACGTTCGTAGCGCCTGACCGGCGCGGCCGGCTCGATGTCCTTGAGCCGCGACAGCTCGGCGCGCCTGAGCACCCGGCTGACGGTGGCCGGCGAGACGCCAACCTCATGGGCAATGTGCTTGCCGGTCCAGCGCAGCCGACGCAGCACCACAATACGCTCGGCGATCGACGCCGCGGTGGCCTGCGGCATATGGGCGGGCCGCGAGGATCGGTCGCCCATGCCGGACCGCCCTTCCGCCTTGTAGCGCTCCACCCAGCGCGCCACGATCTTCGCCGACACGCCATAGGTCCGTGCCGCATGGGCTTGGGAAAGACGCCCCTCAATCACCGACAGCGCCATCTCCTCTCGACGCAACGGCGTCAGGCGGGCATTCTTGTGGATGTTCATTCGGACCCTCCGGTGGATGCTGAAGCTTGGTAACTCCAGTCTCCCCGGTCCGGTCCGAATGGACAACCTCCCGAAAGCTCACATCTAGCGCGTCCGGCGGCGCTCCGAGGCGGGCTGGTAGGCGACGCGGGAGTGGTAGCCGCAATAGGGGCCGCTCTCGCCGGCTTCGTTGCCGCAGAAGCTGAAATCTTCCGACAGCGGGTCGCCGTTCGGCCATTTGCAGGTCCGCTCGGTCAGCTGGATCAGGCTCAGATTGCGCGACATCGGCACCACCACGTCCGCGGCCGGGCGCAGCACCTGCCGTGCCACCGGCTCGGCGTCGAACTGTACGGCGAGCGCGGTCGCGCCGACGCTGGCCGTCACCGTGCGCATCGGCCGGCTGCCTCCGCTCTTGGCCGGGCTGGCGGCCGGGGCCTTCTTGGCGCGCGGCTGGGCGGCCGAGGCGCGCCCGCGCCCCGACAGCTTCAGGCGGTGCACCTTGCCGATCACCGCGTTGCGGCTGACGCCGCCGAGCTGGTTGGCGATCTGGCTGGCGCTCAGCCCTTCGGCCCACAGCTTCTTGAGCAGTTCAACGCGTTCGTCGGTCCAGTTCATGAGCACATGCTCCTGCTATCGCATGCGCCGAATCCGAATCCTTCCCCGGCCGGAAAGCACCGGCACGGCACCACATATACAGGGGTGATTGGTTTCGCCGCACGAAATCTAGATATTTCTTGACCTCAAGGTACAGTATCCGCTGACTCCGTGACAAGAGTCGGCCGGGCGTGGGGAATCGGATTTTTCGGTTTTCCCCAACTTGGGTGCCCGAATGCCGCAGGCGCGGACGGCGGAGCCGGAAAACCCGGCGGCGCAAGCTTGCGCGGGTGACGTTTCATTTGACTCGACTGCCTTGAAAGCCGATATAGATTGGCCTTCCGCCGCCCTTTGGGCGGCTTTTTTGATTGTCCGTTCTGGAGAGGCATATAATGAGCGGTTCGGCGCTTTACGAGACCTTTGCCCGCGCGCCCCTGGCGTTCGAGCGCGGCGAAGGCAGCTGGCTGATAACCGAGAGCGGCGAGCGCTATCTCGATTTCGCCGCCGGCATCGCCGTCAATTCGCTCGGCCATTGCCACCCGCATCTCGTCGCGGCGCTTACGGAACAGGCGGGGAAGCTCTGGCACGTCTCCAACCTCTACCAGATTCCGGGCCAGAGCCGGCTGGGCGAGCGGCTGGTCGAGGCGAGTTTCGCCGATCGCGTCTTCTTCACCAATTCCGGGGCCGAGGCGCTCGAATGCGCCATCAAGACCGCGCGCCGCTATCACTACATCAACGGCCGGCCCGAGCGCTTCCGCACCATCACCTTCGAGGGCGCGTTCCACGGCCGGACGCTCGCCACCATCGCCGCCGGCGGCCAGCAGAAATATCTCGACGGCTTCGGCCCCAAGGCGGACGGCTTCGACCAGGTGCCTTTCGGCGACATCGAGGCGGTCGAGAAGGCCATCGGGCCCGAGACCGCCGCGATCCTGCTTGAGCCGGTTCAGGGCGAGGGCGGCATCCGCGCCTTCCCCGCGCCGTTCCTCGACAAGCTGCGCGCGCTGGCCGACAAGCACGACCTCCTGCTCATCCTCGACGAGGTGCAGACGGGCATCGGCCGCACCGGCAAGCTGTTCGCCTATCAGTGGTCGTCGATCGAGCCGGACATCATGGCCATCGCCAAGGGCATCGGCGGCGGCTTCCCGGTCGGCGCCTGCCTCGCCACCGAGAAGGCGGCGGCCGGCATGACCCCCGGCGTCCACGGCACCACCTTCGGCGGCAACCCGCTCGCCATGGCGGTCGGCAACGCCGTGCTCGACGTCGTGCTGGAGGAGGGCTTCCTCGACTCCGTGCAGGCGCGCGCGCTCAACGCGCGCCAGATGCTGGCCTCGCTCGTCGACGAGTTTCCGCAGGTGTTCGAGGACGTGCGCGGCAACGGCCTGCTGATGGGCCTCAAGTGCCGCATGGCCAACACCGCGGTCCTCGCCGCCGTGATCGACGCGAAGATGCTGGCCGTGACGGCGGGCGACAACGTCCTGCGCCTGCTGCCGCCGCTCACCGTCAGCGACGAGGAGATCCGCGAGGCGGGCGAGCGCATCCGCGCCGCCGCTGCCGGCCTTGCCGCGCGGGCAACGGAAAAGGTCGCGTGATGAGCGCGACGTTCAGGCATTTCCTCGATCTGTCAGCCGTCTCCGCCGCCGACATCCGCACCATCCTCGACGACGCGCGGGCGCGCAAGCATCGCCTGAAGTCGGGCGCGGCGGCGGGCGAGAAACCGCTGGCCGGCAAGGTGCTGGCGATGATCTTCGAGAAGCCGTCGACGCGCACGCGCGTCTCCTTCGACGTCGGCATGCGCCAGCTCGGCGGCGAGACGGTGATGCTCACCGGCGCGGAAATGCAGCTCGGCCGCTCCGAGACCATCGCCGACACCGCGAAGGTCCTGTCGCGCTACGTCGACGCGATCATGATCCGCACGACCGAGCATGCACGGCTCATCGAGCTGGCCGAGCACGCCACCGTTCCCGTCATCAACGGCCTGACGGACGACACCCATCCCTGCCAGATCATGGCCGACGTGATGACCTACGAGGAGCATCGCGGCCCGGTCAAGGACAGGCTCTTCGCCTGGACCGGCGACGGCAACAACGTGCTTCATTCGCTGATGGAGGCCTCCGCCCGGCTCGATTTCCGGCTGAACATCGCGGTGCCGGAAGGCAGCGAGCCGTCGCAGCCCATGCTCGACTGGGCGCTTGCCAATGGCGGCCGCGTCAAGGTGATGCGCTCGCCCGAGGAGGCGGTCAGGGACGCCGACTGCGTCGTCACCGACACCTGGGTCTCGATGGGCCAGGAGCACCGCGCGCGGGGCAACAACGTCTTCATGCCCTATCAGGTCAACGAGCGGCTGATGGCGCATGCGCAGCCCGACGCGCTGTTCATGCACTGCCTGCCGGCCCATCGCGGCGAGGAGGTCACCGACGCGGTGATCGACGGCCCGCATTCGGTGGTGTTCGACGAGGCCGAGAACCGGCTGCACGCGCAGAAGGCGGTCATCGCCTGGTGCCTCGGCGCTTGAATGCGGCGGGGCGGTCTCCTATCTGCGTGGCTCAGCCTCTAATTCCATGGCGCATGACGGCCGGGCCATCGCCCCGCGACGGCGGCCGCCCGCCCATGCCGGTACAGGAAAATTCAGGTGAGTGACAGCGAGATCAGGCTCGGCGAGTTCGGCTTCGCCGGCGACGACCATGTGGTTCCGTTCGAGGTGGACGCGCTCGACCTGCGCGGCCGCGCCGTGCAGCTCGGCCCGGTGCTCGACGCGATCCTGCCGCGCCACGGCTATCCCGAGCCGGTCGCCAACCTGCTCGCCGAGGCGATGGTGTTGACGGTGCTTCTCGGCACGACGCTGAAGTTCGAGGGCAAGTTCATCGTCCAGACCCGCACCGACGGACCGGTCGATCTGCTCGTCGCCGATTTCTCGACGCCGCATTCGCTGCGTGCCTATGCCCGCTTCGACGCGGAACGGCTGGAGGCGGCGGTTGCCGCCGGCCGCACCGCGCCTGAGGAGCTGCTCGGCAAGGGCGTGCTGGCGCTGACCATCGACCAGGGCGCCTTCATGCAGCGCTATCAGGGCATCGTCGAGCTCGACGGCGCCTCACTGGAGGAGGTCGCGCGTACTTACTTCCGCCAGTCGGAGCAGATCCCGACCGACGTGCGCCTCTCCGTCGCCCGCCAGATCGTGCCGGGCGCGGACGGCCCCGTCGCCCACTGGCGCGCCGGCGGCCTGCTCGCCCAGTTCCTGCCCGAGGCGCCCGAGCGCATGCGCGCGGCCGACCTGCCCGGCGGCGACGATCCGAACGGCGATGACGGCGATGCAGCGGACGGGGACGACGCCTGGGCCGAGGTGCGCTCGCTTCTCGGCACCATCTCGCCCGACGAGCTGTTCGACCCGACCGTCGGCTCCGAGCGGCTGCTCTATCGCCTGTTCCACGAGCACGGCGTGCGCGTCTTCGACAGCGTCGCGATCGAGGACGACTGCTCGTGCTCGCGCGAGAAGATCCGCGCCATCCTCGACGGCTTCACCGCGGAGGAGATCACCGAGAGCACCGAGAACGGCACGATCCGGGTGTCGTGCGAGTTCTGCTCCCAGCACTATGAGTTCGATCCGGCCGAGTTTTCCGCCGCGCGATAGAACCGGTCCTTGCGCCGCCCCGCCCGACCATGCACCATAGCGGGGCAGGCAAGGAGGTTCGCATGCGATTTTCCGTCCTCGCGGCACTGGCCGTCTCGGTCGCGTTGCCGGCCACGGCCGCCGAGGTTTCCCTGACCCTGTCCATTCCCGTGACCGGCGCGGCCGGCGTCGAGTCGAAAAGCGTCGCCTATGAGTGCGACGGCCGCGCCATTGCCGTCACCTGTCTCAACGCCGGCACCGTCTCGCTCGCCGTTCTCGACATCGACGGCGAGACCGTGGTCGCCGCCAATGTCGTCTCGGGCTCGGGCGCGCGCTATGCGGGCGGACGCCATGTCTGGTGGAGCAAGGGCGAGGCGGCCGACCTCTACGATCTGATGGGCGAGGGCGGCGAGGACACGCCTGCGGAAAGCTGCCGGGCCGCCGGATAGGACCGGCCGGCTTCCCTCGCCACTATGGTTAACCGGCGCGGAAAGCATTCGTGAACGCCTGAGGCGGCATGCTGTCGCCTTGTCAATCGGTGGCGCGGGGGCGCATGGAGCAATTCGGGGAAAGGCGTGAAGCGCCTTTCCGTCCGGGATTGCGGGAGAACAGAAGCCGGAGCGATCCGGCGGTGCGCCATGACATACAGGATGATCTCGATCGTTGCCGCGGCCGCGGCTTTCGCCTTGCTGTTCTCGGCGCTGGTGAAGCAGTCGGACAGGATGATCAGGCCCGAAGGGGCGAAGGTGGCCTGTCAGGAGACCGCCGGCGGCTGCGCGCGCGCCTTCACCCGCTGACAGCCTTAATCAATGGTCAACGCCTGATGTGCATCATCGGCCCGAGGGAGCCGGCAGGGAAGCCGGATTTGCGGGCCGAGCGATGGCGGAAACATATGCAACGCGCGCCGAGATGCGCGAGGAGACGGCGGAAGCCGTCTGCGAGATCGCGATCTGCCTCGCACAGGCGATTCACGAGATCGATCCGCAGGCGCATCGCCGCATGAACTTCAATGCCGGCAAGGCCTACAACCGGCTGCTCGCCGAGCGCCGGCCGCTGGCCGCCGACATCCTCTACCGCTTCGGCCGCGCGCTGATGAATACGGAGCTGTTTCCCGAAGGGGAGGAGGGGCCGGCCTTCGCCGAGGACGAGGACGGCTGATCGCGCTCAGTTCACCAGCCGGCCGCTGTCCGGCAGGTCGAGCGAGAAGGCCGGAATCTCGATCTCGAAGAAATCGCCCGCGCCGTTCCGCACCGTATAGCTGCCGGCCATGAAGCCCGACGGCGTGCGCAGCGGGCATCCCGACGTGTACTGGAAGCTGTCGCCGGGATCGAGCTCGGGCTGCTCGCCGACGACGCCGGGCCCACGCACCTCCTCGGTGCGGCCGAGCCCGTCGGTGATGCGCCAGTGGCGCGCCAGCACCTGGATCGGGTCGTCCGAATGGTTGGCGATGGTGACGCGATAGCCCCACACATAGCGCTGCTCCTCCGGATCGGACTTCGCCTCCAGATAGAACGGCTCGACGGCCACCTCGATATTGCGCGTCACGCTGCGGTACATTTTCCCGATCCACGGCCGGCGGCTGGCATGCCGCCCTTCTTGGACAGACGGCCGGTGTGCCGCCCTTCCTGGAATTGGACAAGCCGGCATGGCGAAACTGTGACTGCCACGCCGGCTTCGCGTCTTATCCGGCTTTGGCCAGCGCCCGGTCGAGGTCCTCGATCAGGTCGTCGACGTCCTCCAGCCCGATCGACAGGCGCAACGTGCCGCCGAGGATGCCGACCGTCTCGCGCGCCTCGTCGGTCAGGTTCTTGTGCGTCGTCGTCGCCGGGTGGGTGATCAGGCTCTTGGCGTCGCCGAGATTGTTGGAGAGCTTGATGATGTCCAGCCCGTTCAGCAGCGCGAAGGCGTTGTCCTTGCCGCCCTTGACGTCGAAGCAGATCAGCGTCGAGCCGCCGGTCATCTGCCTGGCCACGATGTCGGCCTGCGGGTGGTCGTCGCGGCCGGGATAGATGATGCGCGACACCGCCTTGTGCCGGGCGAGATGGTCGGCGATGCGCGCGGCGGCCTGCGTCTGGTGGGCGACGCGCAGCGGCAGCGTTTCCAGCCCCTTCAGCAGCGTCCACGCGTTGAACGGCGACAGCGACGGCCCGGTGTGGCGGAAATAGTCGTGCAGCTCCTCCTCGATCCACGCCTTGTCGGACAGGATGATGCCGCCGAGGCAGCGGCCCTGGCCGTCGATGTGCTTGGTCGCCGAATAGACGACGACATGCGCGCCGAGCTCCAGCGGCTTCTGCTGCAAGGGCGTGGCGAAGACGTTGTCGACCACCAGCCGCGCGCCCGCCTCGTTGGCGATTTCCGCCACCGCCGCGATGTCCACCACCTCGAGCGTCGGGTTGGTCGGGCTTTCGAGGAAGAACAGCTTCGTATTCGGCCGCACGGCGGCCTTCCATTCGTCGAGGCTGCGGCCGTCGACCAGCGTCGCCTCGATGCCGTAGCGCGGCATCAGCGTCTCGACCACCCAGCGACAGGAGCCGAACAGCGCGCGCGCCGCGATCACGTGGTCGCCCGCCTTGGCGCTGCACAGGAGCGCCGCCGCAACCGCGGCCATGCCCGACGCCGTGGCGCGCGCGTCCTCGGCGCCCTCCAGCGCGCACATGCGCTTCTCGAACATGTCGACGGTCGGGTTGGCGTAGCGCGAATAGATGAAGCCCGGCTCCTCGCCCTTGAAGCGGGCCTCGGCCCCTTCCGCCGTGTCGTAGACATAGCCCTGCGTCAGGTAGAGCGCCTCCGAGGTCTCCCCGTAGGGCGAGCGCATCGTGCCGGCATGGACCATCGCGGTTGCGGGTTTCCAGTTGCGCTTCGTCTCGTTCGTCATCGCCCTCTCCAGACACAAAAAAACCGGCCGCAAGTCGCGCGCCGGTTTCCTCTCGGTCCCTTTAGCGACTTGTTTAACGTGGCTGCAAGCCGACCGGCAAATCACCACGGGATAAAGCCCCTTTACGCCTGCCTTCGGCTTGCGTCAATCGCCATCCGCGCTAAACCTCATTGCCCGTTATCCAGCGGGACATGGAGGGAGAAACGCGCGTGCGCACCACAGGCATCCTGCCGGATCGCGACATTGCCGGCCTGTTTTCGGCCGGCGCGCTGATGGCCGCCCGCCCGCTCGACGCCGACCAGATCCAGCCGGCCAGCCTCGACCTGCGGCTGGGCGCCAAGGCCTATCGCGTGCGCGCCAGCTTCCTGCCGGGGCCGTCGAGCGACGTCGCCGGCAAGTTAGAGCGGCTGAAGCTGCACGAGATCGACCTGACGAACGGCGCGGTGCTGGAGACGGGCTGCGTCTATGTCGTGCCGCTTCAGGAGCGGCTGGCGCTGCCCGCCGACATTTCCGCCTCGGCCAACCCCAAGAGCTCGACCGGCCGGCTCGACATCTTCACCCGCGTCATGGCCGACCATGCGCAGGAATTCGACAAGATCCCGGCCGGTTACGCCGGCCCGCTGTTCATGGAGGTGAGCCCGCGCACCTTCCCCATCGTCGTGCGCGAAGGCTCGCGCCTGTCGCAGGTGCGGTTCCGCAAGGGCCATGCCCTCCTGTCCGAGGACGAGCTGCACGGCCTCCACGCCGCCGAGACGCTGGTCGCCTCGGAAGCGCCGAACATCTCCGGCGGCGGCATCGCGCTGTCCATCGACCTGACCGGCAACGCCGACGGGCTGATCGGCTACCGCGCCAAGCATCACACCGCGGTCGTCGACGTCGACAAGCGCGCGGCGCAGGACGTCGACGATTTCTGGGAGCCGCTCCATGCGCGCGGCCGCCCCGAGCTGATCCTCGACCCGGACGAGTTCTACATCCTCGTCAGCCGCGAGGCCGTGCACGTGCCGCCGCTTCACGCCGCCGAGATGACGCCGTTCGACCCGCTGGTCGGCGAGTTCCGCGTCCATTATGCCGGCTTCTTCGATCCCGGCTTCGGCCATTCGGCCGCCGGCGGCACCGGCGCGCGCGCCGTGCTGGAGGTGCGCAGCCACGAGGTGCCGTTCATCCTCGAAGACGGGCAGATCGTCGGCCGCCTCGTCTACGAGCACATGCTCGCCCGGCCGGACCGGCTCTACGGCGCGGACATGAAGTCCAACTATCAGGCGCAGGGGTTGAAGCTGTCCAAGCATTTCCGCGCCTAGCGTCCGCCTTCCACCCGCAGTGCCCGCATCTCCTCGCGCAGCGCCCTGATCTCGGCGAGGATCGCCTCCTGCTCCTGCTGAAGCGCCGAGCGGTCCTGCGCGGCGGCGTTCTCATGCTCCTCCTCCATCGCCGAGACGATGATGCCGATAAACAGGTTGAGCACGGCGAAGCTGGTGACGATGATAAAGGGCAGGAAGAACAGCCATGCATAGGGGTGGGTCTCCATCATCGGCCGCACCGTGCCGGTCGACCACGAATCCATGGTCATGATCTCGAACAGCGTGTAGGCCGACGCGCCGATCGAGCCGAAGGTCTCCGGGAACGTGGCGGAATAGAGCGTCGTCGCCATCACTGCGAACACGTAGTAGACGAGGCCGAGCAGCAGGACGATCGACCCCATCCCCGGCAGCGCCCGCACCAGCCCGCTGACCACCCGGCGCAGCGACGGCACGACGCTGACGAGGCGCAGCACACGCAGGATGCGCAGCGCCCGCAGGACGGACAGGTTCCCCGTCGCCGGCACCAGCGCGATGGCGACGACGAGGAGGTCGAATACCCTCCACGGATCGCGGAAGAAGGCGACGCGATAGACGAGGAAGCGGGCGGCGAGCTCGGCGACGAAGACGGTCAGGATCGCGGTGTCGAGGAAGGAGAGCAGCGGGCCGAACCGGGCGACCGCCGCCGGCGAGGTCTCCAGCCCGAGCGTGATCGCGTTGACGATGATGAGGGCGACGATCGTCGCCTCGAAGCGGCGCGATTCGATGAGCGTTTTTAGCGCATCCACGGGACGGTTTCTCCGGCGGGACAGGGGTGGATCGGGTGTCGCGGATTCCTAGAGCATTTTGCCGCCGGACGGAATCGTCCGGCGCCGCACGAATGCGGTTGATACCGACGAATGGGGCACCGAAGCGGCATTCGCCGCGATGCCCGTCGCTCCCGATGCCGCGCGGGACGGATCAAGTTGCCGCTTGACAGAAAGCCCCGCGCCCGCGATCTATGTGCGGCGCGCGGGCGTAGCTCAATGGTAGAGCGAGAGCTTCCCAAGCTCCAGACGAGGGTTCGATTCCCTTCGCCCGCTCCAGGTGCTTCCGCGGACGCCCATTGAAATCCGCCTGAAGCCGCGATTTCCCGGCCGCGCTTGCCCGAAGCCGCCGTCGTGCGGGCGGATGCTGCGCCCTGCAACCCGAAACCCTTCAGCCGCCGCGCTGTCACGGTGTCGCCGGATCACCTCGGCTACCTTGCCGGGATCGGGCAGGCTCAGCCGCCGCAGGCGGTCTATATGGCCCGAGCGGTCGGCGATCAGATGGCAGAGGCGGCGCGGTCGTTCGCGGCGAGAGCCGTCGCGCCGTCTTGCCAGCTTGAGGGAGGGCTCCCTAGCGCAGGCCCAGCGCCAGCATCACGTTGGGCAGGGCCGGCACGGTGAGCACGAGCGCGCCCGCCAGCCACAGCGACGTCGTCAGGGCCGGGTTGGCCCCGCCGCTGATCCGCTCGTGGATGGCGGCCGGAACGCCGGAAACCATGATCGTCAGCGTCGACAGGATCAGCGCGCTCGCCATGTAGACGAGCTGGGCGTATTGCGGCAGCCATGCCGGATACCAGATCGGATAAAGCACGAAGACGGCCAGCAACCATGGCGAGAAGATGCCGTTGACGATGGCGACCGCCATGATCGGGACGAGGGCGTTCCTGTTCATCGTCAGCTCCCCTGTCCGCCGGCGACGGGCGCGAGGCCGAACCGAAGCAGGATGAGGAACCAGCCCAGCCGCGCCAGCATCAGCCACAGCACGCCGAACGTCATCACCACGCCGTGGCTGAGCACGGAGGGCGTGATGAAACGGACCAGCCTGAGGTATGGATCGGTCACGCGCCGGAAGAAGCGCCAGATGTAGTTGTCCCAGTCCGCCGGCACGAACAGGCCGAGCACCATGCGCCCGAGCAGCGTGTACATCAGCGCCGCGAGCACGAAATTGGGGATGTGGAAATACCAGTAGGACCAGAAAGTCATTCGCACGCCAGAAACCGGAGGGGAAATCCATTGACCGTGTCCGGGGACAAGGAAAGCGGGGTCCGTCGCCGGACCCCGCCTTGTTTCGCGACCGACGGCGCTATGCCGTCTTTTCCTCCATCAGCGTCTTGCCGCGCGGGACGCGCAGCTCGTCGATGAAGTCCTGCATCTCCTTCGACGGGGCCCTGGTCATCAGCGAGACGGCGATCATGACCGCGAAGCCCACCGGCAGGCCGAAGGCGGCCGCCGACAGGTTCTTCACGCCCCACCAGCTCGCGATGGTCTGGGCATAGCTGTCGAGCGCGGTCCACGCCGCTGCCTGCGCATCGCCGGTGGCTGCCGCGTAGGCCGCCTTGAGCTCGGCGAAGCGTGCCATCTGCTCGGGCGTCGCACTCGACAGCCAGCTCCACGTCTCCACGAAGCCGACCGCGCCGTAGCGGGTGCCGAGCAGATAGTAGAGGCAGATGCCGAAGCCGGCGATGATGCCCGCCACCGCGCCCGTGCCGTTGGTGCGCTTCCACCACACGCCGAGAACGAGGGCGGGGAACAGGCCCGCCGCCGCCAGCGAGAACGCCCACGACACCATGGCGAGGATGTCGGCCGGCCGCGTCGAGGCGACATAGGCCGCCGCGAGTGCCACCAGCACCAGCAGCACGCGCGACACGATCAGCCGGCGCGATGTCGGCGCGTTCGGGTCGATCATCTTGTAGTAGATGTCGTGGCTGAGCGCGTTGGCGATGGCCAGAAGCAGGCCGTCCGCGGTCGACAGAGCCGCCGCCAGACCGCCTGCCGCCACCAGGCCGGAGATGACATAGGGCATGCCCGCCATTTCCGGTGTCGCCAGCACGATCATGTCGGCGTTGAGCGCGATGTTGGAGAAGGCGATCTGCTCCACCCCCTGCGCCGAGCATGCCGCCGCGATCGCCTCGACGCTGACCGCGGCCTGGCCGCAGATGCGTACCAGCGCGCCGTCGGCCTGGGCCCAGTTCAGCATCCAGCCCGCCTTGTCGGCGATGTTGTCAGGCGTGAGCCCGCTCTGCACCAGCTCCAGCATCGTCCACTTCGCGAAGGCGGCGTAGGCCGGCGCCGTGAAGTAGAGGATGAAGATGAACAGCAGCGACCATGCCACCGAAGCGCGCGCCTCGCGCACCGACGGCGTGGTGAAGTAGCGCATCAGGATGTGCGGCAGCGAAGCCGTGCCGACCATCAGGCACAGGATGAGCAGGAAGTAGTTGAGCGCATCGTAGCCGCCCGAAACGAACGGCGTGATGTGGCTCACCGCGATGCCCTGCGCCTGCTCGAGCGCGACGATGTTCTGCAACGCCTGGCCCTGCATGAGCTGCGGGATCGGCACGCCGGTCATGACCGTCGACATCCAGATCGCCGGGATCAGGTAGGCGATGATCAGCACGATGTACTGGGCGACCTGCGTCCATGTCACGGCGCGCATGCCGCCGAGCATCGAGCAGACCAGGATGCCGGCCAGACCCACATAGACCGCGAAGGTGAAGTCGAGGCCGAGGAAGCGGGAGGCGATGATGCCGGTCGCGAAGATCTGCGCCACCACATAGGTGAACGAGCACGAGAACAGCACGACGATGCCGACGAAGCGGGCGAGGTTGCCGCCGTAGCGCGCCGACAGGAAGTCGGGCACGGTGTAGGCGCCGAACTTGCGCAGGAACGGCGCGACGAGGATCGCCACCAGCACGTAGCCGCCGGTCCAGCCAAGCACGAAGGCGAGGCCGTTGTAGCCGAGAAGGTAGAGCGTGCCGGCCATGCCGACGAAGGACGCGCCGGACATCCAGTCCGCGCCCGTCGCCATGCCGTTGTAGATGGCCGGGACGCGCCGGCCTGCCACGTAGTATTCGCCGACCTGCATGGTGCGGCTCATGATGCCGATCACCGCGTAGATCAGGATGGTGAAGGCCACGAACAGGTAGCCGATGATGACGTTCGGCACGCCCATGGCGTTCAGGATCGCCATCAGGATGATGAAGACGATGAAGCCTCCGGTGTACATCGTGTACACCTTGTTGAGATTGGCGGTGAAGCTGTCGCCGCCCGAAGTTGTTGCCATTGTCGTCTCCCCCGATCAGTCTTCAGCGACGCCGTGTTCCTCGTCGATGGCGTTCTGCTTCCTGGCGAAGACGAACAGCATGACGACGAACGCGATCAGCGAGCCCTGCGCGGCCATGTAGAAGCCGAGCGGGAAACCGAGGATGACGATCTTGTTCAGCGCATTGACGAACATGTGGATGATGAATCCGAAGAAGACCCACAGACCCAGCATGATGTACATAAGGCTTCTTGTTTTTTCCCAATGCCGTGCGCGATCCGAAGTGCTCATTCGCGGTACCTATCCTCCCTTTGATCCCCGGTCCTCTCCTCGACCGGCACAGATGCTGTTGATAAACCCGAAAGACATGCCCTCCTAGCAAGAGTCTCGCGGATACCGTTGAAGACTCACACGTCAATCTTCAGACCCGTGGCCCCATCGACAAATCGATTGCTACCATCTGTTGGTTATCTTGTCATTTGGCTTCGATTCCGGTTTTCCACACGGCCAGCCTTGCAGATGCCTGCGGGAATCCGGGGAACCGGCTGGCGCGATTGCGGGTGCGGAGCTAGGATCAGGCGCCCGACCGGGAGGAGACCGACACGCATGGGATTGCTCGACAGGCTGGGCTCCAGCCTCTTCGGACGCGCTGCGCCGATTGATCGCGCCGACAGGCTGGCCGATTTCATCGACAGCCGGGCCGCCTTCATGTGCCAGAAATGCGTGGTGGAGTTCTGCCGCGTGCGCGCCGGCGTCTACTGGCAGAAGCTGTTCAGCGAGGAGGAATTCATCGAGCAGCTCGGCAAGGCGAACTGGAAGGCGTTTCCTCCCGCCGTCGGCATGCTCGCAGAAATGGTGGAAGGCGTCTTGCGCGAGCCCGCCGGCTTGCGCCAGCGCGCGCTGCCGCAAGCGCTGGGCGCGACGTGCCGGGCGGTCTTCTCGCGCCATCCCGTACCGGACGGTCTTCCTGCGAGTTTCCGGGACGAGGCGGCGGCCCTCGTCGACGAGCGGCTTCAGGCGACGCAATTCGCAGCGCCGCGCCCGGTGCGCGCCATTCCCGACCCGCTGGCAAGGCTGGTGTTTCAGGCGCTGCCGATCCACGAGAGCATCGTGACCAACGACTACGACTACATCTTCAACAATCTGCGCATGAACCTGCTGCGCTTTCATTCCGATTTCCTGGACGCGGTCGATGCTCCGGCGCTGCTGGACGATCTCCTCGGTTCCAGCCGGGATTGAAGGATCGGCGTCGGAACGGCGATCCCGCTCAACGGAACATCAGGTCGCGCACCAGTTGCGGCATCGACTGGAGACGCCGGATCAGCGCCTTCAGCTCGGCTTGTTCCTCGCGCCGGATCGCTGCGGGCTCGACGCGGTTGGAGACGGGAACACCCGCATAAATGTCGCGGATCTGCTGGTCGAGCAGCAGGCCGATCAGGAAAACGTGACCGGCGAGCATCGCCTTCATGTCTTCCTTGCCGCCGATGTCGAGAGACAGCAGCCCCTCGAGCCGGGCACGCGTGCTCACAGCCCGTATGTCATGGTGGATCGCCAGGGCGCGCGCCGCCGCGACGATCGGGAACAGGCCGTGCATCTTGACGTCGAGCCGGCCGTCCTCGAGATGCAGCCCGCCCATGAACGTGAAGGGATTGCCGGCCGCGATCTGCTCGCCCAGAAGCTTCGCGAAGGTCGGCTCCGCATGGCCGCGCGCATAGGCGTGTCCGAAAAGCGCCTCGCCCAGCGCCGCGTCGCCATGCACGGGTTTCAGGTCGTAGAAGATGTCGACGTTGAGCAGGTCTTCCGGCCGCAGCCGCCGAATCCATCCGTCTATGCGCTCCGTCCATGTCCGGAGGCTGCCGCGAAAGGCGGCGTTCCTGGCCATGACCCCGCCCTTGCAGTAGGGCACGCCGGCCGCGTCGAGGATGTCGGCTAGCCTGGCGCCGAGCGCCGCGAACCATCGGTCCTCGGCGCCGTCCGGCTCGCCCTGCGCGAAAACGATCGCGTTGTCCTGATCGGGCGCCAGAAGGCTTTCCCCGCGTCCGCCGGACCCGAGCACCAGCACGGCGTAAGGGCAGGGCGCCGCGCCGTGTCCCTCCGCCCGCATCGCCTGCTCGGCGAGGACGGCGGCCCGGCGCGTCAGCGCGCGCAATTCCTCGCTGACGATCTCGGCGATGATGCGCGGGTCGATCTCCTCGGCGAGCAACGCGCGCGCGACGCCCGGCAGCATCGCCCAGGCGTCGGCGAGTCCGGCGGCATCCGCGGCGTGCTCGATCCTGTCTTCAAGATCGATCGCGGCGGCGGCGCGCAGCCTCAGGAGATCGCGCGCCGACAGGACGCCGGCCAGCATGCCGGCATCGTCGCGCACGGCGAGATGGCGGATCTTCAGCCGGTCCATCCGGCCGATGGCGCGGTAGGCGAAGGCGTCGGCACGGACGCTGGCGAGCGGCCGCGAGGCGATGGCGCCGGCCGGCACGTCCAGCGCGTCGCTGCCGCCGCCGGCGATCTGCCTCATCACGTCGCGCTCCGTGACGATGCCGTAATCCGCAACGGGCTGGTCCGGCCGGCCGGGCCCGGACACCAGCACCGAGCTGATCTTGCGGCCTGTCATCAGTTCGACGACCCGGCGCAGGGGTTCTTCTTCCTTCACCACGACCGGCGGATGGCTCATGAGGCTGCCGACGCGATGGCGGTATGCGTAAGGGTCGACAGACTGGAAGGCGGGCGGCCGGGGACGCGACACCGGCTCGACCCAGCCCGCGCGATGGCCGGCCTCGAGATCGCGCGACAGGGCGAGGCAGGCGAGTTCCGCTTCGCCCAGCGTGCGCACGTTGCGCTTGCGCAGTTCTGGCAGCAGCGCGACGAACACCTCTCCCGCCGCCGCCGCATCGCCAAGGGCGGTGTGCCGGTCGGCGATCTCCACGCCGAGCCAGCCGGCGACCATCTCCAGCGAATGGTCCGCGAGGTTGGGATTCGCGACGCTCGCGAGAAGTCGGGTGCACAGCGCGCGCGGCTTGATCCACGGCAATCCTGCGGCACGGCATTCGCGCTCCATCACCGCCAGGTCGAAGCCGATGGAGTGGCCGACCAGCACGCGCGTGCCGGCGAAGTCCTGGAACCGTGTCCATGCCGCGGCGAAATCCGGCTGGCCGACAAGCCGGTCGTCCGTGATGCCGTGGATGCGGGAGGAGGCCGGCGGGACGGCTTCGCCGGGATCGACCAGAACATCGAAGCTGCGCTCCGGTTCGATCTTGCCGCCCGAGATGCCGACAGCGCCGATCTGCAGGATGCGGGCCCTGGTTGCATCCAGTCCGGTCGTTTCCGTGTCGACGGCAATCCCGGCGATTGCGATCAGCGGTGTCGCGCCGGTAGCAGGCTTCATTTTCCGTCTCCCAGAGATCGCCGAAAGCCCGGCCATCGGCAGCATAGAGCAGGCCCGAACGCAGCGACAAGGCCGGAGTCACGCGGCATCGTCTCCCTATTGTGACTTGAAGCCGGCCCTGGCCTCGGTCATTCTAGGTTTGCGGCTGAGGCGACAGATGGGCCAGATCAGGCGGATCGCATTGCAGTGCGTCGGGCGGGCGGTCATGTTCGGTTCGCTCGCGATCGGCTGCGTCATGGTTGGCTTTTCCTTCAACCCCGTATCCGCCTTCCGGTCGGGCGCGTTCATGGCGCTGATGATGGCGGCGGTGCTGATGTGGAAGGCGCTGACTGCCGGCACCACGAACCCCAGACGCACGGAGGTCTGGCTCTACCTCGACGAAAAGACCCGCCCGATCGATGCCGCGGCGCAGAAGGTGTTCCGCACGGTGATGCGCGAGGTCTACGTATTCTATGCGTGGATCGTGCTGGGCGCGGCGGTCGGCCTCTTCGCGCTTTCGTTTGTCATGATGCTGTTCGGCCTGAGCGGCCATTTGCCGTAGCGTCGCCACGCGGCAGTCCTGGCTAGGCCTTGAGTTCCTTGAGGATTCGCTCCGCCGCCGCCGCGATCCAGAAAGAAGGATGCCGCGCCGCCTTTTCGACGAGGGCGGGCGACAGGCCGAGCGCGCGGGCGCGGCCGTAGTCGGCTTCGGCGATGTCGATGTAGCCCGCCACCCTCAATGCGCGCGGCAGGGCGGCCTCGGGCTGCGCCGCGATCTCGGCCCGCAGCCTTTGCACGTCCGTGCCGAGCCCGGCGCGATCGATGCCGGTGAGCGTGACGAGCGCCTCGATGACCGCGCGCGCTGCCTCGCGGCGGCGGGGCTTCTGCCAGTCCTCCAGATCGTTGCTCGGCGTATTCCAGTAGCCGCTCGCCTTGAGGAACGCGCCGAGATGCAGGAAGGGGGCATGGGCGTCCGCCAGCTCCTCTGCGGGGGCGGCGTCCTCCGCCCCGCCGGGGAGGAGATCGAGAACCATCTCAAGCACCCGCTCCTGCTGCCTCGCCCGGCGCGCCAGCCGCTCCGGGGCGAAGACGTCCCAGCGGGCGATCACCCGGTCGGCATCCTCGTCGCGGCCGGCGGAACGGTACAGCGCGATGACATTGCGGTTGAACCTGACCGGCGGGGGAGTTGTCCCCTCGCTGATCTTCGCGGTGAGGGCGGCGAGAAGCGCGTTGCTCCTTTCGGCGGGGAGTTCCCTGAGGAATTCCCCGAACATCGCCGACGCGCAGGCGATGGCGAGGTCCTGCACGTCGTCGCGCGCCGTCGAGTCCGGCGGCGGGCCGAAATCCTCGGGATGCATGCCGAGCGCCGGCAGGTCGAGAAACAGGGCGGCGAGGGCGTCGAGGTCGTAGTGCCGCGGCCCGGCCGTCGCGAGGCAGGCCCAGGCGGCAAGCTGAACCCAGTTCCGCGGGTCGTCGCGCAAGGCGCTTGCCCGCTGCGCAACCTCGTCCGGAAAGGCTTTCGCGGCGCGCAGCAGCGGCGGGCAGGCGAGACCGGCTGCCGTTGATGCCGAGAGGACGAGCGCGAAGGCCGCGTCCAGGATTTCCGCCACGAGCGCTGCCGGCAGCTCGCCGCCGCCGTCCGCGATCAGGGAAAGGCACTGGCCGATCCGCACGGACTGCGGCCCGCCTTCGTCGCCCTGCGCCAGCAGGGCGCGGGCGACGGGCGCGGCGAGGCCGAGGCTGCCAGCGAAGTTGAGCAGCTCGATGGAGGCGGCATGACGCGCCTGGGCGAGGATCGCGGCATCGCGTGCCCCGGCCGGAAGGCTCGCCAGATAGCGCGCGCCTGCATATTCGCCCAGCGTCTTGTGGACGAACAGCAGCATCTCCTCGCCGGCATGGCGCACCCGCTCGACCAGCCCGGTCTGCTGCCAGAAGGCGAGGCATTCCTCGAACGCCGTCTCGGCCTTGAGCCGTGATACGCCGAGCTCGTCGGCGAGAATGTCTGCGCATTGGGCGCGGACCCGGCCCAGCCGTGCGCCCGGATTGGTGGTCAGCACCCAGCCCAGCACCTCGGCGCAGCGGATCGCGAGGCTTCCCAGAGGCCGGGCGTCGACGCGCGCATTCGGCGCCTGCTCGATCCGCTCGAACACGCGCGTGTAAAGGTCGGTCCGGCCGTCGCCGAACTCCACCCGATGCATGCCGAGCAGCACGGCGAAGCCGAGGAGCAGCGGGCTGTGGGTCAGCAGCTCGCTGTCGCGGTTGCGCCGGAGCTGCCGCTCGACGAAGGCACGAACGGCGCGCCGCTCGGCGGGCGCGTCGGGATGGATGCCGGCGAGAAGGCGCTCGACATGGTCCCCCGCGCGGGAGGGATCGAGCGCCAGCATCTCGTAATGGCGCCAGCCGGCGAGGTGCGGCGTCTCGTAGCCGATCGGCCGCGTGGTGACGACCGCGCGGCAGCCCGGATGGCTCTCGCAGAACGCGGCGAGGTGGCGGGCGATGAGGTCCTGCGCGTCGCCGGCCTCGTCGAGCCCGTCGCACAGCAGCACGCCGGATGCGAGGAAGGCCGGCGCGATCGCCTCGGGGGAGACGCCGGAATCGTGGAGGCCGAGCGTCAGCACGCTTTCGAGGAACGTCGCGCCGCGGCTGAGGGGCAGCGCCAGCGCCTTCACGTCCACCCGGACGACCGGGAAACCGTCCCGCGCATAGGCCAGCGCCAGCTTGCGGGTCAGCATGCTCTTGCCGAGGCCGGGGCCGCCGACGACGACGCAATGCCTGTAGAACCGGCCGATGGAGATGTTGGCGATGCTCGGGATCAGGATGTTGGCCGCCTCATAGCCGCCGTCCCTGTGGAACGCCCGTATCTCCTCGATCGTCGCCGGCTTACCCGTCTCCGCGATCATCGGGACGATGATCGGCAGGTCGACCCATGCCGTGTCCATCGAAAGCAGCCGGGTCACGCCGAAGATCGAGAAGGAGCGGTTGGCGGCGACGACATGCCGCCGCAGCCGTGCCTCGGCCTCGCGGCGAAGCGCCTCGTCCATGCGCCCGGCCGCCCTCTGCTCCCGGAACGGCACCCGGCTGGACGTCGCGTCCTGGAAAACGCGCAGCAGCTCCGCCCTGGTCAGGGGCGGGGCGTTGTCGGTGCGGGCCGCCTCGACCGCGGCGCAGTAGAGCGCGTCATATGCCTTCTGCGCGTCCTGCGGGTATACGCCGAACGTCTCGCCGTGCCTGACCAGCTGATAGTCGATCTGCGCGCGCAGGTCTTCGCGGCTTTCCCTCGTGCTCCATTCGATCGGCAGGATCAGCCGCTCGATCATTTTGGCCGGCGCCGCCGTGTCGAGGTACGATCTGATCTCGGGCCGGATGTCCGGCTGCGCGCGCAGGAACGCCGCGATCAGCCCGGCATCGGCGAGTGAGGTGTCCGCCTGCGGCGCGGCGCGGATCGCCGACCAGAGCCGCAGCCCGGCGCGTACCTTGCCGAAAGGCCGGCCGCGCTCGATTCCGATGCCGGAGGTCGTCCAGTAATGGTAGCGGATGCGGTATTGGCGGTTCCGCTCGCGGTGCGTCCAGAAATCGTTGATCGCCGCGATCACGCCTTTCGTGCGAAGCGTGATGTTGCCCGAGCCGGCCGTCTCGCGGGCTTGGTTGAGCGCCGCGTCCTCGCCGGCGAGCCGGTCGAAATCCTCGGCTCCCTCCAGCACCAACCTCTCGACGTCGCCGAGGTCGAGCCAGGCACGGATGCTGCGCGCGATCTGGTAGTCGTAGCCGCGGAAGACATGCCTCGCCTGACGTCGCGGATCGGCATAAAGGCCAGCCATCGGCTCTGAATCGGACCGTGTCTCCATGGCTCCCAGCCTATAGCCGTGCTCGCGGCGGCGGAAGCGCCCTCCGCGCAAATCGCGGGTTTACCCGCCTTGACCCTGAACTTCGCTTCAAGGTTATGATCCGTTCCAAGAGGGAAGCCGGGGCCGGGAAGGATCGAAGGATGAGCAAGCGGATTCTGCATGTCGTCAGCAATGTCGCCCATTATGCCGACCCGTCCGAGCCGACCGGCTTGTGGCTATCGGAGCTGACGCATGCCTGGGACATCTTCGCCGAGAGGGGCTACGAGCAGCGCATCGTCAGCCCGAAGGGCGGCTCGTCGCCGCTGGAGCCGCGCGCCCTCAAATGGCCGCTTCTCGATGCCTCGGCGAAGGCGTGGCTCGCCGATAAGGCATGCATGGCGCTGCTGAAATCGACCGCCCGGTCCGACGAGATCGACCCGGCGGATTACGACGCGATCTATTTCACCGGCGGCCATGCGGTGATGTGGGATTTTCCCGACGACGAGGGGCTCCAGCGGATCACGCGCGCCATCTGGGAGCGCGGCGGCATCGTCTCCTCCGTCTGCCACGGCTATTGCGGCCTGCTGAACGTGAAGCTGTCGGACGGCAAGCTGCTGGTCGCCGGCAGGCGCGTCACCGGCTTTTCGTGGACCGAGGAAGTGCTGGCCGGGGTCGCGAAGAAGATGCCCTACAACGCCGAGGACGAGATGAAGCGGCGCGGCGCGCGCTACGAGAAGGCATTCCTGCCCTTCCTCTCGCATGCCGTCGTCGACGGGCGGCTCGTCACCGGCCAGAACCCGTTCTCGGCCAGGGCGACGGCGAAGAAGGTCGCGGGCCTCCTCTAACAGCGGCCGCCCTTGCCGAGGAGCCTGACGTCGCCGGCCGCCATGGTCGGTTTGTCGATCCCGTCGCCCAGCACGCGCGTCAGCACCCGCCGGGCGTTGGCGGCGCAGTCGATGTCGTCGGGCCGCGCCTCGATCTCGGCGATGAGCGCGACGAGCTGCGCCTTGCTCTGGCCGAGCCGCGCTTCCAGCGCCTCGATGTCGGCCACCTTGCGTTCCAGCGCCTCGATCAGCGCGCCGTGCTGCCATTGCTCCAGATCGGACGGCATCAGCGTGCGGATCTCGTCGAGGCTGAAGCCGGCCTTCTGCGCCGTCGCGATCAGGTCGAGCACGACAGCCGCCTCGGGCGGATAGGTCCGGTATCCGTTCGGACGGCGCTCGACCGTCTTCAGAAGGCCGATGCTCTCGTAGAAGCGGATGCGCGACTGGGTGAGGCCGCTCCGCTTCGCCAGTTCCCCGATCTTCATGCTCGACGCGCCTCTGAGAAAAAACCTCTTGACCCTCAACTTAACTTAAACGTTAGGAAGCGTCCAGATCACGAACTGGAGGCCGCTCATGTCGCTGTTTTCCCCGCTGACGCTGCCCAACGGCGCCGTCGTCCCCAACCGCATCGCCAAGGCCGCGATGGAGGAGAACATGGCCGACGACGACCACGCGCCGTCCGCCGCGCTGCTACGCCTCTACGAGGCGTGGGCCGCGGGCGAGGCCGGGCTGATCGTCACCGGCAACGTCATGGTCGACGCCCGCGCCATGACCGGCCCCGGCGGCGTGGTGCTGGAGGACGAGCGCCATCTCGAGCGCTTCGCGGCATGGGCTAAGGCCGGCCGCGCGCGCGGCGCGCAGTTCTGGATGCAGATCAACCACCCGGGGCGGCAGATGCCCGCCTCGCTCGGGCAGGAGACGCTGGCGCCGTCGGCGATCGCCGTGAACATCGGCGCGCTGTCGCGGCAGTTCCCGATGCCCCGAGCGATGACGGCGGCCGACATCGCCGAGGTCGAGCGCGGCTTCGTCGCGACCGCGCTGCTCGCCGAGCGCGCCGGCTTCACCGGCATCGAGGTCCATGCCGCGCACGGCTATCTCCTCAGCCAGTTCCTGTCGCCGCTGTCGAATCGCCGGCAGGACAAGTGGGGCGGCAGCCTGGAGAACCGCGCGCGCCTGCTGCTCGACATCGTGCGCGGCATCCGCGCCGCGGTCGCGCCCGGCTTCGCGGTGGCGGTCAAGCTCAACTCGGCCGATTTCCAGCGCGGCGGCTTCTCGCCGGAGGATGCGCGGGACGTGGTGGCGATGCTGGCCCCGCTCGGCGTCGATCTTGTCGAGCTTTCCGGCGGCAGCTACGAGGCGCCGGCGATGATGGGCTCGACCCGCGACGAGCGCACGCTGGCGCGCGAGGCCTATTTCCTCGACTTCGCCCGCGAGATCGCGACGATCGCGACCATGCCGCTGATGGTCACGGGCGGCATCCGCCGGCGCGAGGTGGCGGACCGGGTGATCGACGGCGGCGTCGCCATGGCCGGCATCGCCACCGCGCTCGCCATCGCGCCGGACCTGCCGCGCAACTGGCGCCTCGGTCGGCCGGACGTCCCGGCGCTCAGGCCGATCGCCTGGAGAAACAAGCAGCTCGCCTCGTCGGCGCATATGGCGGCGGTCAAGTACCAGCTGACCCGCCTGAGCCGGCGCCGGCGCACCGCCCCCGGTGTCTCGCCGGCCTGGGCGCTGCTCGTCTCGCAGGCCGATGCCCGCTGCCGCGCCGGCCGCTACCGCCGCTGGATGAAGGAGCGGAGGGCGGCGGCCTGACGACCGCGTGCCTCATGCCTCATGCCTCTCCCGCCGTCTCCATGTCGCCGGGCAGGTCGAGATAGCCTTGCGCGAGCAGGAATTCGCGAATGGCGAACGCCGCCGCTTCCTCTATCGACAACGGACTCAGCTCGGTGCCGAGACGGTGCAGCGCGCCCGCTTCGTCGGGCATCAGCTCGATGGTCAGTATCATGATTTTCTTCCCCCGCTATGCGCGCCGGCCAGCCGGCGCGGCGCGCCCCTTGCGCCTCAACACCTCGTAAGAAGCAGCGACGACGGCCTGCCGCCGGCCCTGACGAGCGTGTCGCGAGGCCGGTCGTCCGGGGAACGGGAGATATGAGGATCGTTCATCTGAAAACTCGCCGGTTTAGAGTCGGGGAGTTCAGAACTCTCTGACAGGAGAGCGCCCGCGCCTTTAGGATCGCTCCCTGGACATACGCGCGGGCCTCCCCGACGCTAATCGGAGCGTGCACTCACGGCTGCACTGAGCCGCTGTCAGAGGGGTTCTGACGCCCCAGCCCTCCTTCGGAGAGCCAAGGAAGCATTATCGGATCGGACAGACGCCTTCAATGGCGCGGCGGGTCCTTCGATCCATCACGATCGGTTACACAGCCGTCTTATTGACGGAGGCCCAGAGAGCAAGCTTGGCAGCGCCCCCGAAAGGGGAGGGCTAAAGCCGGAACGTCCAGTAGAGGCAGGCGAGCGTCGCCGCGACGAAGACGACGAAGAAGAGCGTGCGCAACAGCACGTTGCGCCGCAATTCGTTCATGGCGAGATGGGCGGCGACGATTCCCGCCGCGAACACGAACTGCCAGTCGACGAGAACCCACAGCGCCGCGCGGTTGCCGAAGCCGAAGCGCGCCGCCTGCACGCCGACGATGGTGGCGAAGAGGACGAGCGCAGCCGAGTAGACCGGCGTCGCGCCGTTGGCGTGGACGAAGCCCGCGGCCCTGAGCGGCAGGATCATCATCAGCACGCCGGTGAACGCGTAGAGCGCGGCGAGCGGCACGAAGGTCGCTGCGTTGGCGATGCCGTCGAGCCGGGAAAGGCCGAGATTGCCGAAGGCGTAGCCCTTGAGCGTCAGCGCGATGCTCAGCGCCGCCAGGAGCCCGCTGAGAACGGCGACGAGCAGGAAGGCGGCGAGGGTTCGGTTCATGGTCTGCTCCGACGGGAATCGTCATCCAGCCAATAGAGCATTTCGCGGCCGGACGGAATCGCCGGCCGCAAAGCCAGGGCTAGCGGCCGTTGACGAGGTCGGCGGCGATGCCCATGCGGCCGGTCAGGCGCATCTTGTAGACCTGATAGTTCTCCATCACCCGCTGCACGTAGCTGCGCGTCTCGGTGAAGGGGATGCGCTCGATCCAGTCGACGACGTGCTCGACCGGCTTGCCGCGCGGATCGCCGTAGCGCTCGGCCCATTGCTGGGCGCGGCGCGGGCCGGCATTGTAGCCGGCGAAGGTCAGCACGTAGGAGCCGTTGAAGCGGCCGAGCTGCTCGCTCAGATAATGCGCGCCGAGCGTGGCGTTGTAGCCGGGGTCGCTGGTGAGCCGCCCTTGCGAATAGGAAAGACCGGCCTTCTTCGCCACTTCCTTTGCCGTGCCGGGCATGAGCTGGAGAAGGCCGAGCGCGCCCGCGCCCGAGCGGGCCGTGGTATTGAACTCGCTTTCCTGCCGCGCGATGGCGTAGGCGAGCGCCTTGCCCGAGCCGGAGATGTTGGCGTTGGCGGGGATCGCCCCGGTCGGGTGCGACAGCGCGCCAACGGGCAGGCCGCGCGCCGCCGCCCACTTGCCGACGCGCAGCGCGAGGAAATGGTTGCCCTGCCGCTCGGCCGAGACGGCGAGCAGCGCGAGCTCGCCGACGCTCGTCAGCTCCTGCGCCAGCCCGCGATAAAGCCCTTCGGCGCGGCGGCCGTGGCCGGCCTGCTCCAGCCGGCGGATCGCCTGCACCGCCTGCCGGTTCTCGAAATTGCGCCGGTCGGCGTCAGACGGCGACGGGTAGGCGGCCGAGATCGCGCTGCGGCCGAGCTTGGCCGCGGCGAGCTGGCCGTAGAAGGCGGTGCCGTACTGCGCCGCTCGCTCGTAATACTGGCGCGCATTGCCCGGCCCGCAGGCTTCCGCCGCGCGGCCGAGCCAGTAATAGGCCCGCGACAGCGAGATCGGCCCGTCGGCGATCTCGGCGATGCGGGCGAAGTGGCGCGCGCCGGTCCTGGCGTCGCCCGCGCCGCGGAACGCATACCAGCCGGCGTGGAACTCGGCGTCGACCGCGAGCGCGGGGCTTTCGGCCGCATGCGCCGCGGCCAACTGATAGGCGGTCCTGGCGTCGCCGAGGTCGAGCAGCTCGCGCGACAGCACCCGCCGCTCGACCCACCATGCGTCGGGATCGACCAGCGAGGCGGCCTCCTTCGGCGCCTTCAGCATCACGGCGGCGGCCTCGCGGTGCTTCTCGGCGCGGCGCAGCCGGCGCGATTCGGCGAAGATCCATGTTGCCCCGCGCTGCGCCTTCGGCACCGCGTCCATCAGGCCCTTGGCGTTCTTCTCGTTGCGGGTGACGGCGGCGAAGGCCTTGACCAGCGCGCCGCCCCCGGCAAGCCCCGCGACGCGCTCCGCCGAGGAGATGCGGTCGGCATAGAGCATGCGCTCCATGCGGAAGCGGTGGTCGGCGGCGGGGATGACCTTGCCGAACTCGCGGATGATCGCCTGCTCTTCCTTGGCATCGAGCTTCTCGGTGCGCCAGAAGCGGGCGAGCGCGGCGCGCGCCTGCGCCGTGTTGCCGGTGGCGAGATGCGCCCGCGCCAGCAGGATCGCGCCCTCTATCGTCTGCGGCTGCGAGGTGCCGAAGGCCGAAAGCACAGTGCGCGGGCCAGGGTTCTCGCGGTACATCGCCTTTTCCGAGCTGGCGCGCAGCCGCGCCATGCCCGGCCAGCCCGACAGCGCGTAGGCCGCCTCGGCGATCTCGCCGCTGGCGACGGCATCGGCCCCCGAGGTGGCGATCGCCCACATCAGGATGGCGCGGTCGAGAGAATTGGCGGGCAGGTTGTCGCGCACGACGCGGGCGCGGGCGATATTGCCAGAGGCCAGCGCGTCGAGGCCGTTCTTCAACTGGGTGACGGCGCCGCCGGTGGCGAGCTGCCCGGCCTTGACCGCCGCCTGGCCGGCTATCGCGCCGGTGGCGATGGTGGCGTCGATGGCGGCGGCGCTGGCGCTCGCATAGGGGCGCTCGAAGGGCAGCGGCCCGACGGACGGCAGGACGGTGTCGGCGCGCGCGAGGCCCGGTGCCACGAACGACGCCGCCATCAGCAGCGTCAGGCTCGCGATCGCCGCCCGGGCGAGGGGGGTGGCGGCAGGGGCGGCGAGGGGTCTGGCCAAGGGGCTGGCTTGCATGGAGTGTCGATCCCTGTTCCGGACAAGATACACGATGGACGGGTTTGCCACGACCCTATCCGTGGGCGGTGAACATGGCGTAAACGAAAGGTTAGCGCAGCGGGTCGGATTTTACCGAGCCACGATTTCCGCTTCTCTTGCCCGGCGGAAGCGGCAAGACTATGGTGCGCCGCCTTCGTCTGGGCTAGAAGCCGGCGAAGGGCAACGCCATCATGCCGGCCAGGCATCATCCGGGAGCAAGCATCATGTTCAGAGGGTCAATGACCGCGCTCGTCACGCCGTTCACGCGCGATGGTGCCCTCGACAAAGACGCTTTCCGCGCGCTGGTCGACTGGCAGATCGCGGAGGGCACCACCGGCCTCGTTCCGGTCGGCACCACCGGCGAGTCGCCGACGCTGTCGCATGGCGAGCATCGCGAGGTGGTCGAGCTCGCCGTCAAGACCGCGGCCGGTCGCGTGCCGGTGATCGCCGGGGCCGGCTCCAACAACACCGCCGAGGCGATCTCGCTCGCCCAGCATGCCGAGAAGGTCGGGGCGGACGCGGTGCTCGTCGTCACGCCCTATTACAATAAGCCGACGCAGAAGGGCCTCTACCTCCATTTCGCCGAGGTGGCGAAGGCGATCGCGCTGCCGATCATCATCTACAACATCCCGCCGCGCTCGGTGATCGACATGACGCCGGAGACGATGGGCAGGCTCGCGAACGACTTCGCGAACATCGTTGGCGTCAAGGACGCCACCGGCAAGATCGAGCGCGTCTCCGAGCAGCGGCTGACCTGCGGCAAGGACTTCATCCAGCTTTCGGGCGAGGATGCGAGCGCGCTCGGCTTCAACGCCCATGGCGGCGTCGGCTGCATCTCGGTCACGGCCAATGTCGCGCCGCGCCTGTGCGCCGAGTTCCAGGCGGCGACGCTCGCCAACGACAAGGAGCGCGCGCTGGAGCTTCAGGACCGGCTGATGCCGCTGCACAAGGCGATCTTCATCGAGCCGGGCGTTGCCGGCGCGAAGTACGCGCTGTCGCGCCTCGGCCGGGTCGAGAACGCCGTGCGCTCGCCGCTCGTCACCGTCGAGCCGGAGACGGCGGCGAAGATCGACGCGGCGATGCAGCATGTCGGACTGGTGAACTGACGCGCGCGTCGCGCGTTGCGGAAATCATGGCCAAGGACAAGAAACCCGACACCAACGGCAAGACCGTCGCGGAAAACCGTAAGGCCCGCTACTCCTACGAGGTGATGGACACCTACGAGGCGGGCCTTGCGCTGACCGGAACCGAGGTCAAGTCGCTGCGCGAGGGCCACGCCAACATCCAGGAAAGCTATGCCTCGGCCGAGGGCGGCGAGATCTGGCTCATCAACTCCTATCTGCCGGAATATCTCCAGGGCAACCGCTTCAACCACGAGCCGCGCCGCCGGCGCAAGCTGCTCCTGAAGAAGAAGGAGATGGCGAAGCTCGCGCAGGCGGTGGAGCGCGAGGGCATGACCATGGTGCCCCTGAAAATCTACTTCAACGAGCGCGGCCGCGCCAAGCTCCTGCTCGCCATCGCCCGCGGCAAGAAGCTGCACGACAAGCGCGAGACCGAAAAGCAGCGCGACTGGGCGAGGGAAAAGGGCCGGCTTTTGAAGGAGCGTGGCTGAGAGAAGCGAATAGGGGGTAGCGAATAGCGAATAGGGTTGGCTGCATAAACGCCCCATTCCCCTATTCGCTACTCGCTCTCTAAAAACTCCCTCACCTCCCTGAACACCCCGACGAACATCTCCTCCGTCAGCCGCCCGGTATTCGTGTTGTAGCGCGAGCAGTGGTAGCTGGAGAACAGGGCGATGCCGCCGGCGTCGCGCCGCGCGCCATGGGCGAAGGGGAACTGCGCGACCCTGAGCCCCAGCGCGCGCACGGTCGACTGGTGGGCGATGGTGCCGAGCGTGACGATGGCGCGCAGGTTCGGATAGCGGGCGATGGTGGCGGTGAGGAAGCGGCGGCAGGTGGCGATCTCCGCGCCCACCGGCTTGTTCTCCGGCGGCACGCAGCGCACCGCATTGGTCAGCGCCGCGCCGGTCAGCTCGACGCCGTCGTCCGGCCGCGCCCGGAACGTGCCGCGCGAGAAGCCGAAGCGGTGGAGCGTCGAATAGAGGAGGTCCCCCGCATAGTCGCCTGTGAAGGGGCGGCCGGTGCGGTTCGCGCCGCGCAGCCCGGGCGCGAGGCCGACGATCAGCAACTCGACCGTCTTGTCGCCGGCCGCGGCCGAGAAGGTCGGCACCGGCGCGTTGAACCAGGTCGGCTCGCGCAGCCGCCACTCGGCGATGAAATCGTGTAGGCGCGGGCAGAGCGGGCAGCCGCGGTGCGGCTCCGCCCCGGCGGAAGAGAGCGCGAGCGCGGCGCTCACAGGTCGTCTTCGTCGTAGTCGGCTTCGGGCTCCGGCTCGGCGCGGCGGGCGGGGCGCTCGCCCGGCTCGCGGCCGACCTCGCCCTTCAGCGAGGCGAGGTCGATGAAATGGTCGGCCTGCCGGCGCAGGTCGTCGGAGATCATCGGCGGCTGCGAGGCCATGGTGGAGACGACCGAGACCTTGCGGCCCTTGCGCTGGAGCGCCTCGACCAGCGTGCGGAAATCGCCGTCGCCGGAGAAGATGACGTAATGGTCGACCGTGTCGGCCAGTTGCAGCGCATCGACCGTCAGCTCGATGTCCATATTGCCCTTGACCTTGCGCCGGCCGGCCGAGTCGGTGAACTCCTTGGCCGGCTTCGTCACCACCTTGTAGCCGTTGTAGTCGAGCCAGTCGATCAGCGGCCGGATCGAGGAGTATTCCTGATCCTCGACCAGCGCGGTGTAGTAATAGGCCCTGAGCAGATAGCCGCGCTTCTGGAAGCTCGCGAGCAGCTTGCGGTAATCGATGTCGAAGCCGAGCGCCCGCGACGTGGCGTAGAGATTGGCTCCGTCGATGAAGAGAGCGATCTTCTCGCGTGGATCGAACATGATGAAAATTCCTATTGCCAATCCTGTTGAGATAGCTGTCCCTTCGCCCCATTTCCAGAGGTCGCGCGGCCGATGCACATCTGCATTTCGCGTTCGCGGAAAAAGACGCGATCACGATATTGCGAACGACATCCGGCATTTCGCCTGTTGACCTTCCCGCAACTGGAAGGTGCAGCGTCGAAGCGTCAATTCCATCGTTTCAGGAGGTTCCCATGCCCGCTCGTATTCTTCGCTTTTCCGCCATCGCGCTCGCCGCGTGCCTTGCCGCCGCCCCGGCCGCGCTGGCGCAGGACGGGCACGGCGCGCATTCCCACGGCGCCGGAGCGTCGCAGGCCTATATGGACGCGATGACATCGATGAACGAGGAGATGGAGAAGATGGAGATGACCGGCGAGGCCGGCATCGACTTCGCCCTGATGATGATCCCCCATCACCAGAGCGCCATCGACATGGCCAGGGCCTATCTCGACAGCGGCGAAAACGATCCCGAGCTGACCAAGCTGTCGCAGGACATCGTCGCCGCTCAGGAAAGCGAGATCGCCTTCCTGCGCGCATGGCTGGCGAAGAACGGGCATTGAGCCCGTTCTTCGCCAGCCACTGGCCGCGGATCGTGACGCTTGTATTTGTGGCCCGTTCGCGATAAGGAGCGCACAATCTCCGACAATTCCACGAATGAAAGGGGCGCCGTATGGCCCGCGTTACCGTTGAGGATTGCATCGACAAGGTCGAGAACCGCTTCGAGCTGGTGCTCCTTGCCGGCCATCGCGCGCGGCTCATCAGCCAGGGCGCGCCGATCACCATCGACCGCGACAACGACAAGAACCCGGTCGTCGCGCTGCGCGAGATCGCCGACGAGACGCTGTCGCCCGACGATCTCAAGGAAGACCTGATCCATTCGCTGCAGAAGCATGTCGAGGTCGACGAGCCCGAGGCCGACCTGCCGGAGATCGCCGACGCCAGCGCCGGCGTTGCAGCAGTCGAGGCCGAGGCGGAGGACGACACCGTCGCCTTCGACCGCATGTCCGAGGAAGACCTGCTCGCCGGCATCGAGGGACTGGTCCCGCCGGAGAAGAGCGACGACTTCTGACGCTGGCACAGCGACTGCCACTTTATCGGCGGGAAAATCGCGTCTATTGAGAACATGCGCCCGGCGGTCGCGCCGGGCGCATGTCTTGTCTTGAGCGGGGGAAAAGCGTCCATGATGCGGCAATACGAGCTTGTCGAGCGCGTCCAGCGCTACAAGCCCGATGTCAACGAGGCGCTGCTCAACAAGGCTTATGTCTATGCCATGCAGAAGCATGGCCACCAGAAGCGGGCATCGGGCGATCCCTACTTCTCGCACCCGCTCGAGGTCGCCGCGATCCTCACCGAGATGCGCATGGACGAGGCGACCATCGCGGTCGCGCTGCTCCACGACACCATCGAGGACACGTCCGCGACACGTGCCGAGATCGACGCGCTGTTCGGCGCCGACATGGGCAAGCTGGTCGAGGGGCTGACAAAGCTCAAGAAGCTCGATCTCGTCTCCAAGAAGGCCGAGCAGGCCGAGAACCTGCGCAAGCTGCTGCTTGCCATCTCCGACGACGTGCGCGTCCTCCTCGTCAAGCTCGCCGACCGGCTGCACAACATGCGCACGCTGGAGCATATGCGCCCCGACAAGCGCCTGCGCATCGCCGAGGAGACGATGGAGATCTATGCCCCGCTCGCCGGGCGCATGGGCATGCAGGACATGCGCGAGGAGCTGGAGGAGCTGTCCTTCAAATACATCAACCCGGAGGCCTACAAGGCCGTCACCGAGCGGCTGGCCGATTTCGCGGCGCGAAACAGGGGCGTGGTCGAGGAGGTCGAGCACGCGCTGTCCGACCTCTTCGTCGAGCACGCGCTCTATGCCGAGGTGAAGAGCCGGCTGAAGAAGCCGTGGTCGGTGTTCCGCAAGATGGAGACGCGGGCAATCTCCTTCGAGCAGCTCTCCGACCTTATCGGCTTTCGCGTCATCGTCGCCAATATCGAGGATTGCTACCGCGCGCTCGGCGCGATCCATACCCGCTGGTCGATGGTGCCGGGCCGCTTCAAGGACTACATCTCGACGCCGAAGCAGAACGACTACCGCTCGATCCACACCACGGTCGTCGGCCCCTCGCGCCAGCGCGTCGAGTTGCAGATCCGCACCCAGGCGATGGACACCGTCGCCGAATACGGCGTCGCCGCGCATTCGATCTACAAGGACCGCGGCGACAAGGCCGGCGCCAGCCACGCCGTCTCCAAGGACACGAAGGCCTATGCGTGGCTGCGCCAGACCATCGAGGCGCTGTCCGAGGGCGACAACCCGGAAGACTTCCTCGAGAACACCAAGCTCGAGCTGTTCCAGGACCAGGTCTTCGCCTTCACCCCGAAGGGCCGGCTGATCGCGCTGCCGCGCGGCGCGACTCCCATCGACTTCGCCTATGCCGTCCACACCGATGTCGGCGACACCTGCGTCGGCGCCAAGGTCAACGGCCGCGTCATGCCGCTGATGACCGAGCTGAAGAACGGCGACGAGGTCGAGATCATCCGCTCGAAGGCGCAGGTGCCGCCGGCGGCGTGGGAGTCGATCGTCGTCACCGGCAAGGCGCGCTCGGCCATCCGCCGCGCCACGCGCATGGCCATGCGCAAGCAGTATTCCGGCCTCGGCGCGCGCATCCTCGAACGCGCCTTTTCCCGCGCCGGCAAGACGTTCTCGCGCGAGGCGATCAAGCCGGTGCTGCATCGCCTCGCCCGCAAGGACGTCGAGGACGTGCTGGCCGATGTTGGAAGGGGCGAGTTGTCCTCGCCGGACGTCCTGAAGGCCGTCTTCCCGGACCACAAGGAGGACCGCGTCGCGACCTCGCCCAAGGTGCGCGAGGAAGGCTGGTTCAACCTGCGCAACGCCGCCGGCATGCTGTTCCAGATTCCCGGCCTGCGCGGCAGCCGGAAGGCCGGAGCCGAGGGGCAGGGCGGCGGCTCCGTCCCGATCCGCGGCGCGCATGGCGACCTGCCCGTCTTCTTCGCCCCGGAAGGCGCGGTGCCGGGCGACCGCATCGTCGGCATCGTCGAGATCGGCAAGGGCATCACCATCTATCCGATCCAGTCGCCGTCGCTCACCGCCTTCGACGACCAGCCCGAGCGCTGGGTCGACGTGCGCTGGGACATCGACGAGGAGCACAGGGAGCGCTTCCCGGCCCGCATCTCCGTCACCGCGATCAACGAGCCGGGCTCGCTCGCCTCCATCGCCCAGACCATCGCCGCCAACGACGCCAACATCCACACGCTGACCATGGCGCGCACCGCGCCCGATTTCACCGAGATGATCTTCGATCTCGAGGTCTGGAACCTGAAGCATCTGAACCGGCTGCTTTCGCAGCTCAAGGACAATTCCAGCGTCAGCGCCGCGCGGCGCGTCAACGGCTGAATCCAGTACGGGGAAACGACATGAACACGGACGAGGTGCTGGCGGTCTTCCGCGAGGCGGGCGCGATTCTCGAAGGCCATTTCATCCTGACCTCCGGGCTGCGCAGCCCGGTCTTCCTCCAGAAGGCGCGCGTCTTCATGCATGCCGACAAGACGGAGCGGCTGTGCCGGGCGCTCGCCGCCCGGGTGCGCGAAAAAGTGCCGGGCCGCATCGACTATGTCGTCGGCCCCGCCGTCGGCGGGCTGATCCCGGCCTACGAGACCTCGCGGCATCTGGGCGTGCCCGCCATCTGGGTCGAGCGCGAGGCGGGCGAGTTCCGTCTGCGCCGCTTCGAGATCGAGCCGGGCGCGCGCGTCGTCATCGTCGAGGACATCGTCACCACCGGCCTTTCGATCCGCGAGACGGTGGAATGTATGCGAAAGCTCGGCGCCGAGGTCGCGGCCGCCTGCTGCATCATCGACCGCTCCGCCGGCAAAGCCGATGTCGGCGTGCCGCTGGTGGCGCTGGCCGAATATGCGGTGCCGGCATACCCCGCCGACGCCCTGCCGCCGGAGCTTGCCGCAATTCCAGCCATAAAGCCCGGTAGCCGCAATCTATGATTATCGGAATCGGCAGCGACCTGATCGACATCAGGCGGGTGGAGAAGACGCTGGAGCGCCATGGCCCGCGCTTCATCGCCCGCGTCTTCACCGAGATCGAGAAGGAGAAGTCGGAGCGCCGCCGCGAGCGCGCCGCCTCCTACGCCAAGCGCTTCGCCGCCAAGGAGGCCTGCGCCAAGGCGCTCGGCACCGGCATCTCGCGCGGCGTCTTCTGGCGCGACATGGGCGTGGTCAACCTGCCGGGCGGCAAGCCGACCATGCGCCTGACCGGCGGGGCGGCCGCGCGGCTCGCCGCGATCGTGCCGCAGGGGCACGAGGCGTTCGTCCATCTGACCATCACCGACGACTTCCCGCTGGCGCAGGCTTTCGTCATCATCGAGGCGCATCCGGCCGCCGGTTGACAGCCGCTTCGCGGCGAACCTATTGCGTTGCCCCGCGCGGCCCGAGCCGCTAAGACGGAGCGCACTTTCAGCAAGGGACGAGATGAGCGTGGCCGACAAATCGCAGAAGAAATCCGGCGGGCTGGGCGAGACCGTCAGCGTCATCGTGCAGGCGCTGCTGCTCGCGCTCGTCATCCGCACCTTCCTGTTCCAGCCTTTCTCGATTCCCTCCGGCTCGATGCGCCCGACGCTGCTCGAAGGCGACTACCTCTTCGTCACCAAATGGGCCTACGGCTATTCCAAGCACTCGCTGCCCTTCTCGCCCAACCTGTTCGAGGGCCGCATCTGGGGCAGCCAGCCCGAGCGCGGCGACGTCACCGTCTTCAAGTTCCCGCCCAACCCCTCGCTCGACTACATCAAGCGCGTCATCGGCCTGCCGGGCGACCGGGTGCAGATGCGCGGCGGCCAGCTCTTCATCAACGGCGAGCCGGTCGCGCGCGAGAAGGTCGGCGAGATCGACAATCCCGACATCACCGAGGTCAACCGCCCGGTCGAGGTCTGGCGCGAGACCCTGCCCAACGGCGTCTCCTACGACACGCTCGACCTGACGCCGAACGGCATCGGCGACGACACGCGCGAGTTCGTCGTGCCGGACGGCCATTATTTCATGATGGGCGACAACCGCGACAACTCCACCGACAGCCGCTTCTCCGTCGGCTACGTGCCGGAGGACCACCTGGTCGGGCGCGCCAACATCATCTTCTTCTCCATCGCCGGCGGCGCGAGCCCGCTCGAGGTCTGGCGCTGGCCGTCCGAGCTGCGTCCCTCTCGCATCTTCGACTGGGTGAGGTAGGCGGGCTTGGCGCGATGGCCGTGAAATCCTCCGCCGACGCCGATCTCGCCGCTTCGGTCGAGGCGATCTCCGGCCTTGCCTTCACCGACGCCGCGCTCCTGCGCCGGGCGCTGACCCATGCGAGCGCCGGCGAGGGCAAGGACTACCAGCGGCTGGAATTCCTCGGCGACAGGGTGCTCGGCCTCGTGGTCGCGCAGATGGTGTTCGAGGCCAATCCCGGCGCGCCGGAAGGCGAATTGTCGCTGCGCCTCAACGCGCTCGTCAACGCCGAGACGCTTGCGGAAATCGCCGACGAGATCGGCCTGTCGCGGCTGATCGTGGCCGGCAGCGAGCTGCGCACGCTCACGGGGCGCAAGCGCGTCAATCTGCGCGCCGACGTGATGGAGGCGCTGATCGCCGCCGTCTATCTCGAAGGCGGGCTGGAGGCGGCGCGGCGCTTCATCGGCCGCTACTGGGAGGGCCGTTCGAAAGCGCCGACCGCCGCCCGCCGCGACGCCAAGACGGAATTGCAGGAATGGGCGCATCAGGTGGCGAAGGCCTCGCCGCTCTATGTCGTCGAAAGCCGGGAAGGGCCGGACCACGATCCCGTCTTCGAGGTCTCGGTCCGCATCGCCGGCGTCAGGCCGGCAAGCGCCAGGGGCCGCTCCAAACGCGAGGCCGAGCAGGCTGCGGCGACCGCCATATTGCTGCGCGAGGGCGTCTGGGCCGGAGAGGTCGAGGGATGAACGAGCCGATGCAGGGCGCCACGCCCCATAACACCCGCTCCGGCTTCGTCGCGCTGATCGGCGCGCCCAATGCCGGCAAGTCGACGCTGGTCAACCGGCTGGTCGGCACCAAGGTTTCCATCGTCACCCACAAGGTGCAGACGACGCGCGCCATCGTGCGCGGCATCGCCACGCACGGGCCGGCGCAGATCGTCTTCGTCGACACGCCGGGCATATTCCGGCCGCGCCGCCGGCTCGACCGCGCCATGGTCACCACCGCCTGGGGCGGGGCGCGGGACGCGGACCTCGTGCTGGTTCTGATCGACGCCGAGCGCGGCATCAAGGGCGATGCCGAGGCGATCCTCGACAGCCTCGCGGGCGTTCGCCAGCCCAAGGCGCTGGTGCTGAACAAGGTCGACCGGGTGCGGCCCGAGAGCCTGCTGAAGCTGACGGCCGCCGCCAACGAGAAGGCGGAGTTCGAGCGCACCTTCATGGTCTCGGCGCTGACCGGCTCCGGCTGCGGAGACCTCCTCGACTGGCTGGCCGAGCGCCTGCCCGAGGGGCCGTGGTACTACCCCGAAGACCAGATCTCCGACCTGCCGATGCGCCAGCTCGCCGCCGAGATCACCCGCGAGAAGCTGTATCTGCGCCTGCATCAGGAGCTTCCCTATTCCTCCCACATCGAGACCGAGAAATGGGAGGAGAAGAAGGACGGCTCGGTGCGTATCGAGCAGGTGATCTATGTCGAGCGCGACAGCCAGAAGAGCATCGTGCTCGGTCACAAGGGCGAGACGATCCGCGCCATCGGCCAGGCGGCGCGCAGGGAAATCGGCGAGATCCTCGAACAGAAGGTCCACCTCTTCCTGTTCGTCAAGGTGCGCGAGAACTGGGGCGACGACCCCGAGCGCTACCGCGAGATGGGCCTCGACTTCCCGAGTTAGAGCGTGTCGCGCCTTATGCATCATCTGCGCCGCCTGCGCCGCCCCTCATCCGGCTGCCGCCACCTTCTCCCCGTGAACGGGGAGAAGAGAGCTGTCGTCCTTGATTTCGCCAATCGCAGGCGTGGCAAGAGAAACTGCGGGGATTGCGCCCGGCATTCCTTCTCCCAGTTCACGGGGAGAAGGTGCCCGAAGGGCGGATGAGGGGCGGCGCAGGCGCTCGAAGATTGCGCTCCTCCGGAGCGGACAGGACGCGACACGCTCTAGCGGTCGAGTTCCTTCTCGAAGAAGAAGTCGGCATAGGAATTGTCGTTGTAGCGGCCGATCTCGCGATAGCCGGCATTGCGGTAGAGCGCCTGCGCTTCCTTGAGCGTCCGGTTGGTGCCGAGCCGCACCTAGCGCATGTCGAAGCCGCGCGCCTGTTCTTCGAGCGCGTCGAGAAGCCGCCGCGCCAGCCCGGTCCCGCGCGCCTCCGGCGCGACCCACATGCGCTTGATCTCGCCCGTTTCAGCGTCGAGCGCCCGCACGGCGCCGCAGCCAACCGGCCGGCCGTCGAGCCGGGCGACGAGGAAGCAGCCCTTGCCGGCGTCCTTCGCCGCGCCGCTCGCATAGCCGCCGCTGCCCGGATCGAAGCCTTGCTCGAAGCGCCGGTCGAGCTCCCGGTAATAGGCCTCGACGCAATGCCGCGCGTCGGCGCTGTCCTCCGGCTCGACGGCGATGGTCACGGCCGCCGCCGCCATCAGCCGTTCGACCTCGCCCATCGCGGCGACGAGGCGGGCCCGCTGCGCCGCGCTCAGCGGGCCGAGGACCGAGCGCGCGAAATCGTCGGACAGCGCGTCGTAGGCCGCGTGCTCGGCGCGCCCCTCGGGCGTGAGGGCGAGGCGCCGCCGCCGCTTGTCGTCCGGGTCGTCCTCGACCGTCACGAGCCCCTCGGCCGCCAGCGACTTCAGGAGCCGGCTCGCATAGCCGGAATCGAGGCCCAGCCTTTCGCGCAGCAGCCGCAGGTCGCCGCCCTCCGGCCCGATCTCGAACAGCAGGCGCGCCTGTCCGAGCGGCCGGCCGCGCCCGAGATAGCTGCCGTCGAGGACGCCGATGCGCAAGGTCAGCGCCCGGTTGAAGCGGCGGAGCTGTTCGATGTCCGTGTCGTTCATTCTCTGACTTAAGTCAGATATTTTCCGCGCCGGCAAGAGCGAAGCGTTCCCCGCCCTTGAATTCCCCCACCCTTGAATTCGCGGCCCTGTTGGTGAAAGGCTTGGGCCATGGAATGGCGCGACGAGGGAATCATTCTCGGCACGAGGAAGCACGGCGAGACCAGCGCCATCCTCGAAGTGATGACGCGCGCCCATGGCAGGCATCTCGGCCTGGTGCGCGGCGGGCGCTCGCGCCGCATGCAGCCGATCCTGCAGCCGGGCAACCGGGTCGATCTCGTCTGGCGCGCGCGGCTCGACGAGCATCTGGGCCTTTGGCAGGTCGAGCCGGTCGAGCTCAACGCCGCGCGCCTTTTCGACAGCGCCTGCGCCGTCTACGGCCTGCAAACCATCGCCGCGCATCTTCGCCTCCTGCCCGAGCGCGACCCGCATGCCGGGCTCTACGAGACGCTGGCGCTGCTCACCGCCCATCTCGACGATCCGGCCGCCGCCGGCGAGCTGATCGTGCGCTTCGAGCTGCTGGTGCTGGACGAGCTCGGCTTCGGCCTCGATCTCGCCCGATGCGCCGCCACCGGTCGGCGCGACGATCTCGTCTTCGTCTCGCCGAAATCCGGCCGCGCGGTGAGCGGCGAGGCCGGCCGGCCATGGGCCGACAGGATGCTGCCGCTGCCCGCCTTCCTTCAGCGCGGGGCGGGCATCAGGCCCGACTTTGCTGCGATGGAGGACGCCTTTCGTTTGAGCGCCTTCTTCTTCGCCCGGCACGTATACGAACCGCGCGGCCTCGAGGCGCCCGAAGCGCGCGCCGGACTGATCGCGGCCCTGCGCAAGCACCTTTTGCCCCGCCAAGGAGAGAATGCGGCATGACCAGCGAAACCGAGATATTCCCGGGCCATGTCTCGCGGCTTGGCCTGGGCAGCATCCCCCTTGCCGAGCTCGCGCACTACACCGGGCTTCAGCTCCTCCAGCGCGTCGTCGCCGGCGAGTATCCCGCGCCGTCGATCGCCGCGCGCATGAACTTCGCCCTCGTCGAGATCGAGGAGGGCAGGGCGGTGTTTCGCGGGCTGCCGGGCGAGCGGCACCTGAACCCGCTCGGCGGCGTCCATGGCGGCTGGGCGGCGACGGTGATGGATTCGGCGCTCGGCTGCTGCATCCATGCCATGCTCGGCATCGGCGAGGCGTTCTCCACCGCCGAGATGAAGATCAACTACACCCGCCCGATCACGCCGCAGACCGGCATCGTCACCTGCGAGGGCAAGGTCGTCCACAAGGGCCGCACGCTCGCCGTCTCCGAGGCGCGGCTCACCGACGGGCAAGGCCGTTTGCTCGCCTTCGGCACCGAGACCTGCTCGATCTTTCCGATGTCGCGCTTGCAGGGCTGACCTGCTATCTCGGTAGATTGACGCCGGGGGGCGTTACTTGCACGCTGGAGAAATCGAGCCCTCATGGAACTGATCGTCCTCCTCGCCCTTGTCGCCGGCGGTATCGCCATCCGCAAGCAGGGCCAGCGCCTGAGGGCGCTGGAACAGGAGCTGGCGTCGTTCCGCATGCGGCTGGCGGGCGGCGCGCCCGTCGCCGCCGCGGCGGATGGCCCGCTCGATCAGCCTGTCGAGCTGCCGGCCCGCGAAATCGCGGATGAGCCCGCCGGTCCCGTCGAGGCGGAGGAGCCGGCCGGAATGCCCGGACCGTGGGCGCAGGCCGCCATGTCCGCCGCGGACGAGTCCGACCGGATCGGGGAAGCGCCTGCGCCGGAACAGGCCCCGCAGCAAGCCAGGCCGCCGCGGCGCGACCTCGAGACCGCGCTCGGCACCCGCTGGGCGGTGTGGGTCGGCGGTCTGGCGCTGGCGCTCGGCGGCGTCTTCCTCGTGCGCTATTCCATCGAGGCCGGCATCTTCGGCCCGCGCGTGCGGCTCGCCGCCGCCGCGCTGTTCGGCATCATTCTCGCCGCGGCCGGCGAGCTGGCGCGCCGGCGCGGCTTCCGCGCGCCCATCGGCGGCGTCAACGGCGCCTATGTGCCGGCGATCCTCACCGCCGCCGCCACCTTCACCCTGTTCTCCACCGTCTTCGCCGCCCATGCCCTTTACGGCTTCATCGGCACGGCGACCGCCTTCGGCCTCTTGGCCGTCATCACGCTCGGCACGATGGGGCTGGCGCTGCTGCACGGGCAGGCGCTGGCCGGCCTCGGCCTTCTCGGCTCCTATCTGACGCCGGTGCTCGTCTCGTCCGACTCGCCGGCGGTGTGGACGCTGTTCGGCTATCTCGCGATCGTCCTCGTCGCCGCCGTCGCCATCGCCTCGCTGCGCCGCTGGCGCTTCCTCGCCGGCGCCGCCTATGTCGGCGCGGGGCTGTGGAGCACGGCCTATATCAGCGAATCCTTCGCGGTCGATGCCGCCCCGCTCGCTTTCCTCTGGCTCGTCGGGCTCGTTGCGCTGGCCGGCCTCTGGCTCGCCCGCCCCGGGAGCAAAGAGGAGGAAGCCGCGCCCCGCCTCGATCCGGCCTCGCTGGTAGCCGCCTTCTTCCTCTTCGTCACCGCCACGTTCCTTGCGCGCGGCGCGGACGGCGCGCCGATCGGCGCGGGATACTGGGCCGCGGGCCTGCTCCTCGCCGCGCTGGCCGTCGCCGCATGGCGCGCCCGCGCCGTGCCGCTTCTCCACGCCTTCGGCATCGCAATGCTGTTCATCGCCGGCTGGGCGATCCTCGGCGGCAGCGTCGACATTGACATCCTCTACGGCCGCCTGCTGTTCGACGGCGTATGGCTCCAGCCGGGGGCGGATGCCTTCCAGTCCTGGTCCTTCCTCCTCGCCGTCGCGATGCTCGCCGTTGGCATCGCGCTCGCCCGGCTCAGGGTCACTGCCCAACCCGGCAATGCCGCCGCATGGGCGTTCTGGGCGGCGCTGGTGCCGCTCTGGACCGTCCTCACCGCATGGCTGACCCTCGGCAATTTGAATGTCGACTGGCGCTTCGCCTTCGCCGCGCTGGCGCTCAGCGCGATCCTCGCCGCTGCGGCCGAACTCACCGCCCGCGCCGAGGACCCTGCGCAGGCCGGCGGGCGCGCCGTCTCGTGCTTCGCCGCCGGATCGGCCGTGGCGCTCACACTCGCGCTTCTCGCCGGGTTCGGCCCGCTCCTGACCACGGTGCTGACCGGCCTTGCCGCCATCGTTCCCGCCGCCGTGACCCGCCTGCGTCGCTGGCCGGTGCTGGGCTGGCTGTCCGCCGGCTTCGCCGCCGTGACGCTTGGGCGCGTCGGTGCGGACCCGACCATCGTCGGCACTGACGCGCTGTCGACGACGCCGTTCCTCAACGCGCTGACGCCGGGCTATTTCCTGCCGGCTGCCGCCTTCGCCTGGGCGGCGTGGCAGCTCGCCCGCACCACCGGCAGGCGGGCGCGGCTGATGATGGAGGCGTTCGCGGCGCTGTTCGTGCTGCTGGGCGCGGCCATGCTCACGCGCCACGCCATGAATGGCGGCGTCATCGGCCCCGGCGAGCCCTCGCTCGCCGAGCAGGCGATCTACAGCCTGATCATGATCGGCGGCGGCGCGATCCTGCTCGCGCTCGACCGGCGTTCGCCGAGCCCGGTGTTCCGCTGGGGCTCGATCGGCCTCGGCGTCCTCTCGGTGCTGACCATCGCCTCGTCGCATCTTCTTGCGCTCAACCCGCTGTTCACCAACGACACCACCGGCACGATTCCGGTCTTCAACCTCCTCATGCTCGCCTACCTCCTGCCGGCGCTGGCGCTGGCGGGGCTCGCATGGCGCGCGCGCGGGCTGCGGCCGGACTGGTACGTGGCGATGCTGGCCGCGGGCGCGGTGGCGCTCGCCTTCGCCTGGGTCAGCCTGTCGATCCGCCGCCTGTTCCACGGCGAGTTCATCGGCGCGTGGAAGGGCATGGGCGCGGTCGAGACCTACACCTATTCGGCGGTATGGCTGGCGCTCGGCGTGGCCGTCCTCGTCGCCGGCCTGCGGTTCAGGTCGCGCGGCCTGCGTCTCGGCTCGGCGGCGCTGGTCGTGCTCGCCGTCGCCAAGGTGTTCCTCTACGACATGCGCGAGCTGGAAGGCGTCTTGCGGGCGCTGTCCTTCATGGGCCTCGGCGCGGTGCTGATCGGCATCGGCATGTTCTATCAGCGCATGCTGCCGGCCGCCCACGCGCGCGGTGAGGAAGGCGAAGGGGAAGAGGAGGCGGCCTGACGCCGCCTTGTTCTCATTCGGCCGGCTGGGGGGCCGGCCGCTCGACCGGGCGTTCCTCGATCGGCCAGTGGACGACGGCCGCGAACACGCCGAGCGCGACGCCCAGCCACCACACCGGATCGTAGGTGCCGAACCGGTCGTAGAGATAGCCGCCGAGCCAGACGCCGAGGAACGAGCCGATCTGGTGCGAGAAGAACACGACGCCGCCGAGCATGCCGAGATGCGCCGTGCCGAACATGACGGCGACGAGCGCGTTGGTCGGCGGCACGGTGGATAGCCACAAGAGGCCCATGACGATGGCGAAGACGATCACCGTCGCCGGCGTCTGCGGCAGAAGAAGGAAGGCCGTCACGAGAACCGAGCGCGCCAGATAGATGAAGGCGAGGAAGTAAGGCTTGGAATAGCGCTGGCCGATTGCGCCCGCCGCCAGCGCGCCGATGATGTTGAAGAAGCCGATCAGCGCCAGCGCGATCACCGCATAGCGCGCCTCGATGCCGATGTCCGAGATGTAGGCCGGAAAATGCGCGGTGATGAAGGCGATCTGGAAGCCGCAGACGAAGAAGCCGGAGACCAGCAGGAGATAGGAGCGGTGGCCGAGCGCCTCGCGCAGCGCCTCCGCCGCCGTCTGCCGGTAGGCCGCCTGCGGCTGGCTGCCGGATGAGGAATTGCCGCGCAGCGGAATGGCGAGCACGGGGATGACGAGCATCATCGCGCTCATGACGACGAGCGCGTCGTACCAGCCATAGGCCGAGATCAGCCCCTGGCCGAGCGGCGCGAACAGGAACATGCCGGCCGAGCCCGCCGCCGTGCCGAGCCCGAAGGCGAAGCTGCGCCGCTCGGGCGCGACGTTGCGGGCGAAGGCGGCCAGCACGATGCCGAACGAGCCCGCGCCGACGCCGAGGCCGACGAGCAGGCCGCCGCCGATGTGGAGCATGGTGGCGCTGTCGGCATTGGCCATCAGCACGAGGCCGGCCGCGTACATCAGGCCCGACAGCGCCAGCACCCGCCATGTGCCGTATTTGTCGGCCAGCGCGCCGAAGACCGGCGTGCCGAACCCCCAGGCAAGGTTCTGGATCGCCATCGCCAGCCCGAAGGTGGTGCGGTCCCAGCCCTTCTCGGCCAGCATCGGCAGCTGGAAGAAGCCCATGGCCGAGCGCGGCCCGAAGGTCAGCAGCGCGATGGCGCAGCCGCAGGCGATGATCAGCCAGGGAAGCCGCGCGGCAGAAGGCTGGGCGGAAGGCGAAGCGGCCATGTGCGGGGGGTCCATGAAACGGAGTGGCAACGCTGGAGCGAAATGCTCTAGTCGAGTTTTACTTTGATGGGAAATGAATTGAACGGGGCGATCGTTCAATTCCTTTGATGTGGGAAAGGCTCGAATGGCGGATAGGGCGTCCTCGGCTGCATGTGCTTCGGCCGGACGTCGAAGCCGCGCGGCTCCTGCGGGTGCCGGAGGGCAGGAGGCGGTGCCGTGAGCGTCGGCGGCGAGACCGCGGTTGCCGGCGGCACCAGCGGCGGGGCGATGCGCACCGAGGGGCGGCCGATCGGCTGTTGCGGCGAGGGCAGCGCCGGGCGCGGGACGGTGATCACCATGCCGGCACGAAGCGTGTTCGCGTTGAGACCCGGATTGGCGGCGCGCAGCGTCTCGATGCTGATCCCGCAGGTGCGGGCGATCGAGATGAGGGTGTCGCCGAAGTCGACGCCGAGCCGCGCGGGGCAGGCCGCCTCTGCCCGCGTGGTCGTCAGGCCAATGATGGTCAGGCCCGCCGCGAGCACGGCGAGAAGGAAGCAGGCGGGGACAAGCGCGCGTCTCATGCCCGTGCCCTCCTGCCGGCCGCCTTGGCGCGCTGCGCCTCGATCTCGGCGAAGCGGGCGAGGAAGGCGTCCTGCGCGGCCCGCGTCGGCAGCGGCTCTAGCGCGAGGCCGTCGCTGGTGATGTTGCGCGGGCGGCCGAAGAATTTCTGCGCCTCGGCGTCGGCAAAGCCGGCGAGCCGCGTCGCCTCGAACCACGCCGCGACCTGATCGGCGCGCTTGATATCGCGGATGAGCGCCGCCGGCAGGTCGGCCGGCAGCGAGAAGCGCAGGTGGATGGCGCGCTGCAGCCGCTTCTCTACCAGCTTGTAGCCGCCGCCGACCACGGCCTTGAACGGCGAGATCATGTCGCCGATGACGTATTCAGGCGCGTCGTGCAGCAGCGTGGCGAGCTGCTCGTCGGCGCTGGCTTGCGGCCTTGCCGCGCGGAACGCCGCCTCCACCACCAGCGAATGCTGCGCCACCGAGAAGGCGTGGTCGCCGCGCGTCTGGCCGTTCCAGCGCGCGACCCGGGCGAGGCCGTGAGCGATGTCGCCGATCTCGACGTCGAGCGGCGAGGGGTCGAGCAGGTCGAGCCGCCGGCCCGACAGCATGCGCTGCCAGGCGCGGGGCGGGGGGGCTGGCTTGGGGATAGGCTTGTCCGCCATCAGCGTTCGTCCGCGGTTTCGCCCTGCGGCAGGGTGTAGGTCGCCGAGGGCGGGACGGAAAGAGAAAGCGCGACTCCGCCGGCGGTGATCGATACGCCGCCGTCCTGCGCCGCCTTCACCCGGTCGATGCGGACGATGGCGAGCCCGTCGGGGCCGCAGACGCTGCCCAGCGTGCCGATGGCGCGCCCGCCGGCCTCCACCTCCGTGCCGCTCGCCGGGAGATCGCCCACGCCCTTGACGATCATGACCCGCCGGCGCGCCGTGCCGCGGTGCTGCATGCGCGACACCACCTCCTGCCCGACATAGCAGCCCTTGCGGAAGCCGACGCCGCCGTTGCTGTCCATCAGCACGTCGTGCGGGAAGGCGTCGCCGGCAGCGAAGTCTTTACCGCTTTCGGCTACGCCATGGGCGATCCGCAGCCGGTCGTAATCATCCGGCGAGGCGTCGGTCGCGACGGCGTCGCCATAGCGGCGCGACACGCCGGACCCTTGCGGAAACCGCAGGTCGGCCAGCCATCCTGAATCGGTTTGTAAAGCCGTTGAATCGAATTGCGAGGCGGTTGAATGATCGCGCGAGGCAGCGGAATCATCCTGCCAGCGTGCAGTCACAACCAACTGATCGGCAAGGGAAATCACCGCCTTCGCCCTTAGGCGGTAGAGCGTCAGCCGGCGCATGAAATCGCCGGCCGATTCGGCACGGCAGTCGAGGAGGAAGCCGTCCGCCCCGCGACGCGAGATCAGGAAGTCGAACAGGATCTTGCCCTGCGGCGACAAGAGCGCGCCCGGCCGCGCCTCGCCGGCCGCCAGCCCGTCGAGATCGGCGGTGAGCACGTTCTGGAGGAAATGTTCGGCGTCCGGCCCCTCGATCAGGATCGCGGCGCGGTCGCCAGGCTGTGCTGTCGGCATGGGGCTGATCCGAACTTGCTTTTGACGTGGCCATTACGTAAGCCGCGCTGACGGCGCGGGCAAGTGGAAGAGCCATGCGCGCCGGCATGGCTCCCCCGCGCATGGGCTTTTGAAGACGGCGAACGAGGATAGCCCCATGACCAAGAGCTTCGACCTGATCCTCAAGGGCGGCACCGTCGCCAACCATGACGGCATCGGCCGGCGCGACGTCGGCGTCGTCGCCGGGCGCATCGCCGCGCTCGGCGATCTGTCGCAGGCCGATGCCGGCGAAGTGATCGACTGCACCGGCCTTCACGTCCTGCCCGGCGTCGTCGACAGCCAGGTCCATTTCCGCGAGCCGGGGCTCACGCACAAGGAAGACCTCGAGACCGGCTCGCGCGCGGCCGTGCTCGGCGGCGTCACCGCCGTGTTCGAGATGCCCAACACCAACCCGCTGACCACCAGCGAGGCCGCGCTGGCCGACAAGGTGGCGCGCGCCACGGGCCGCATGCATTGCGACTTCGCCTTCTGGGTCGGCGGCACGCGCGAGAACGCGCGCGACGCCGGCGAGCTCGAGCGCCTGCCGGGCGCGGCCGGCATCAAGGTGTTCATGGGCGCCTCGACCGGCTCGCTGCTGATCGAGGACGACGAGGGCGTCTACGAGGTCCTGCGCCACACGCGCCGCCGCGCCGCCTTCCATTCGGAGGACGAGTTCCGCCTGCGCGAGCGCCTCGGCGAGCGCGTCGAGAACGACCCGTCCTCGCATCCTGTCTGGCGCGATGAGGTGGCGGCGCTGCGCTGCACAGACAGGCTGGTGCGCATCGCCCGCATGGCGCGCGCGCGCATCCATGTGCTGCACATCTCGACGGCCGAGGAGATCGAGTTCCTCGAGCACCACAAGGATGTCGCCACCTGCGAGGCGACGCCGCATCATCTCACCCTGACCGCCGACGACTACGCCACCCTCGGCACGCTGATCCAGATGAACCCGCCGGTACGCGCGCCCCACCATCGCGACGGCGTCTGGCGCGGCGTCGGCAACGGCGTCATCGACGTGCTCGGCTCCGACCACGCGCCGCACACGCTGGAGGAGAAGGCCAAGCCCTATCCGGCCTCGCCCTCGGGCATGACCGGGGTGCAGACGCTGGTGCCGATCATGCTCGACCACGTCAATGCCGGGCGGCTGTCGCTGGAGCGCTTCGTCGACCTGTCGAGCCACGGCCCCAACCGCATCTTCGGCATGGCGCGCAAGGGCCGCATCGCCGCCGGCTACGACGCCGACTTCACGATCGTCGACATGAAGCGCAGCGAGACGATCACCAACGAGCAGGCCGGCTCCCGCGCCGGCTGGACGCCCTATCACGGCAGGACCGTCACCGGCTGGCCCGTCGGCACCATCGTCCGCGGAACGCGCGTGATGTGGGAAGGCGAGATCGTGACGCCGGGGCAGGGGAAGCCGGTGGAGTTTTCGGAGGCGTTGGCTGTGTGAGTGAGTAGAGAATAGGGAATAGTGAGTAGTGAGTAGTGAAAAGAGCGGATATATTTCACTACTCACTACTCACTACTCACTACTCACTCTCTTTCAATCTCCCGCGACGAAGAACAGCCACCGCCCTTCCGGCGAGATGCCGGTGCGGTAGAAGATGTAGGCGCCGTAGTTCTTCATGTCCTCGTAGTCGCCGGCGGTGACGATCTTGAACAGCTCCACCCTCTGGCGCGGGTTGAGATCGGCGAGCGGCACGGCGAAGAAATAGGGCCAGACATACATCTCGTCCTCGGCGCTCTGGCCGAGCTTCACATAGCCGGCGCTCAGCACCTCGTAGAGGATGGCGAGGATCTCGTGGCCTTCCTCGTCGCCCGAAAGCTCGCGTAGGAAGGCGATCGGATCGCCCGAGATGGCGCCGAACGAAAGCTGGGTGGCGCCCTCGCCGGTGCTGAGAAGCGGTCGCAACCGCTCGATGTCGCCGGAAAGGCAGGCTTCGACGATGAGGTCGCGCATGCGCCGGACGGGCTCCGGCAGCAGCGAAAGATCGTATTGCACCTCGGGAACCGGCTCGTCGTCGGCCTCCGCGCCTTCGGTCTCCTGCGTGGCGTCGCGGTCGGGATCGCGCGGGATGACGACGGGGTCGGGCAGGGGCACGGTCACTGCCGGCGGTCGGGGGGCTTCGCCGGCCGGCTGGGTCTCGTCCTCCGGCGCGTCCTCGTCCGTTTCCTCGCCTTCCTCGGTGGCCGGCGGCTGCGCGTCGGGCCTCTGCGTCTGGCCGGGAGGCGGCAGGTCGTGGCGCTCGATCGTGTCCGCGCCGTCCTGTCCTTCCGGCACCGGCACGTCCTCGCGCGGCAGCTCGCTCAGCGCCAGCGCCGCGCCCGGCAAAGCGAGCGTGCCGGCAAGCGCCAGCGCCGCGCAGGCGAACGCGGCCCTCAGCCATGCTTCGAAACCGGACCTGGCGGCCATATTCCTCGCCATCGGCGCTCGCTGCTCCGCATCCTTCAGTCGTGCCGGGGCACTATAGCGGAAAAACCGCCCTTCGCGAGGCCGCGCGCCGCTGGCGTGACAAAATGGTTTCCGTGGATTGGTGCCGGCGGGTGTCCGGCCGGACTTCAGTGGACGACCGTCGCCGGATTGAACTCGCCGGCGACGAGCCTGTCGCGCATCCGCTCGACCAGCGACAGCGCCGCCGCCTCGCCATTGGCGCGCACGAGCTCCTCGAGGGCGGTGGCGATGGCCGCGTCCGCCATGATGTCCGGCTCGATGCCGGCGGCACGGCCTTCGGCCCACGCGTCCTCGTAGCTTTCGATCGCGGTCAGGCGCTTTTCCTCGCGAATCAGCACGTCGATGTCGCTGATGCCGTGATCCATCCGTTCCACCCAATCCCCGCGGGCCGATGCTTCGACTTTAGCGGTTCCCTTAATGTCCCGTTAAGGCTTGTAGCACAGGAAATGCGGCGCGGGCTGCCACAATCGTGTAAAAGTTAACCGATTGCTAAAGCCCCGCCGGCGGGGCTTTTCGCAGGCGCGCTGCTGCAGCGGGCGTTCTGACGAACGCTGCTCCAGCTTCTTTCCTTTAGCCGCATTTATGCGACGTCAGACGATTCCGTCTGACTGCAAAATGCTCTAGCCTCAGTTGCCGTAGCGCGTCGCGGTGTCGCGCGACAGCGCCTCGCCTTCCTTCATGTAGCGGGCGATGGCCGCCAGCGCCGAGCTGGTGCAGGTGGTGTAGGTGGTCTCGAAGCTGCGATAGCCGCGGTTGAAGCTGGCGGTCAGCTTCGCCCGGCGCTCGTCGTCCGGGTTTTCCGCCGCGATCAGCGCCTCCATGCGGCCGCGCCAGTCCTGGCCGCTCTCGCCGCACAGGTTGCGCAGGTAATGCAGCGAGCCGAGGATCTCGGACAGCCGCATCAGGTCGCCCTCGAACGGCGAATCGACCGCCTGCGCCCCTTGGCCGTGGCCGAGGAGGAGGAAAGCCGCAACAAGCGCGCGAGAGACGAGACGCTGGATCATCGACCGGCTTGTCGCCGGGAATCGTGGCCGGCGCAAGGCGGTTGTCACGCCGAGGCGACGCGCTGCGCGATTTCGTAGACGGAACGCGCCAGCGGCAGCGCCGCCATCTCGTCGAGCGTCACCCACAGCGCCATGTCCGCGTCGTCGCCCGCGACGATGGTCCCGCCGGCGAAGGCGGCCGAATGCACCGAGAGGATGAACTCGACGCGGCGCTCGTCCCGCTCCGCCGACAGCTCCAGATCGACGATATGGGCGATGGCGGCGATGTGCGCCCCGGTTTCCTCCATCACCTCGCGCCGCACCGCCTCGACCAGCGTCTCGCCCGCCTCGACCCTGCCGCCGGGAAAGGCGTAGAGCCCTCGCGCCGGCGCGCGCCCGCGCCGCACGAGCAGGAAGCGGCCTTCGTGGAAGATCGCCGCCGAGACGGCGCGGATCGGGGCGGGCGGAGTCGGGGGCGCTTCTTCTGTGTGCATGGCGCGAGTGTGGGTTGCGGCTGCGTGGTTCTGCGGCCAGATTGCTGGCAGGCGAAGCCAAGGGCAAGGTGAATTATCGGATGTGCGGACGTTTCGCGCTGGTTCAGGGGCCGAAGGAGCTGGAGGACGTGTTCGGCGTTCCCGAGGTCGAGCCGTTTCCACCGCGCTACAACATCGCCCCGACCCAGCCGATCATGATCGTCACGGCGGGGGTGCGGCGCGAGCCCGGCTCCAACCGGCCCGAGCGGCAGGCAGCGCTGGCGCGCTGGGGTTTTATCCCATCATGGGTCAAGGATACGGCGCAGTTCCCGCTCCTCATCAACGCACGCGCCGAGACGGCGGCGGTGAAGGCCTCGTTCAAGGCGGCGATGCGCCATCGCCGGGTGCTGGTGCCGGCCTCCGGCTTCTACGAGTGGAAGGGAACCGGCCGCAAGGATGCGCAACCCTACTGGGTGCGGCCCCGCCACGGCGGCATCGTCGCCTTCGGCGGGCTGATGGAGACGTATGCCGAGCCGGGCGGCTCGGAGATCGACACCGCCGCGATCCTGACCTGCGAGGCCAACGCGACCATTTCCCATATCCACCATCGCATGCCGGTGGTGGTGCGGCCGGAGCATTTCTCCCGCTGGCTCGACTGCGTCGGCAACGAGCCGCGCGACGTCGCCGACATCGTCCGGCCGGTCGAGGAGGATTTTTTCGAGGCGATCCCCGTTTCCGACCGGGTGAACAAGGTGGCGAATGCCGGCCCCGAGCTTCAGGAGCGCGCGGAGCCGGCGGCGGAGCGGCCGGAACCCGAGAAGCCGAAGGGCGACCAGCTCAGCCTGTTCTGAGCCGCTGGCCGCGCTGGCCCATTGCGTGCTTGGCACGCTTCGGGCAGGGGAGGAGCGATGCAGAACGCGGCTCCCTTCCTCTCCGGCTTCTTCCTCGGCCTGTCGCTGATCGTCGCCATCGGCGCGCAGAACGCCTTCATCCTGCGGCAGGGGCTGCTGCGCCGGCACGTCTTCGTGCTGTGCCTGATCTGCGCCCTGTCCGACGCGCTGCTGATCGCCGCCGGCGTCGCCGGCCTCGGCACGCTGGTCTCGTCCTCGCCCACCCTCATCACCGTGGTGACGATCGGCGGGGCGGCGTTCCTGTTTTCCTATGCGTTCATCGCCTTTCGCCGGGCGTGGCGGCCGCAGGCACTGCATGCCGCGAGCGCCGGGGCGGGCGACCTCAAGGCGGCGGTCGCCGCCTGCCTCGCCTTCACCTTCCTCAACCCGCATGTCTATCTCGACACGGTGGTGCTCGTCGGGTCGCTGTCGGCGCAATATGTCGGGAACGAGCGGCTGGTCTACGGCGTCGGCGCGATGCTCGCGTCCTTCGTCTGGTTCTTCGCTCTTGGGTATGGGGCGCGGCTGCTTCAGCCGGTCTTCGCCAGGCCCTCGGCCTGGCGGGTGCTCGATATCCTGATCGGGCTGGTGATGACCGCGATCGGCCTCAGCCTGCTAGGCGGGCTTGGCGGCTAGCTTCTTTTTCGCCGGCGCCTTCTTCTGGACATGGATCAGCGCGGCGTTGAGCGCGCCCGAACCGATCTTGCCATAGTGCGCGGTCAGCTTGGCGTATTTCGCGCGCTGGGCGCGTTCGCGTTCGGCTTCGATTGCTGGATGGGCGGCTGTGCGTTGCATTGTGGGTCCCCTGAGCGCCCCTTTCCGGCGCGTGATTGAACATGCCCTTTTCTCCCGCAGGATTGGGACGGAATGGTGTCGGGACAGGGGTATTTCAGTGCCTTGCCGGCAACTCTTTCCCGACATGTTTAATAAAATCCTACCTATTGGCCGAAGCCTTGACGGCGAAGGGCCGGAAAGCGATAAAGCAGGCGATGAGAACGCCTTTCGCCATTACCGGCATTTGCATTATCGGCTAGCGCCTCCGCTGGCCCGGCCGTTTTCGCTTCTCCTTCCCCGATAGGCAAAACGCCCTGGCCAGCCGGCCAGGGAGAGACCATGCCTGCACCCGATGTCGAGCTTCGACTCTACAACACGCTGACGCGCGCGAACGAGCCGTTCGTTCCCATCGACGCCGAAAATGTGCGCATGTATGTCTGCGGGCCGACGGTCTACGATTTCGCCCATATCGGCAATGCGCGGCCGGTCATCGTCTTCGACGTGCTTTATCGCCTGCTGCGCCATGTCTATGGCGCGGACAACGTCACCTATGTCCGCAACATCACCGACGTCGACGACAAGATCAACGCCCGCGCCGCGCGCGACTATCCGGACCTGTCGCTGAACGAGGCCATCGCCAGGGTGACGGAGGCGACCAACGCCCAGTTCCAGGCCGACGTGAAGGCGCTGGGCTGCCTGGAGCCCGACGACCAGCCGCGCGCCACCGCCCATATCGACGGCATGAAGGCGATGATCGAGCGGCTGGTCTCGCTGGGCGTCGCGTATGTCGCGGAAGGCCACGTGCTGTTCTCGCCCTCGGCGATGAACGCGCGTTCCGGCCCGCGCTATGGCGCGCTGTCGCGCCGCCCGCTCGACGAGATGCTGGCCGGCGCCCGCGTCGACGTCGCCTCCTACAAGCGCGACGAGATGGATTTCGTGCTGTGGAAGCCGTCGAAGGAAGGCGAGCCGGGCTGGCCCTCGCCGGCCGGCATCGCCGGGCTCGGCCGCCCCGGCTGGCACATCGAATGCTCGGCCATGTCGATGGCGAAGCTCTTGGAGCCGTTCGGCGGCGGCCTCGCCTGCGACGACCCGGAAAAGAACGTCTTCGACATCCATGGCGGCGGCATCGACCTCGTCTTCCCGCACCACGAGAACGAGATCGCCCAGTCCTGCTGCGCCTTCGGCACCGAGCGCATGGCGCGGGTGTGGATGCACAACGGCTTCCTTCAGGTCGAGGGAAGGAAGATGTCGAAATCGGAAGGCAATTTCGTCACCATCAACGAGCTCTTGAACACGGAAAAGTTCGGCGGCCGCGCCTGGCCGGGCGAGGTGCTGCGCCTCGCCATGCTGATGACGCACTATCGCGAGCCGATCGACTTTTCCGTGCGCAAGCTGGAGGAGGCGGCCTCGATCCTCGCCAAGTGGCGGCGCAGGGCGGCGGGCGCGAGCGGCGGGCCGATCGATGCCGCCTTCGTCGCGGCCCTTGGCGCAGACCTCGATATGGCGGAATATCTGCGGCTGATGAATGCGGGCGACCTCGACCCGGCAGGGCTCGTCGCCGCGGCGGAGCTGATCGGCATCGACCTCTCTGAACTGGAGACGGACATCGACGTCGCCGCGTTCGTGGCGAAGCGGCTCGCCTTGATCGCCGAGAAGAACTGGGCCGAGGCCGACCGCATCCGCGACGAGCTACTGGCGCAGGGCGTCCAGTTGAAGGACGGCAAGGACCCGGCGACCGGCGAGCGGGTGACGACCTGGGAGGTGAAGCGATGATCGACCATGCGGGAATCGCGGTGAAGGACTGGCAAAAGGCGAAGGCCTTTTACGACGCGGCGCTGGCGCCGCTCGGCGCCAGCCTCCTCTACATGGTGCCGGAAGAGTACACCGGCGGCGCGAAGGTCGGCGGCTACGGCCGCGACAAGCCGGATTTCTGGCTGCACGAGGGGGCAGAGCCGGGTCCTGGCCGCCACTATGCCTTCACGGCGGCAAGCCGTGCCGAGGTCGACGCCTTCCACGCCGCTGCCCTTGCCGCCGGCGGCCGCGACAACGGCGCGCCCGGCCCGCGCCCGCACTATCACGAGCACTACTACGGCGCGTTCGCGATCGATCCCGACGGCAACAATATCGAGGCGGTCTGCCACAGACCACATTAGCCGCGAGAAAGGCAGCCAGATCAATGAGCTACCCGATGAGCCGGAATCATCCCGTCAGGCGTCTCAGGAAGAGGTCGAAGCCATGAGCCTCGACAACAAGCCCGTCTATACCGGCGGTTGCCAGTGCGGCGCGGTGCGCTTCCGCATCGAGGGCGCGCTGTTGAACGCCTCGATCTGCCATTGCCGCATGTGCCAGAAGGCGTTCGGCAATTTCTACGCGCCGCTCGCCACCGCGCCCGAAGGCGGGCTGTCGTGGACGCGCGGCGAGCCGAAACTCTTCCGCTCGTCGAACCATGTCAGCCGTGGCTTCTGCGCCGAATGCGGCACGCCGCTGACCTACGAGGCCCCGGACGGGGTGGCGCTCGCCATCGGCGCCTTCGACCACCCGGAGGAGATCGCGCCGACGATCCAGTTCGGCGTCGAGCGCAGGCTTCCTTACGTCGACGCGATCCCCGCTTTGCCGGCGCGCGTCACCGAGGACGACATGGAAGCGGCCGCCTTCCTCGCCTCGGTCGAGAGCTGCCAGCATCCCGACCACGACACCGAAAACTGGGAGAAGCGGCCATGACCGGTCTGCGCACGCTCTATCCGCCGATCGAACCGTTCGAGGCCGGGCATCTCGACGTCGGCGACGGCCACGCGATCTACTGGGAGCGGGTAGGGACGAAGGGCGCGAAGCCCGCAATCTTCCTGCATGGCGGGCCGGGCGGCGGCATCTCGCCGGCGCATCGGCGCCTGTTCGATCCCGCGCTCTACGACGTGATGCTGTTCGACCAGCGCGGCTGCGGCCGCTCCACGCCTCATGCCGAACTCGAGGCCAACACGACGTGGCATCTTGTCGCCGACATCGAGCGCCTGCGGCAGATGATGGGCGTCGACAAATGGCTGGTCTTCGGCGGCTCGTGGGGCTCGACGCTGGCGCTCGCCTATGGCGAGACGCATCCGGGCCATGTCAGCGAGATGGTGCTGCGCGGCATCTACACGCTGACGAGGGCCGAGCTCGACTGGTATTACCAGTTCGGCGTCTCCGAGATGTTCCCCGACAAGTGGGAGCGCTTCCTCGCGCCGATCCCCGAGGCCGAGCGCGGCGACATGATGGCGGCCTACCGCCGGCGGCTGACCAGCCCGGACCGCGCCGCGCGCATCGCGGCCGCCAAGGCGTGGAGCCTGTGGGAGGGCGAGACGATCACGCTGCTGCCGGAGCCGGAAACCAGCGACCGCTTCGGCGAGGACGAGTTTGCCTTGGCCTTCGCCCGCATCGAGAACCATTTCTTCGTCCACGGCGGCTGGCTGGAGGAGGGGCAGCTCCTGCGCGACGCGCACAGGCTCAAGGGCATCCCTGGCGTCATCATCCATGGCCGCTACGACATGCCATGCCCGGCGCGCTACGCCTGGCAGCTCGCGAGGGCGTGGACGGACGCCGATTTCTTCCTGGTCGAGGGCGCGGGCCACGCCTATTCCGAGCCCGGCATCCTCGACCGGCTGATCTACGCCACCGACAGGTTCGCGGGGAAGGCATGAGCGCGAAGGAACGCATCTATCTCTTTGATACGACTCTCGACGGCCCGTCCGCCCGCAGCCGCGAAGCGGGCGAGGACGGACAAATCAGGGAATCCGTCGCGCGGCACGGGGGCGCAGGATGAGCGGAAAAGAGCGAATCTATCTGTTCGACACGACCTTGCGCGACGGCCAGCAGACGCCGGGCGTCGATTTCTCGGTCGAGGACAAGATCGTCATCGCCCGCATGCTCGACGAGTTCGGCTTCGACTATGTCGAGGGCGGTTATCCGGGCGCCAACCCGACCGACACCGCGTTCTTCCGCGAGAAACGGACGGCGCGGGCGAAGTTCGCCGCCTTCGGCATGACTAAGCGGGCGGGCGTCTCCGCCTCCAACGATCCCGGCCTTGCCGCGCTGGTCTCCACCCCGGCCGACGCCATCTGCTTCGTCGCCAAGAGCTGGGACTATCACGTGCGCGTCGCGCTCGGTTGCACCAACGAGGAGAACCTCGATTGCATCGCTGCCTCCGTCGAGGCGGCGCGCGCCGCCGGCAAGGAGGCGATGATCGATTGCGAGCATTTCTTCGACGGGTTCAAGGCCAATCCCGACTACGCGCTGGCCTGCGCCAGAACCGCCTGCGGGGCCGGCGCGCGCTGGGTGGTGCTGTGCGACACCAATGGCGGCACCCTGCCGTCGGAGGTGCGCGAGATCGTCGCCAAGGTCATCGCCGCCGGCATCCCGGGCGAGCGCCTCGGCATCCATGCCCATGACGACACCGGCCAGGCGGTCGCCAACTCGCTGGCGGCGGTCGAGGCCGGCGTGCGGCAGATGCAGGGCACGCTGAACGGCATCGGCGAGCGCTGCGGCAACGCCAACCTGATCTCCATCGTGCCGACGCTGATGCTGAAGCCGACCTTCGCCGCGCGCTTCTCCACCGGCATCTCCCGCGACAGGCTGGCGGACATCTCCCGGCTCTCCCACGCCTTCGACGAGCTGCTCAACCGCGCGCCCGAGCCGCAGGCGCCTTATGTCGGTGCCTCGGCCTTCGCCACCAAGGCCGGCATCCACGCCTCGGCGCTGCTCAAGGAGCCGCAGACCTACGAGCACGTCCCCCCTGAGGCGGTCGGCAACAGCCGCCGGGTCATGGTCTCCGATCAGGGCGGCAAGTCGAACTTCATCACTGAGCTGAAGCGGCGCGGCATCGCGGTCGCCAAGGACGATCCGCGCCTCGACACGCTGATCGCGCTGGTCAAGGAGCGCGAGGCGGAAGGGTATGCCTATGAGGGGGCGGACGCGAGCTTCGAGCTTCTGGCGCGGCGCACGCTCGGCACCGTGCCGGGCTTCATCCACGTCGATTCCTTCCGCTGCATGGTCGAGCGCCGCCACGACGCCAACGGCCATCTGCGCACGGTGTCGGAGGCCATCGTCAAGCTTACCATCGACGGCGAGCAGCGCATGTCGGTGGCCGAGGGCGACGGCCCGGTCAACGCGCTCGACATCGCGCTGCGCAAGGACCTCGGCCGCTACCAGGGCGAGATCGCCGACATGGCGCTGGTCGATTTCAAGGTGCGCATCCTGAACGGCGGCACCGAGGCCATCACCCGCGTCCTGATCGAATCGCGCGATTCGACCGGCGCGCGCTGGTGGACGGTCGGCGTGTCGGAAAACATCATCGACGCCTCGTTCCAGGCGCTGATGGACGCCATCGTGTACAAGCTGGTGAGGAACCGCGAGGCCGGCGCGGCCGCGGCCGAATAGGGGCATGCCGCGGCCATCCATCAGCGCGGCTGCTGCCTCCATCAGTATTTTGCGCTGGTCGGGCATGCCGCGCCGGGCTAGATGTGAGCTTTCGGGAGGTTGTCCATTCGGACCGGACCGGGGAGACTGGAGTTACCAAGCTTCAGCATCCACCGGAGGGTCCGAATGAACATCCACAAGAATGCCCGCCTGACGCCGTTGCGTCGAGAGGAGATGGCGCTGTCGGTGATTGAGGGGCGTCTTTCCCAAGCCCATGCGGCACGGACCTATGGCGTGTCGGCGAAGATCGTGGCGCGCTGGGTGGAGCGCTACAAGGCGGAAGGGCGGTCCGGCATGGGCGACCGATCCTCGCGGCCCGCCCATATGCCGCAGGCCACCGCGGCGTCGATCGCCGAGCGTATTGTGGTGCTGCGTCGGCTGCGCTGGACCGGCAAGCACATTGCCCATGAGGTTGGCGTCTCGCCGGCCACCGTCAGCCGGGTGCTCAGGCGCGCCGAGCTGTCGCGGCTCAAGGACATCGAGCCGGCCGCGCCGGTCAGGGCGCTACGAACGTGCCCATCCCGGCGAGATGATCCATATCGACATCAAGAAACTCGGCCGGTTCGACCGCGTCGGCCATCGCATCACCGGCGATCGGCGCGGCCAGTCCAACAGTCGCGGCATCGGCTGGGAGTTCGTCCATGTCGCCATCGACGATGCCTCGCGCATCGCCTTCAGCCAGATCCTGCCCGACGAGAAGAAGCAAAGCGCCGTCGCCTTCCTCACGGCGGCAGTCGCCTACTACGCCAGCCTCAGAATCACCGTCACTCGCGTCATGACCGACAACGGCTCGTGCTATCGCTCGAAGGCTTTCGCGCGCTTGCCGCGAATTCGGCCTCAAGCACATCCGAACCAGGCCCTACACGCCGCGCACAAACGGCAAGGCCGAGCGCTTCATCCAGACCGCCTTGCGCGAGTGGGCCTATGCCGTGGCCTATCCGACATCACGCCACCGTGCCGCTGAACTGCCGATCTGGCTCCACCGCTACAATTGGCATCGCCCGCATGGCAGCCTAAAGTCCAAACCACCAATCAGTCGCCTCCATCTAACCGGCGACAACCTCTTGAGGCTCCACAGCTAGAGCGTTCTCCATGGGCCCCGCGCCGGACATGCAGGAAAACAACGACATAGGGCATCGGAGGCGGTCCGCACCGCCAAAGGCGCTCCCGGGCCTCCGGCCGGCGTTCCGGGCTCGCAAGCCCCGACCCCGCGAGCGGGCGGCGCGAAGAGGAAAACGGTCAGGCCCATGCATGAACACGTGACGCCGGCAGGCAAGGACGGGCACACCGCCGGGCCCGACACCCCCGACCTCGCCGTCGCCGGATCCTCCGAAGACGACGCGGCGGCACGGCGTGGCTTCCTGCTCGCCTTCTCTGCGTATTTTGTGTGGGGGTTCATGCCTTTCTACATGAAGGCCATCGCTCACATTCCCGCCATCGAGGTCGTCGCGCATCGGGTCATCTGGTCGGTGCCGGTCGCCGGAGCGGTGCTTCTGGCGCTCGGGCGCACCGCCGATCTCAAGATCGCGCTGCGCTCGCCGCGCACCCTCGCCATGGCAGCGCTAACGGCGGCGCTCATCTCCGTCAACTGGGGCATCTATATCTGGGCCATCGCGGTAGAGCGCACCGTCGAATCGGCGCTCGGCTACTACATCAACCCGCTGATGACGGTGCTGCTGGGGGCGACGCTTCTCGGCGAGCGGCTCGACAGGATGCAGATCATCGCCATCGCGCTCGCCGTCGTCGCCGTAGCGGTGCTGACGGTCGAGAGCGGCGGCGTGCCGTGGGTGTCGCTTTCGCTGGCGCTCACCTTCGCGGCCTACGGCTATTTCCGCAAGACGCTGCCCATCGGCCCGAGCCAGGGCTTCTTCCTCGAGGTGCTGCTGCTGGCGGCGCCGTGCCTTGCCTATATCGTCTGGCTGGAGGCATCGGGGGAGGGACATTTCCTCGGCGGCAGCTGGGCCGATGTCGGCCTCCTCGTTCTGGCCGGGCCGTTCACGGCGATCCCGCTCATCCTCTACGGCTTCGGCGCGAAGATGCTGCGCATCTCCACCATCGGCATCATGCAGTACATCACGCCGACGCTGATCGCGCTGATCGCCGTCTTCGCCTTCGGCGAGCCGTTCGGGCTCGACCGCATGATCGCGTTCGCGCTGATCTGGGTGGCGCTGGCGCTCTATTCCTGGTCGGTGCTGTTTCGCAGGCGGACCTGAATCTCAGAGCCTGCCGATGACGCGCGTGTCGCCTTCGGCGGCGGCCTCTGCGAAGGCGGCGGCCTGCGTCATCACCGCCGGCACCACCGCCTCGGCCGCGTCCACCACCAGCGGCTTCACCAGATGGCCGGTATGGACGAAGCCTTCGGCCCGCATGTGATCGAGCAGCGCCAGCATCGGGTTCCAGAACCCGTCTATGTTGACGAAGGCGATGGGCTTGCGGTGGCGGCCGAGCTGCGCCCAGGTCATGATCTCGACCACCTCCTCCAGCGTCCCAATGCCGCCCGGCAGCGCCACAAAGGCGTCCGATTTCTCGAACATCGTGTGCTTGCGGGTGTGCATGTCCTCGGTGACGATGACGTCGTCGAGGGTGCCGAGGGCTGTTTGAGACGCTTCCTTGTTGATCAGGAAGCGCGGGATGATGCCTGTAACCCTGCCGCCGGCCTCCAGCGTGCCACGGGCGACCGCGCCCATGATGCCCTTGGTGCCGCCGCCATAGACGAGCTGGACGCCGGCTTCCGCCATGGACCGGCCCAGCGCATAGCCGGCCGTGACATAGGTTCCGTTGCGGCCGGAAGAGGAGCCGCAATAGACGCAGATGGATCGAATCGGGTTCATGCGACGGATTGGACGCTTCAGCCGCCCAAAGGGTCAAGCGGCAGGGCCGGCCTTTTTGTTGTAGCTGCGGGAAAAACAGGCTAGACGCGGGATAACTGGCAAAGGAAAAAGTCGATGGCGGGTTGGGTCAAGGCGCTTCTGTTCCTGTTCGGCGGGGTCGGCGCAGCCGCGGGAACCGCGTATGTCACCGGGGCGCTCGATCCGTGGCTCGCCCCGAAGCCGCCCGAGGTTTCCGGCCTTCTCCAGACGCCCGACGCGGCCGTCCCGCGGGAAGAGCCCGCCGCGGTCGAGAACGAGGGCGAAGACGAGGCGGAAGCAGAGCCCGAAGCCGCCGCCGAAGGTCCCGCGACCACGCCCAAGACCGACCGGCTTGCCGCTCCTGTGTTCGACGTGCTTCGCGTCGAGCCGGACGGCTCGGTGCTGGTCGCCGGCAAGGCGAGCGCGAGGGCCGAGGTCGAGGTTCTGTCGGGCGAGGCCGTCCTCGGCAAGGCCGCGGCCGGGCCGGAGGGCGACTTCGTCGTCCTGCTCGACGAGATGCTGAAGCCGGGCGATTATCGGCTGGCGCTGCGCGCCACCTCGCCCGAGGGCGAGACCGTGCTTTCGGACGGAACGGCTATCGTCTCCATTCCCGAGGCTAAGGACGGCCAGGTTCTCGCCATGGTCGAGGAGCCCGGCCAGCCGGCGGAGCTGATCTCTGTGCCGCAGGCCCCCGCGACCGCCGACGGGGAGCCCGCCGAGGGCGCCGCCGCCGAACCGGCACCGGAGTCCGGGCAGGCCGAAGCAGCAGTGGAGGAAGAGACCCCGGCCGAGGCCGCCGATGTCGCCGCGACGCAGACTGAGGAAGGAGAAACCGCGCCCGCGCCCGCGCCCGAAGCGGCAGATGCGCCGGAAGCAGCGGCCGAGCCCGCCGACGAGACGGCCGCTCCGGCCGCGCCGCAGCCGGCGGCGGTCCATACCGTCTCGGTCGAGGCGGTCGAGATCGAGGGCGACACCATCTTCGTCGCCGGCCGCGCCGATGCCGGCCGCACCGTGCGCGTCTATGCCGGCACCGTGCTGCTCGGCGACGCCGTGGCGTCGGAGGGCGGACGCTTCCTCGTGGAGGCGAAGCGCCATCTTGACGTCGGCAACTATCTCATCCGCGCCGATCTTCTCGGCGACGACGGCTCCGTGGTCGCGCGCGCCGGCGTTCCGTTCGAGCGCGAGCCGGGCGAGGCGATTGCCGCCGTCGCGCCCGCCGCCCCGGCAACCGGGGAGCCGGCGCAGGCCGCGCCGGGCGAGGTCGCCGCCGGGGACGAGCCGCAGCCCGCCGCTCCGGCCGACGCCGCTGCCGAGCCCGAAGCGGAGGCGGAGGTCGCCGTTGCTCCCGCCGCGCCCGCGGGCGAGGAGGACGAGGCCACGGCCCCGCCGCTCCAGCGTGTCGACGGCGCGGTCATCATCCGCAGGGGCGACTCGCTGTGGCGCATCTCGCGCCGCGTCTACGGCCACGGCATCCGCTATTCGACGATCTATCTCGCCAATCAGGACCAGATCCACAACCCGAACCGCATCTGGCCGGGTCAGGTCTTCACCCTGCCGGGCGAGACGCCCGAAGGCGAGCAGGCCGACCTCGAGGCCATCGGCGAACAGGCCGTGAAGCCGGAAGAGCGCGAGACGACGACGGCGCAGTAGCCGGCCTGCCCGAGCGCGGGGGCGTTCCCGCGCGCCGTCCTCTCCGTTTCTCGGGCTTCCGGGCGACGGCTCGCGCGGCTTTTCCACATCCCCGCCATGCGGCCGGAATTGTCCGGCACGGGGTTGCGCGAAAACCGTTCATCGTATATCGCCGATATACGATGAATACCCGGCTGGACCCGATTCCCGCGAGGCATGATTGCAGCGAGCGCGCGGCGCTCGCCGGGCGGCTTGCCGCGCTCGCCCATCCCGCCCGCATCGAGATCCTCCAGCATCTCGCCGGCGTCGAGGCCTGCTGCTGCAAGGACGTCGTCTCCCGGCTCGATCTCGCCCAGTCCACGGTCTCGCAGCACCTCAAGGTGCTGGTCGATGCCGGGCTGGTGCGCCTGACGCCGGGCCGCCCCCGCTCGCGCTACGAGGTCGACCGCGAGGCGCTGGCCGCGCTGGCCGGCGCCGTCGATCACCTTCTCGATTTCTGCTGCGCGCCGCCGTCCGCCGGGCGTTGCGGCTGACCCGCCCATTTCAGGATTTCTTGCCTTGTCCGATAAGACCGTTTCCGCCGATTCCGGCTCGACCATGCGAACGCTGGCCAATCTGTGGCCCTTCATGTGGCCGGCCGACCGCACCGATCTGAAATGGCGCGTCGTCTGGGCGACGGTGTTCCTCGTCCTCGCCAAGCTGGTGCTGGTGCTGGTGCCCTATTTCTTCAAATGGGCGACCGACGCGCTGACCGGCGAGCTTGCCGCGCCCGACTATATCCCCGCCATCCTCGCCGCGCCGGTGATGCTCGTCCTCGCCTATAACGGCGTGCGCATCGTCCAGGTGGGCCTGAACCAGCTGCGCGACGCGCTGTTCGCGCGCGTCGGCCAGCATGCGGTGCGCCAGCTCGGCTACCGGACCTTCGTCCACCTCCACCAATTGTCGCTGCGCTTCCATCTCGAGCGGCGCACGGGTGGGCTGTCGCGCGTCATCGAGCGCGGGGTGAAGGGCATCGAGACCATCGTGCGCTTCACCATCCTGAACACGCTGCCGACCATCCTCGAATTCGCGCTGATGGCGGTGATCTTTTGGGTCGTCTACGGCTGGGTCTACGTCGCCATCATCGCCGCGACCGTGTGGCTCTACACCTGGTTCACGGTCTGGGCGAGCGACTGGCGCATCGCCATCCGCCGCGACATGAACGACAGCGACACCGACGCCAACACCAAGGCCGTCGACTCGCTGCTCAACTACGAGACGGTCAAGTATTTCGGCAACGAGAAGATGGAGGCCGCGCGCTACGACCGCTCGATGGCCCGCTACGAGGACGCCGCGACCCGCACCTGGACCTCGCTCGGCTGGCTGAACTTCGGGCAAGGCGTCATCTTCGGCGTCGGCATGGCCGCCGTCATGGCGCTGTCGGCGTGGGAGGTGACGCGCGGCACGCATACGATCGGAGATTTCGTCTTCGTCAACGCCATGCTGATGCAGCTTTCGGTGCCGCTGAACTTCATCGGCTTCATCTATCGCGAGATCCGGCAGGCGCTGACCGACATCGAGCAGATGTTCGACCTGCTCGACGTCAGGGCAGAGGTCGTCGACAGGCCGGATGCCGCGCCGCTCGTCGTCGGCGACGGCACCGTCACGTTCGAGGACGTGCATTTCGCCTACGATCCGGCGCGGCCGATCCTCAAGGGCGTGTCCTTCGAGGTGCCCGCCGGCAAGACGGTCGCCATCGTCGGTCCCTCGGGCGCCGGCAAGTCGACCATCTCGCGGCTGCTGTTCCGCTTCTACGACATCCAGTCCGGCGCGATCCGCATCGATGGGCAGGACATCCGCGACGTGACGCAGGAATGCCTGCGTCACGCGATCGGCATGGTGCCGCAGGACACGGTGCTGTTCAACGACACGATCCGCTACAACATCCGCTACGGCCGGCCTGACGCCGCGGCCGAGGATGTCGAGCGCGCCGCCGACCTCGCCCAGATCGGCGATTTCATCGTCCGCCTGCCGGACGGCTACGACACGATGGTCGGCGAGCGCGGGCTGAAGCTGTCGGGCGGCGAGAAGCAGCGCGTCGCCATCGCCCGCACCATCCTGAAGGCCCCGCCGATCCTGATGCTCGACGAGGCGACCTCGGCGCTCGACACCCGCACCGAGCAGGAGATCCAGGCCGCGCTCGACCTCGTCAGCCGCGGCCGCACCACGCTGGTCATCGCCCACCGGCTGTCGACCGTGATCTCGGCCGACGAGATCATCGTGCTGCAGGACGGGCGCATCGCCGAGCGCGGCAAGCATTCCGCGCTGTTGGCGAAGCGCGGCCTCTATGCCGAGATGTGGGCGCGCCAGCGCGAGGCGACGGAGGCCGAGGAGCGTCTGCGCAAGGTGCGCGAGGAAGACGCGCTCGGCATCGTCGAGCGCCGCTCGCCGGCCGGAATGGAGCCGGTGGACGAATAGGCGGGAGCGTCCCTGCCGTCAGGCGCCGGCGAGGGTGTGCCTCGTCGCCGGCGTGTCGGACTGGCGCGGCGTGAACACCTGCACCTGGTTCCGGCCGAGCCGCTTGGCGTGGTAGAGCGCCTCGTCGGCCTTGTGCATCAGGTCGTAGAGCTCGACGCCCGGCCCGGCGAGGCAAAGGCCGATGCTGACGGAGGGCGAGAGGGAAAGCGGCAGCCTGCCGGCGCATTTTTGCGGGAAATCCGCCCGCAGCGCCTCGGCGAAGCGCCTTGCCGCGCCGAACTCGGCCTCGGGGACCAGCACCGCGAACTCCTCGCCGCCGATCCGCCCGGCGATCATGCCGGGTTGCAGCGACGCGGCCAGATGCTGACCGAACAGGCTGATCGCCCGGTCGCCGACCGCATGGCCGTGCGCGTCGTTGATCGCCTTGAAGTGGTCGAGGTCGGCGATCATCAGGCAGGCCGACTGGCGCCGCTCCCCGCATGCGCCGAGCGCGGCGACGGCGTCCCGCTCGAAGCCGCGCCGATTGAGTACGCCGGAGAGCTTGTCGGTGTTGGCCTCCCGCCGCAGCTCCGCGATCAGGTCGAGCGCGATGGCGACCATCAGAGTCAGCGCGAACAGCACCGAGATCATCACCTGCGTGAACTGCACCGTCGTCCAGTAGAACGATTGCTGGAAGCTGCCGAAATCGGTGAAGCCGCCGGCCAGCAGCATGATCGACGCCGGCCGCAGGAAGAAATTCAGCGTGCACAGAACCATCACCCAGAACAGGAGCCGGTCGACGGAGTGCCGTTTCTCGACCGGATGGAGCTTTACCGCGCCGATGAGCGAGATGCAGCCGAGCAGGAAGTTGACCATGAAGACGCGCGCCGTCAGGTCGGGCTGGACGAGGACGAACCAGACCTGCCACGCCGCGCCGGCGGCGACGATGCCCGCCATCAGGACATGGGGAATGCGCAGGCCGTATCGCTTCAGCGCGCCGCCGATCAGCAGGTAGCCGGTGACGAGGAAGCAGACGTTCGCCGGGATGCGCTCGAACTTGTTGGCGAAGCTCGGGCCGACGTCCTGGATCAGGAAGCCGACGGACGAGGCGACGTAGCTCAGCGCGATCATCAGGATGTAGTTCTGGCCGCGCTGGTTCGTCCACAGCAGGAAGAAGGCCGAGGCGAACAGCATTCCGATGGTCGGATTGAGCATCGCTATGACGAACTGGGAAGTCATCCATTTCCTCCGGCAGCCCGGCTATAGCACGCGATCGATAACAAGGGGTTTAACGCAGGGTCAGCGCGCGTTCGTACCGGGTTGCGGGCCGCGCCGGAGCCCCCTCCCGCGGCGGTTTCGTGTCCGCGCGGCGGGAACGTCGCGGCCAATCGCGCGTTGCGGCTCAACCGGCGATGGGGTATCAGGCTGACTTCAAAAAAGCGGGAGCGCAGAGCCGCATGAGCCTTGCCGATACGATCAGGAACACATTCGTGCCGGTCCACCGCGAGGGCTGGCCGTTCATCGCCGCCTTCGCCGGCGCCACCATCCTGCTCGGGCTGTTCTCGACCAGCCTGTTCTGGATCGGCCTGATCCTCACCGCCTGGTGCGCCTATTTCTTTCGCGATCCCGAGCGCGTGACGCCGATCGACGATCGGCTCGTCATCAGCCCCGCCGACGGGGTCGTCTCCTCGGTCGGGCCGGCGGTGCCGCCACGCGAGCTCGGGCTCGGCGTCGAGGAGATGGTGCGCGTGTGCGTGTTCATGAACGTGTTTTCCTGCCACGTGAATCGCGCCCCGGCGCGCGGCCGCGTCTCGGTGGTCGAGCACCGCCCCGGCAAGTTCCTCAACGCCGAGCTGGACAAGGCGAGCACCGAGAACGAGCGCAACGGCCTCGTCATCGAAAGCCCGAACGGGCGCATGGGCGTGGTGCAGGTGGCGGGCCTCGTCGCCCGGCGCATCGTCTGCTGGAGCGACCCGGGGTCGGATCTCGCCGCCGGCGAGCGCTTCGGCCTGATCCGCTTCGGCTCGCGCGTCGACGTCTACCTGCCGCGGGGGGCGGCGGTGAAGGTGGCCGCCGGCCAGACCGCGGTCGCCGGCGAGACCGTTCTCGCCGAATACGGCGTCGAGGCGGCGTCGCCCCTCGTGCGGGTCTCCTGAGGACCGATGGCGAGCGAACCGCGCCACAAGGCCGACAGGACGCGCCGCGCCGCGCGCCTGCGCGAGATTCCGCTGCGCATGATCGTGCCCAACCTCATCACGGTGCTGGCCGTCTGCGCCGGGCTGACCGGCATCCGGCTCGCCTTCGAGCACCGTTTCGAGCTCGCCGTCGCCATGGTGCTGATCGCGGCGCTGCTCGACGCCGTCGACGGGCGCATCGCCCGCATGCTGCAGGGCGCGTCGAAATTCGGCGCGCAGATGGATTCTCTCGCCGACATCGTCAATTTCGGCGTCGCTCCCGCCCTCGTCCTCTACGCCTACGTGCTCGACCGGGCAGGGGCGTTCGGCTGGATCGCCGGGCTGCTGTTCGCCATCGCCTGCTGCCTGCGGCTCGCCCGCTTCAACGTCATGCTGGAGGACGAGAACGCCCCGGCATGGAAGGCCGACTATTTCGTCGGCGTGCCGGCCCCGGCCGGGGCGATGCTGGTGCTGCTGCCGGTCTATCTCGGCTTTCTCGGCGTGCCGCTCGGAACCGCCTTCGCCTTCTGGGCGAGCGCGTTCACGGTGCTGATCGCCTTCCTGATGGTCAGCCAGGTGCCGGTCTATTCCGGCAAGAGCGGGCTGCGGGTGCGCCGCGACATGGTGATGCCGATGATCCTCGGCATCGTCCTCTATGTCGCGCTGCTGGCCAGCTACACGTGGCACGCCATGGCCGCGACCGCGATTGCCTGCCTCGTCTTCCTGCCGTTCAGCGCCGCCGCCTATCGCCGCCGCGAGGCGCGCGAGGAAGCCGCCGCCGCGGCCGCGCAGGACACGCCGGACCCGTAACCGGCATCCGCCTTACGCAGAAACGAAGTGCCCGGCCTTTCGGGCCGGGCACTGAAAACACTTTTCCGTACGGAACTGCGTCAAAGCAGCGAGATCAGGGCTTCCAGCTCGGCACCCAGGGCGGGGGATTGCCGCCATAGGTGGTGTCGTAGAGCTGCGACGACGAAGAGGGGCTTGTCGACGTGATCGAGAAATTGCCGACGCGGCAGGTCGTCGATTTCTGCGGCGTCAGGCTGCGTCCGGTGAAGGACGGCCTGTCGTCCTCGGCGCAATTGCTGAAGCCGCCGCCGTAACCCGGCGCGACGTCGAGGTTGACGCCGGGAAGCTGGTCGAGCGTCGCGGTGTCGCCGGAGAAGTCCTGCGAGCTGAACACGTCGGCCATGGCCGGCGCCGCGCCGAGGACGGCACCCGCGAGGAAAAGGCCGGCAATCGCCGGGCGAAGAGAAAGAACCATGATCCATATCCCGCGTGAGAGGGCGCAAGATTTATATGGGCCTGTCTAGCATACCCCGCAAGCCCGGTCGATAGCCGGGCGGGCACACGGAGAAGGGACGGGCCTATTCCGGCATGCGGTAGTGGACGAAGCGGCCTTCGCGCGCCTCGAAGATCGCGCCGGTCTGCGTCAGCGCAGGGCTCGCCAGCGGCAGGATCTTTCGGGCGATCTCGGACGGGTGCGGCAGCGTCTCGGGGTTCTCGCCCGGCATCGCCTGCGCGCGCATCGCGGTGCGCGTCGCGCCGGGATTGACGCAGTTGACCTTCAGCGCCGTGTTCTTCGTCTCGTCGGCCCACGAGCGCGACAGCGCCTCGACCGCCGCCTTCGAGGCCGCATACGGCCCCCAATAGGCGCGCGCCGAATGCGCCGCGCCCGACGACATGAGAATCGCGCGGCCGGCGTCGGAGAGCCTGAGCAGCGGGTCGACCGAGCGGATCGTCCGCCACGTCGCGGTGACGTTGACGGCCATCACCTTCTCGAACACCTTGGCTTCGACATGGCCGACCGGTGCGATGACGCCGAGGATGGCGGCGTTGGCGACCAGCACGTCGAGCTTGCCCCAGCGCTCGTGGATCACCCCGCCCAGCCGGTCGATGCCGGCCATGTCGACAAGATCGAGCGGCACCAGCGTCGCCTGTCCGCCGGCTTCGCGAATCTCGTCGTCGAGCTCCTCCAGCCCGCCGACCGTGCGGGCGACGGCGATGACGTGGGCGCCGGCCGCGGCCAGCTCCTTCGCGACGAAATAGCCGATGCCGCGCGAGGCGCCGGTGACGAGGGCAACGCGGCCGGAAAGGTCGGGCGTCTCGGGCAATGCGTCTGACATGGCTGCTCCTCGCTGGCGATGCTGGCGCGGCCCGCTGAAGGGGCCGCTTCCTGCCGTGGGATTAGCCGAATGCACGCCGAAGGGAAACCCTTGACCGGGCGCGGCAAGCGTCCCATATCGACGCAGCCGGGACGGCCCGGCCGGCGCGCGCCTTGCCTTGAGAACGGTGCACCGACGCGAACGATGGGGACGGCCCCATCTCCTTGAGTGAAGGAGAAAGGGCTATGTCCTGGATTTATCTGTTCTTTGCCGGCCTGTTCGAGATCGGCTGGGCCGTCGGCCTCAAATACACCCATGGCTTCACCCGGCTGTGGCCGAGCCTCTACACCGTGGGCGCGATGACGATCAGCCTGTTCCTGCTCGGCCTTGCCCTGCGCACGCTGCCGCTCGGCACCGCCTACGCGATCTGGACCGGCATCGGCACCATCGGCACCGCCATCCTCGGCATCGTGCTGTTTGCCGAGCCGGCCGCGGCGCTGAGACTCGCCTGCATCGGCATGATCGCCGCCGGCATCATCGGCCTGAAGCTGGTTTCGCCATAAACTGGCAAACGCTCACCCGTTGCTGGCCAGCAGCGACAGCGTATGCACGTTGCTCTCGCCGTCCTGGTCGACGAGGCGGGTCGGATAGTCGCCGGTGAAATAATGATCGGTGAAGGCGGGGGCCCTGGGATCGCGGGGCTCGCCGCCGACCGCCTTGTAGAGCCCGTCGATGGTGAGGAAGGCCAGCGAATCCGCGCCGATGTAGCGGCACATGGAATCGAGGCTGTCGTGCTGGTTGGCGAGCAGCTTGTCGGCATGCGGCGTGTCGATGCCGTAGAAATCCGGGTGGTAGATCATCGGGCTCGCCACGCGCAGGTGCACCTCCGTCGCGCCCGCGTCGCGGATCATCTGCACGATTTTGACCGAGGTCGTGCCGCGCACGATGGAATCGTCCACCAGCACCACGCGCTTGCCCTCGATCATGGCGCGGTTGGCGGAGTGCTTCAGCTTGACGCCGAGCGCCCTGATCTGCTGCGTCGGCTCGATGAAGGTGCGGCCGACATAATGGTTGCGGATGATGCCGTACTCGAACGGAATGCCGCTCGCCTGCGCGAAGCCGAGCGCCGCCGGCGTGCCGCCGTCCGGCACCGGCACCACAACGTCGGCCTCGACCGGCGCTTCCCCGGCGAGGTTGATGCCCATGTTTTTGCGCGCCACATAGACGCTGCGTCCGCCGACCACCGAATCGGGGCGGGCGAAATAGACATATTCGAACAGGCACAGCCGCTCGGGCTGCGGGTTTTCCGGCTTGATCGCCTCGGTGGTGATGGAGCCGTCCTTCTGGATCTCGCAGATCACCACTTCGCCGTTCTCGATGTCGCGCACATATTTCGCGCCGATGATGTCGAGCGCGCAGGTCTCCGAGCAGAAGATCGGCTTGCCGTCGAGCTCGCCCATCACCAGCGGGCGGATGCCGATCGGATCGCGCGCGGCGATGAGCTTGGTGCGCGTCAGCGCGAGCATGGCGTAGCCGCCCTCGACCTGCCGGATCGCATCGACGAAACGGTCGGAGGATGAGGGGTGGCGCGAGCGCGCGATCATGTGCAGGACGACCTCGGTGTCCGAGGTCGCCTGAAAGATCGCGCCGGACGCGATCAACTGCCTGCGCAGCGTGATGCCGTTGGTGAAGTTGCCGTTATGCGCGATGGCGATGCCGCCGACCTCCAGCTCCGCGAACAGCGGCTGCACGTTGCGCAGGATCGTCTCGCCGGTGGTGGAATAGCGCACATGGCCGATGGCGCGGTTGCCGGGCAGCCGGCGCAGCGTGGCGGCGTCGGTGAAATGGTCGCCGACGAGGCCCATGTGCCGCTCGGAATGGAAGCGCCTGTCGTGGTAGGACACGATGCCCGCCGCTTCCTGCCCGCGATGCTGAAGAGCGTGCAGGCCGAGCGCGGTCAGCGCGGCGGCGTCCTCATGGCCGAGAATGCCGAACACACCGCATTCTTCGTGGAGATTGTCGTCGATATCGGCGGAAAACGGGGTGTCGTCTGCGTCTGCCATCTGGCTCACGCCTCTCGCCTGGTTTTCGGTTTCCGTTCCGCCTCTGCCGGCGGCGTTCAATTCTCGGTCTGCGTGCCCGTCTCGTCGCCCGGCCGCAGCCGGTCGATGATCGTGTTCTCCGGGTCGTCCGGAAGCAGGCCTTCCAGCCAGTCGCCGACGCCTTCGAGCAGCGGCAGCGACTTCGCCTCCGAAATCCAGGCCGGCGGGTTCGGCCCGACCAGCCAGGAGAAGAACAGCAGGCCGACCGCCACGACAAGGATACCGCGCGCCGCGCCGTAGAGGAAGCCGAGCGTGCGGTCGAGCGCGCCGATGCGGCTGTCGATGATGAAATCGGCGATCTTCATGGTGATGACCGTGACCACGATCAGCGCGATGAAGAAGACGATGGCCGCCGCAGCCGCGAGCTGCACCTTGTCGTTGTCTATATAGGGCGCGACATAGGGCAAAACAGCGGGATAGAAGAAATAGGCCGCCGCGGCCGCCGCCACCCACGAGGCGATCGATAGCACCTCGCGCGAGAAGCCGCGCACCATGGCCAGAACCGCCGAAACGAGGGTGAAGCCGACGAGAACGCCGTCAAGCAGGGTGATGGGCATCGAGCTCCACTCCGTGAGGGCAGCGGGGGGCCGCGTGCCGCATGGTCCCGTCAGTCTTCCGCGTCGCGCGCGCCGGAGCCGGCGATGCGGGCCACGAGGTCGGAAAGCGTAGCCGGCTGGAACGCCCGCCCTCCCTTGCCTCGGCCCTTCTCATCGCCGGATGCCGGCATGACCGCCTGCGAAAAACCCAGCTTTTCCGCCTCCTTGAGGCGTTGCTGGGCATGCGCGACAGGCCTGATCGCACCCGAGAGACTGATTTCGCCGAAATAGACGCAATCGACCGGAAGGGCAAGGCCGGTCAGCGAGGAAACCAGCGCGGCGGCGACGGCAAGGTCGGCGGCGGGCTCGGCGATGCGGTAGCCGCCGGCGACGTTGAGGTAGACGTCGTGCTGCGAGAACCGCACGCCGCAATGGGCCTCGAGCACGGCCAGCACCATCGAAAGGCGGGCATTGTCCCAGCCGACCACGGCGCGGCGCGGCGAGCCGGGCGGGGAGGGCGCGACGAGCGCCTGGATCTCGACGAGCACCGGCCGCGTCCCCTCGATGCCGGCGAACACGGCCGCGCCCGGCGCGGCGGCGCTGCGCTCGCCGAGGAACAGCTCCGACGGGTTCGGCACCTCGCGCAGGCCGCGATCCGACATCTCGAACACGCCGATCTCGTCGGTCGGGCCGAAGCGGTTCTTGACCGTGCGCAGGATGCGGTAGTGGTGGCCGCCTTCGCCCTCGAAATAGAGCACGCCGTCGACCATGTGCTCGACCACGCGCGGACCGGCGATCTGCCCTTCCTTGGTGACGTGGCCGACGAGCACCACCGCCGTGCCGGTCGACTTGGCGTAGCGGATCATCGCCTGCGCGCAGGCGCGCACCTGCGTCACCGTGCCGGGCGCGGAATCGGCCATGTCGGTCCACAGCGTCTGGATCGAATCGAGGATCAGAAGGTCGGGCCGCTTGCCCTCGGCGATCGTGGCGAGGATGTCCTCGACATTGGTCTCGGCCGCCAGCTCCACCGGCGCCCTGTCGGCGCCGAGCCGCTGGGCGCGCAGGCGTATCTGCGCCACCGCCTCCTCGCCCGAGACGTAGACGACGCGGTGGCCCTTGGCGGCGAGCGCCGCCGCCGCCTGCGTCAGCAGCGTCGACTTGCCGATGCCGGGGTCGCCGCCGACCAGCAGCGCCGAGCCGCGCACGAAGCCGCCGCCCGTGGCACGGTCGAGCTCGCCGATGCCGGAGACGATGCGCGGCGCTTCCTCGATCTCGCCGGACAGCGTGGTCAGCGCCACCGCCCGGCCCTTGCGCGCGGAGCGCAGGCCGGCCGGCCCGCCGCCGACGCCCCCGGAATTCGTGCCTTCCTCGACCAGCGTGTTCCACTCGCCGCAGCCGTCGCACTTGCCGGCCCAGCGCGTGTGGACGGTGCCGCAATTCTGGCAGACGAAAGCGGTGCGCGCCTTAGCCATCGCCGCCCACGTAGCGGCGGTGGTAGCGCCGGCCGAGCGAAGTCAGCATCTCGTAGGAAATGGTGCCGGCGGCGGTGGCCGCCTCGTCGACCGGGATGTTCCTGCCGAACAGCTCGATCCAGTCGCCGATGGCGACGCCGTCGGGGCCGAGATCGGTGACGTCGAACAGCGTGAGATCCATGGTCACGCGGCCGAGCACCGGCACGCGCCAGCCGTGGACGAAGCCGTATCCGCCGGCGGGGCTCGCCCGGCGCAGCGGCACGCCGGCGAAGGACGAGGCGCGGTGGTAGCCGTCGGCATAGCCGGTCGAGACGACGGCGATCACCGAATCGCGGTCGAGCCTGCCATGGGCGCCGTAGCTCGCCGTGTCGCCGGAGCGGCCGCGGCGCACCTGCACCACGCGCGCCTCGAGCGTCGCCACCGCCTGCATCGGGTTGTCGGCGCCGTTGCAGGGCTGGCCGCCATAGAGCGCGATGCCCGGCCTGACGACGTTGAAGTGGAACTCCGGCCCGAGGAAGATGCCGGCGGAGTTGGAAAGGCTTGATTCGATGCCTTGGAAAGCCGCCCTAACCGCCTGAAACGATTCCAGTTGCCGCCGGTTCAGCGGGTGCTCGGCCTCGTCGCCGCAGGCGAGGTGGCTCATGATCAGCCGCGGGGTGAGCGCGCCGGTCAGCGCGTTGTCGGCCGCGAAGGCCAGCGCCTCGTCCGGCGACAGCCCGAGCCGGTTCATGCCGGTGTCGACATGGATGGCGCAGGGGCGGGGCGTCTCGCCCTCGTTCCAGCCGAAGGCCTCCCAGCACGAGATGTCGGCCTGCGAGCCGATGACCGGCATCAGCCGGTGGGCGGCGAAGGCCGGCGCGGCCTCCGGCCCGAACGTGCCGTTGAGGATGTAGATCTCGGCCTCCGGCAGCGCCGCGCGCAGCTCGATGCCCTCCTGCGGCAGCGCCACGAAGAAGGTGCGGCAGCCGGCATTCCACAGCGCCTTGCCGACGCGCGCCGCGCCGAGCCCGTAGGCGTTGGCCTTGACCACGCCGGCGGCGCGCGCAGGCGCGGCCCGGCGCTGCAACAGCCGGTAGTTCTCGACCAGTGCGTCGAGGTCGACGGTCAGCCGGCCGCCGACGATGCGCGGGTCGACGCCGTCATGGCCACAATTGGGGCCGGCGTCGGGGGGAAGGGGGTGCCATTCGCTCATGGCCTATTCGAAACGCTCCGGCAGGCGGCTGTCTTCGGCCAGATCGAAGAATCGGGTGAACTCGCCCTGGAAGCCGAGGCCGACGGTGCCGGTGGGGCCGTGGCGCTGCTTGGCAATGATGACCTCGGCCTTGCCGCGCGCCTCGGCCATCTCGCCTTCCCATTTGATGTATTCGTCGGTGCCCGGCTTCGGCTCCTTGTTCTTGAGGTAGTATTCCTCGCGGTAGACGAACAGCACCACGTCCGCGTCCTGCTCGATCGAGCCCGATTCGCGCAGGTCCGAGAGCTGGGGGCGCTTGTCGTCGCGGCTCTCGACCTGACGCGAGAGCTGCGACAGCGCGATGATCGGCGTCTGCAATTCCTTGGCCAGCGCCTTGAGGCCCGTGGTGATCTCGGTGATCTCCTGCACGCGGTTCTGCGCGGCGCGCGCGCTCGTGCCCTGCATGAGCTGGACATAGTCGATGACCAGCACGTCGAGCCCGCGCTGGCGCTTCAGACGCCGTGCGCGCGCCGCGAGCTGGGCGATGGAGATGCCGCCGGTCTGGTCAATGTAGAGCGGCAGCTTCTGCATCATCTGCGAGCAGGCGACGAGCTTCTCGAAATCCATCTCGGTGATCTCGCCGCGCCTGATCTTCGAGGAGGGGATTTCCGTCTGCTCGGAGATGATGCGGGTGGCGAGCTGCTCGGACGACATTTCGAGCGAGAAGAAGCCGACGACGCCGCCATTGGCCGCCTTGAATGAGCCGTCCGCCTGCTGCACCGGCTCGTAGGCGTTGGCGATGTTGAAGGCGATGTTGGTGGCGAGCGAAGTCTTGCCCATGCCGGGGCGACCGGCGAGGATGATGAGGTCCGAAGGCTGGAGCCCGCCCATGCGCTTGTCGAGGTCGCGCAGGCCGGTGGCGATGCCGGACAGGTGCCCGTCGCGCATATAGGCGGCGTTGGCCATGTCGACGGCGGTCTTGACCGCGTCGTTGAAGCTCTCGAAGCCGCCGTCGTAGCGCCCGGTCTCGGCCAGCTCGAACAGCCGCCGCTCGGCATCCTCGATCTGGTGGGCCGGCGACATGTCGACCGGCGCGTCATAGGCGATGTTGACCATGTCCTCGCCGACGGTGATCAGCGCCCGGCGGGTCGCCAGCTCGTAGATGGCGCGGCCGTAGTCGGCGGCGTTGATGACGGTGACGGCCTCGGCCGCCAGCCGCGCCAGATAATGCGCGACGGTCATCTCGCCGACCTTCTCGCCGGCGGGCAGGAAGGTCTTGATCGTCACCGGGTTGGCCATCTTGCCCATGCGGATCAGCTCGGCCGAGACCTCGTAGATGCGCCGGTGCAGCGGCTCGTAGAAATGGTTGGGCTTGAGGAAATCCGAGACGCGGTAGAAGGCGTCGTTGTTGACGAGCATCGCCCCCAGCAGCGCCTGCTCGGCCTCGATGTTGTTGGGCGCCTCGCGATAGAGCGGCGCCTCGGCCCCGCCGAGCTTGCGGATTGCGTCAGCCATGATTCGTCCCGTTTCCTTGAGCCCAGCCCGGTAGAAGACGCATCCGGGAACGGGTCAATCGCCCAGCCGGCCGATCCTGCGCGGCCGCGGCGGATTCACACGCAATCCCCTCTGTCCACAGGCACGTGGGAAAGGCCCGCGAATCGCGATTGACTCCGCCGATCCTATGCCGGCGCGTCGGCGATCGCAAGAATATATTCCTTTCTAGGCCGCGCGCGGCGCGAACAGGATGACGGCCGCGCCGGTCAGGCAGATGAGCGCGCCGAAGATGTCGAAGCGGTCCGGCCTCACGCCCTCCGCCGCCCACAGCCACACCAGCGAGGCGCAGATATAGATGCCGCCATAGGCGGCGTAGGCGCGGCCCGCGGCTTCGCTCTCGGCAAACGTCAGCAGCCAGGCGAAGGCGGCGAGGCAGACCATGCCGGGGATGAGCCACAGCGCCGACTTGTCCAGCCGCCACCATGCCCAGAACGAGAAGCAGCCGGCGATTTCGGCGAGGGCTGCGACGACGAAGGCGGGGAACGTCATGGTCTGGTCCGGGAAAGGGGAAGGTCTTCCCTTTGTCGGGCAGCCGCGCGCCGAAGGCAAGGGCGGGCCTTCAGCCCGACAGACTGCCGACAACCCGGAATCATGCTCGGGCTTGTCCTGAGGATGACGGCGTGGGTGAATGGAGGCTTGTCAACAGGCTGACGGGATTCAGCCTGCCTTTGCCGGCGCGCCGCTTTTCCTCGGCCTCGCGGGCTCGGCCGCCTTTTCCTCGAGCGTCGCCAGCGCCTTCTCGTTGTCGGCGATGTAGCCGCGCGTCAGCGGCAGCGTGTCGTTGCGGCGCGCGAGCTGGATCTGGAACACCATCATGTCCTGCCAGCGGAACGCGGCTTCCGAGCCGGCGAGGTAGAACTCCCACATCCGGGCGAACCGTTCGTCGTAGATATCGACGGCCTTTTCCCGGTTGGCCATGAACCGCTCGCGCCAGTGGCGCAGCGTCTCGGCATAGTGCAGGCGCAGGACCTCGATGTCGGTGACGACGAGCCCCGCGCGCTCGATATGCGGCAGCACCTCCGAAAGGGCCGGGATGTAGCCGCCGGGAAAGATGTATTTGCGGATGAAGGTGTCGGTCGCGGCCGGCGGCCCCGACCGGCCGATGGAATGCAGCACCATCACCCCGTCGCGCTTCAGCAGCCGCGCCGCCTTGTCGAAATAGGTGTGGTAATGGTTGATGCCGACATGCTCGAACATGCCGACCGAGACGATGCGGTCGAACTCGTCCTCGATGTCGCGATAGTCGGTGATTTCGAACCTTGCCTGCCCCTCCAGCCCTTCCTGCCGGGCGCGCTCGACCGCCACCGCGTGCTGCTCGTCGGAAAGGGTGACGCCCAGCACCTCGGCGTCCATCGTGCGGGCGAGGTAGAGGCCGAGGCCGCCCCAGCCGCAACCGATGTCGAGCACGCGCTGGCCGGGTTCCAGCGCGAGCTTGGCGGCGAGGTGCCGCTTCTTGACGAGCTGCGCTTCCTCCAGCGTCATGTCCGGCCGCTCGAAATAGGCGCAGGAATACTGCATGTCGCTGTCGAGGAAGAGCCGGTATAGATCGCCCGAGAGATTGTAGTGGCGCTGGACGTTGCGCCGCGCGCGGCCGGCGGTGTTGATCTGGTGCAGGCGGCGCAGGCCGATGCGCAGATTGTCGAACACCTTCGTCCAGGCGGGAATATCGGCTCCGGCGTCGATGTTGGCATAGGCGAGCCGCAGCAGCGCCAGCACGTCGCCCTCGACGATGTCGAGCTCGCCCTCCATATAGGCTTCCGGCACGCCGAGCCACGGATTGAGCATGATGGCGCTCTGCGCCGTATGGGTGCGCAGAAGGATGCCGATCGGCTCGCCCGTGCCGTCGCCGAAGACGTGGGCGGTGCCGTCAGGATCGGTGATCGTCAGGTTGCCGATGCGCACGAGACGCTCGACAACGCCTTGTAGCAGCCTGTTCATCGCAATCATCCATGCATGCGACGGCGGAGTGTGTCGCAACTCCGATCCGGGGTAAAGTCCCGGCCGGCTTCAACAATTATGCCAAAGAAAAACGCCCGGCCGAGGGCCGGGCGTTCGTTTTTCCGCGGTGCGGGAGGAATTATTCCTCCTCGGCGAAGCCGTCCGCGTCCGGATCGAAGAAGGCGTCCGGGCGGGCGTTCTCGTTGATGTCGTCGCCATAGATCGCCTCGGCCGAGTCGAGCTTCTCGCCGGCAGCCTGGCGCTCGGCTTCCTCGGCGGTGCGGGCGATGTTCAGCGTCACCGTCACCTCGACCTCGGGGTGCAGCGCGATCGCCACATTGGTCAGGCCGATGGTCTTGATCGGGTGGTTGAGCTCGACCTGGTTGCGGTTGATCGAGATGCCTTCCGCCGTCACCAGATCGGCGATGTCGCGGCTCGACACCGAGCCGTAGAGCTGGCCGGTCTCGCCGGCGGAGCGCACGATCACGAAGGTCCGGCCGTCGAGCTTCTCGGCCACCTTCTCGGCTTCGGTCTTGCGCTCGAGGTTGCGGGCCTCGAGCTGGGCGCGCTGGCCCTCGAACTTCTTGCGGTTGGCTTCGTTGGCGCGCAGCGCCTTGCCCTGCGGCAGCAGGAAGTTGCGGGCGAAGCCGTCCTTGACCTTGACGGTGTCGCCGATCTGCCCGAGGCGGGCGATGCGTTCGAGAAGAATGACGTCCATGTTCGTCTCCATGCCGGCCGGTCGCGGCCGTTGATTAAAAGAGACGGGCTGGAAAGCAGGGGCGGATGGCCCGGTGTCGCTGTCCTGCCCGTTGGCAGTTAGGGCCGTGGCCCAACTCGGATTTTCGATGTTTCACGCCGCCGCGCCGAACGCGAGAGCGAGGAAGGGGCGGGCCTGTGCAGGGCCGCCCCTTCGAAAATGCTTACTTGACCACGTAGGGCAGCAGGCCGAGGAAGCGGGCGCGCTTGATCGCACGGGCGAGCTCGCGCTGCTTCTTCTGGCTGACGGCGGTGATGCGCGAGGGCACGATCTTGCCGCGCTCGGAAATGTAGCGCTGGAGCAGGCGCACGTCCTTGTAGTCGATCTTCGGCGCGTTGGCGCCGGAGAACGGGCAGGTCTTGCGGCGGCGGTGGAACGGACGCCGGGTCGGGATCTGGTTGATGTCGACCATTATTCTGCTGCTCCTTCAGCCTGTTCGCGCGGGCGGCGCGGGCCGCGATCGCCGCGATCACCGCCGCGGTCGCCGCCACGATCACCACGATCGCCGCGGTCACGGTCGCCGAAGCGCGGACGGTCGCCGAAGCGGCCTTCGCGCTCGCGGTCGTCGCGCTTCTGCATCATGGCGGAGGGGCCGTCCTCGTGCTTCTCGACGCGAACGGTCATGAAGCGCAGGATGTCCTCGGACAGGCCCTGCTGGCGCTCCAGCTCCTGGATGGCCGCGGCCGGGGCCGTCAGGTCCATCAGCGTGTAGTGCGCCTTGCGGTTCTTGTTGATGCGGTAGGTCAGGGACTTCAGTCCCCAGTTCTCCACCCGGCCGACGGAACCGCCATTCGCCTCGATCACACCCTTGTACTGTTCGACAAGGGCTTCGACCTGCTGAGACGAGAGGTCCTGGCGGGCAAGGAACACATGTTCGTAGAGAGCCATGTCTGGTCTTGCCTTTCTTCGTTTCACACCCTGTCGGTCCCGGCGGCTAGAGCCTCTGCAACTTCTCTTGTCCCGCAGGGCGGGCGAAGAAAGGAGCATGACGAGACGGTCGAGAGCGGAGACACGGGAGGCGGAAGCGCATGTGCCTTCACGAACGCTCCCTTTCCTGCGAAAGAAAGCGCGCCCTCCGTTCAGCCCCCGGCTGGGACCGGCAGATCGCGCGTCTATACACGGTTTTGCCCGTTTGGCAATGCGAAAGCCCGCGATTGCGCGGCCGATACAATCGAAACGATCCTTCTAAGGATATTTTCATGTTTCGGGTGTGGAATATTGCGCTTCCAGGGGTGGCAACCATGCTTTTGCAAGACTTCCTGTCTTCGAAAGAAGGCAACTTCGCATCGATGACGGCGGTTATGCTGCCGGTGCTGCTTGGCGCGATCGGCCTCGCGGTCGATGTCGGAACCATGAGCTCGGCGCATTCCAAGCTGCAGACGGCGGTGGACGCGGCTGTGCTCGCCGCCTCGCGCATCAACGACAAGGCGCTCGACCGCGAGCAGGTGTTCAAGGACTATCTCGCCGGCAACCTCGTCGGCGAGGCCCGGCTGGCGAACCTGGTGAGCAGCCTCGATGTCGACCAGGGCATCAACTACATCAGCACCACCGGCAGGGCCTCGGCCGACGTCGATCTCTTCTTCGCCGCCTTCATCGGCTCGGGGAACCGGGTCAGCGTCAGCGCGAGCGCCTTCGAGTCGCGCAACAATCTCGAAGTGGTGATGGCGCTCGACAACACCGGCTCGATGGGATCGGCGCGGATGGCGGAGCTGCGCAAGGCCGCGACCTCGCTGGTCGACATCCTCTCCACCGTCCACATGCCCGATTCCGAGCCCAAGCGCGTCGTCAAGGCGGCCTTGGTGCCGTTCGTGACGGCGGTGAACGTCAAGGGCGAGGGGTTCGACTTGAGCTGGATCGACAATTATGTCGATCCGCTCACGCTGCTCAACAAATCCTACGGCGCGCGCTATCACGGATCGAGCTTCACCCCGCAGACCAATCATTTCGAGCTGTTCAAGGCGCTCGGCACCGAATGGAAGGGGTGCGTCGAGGCCCGCCCGTCGCCCTACAACCTCTCCGACGCCGCGCCGGACATCACCAACCCCGACACGCTGTTCGTCCCCTATTTCGCGCCCGACAATCCGGGAAAGAACGCGACGTCGCCCAACTCGGGGACCGCGTGGAACAATTCCTACCTGAACGACACCTTCGGCAAGAACGATCAGGCGAAGCTGATGCAGGCGGCGCGCTATTACAACGTCGCTTCCAAGGACAAGACGATCAATGCGGTCGACTATCACCAGTCGCGCACGACCGGGCCGAACTATGCCTGCCCGACGCCGATCCTGCCGCTGACCTCGGATTTCGACAAGCTCAAGACCGAGATCGCCAAGATGATCCACTGGGAAGGCTCCGGCACCAACGTCTCCGAAGGGCTGGCGTGGTCGGTGCGGGTCCTGTCGCCGGGCGAGCCCTACACGCAAGGCGCGCCCTTCAACTCGGAGAACACCTCGAAATTCGTCGTCGTCTTTACCGACGGCGAGAACACCGTGTTCGGCGCCAGCAGCCAAGCCTACAACAAGTCGGACTACGGCTCCTACAGCTTCCTCGACCACGGACGCCTCGGCGAGACCGACCGCAGCAAGGCGCTGAGCAAGGTCAACACCATGACCAAGGACGTGTGCACCGACCTGAAATCGAAGAGCGTCGAGATCTTCACCGTGCTGCTCGGCGCCGACACCGCGGCCAACCGCAAGCTTTACTCGGAATGCGCGACGACGACGGAGCACTATTATCCGACCAGCGACGTCAGCGAGCTCGACACGGTGTTCAGGAAGATCGCCTCGCGCATCGCCAAGCTCTACGTGACCGACTGAGCGCGGCTGAAGTCCGCCCTTGACCTCATCCTGTCCTTGCGCCACACGCAAAGCGACAGGAACAAGTCAGGGAGCGGATCATGTCGATCGCCTTCACCTTTCCGGGACAGGGCAGCCAGGCCGTCGGCATGGGCAAGGACCTCGCCGACGCCTACCCCGAGGCCCGCGCCGTTTTCGACGAGGTCGACGAGGCGCTGGCGCAGAGGCTGTCGCGGCTGATCTGGGAAGGCCCCGAGGACGAGCTGACGCTGACCGCCAACGCCCAGCCGGCGCTGATGGCGGTGTCGCTGGCCGCGATCCGGGTGCTGGAAGCGCGCGGCCTCGTCCTCAAGGACAGGATCGCTTACGTCGCCGGCCATTCGCTCGGCGAATATTCGGCGCTCGCCGCCGCCGGCACCTTCTCCATCGCCGACACCGCGCGGCTCCTGCGCATCCGCGGCAACGCCATGCAGGCCGCCGTGCCCGTCGGCGAGGGCGCGATGGCCGCGATCATCGGGCTGGAGCAGGCCGACGTCGAGACCGCCTGCGCCGAGGCGGGAAAAGGCTCCGTCTGCCAGATCGCCAACGACAATGGCGGCGGCCAGCTGGTCATTTCCGGCGCGAAGCCCGCGGTCGAGCATGCGGCGCGGCTCTGCACTGAAAAGGGCGCCAAGCGCGCGCTGATGCTGCCCGTCTCCGCTCCCTTCCATTCGGCGCTGATGCAGCCGGCGGCCGAGGCGATGCGCGAGGCGCTCGCCGGGGTGCAGAAGAATGCGCCTTCCGTTCCCGTCGTCGCCAACGTCACCGTCTCGCCGCTGACCGATCCCGAAGATATCGCCGCGCGCCTCGTCGAGCAGGTGACGGGTCGCGTGCGCTGGCGCGAGACCGTCGAGTGGTTCGCCGCCAACGGCGTCACCACGCTCTACGAGATCGGCTCCGGCAAGGTCCTCTCCGGCCTCGCCCGCCGCATCGATCGGGGAATCGCGACGGTGAACGTCGGCGGGCCGGCGGATATCGAGGCGTTTGAGTGAGTAGTGAATAGGGAATAGTGAGTAGTGAAAATGAGTTAGCGCCCGCTTCACTACTCACTATTCACTACTCCCTCTCCAATCGAAAGGAACCACCATGTTCGACCTGACTGGCCGCAAGGCGCTCGTCACCGGCGCGACCGGCGGCATCGGCGAGGCGGTGGCGCGCGCGCTTCACGCCGCCGGAGCCACCGTCGGCCTGCACGGAACCCGCGTCGAGAAGCTCGAGGCGCTGGCCGGCGAGCTCGGCGAGCGCGTCAGGCTGTTCCCCGCCGACCTTTCCGACCGCGCCGGGGTCAAGGCGCTGGCGCAGAAGGCGGAAGCCGAGCTGGAAGGCGTCGACATCCTCGTCAACAATGCCGGCATCACCCGCGACGGCCTGTTCGTGCGCATGTCGGACAAGGACTGGGACGACGTCCTCGAGGTCAATCTCGGGTCCGTCTTCCGCCTGACGCGCGAGCTGACCCACCCGATGATGCGCCGCCGATACGGCCGCATCGTCAACATCACCTCGGTCGTCGCCGTCACCGGCAATCCGGGCCAGGCCAATTATTGCGCCGCCAAGGCCGGCATGATCGGCCTTTCCAAGTCGCTGGCGCAGGAGATCGCCTCGCGCGGCGTCACCGTCAACTGCATCGCGCCCGGCTTCATCGAATCGGCCATGACCGACAAGCTGAACGACAAGCAGAAGGACGCGATCCTGGGTGCGATCCCTATGAAAAAGATGGGATCGGGCAATGACATAGCCGCTGCCGCGCTCTATCTGGCATCGGACGGGGCGGCCTACGTCACCGGCCAGACGCTGCACGTCAACGGCGGCATGGCGATGATCTGACGGCAGAGGAATTCCACGGGGACATCGGTTTCGCCCGGCCTGTGGGTTCCATCTTTCAGCTTGATTAGCGGCAATCGTGCCGCTAACGAAGACCGACCAACGCAAATGCCGGGTTGCCGGCCAACACCAAGTCGAGGGTTTGCAAATGAGCGACACCGCAGAACGCGTCAAGAAAATCGTTGTCGAGCATCTGGGCGTCGATGCCGACAAGGTCACAGAGGGCGCGAGCTTCATCGACGACCTCGGCGCGGACAGCCTCGACACCGTCGAGCTGGTCATGGCGTTCGAGGAAGAGTTCGGCGTCGAGATCCCCGACGATGCGGCCGAGACGATCCTGACCGTCGGCGACGCCGTCAAGTATATCGACAAGGCATCCGCCTGATCCCTCCGCAGATCGCGATTTTGGCGTGCAAGCGATGAGACGTGTCGTCGTCACCGGCATCGGGCTGCTTTCGCCGTTCGGCGTGGGCGCCGAGCATACGTGGACTGAGCTTCTTGCCGGCAAGAGCGCGGCACGGCGCGTCGACACGTTCGAGGTCGACGATCTTCCCTGCAAGATCGCCCACGTCATCCCGCGCGACGGCGGCGAGGCCGCCTTCGACCCCGACCGGTTCATGGAGCCGAAGGAGCAGCGCAAGGTCGGCGACTACATCATCTACGGTGTGGCCGCCGCCGATCTCGCGCTGGCGGATTCCGGATGGAAGCCCGAGAGCTACGAGGACCAGTGCGCCTCCGGCGTGCTGATCGGCTCGGGCATCGGCGGCATCGACGGCATCGCCGAGAATGCCATGATCCTGAAGGAAAAGGGGCCGCGCCGCATCAGCCCCTTCTTCATCCCCGGCAACATCATCAATCTCGTCTCGGGGCAGGTCTCGATCCGTCACGGCCTCAAGGGGCCGAACCACGCGGTCGTCACCGCCTGCTCGACCGGCGCGCACGCCATCGGCGACGCGGCACGGCTGATCCAGTTCGGCGATGCCGACGTGATGGTCGCCGGCGGCGCGGAAGCGCCGGTGACGCGGCTGTCGCTGGCCGGCTTCGCCGCCTGCAAGGCGCTGTCCACCGCCCGCAACGACGATCCGCAGAAGGCCTCGCGCCCCTACGACCGCGACCGCGACGGCTTCGTCATGGGCGAGGGCGCCGGCGTCGTGGTGCTGGAGGAGCTGGAGCACGCGAAGGCGCGCGGCGCCAGGATCTATGCCGAGATCGTCGGCTACGGCCTGTCGGGCGACGCCTACCACATCACCGCCCCGTCCGAGGACGGCGACGGCGCGTTCCGCTGCATGTCCATGGCGCTGAAGCGCGCCGGCCTCACCGCGGCGGATGTCGACTACATCAACGCCCACGGCACCTCGACCATGGCCGACACGATCGAGCTCGGCGCGGTCGAGCGCCTCGTCGGCGAATCGGCCTCGAAGGTGTCGATGTCGTCGACCAAGTCGGCCATCGGCCACCTGCTCGGCGCCGCCGGCGCGGCCGAGGCGATCTTCTCCCTGCTCGCCATCCGCGACAATGTCGCGCCGCCGACGATCAATCTCGACAATCCCGAGCGCGAGACGGCCATCGACCTCGTGCCGAACGCCCCGCGCCAGCGCAGGATCGACGTCGCGCTGTCGAATTCGTTCGGCTTCGGCGGCACGAACGCGTCGCTGGTGTTCCGTCGCTTCGAGGGGTGAGGCGGCGTCCCGCGCCGCCAATTTCGCCATATTCGGGCTTAGCTTCGGTTCCTCGACCAGAACCGACAGGCTCAGAAAAAGGGTGCGCGTGCGCCATGACGAACGAGACCACAGACTACGGCGCTTCCTCGCCCGGCCAGCAGCCGGGGCAGTCGCGCCCGATCGTGCCGAAGACCGCCAGCGAGGCGCTGCGGCCGCAGGCCGGCACGCCGCCGCCCGTCCGCTCCCGGCGCTCCAAGAGCCAGGTGGTCGTGTTCCTGAACTTCATGATGTCGGCCGCGGTGCTGCTCGCCATCGGCGCCTTCGCCGCCGTCTGGATCGGCAAGACGACCTTCGAGGGGCCGGGGCCGCTCGCCGTGTCCGACACGGTGCTGATTCGCCCCAACAGCGGCGTCTCCGAGATCGCCGCGCTGCTCGAGCGTCGCGGCATGATCAGCGACGCGCGCATCTTCCGCCTCGGCCTGCGCGTCCACGGCAATGACGGGCGCCTGCGCGCCGGCGAGTACGAGGTCAAGGCCCGCGCCTCGATGCACGAGATCATGGACCTCCTTGTGTCGGGCCGCTCCGTCCTTCATTCGCTGACCATCCCCGAGGGGCTGACGGTGACGCAGGCGTTCCGGCGCATCGCCGCCGCCGAGGAGCTCGACGGCGAGATGCCGTCCGAGCTGCCGCAGGAAGGCATGATCGCCGCCGACACCATCCGCTTCACGCGCGGCATGAAGCGGCAGGAGGTGATCGACCGCCTCACCGCCCAGCAGAGGGAACTGGTGGAGGGCATCTGGCAGCGCCGTTCGGACGACCTGCCGGTCGAGGACATCAACGAGTTCGTCACGCTGGCCTCCATCGTCGAGAAGGAGACCGGCCGCGCCGACGAGCGCTCGCGCGTCGCCTCGGTCTTCATCAACCGGCTGCGCAAGGGCATGCGCCTCCAGTCGGACCCGACGATCATCTACGGCATCTTCGGCGGCGAGGGAAAGCCAGCCGACCGTCCGATCTACCGCTCCGACATCGACACGCCGACGCCCTACAACACCTACACGATCAACGGCCTGCCGCCCGGTCCCATCGCCATTCCCGGCCGCGCCTCGCTCGAGGCGGTCGCCAATCCGTCGCAAACCGAGGATCTCTATTTCGTCGCCGACGGCACGGGCGGGCATGTCTTCGCCTCGACGCTGGAAGAGCACAACGAGAACGTCGCCCGCTGGCGCCGGATCGAGCGCGAGCGCGCGGCCGCGGCCGGAAACGAGGCGACAACGAGCGAATAACGTCGCGGCTGGGGTAGGGGGAGCGCCTATGGGCCTGCAAAGCATGACCGGATTCGGCCGCGCCGCGGCCGAGCATCAGGGCGCTGCCATCGCCTGGGAGATCAAGTCGGTCAACGGCAAGACGCTGGAGGCGCGGCTGCGCCTTCCCCCCGGCTTCGAACGCCTCGAACAGCCGGTGCGCCAGGCGATCCAGAAGCGGTTTTCGCGCGGCAACGTCCAGGCCGGCCTCGTCCTGACGCGCGCCGCGCCGGCGGTCCAGCCCGTGGTCAACGAGGCGCTGCTCGCCGAGCTCGCCGGCCTTGCCCGCCGCCTTGAGGCCGAGTTCGGCGCGGCCCCGGCCACGGCCGACGGCCTGCTTTCCCTGCGCGGCGTGCTCGAAACCCCGGACGGGGAGGAAAGCGAGGAGGCGCGCGCGGCGCTCGACGGCGCCATCCTTGCCGCGCTCGATGCCGCGCTCGACGCGCTGGAAGCGGCGCGGCGCGAGGAGGGGGCGGCGCTCGGCGACCTGCTCGCCGGGCACCTCGCGGCGATCGAGGCGCTGACCCTGCGCGCCGAGGCGGACCCGTCACGCGAGCCGGCGGCGATCCGCGCCCGCCTGGCCGAGCAGGTGGCGCTGCTGCTCGACGCGGCCCAGCCGCTCGACGAGGCGCGGCTTCACATGGAAGCCGCCTTCCTCGCCACCCGCGCCGACATCCGCGAGGAGATCGACCGGCTGAAGACGCACGTCGCGTCCGGCCGCGCCCTGCTCGCCGCCGGCGGGCCGGCCGGGCGCAAGCTCGATTTCCTGTCGCAGGAGTTCAACCGCGAATCGAATACGCTCTGCTCGAAGTCGAACGCGGCCTCGGTGACGGCCATCGGGCTGGAGCTGAAGGCCGTGGTCGACCAGTTCCGCGAGCAGGTGCAGAATCTGGAGTGAACATGCCGTCCGCGCCCATTGACCGCGCCATCCGCCGCCGTGGCCTGATGCTGGTCCTGTCCTCGCCCTCCGGGGCGGGCAAGTCGACCATTTCGCGCAACCTTCTCGAAAGCGATACGTCCTTCGAGCTGTCGATCAGTGTCACGACGCGCGCACGCCGCGGCAGCGAGATCGACGGCCGCCACTATCATTTCCGCACGCTGCGCGAGTTCGAGAGCATGCGCGACAATGACGAGCTGCTCGAATGGGCCGAGGTTCACGGCAATTTCTACGCCACGCCGCGCGCGCCGGTCGAGAGGGCGCTGTCGGAAGGCCGCGACATGCTGTTCGACATCGACTGGCAGGGCGCGGAGCAGATGCGCGACAAGATGCGCGCCGACATCGTCTCCATCTTCATCCTGCCGCCGACGATGCGCGAGCTGAAGGGCCGCCTGCGCCGCCGCGCCGAGGACACCGAGGCGGTGATCGGCGCGCGGCTGGCCAATGCGCGCGCCGAGATCGAGCACTGGCGCGACTACGACTATGTCGTCGTCAACGACGATCTCGACGCCGCCTTCGCCCAGGTCGAGGCCGTCATCGTCGCCGAGCGCCTGCGGCGCGACCGCCGGCCGGGCCTGTTCGATTTCGTGCAGGGCCTGCTCGGCGAAAAGCTCGACTGACCGCTCCCGAAGCGCCCGGCCTTTGATCGCGGTCAAGGTTGCGCCCCGTCCTTTCCCTATGCTTGAGGACGGCACACAGAAGGAGACGACATGTCGAACACGCCCCACACCCTCGGCGAGGAATTTCCCGACCAGCTCGACGCCATTCATGCCCTGAAGGCGAAGGACGAGGCGTTCGCGGCGCTGCTCGCCGAGTATGACGAGGTCAACGACGCCATCCACAAGGCCGAAAGCCGGATCGAGCCGGTGAGCGAGGACGCCGAGGCGGGATTCCGCCGCCGCCGCCTCGCCATCAAGGACGAGATCGCCGCGGCGTTGGCCGCGGCCTGATCCGCCGAAAGCGGAAGACCGGGTCGGGGGTCGCCCCCCCCCCCAGCCCGTTCATTTTGTAATGCGGCCCGACAGGGCCAGCCATGCGGCGAGGAACGCGTCCCGCGTCCTGATGCCGGCGCTGGTCTGGTGCCGACTTTCATCCTGGTCGAGCCGGGCGAACACCACGGTCTCATCGCCGCGCGTCGCCCAGCCGACGAACCAGCCCCAGCCTCTCGCCCTGTCGAGCGAACCGTCCTTGCGGCGCGGATAGGCGGAGCCCGTCTTGCCGCGCACCTGCCAGCCGTCGACATCGCGGCGGTCGAGGATGGTTTCGAGGAAGGCGACGCTGTCGCCCTTTACCGGCAGTTCCTGCCGCAGCAGCCGGCCGAGAAAGCCGACCTGCTCGACGGGCGCGATCTTCAGCGACGAACTGATCCACGCCCGGTCGAGCGCGTTGTCCTTGCCGGGATCGCCCGCCCAGTCGGAATTGCCGTAGCCGAAGGCCGACGTGTAGGCTGCGAGGCGCTCGACGCCGAGCGCGTGGGCGATTCGCTGTGAATACCAGACCACCGAATGCGTCATCCAGCGCGCCGGCGTCGTCGTCTGCCGCCAGTTCGCGCCGCCCCAGTCGGGATAGCCCTCGACGAAGGGAAGGGCGGGCGTCGTCTCGTCCTTCAGGAACCCGGCATCATGCCCCATCACTGCAAGCGCGATCTTGAAGGTGGAGGCAGGCGTGACACGGGTCCTGCAATCGCCGTCCTCGACGAGGATATTCCCCGACCGGGCATCGGCCAGCACGGTGCAGACCGTCCGCGCTTCGGCCCGCGCCATCAGGACAAGCAACCCCGAAAGCGCAAGGAGGGGAAGTGGCAAGCTGCGGAAGCGGATCATCCTTGCGGCGTCCTCAAACCAGATTCGCCAGCGTGACGAATTCCTCGATGGAAAGCGTCTCGGCGCGGCGGGTGGCGTCTATGCCCGCCGTCTCCAGCAGGCGCTCGCCGCCCAGCGCCTTCAGGCTCTGGCGCAGCATCTTGCGGCGCTGGCCGAAGGCGGCTTCCGTCACCCGCGCGAGCTTCCTCTCGTCGGCCGGCAGCGGGTTTTCGCGCGGCAGGATGTGGACGACCGAGGAGGTGACCTTCGGCGGCGGCGTGAACGCCTGCGGCGGCAGGTCGAAGACGATCCGCGCTTGCGTGCGCCAGCCGGCGAGGACGCCGAGCCGGCCATAGGCCGCGCTGCCGGGCGCGGCGACGATGCGCTGCGCCACCTCCTTCTGGAACATCAGCGTCATCGACGCCCAGAAGGGCGGCCACCGCCCCGGCGTCAGCCAGCGGATCAGAAGCTCGGTGCCGATATTGTAGGGCAGGTTGGCGACGATCCTGACCGTATCCTGGCCGGCGGCGAGCGCGGTGAAGTCGGTTTGCATGGCGTCGCCCGCGATCACGTCGAGCCGGCCCGGATAGTGGGCGGAAATCTCGCTGAGCGCCTCAAGGCAGCGCTCGTCGCGTTCGATGGCGACGACCCGCCGCGCGCCGTTGGCCAGCAGCGCCCGCGTCAGTCCGCCGGGGCCGGGGCCGACCTCGATGACCGTTGCGTCGCCGAGGCTGCCGGCGGCGCGGGCGATCTTGGAGGTGAGGTTGAGGTCGAGCAGGAAATTCTGCCCGAGCGACTTCTTCGCGCGCAGCTCATGGCGCTCGATCACCTCGCGCAGCGGCGGCAGGCCGTCGAGGCTCATCGTGCCGCCCCGTTCGAATCGGCCATCGCGCGCGCCATCTTCAGTGCCGCGATCAGGCTGTCGGGCCGCGCGACGCCCTGGCCGGCGATATCGAAGGCCGTGCCGTGGTCGGGCGAGGTGCGGATGAAGGGCAGGCCGAGCGTCACGTTCACCGTCTCGTCGAAGGCGAGCGCCTTGGCCGGGATCAGCGCCTGGTCGTGATACATGCAGATCGCAGCGTCGTACGTCGCGCGGGCGCGCGGGTGGAACATGGTGTCGGCCGGCAGCGGGCCGCGTGCATCGATGCCGCCGGCGACGAGCTCTTCCACCGCCGGGCGCACGATCTCCTCGTCCTCGCGGCCCATGGCGCCGTTCTCGCCGGCATGCGGGTTGAGCCCGGCAATGGCGAGGCGCGGCCGCGCGATGCCGAACCTGTCACGAAGATCGCGCGCAGTGATGGCCGCGGTCTCGACGATGTCGTCCCGCGTCAACAGGCGCGGCACCTCGGCCAGCGCCACATGCACGGTCACCGGCACGGCGCGCAGGTCCGGCCCCGCCAGCATCATGACGGCGCGCGCGCCGCCGGCGAGATGGCCGAGAAACTCGGTATGGCCGGGATAGGCGAAGCCCGCGTCGTAGAGCGGCTTCTTGGCGATGGGGCAGGTGACGAGGGCGGCGGCGCGGCCATCCGTGACGTCGGCGACGGCCCGCTCGATGGATTCGACGATGCCGGCGGCGTTGGCGGTGTCAGGCCTGCCCGGCGCGCCGGTGAAACGCGCGCGAAGCGGCACGAGGGGGAGGGCTTCGGCGAACGCCGCCGCCGCCTCTTGCGGCTGGATAACGGCGAGCGGCACGTCGGGCACGCGGGCGCGCAAGAAATCGGGATCGCCGAGCAGGTAGAAGGGCGGAACCGCCTGCCGCTGGCGCGAGCGCCAGGCGGCAACGGTGATTTCCGGGCCGATGCCGGAAGGGTCGCCCGCAGTCAGGGCAAGTAGCGTCGGGCCGGCCGCTCCCCGTTCCATGGTCTGCGGGTCAGCGTCTGACGATCTGCGCCTTGGACCGAAGTTCGTCCGTCAGTTTCTTGGACGCGGCTTCCATGTCGTCGTCCTTGCCCTGCTGCTCCGCGCCGAACACCATCTGGGCGACGCGGTCGTCGGAGACCTCGCGCGTGCTGCATATGCCGATGAACTCGACGCCGCGCTCGGTTTCGCGAACCACCGTCGCGCCGCCGACCTTCGCCGCCTTCACCTCTTTTTCCCAATCGGACGGCAGCTCCGGCTCGAGGACGCGGCCGAGATCGCGCACGGTGACGTCGATCAGCCCCTTGGCGAACTCGCGCGTCGTGTCGCAGCTGCGGAAACGCTGCCTCAACGCGTCGGCCTCGCGCTTGCGCACGCCGAGCTTGGCCCGCCTTTCGGCGGTGGGAACGACGAAGATCACCTGCTGGAGCATGTATTCCGTCGCCGTGGGCTTGGCGCCGCCCTGTTCGAGCATGCGCCGCACGACGTCCTGCTCGCTCATCCGGCCGCCGCTGCGGTTGGCGCGCGACAGCACCTGCGACCAGCGCATCTGCGCGCGGATGAACTCGCGGAAATGCGCCTTGGTGACGCCGGACTGGTTCAGCATCTGGTCCATCTGCGCCGGCGACATCTTGTTGGAGCGCGAGAAGCGCTCATAGGCGCTGGCCACCTGGTCGTCGCTGACATTGATGTTGAGGCGCTTGGCCTCGGCGTTGCGCACCGTCTGGTCGATCATCTCCTCGGCGGCCAGCTGCTGGAGGTTGCCGCGCTTGTTCTGCAGGCGCAGGAACGCAGCACGCCGCTGGATGTCGTAGCTGGTGATCGCTTCCTTGTTGACGATATAGCGAATCTCGCTCGCCTGGGCCGACGCTGCCGGCGGCATGGCCAGCGGCGAAAGGCAGGCCAGCATCGCGGCGAATCCGGTGCGGCGCAGGGCGCTTGCTACCGTTCTCATCCCTGTGCGTCTCCTTGGGTTTGCTATGGCTTCGATCCCTCGTCTTTCACTGACCTGCCTATGGGGCAAAAGCGTGACGCGCAACCGTCAGCGTCAGGGGCGGGGCTGGAACTGCTAGAACGCCGTATTCGTGTTGCCGAATTCGCCGATGGTTCGCAACGATACCATGAAACCGAAATTGCGCGACTTGTCGTGGGTCGTCGGGTGCTCGGTCTCGGACATGGAAATGGCGAAGGCGAAGCAGTCGTCGTCATAGGCGAAGCCGATCGACCTGCGGGTCATCACGTCGTGGGTCAGGTCGTAGCTCCCGCCGCCGAAGACGCGCCAGTTGTCGTGGATGCGCACGCTGGCGTTGCCGCGCACCTCGCGGCGGTCCTCGTCGAAGCCGTAATCGGGCTGCGCCTCGATGAAGGAGTAGACGCCCGAGACGGTGACCGGCCGCGACGTGTAGGCGGCGCTGACGTCGGTGCGGCGCACGTCGAACGTGTCCTCGTCGAAGCGCGCGCCGGCGGCCAGCGACAGGCCCGTCGGGCTGGCGAGGCCGACCATGCCGACATAGTCGGACCGGTCCGTCTCCAGCCCCGACGCGGCGCCGACATGGACGAGGTCGGGCGAGGCGTAGGGGTTCTCCCCGGCGAGGTGGAACGACTGGCCGAACAGGGCGTTCGTCGACCAGCCATTGGCGAACGAGCCGGAATAGCGCAGGCCGAGATTGGCCCGCACGCCGCCCTCGATGCGGTCGTAGCCGGAGAACTTGTCGCGCTCGAAGAGGTTCGTCGCGTCGAAGACCATGCTCTGCGCGTCTTCGTTGGGGATGCCGACGGTGTCGCCGTGCGGGGCGTCGGGCCGGGCGAAGACCTGCGCCATCGGCTCGACCACATGGCTGGAATTGGCCGTCGCGAACAGGAACGGCCAGCGCGCCTCCAGCCCCGCCGTCGCGGTGGCGCGGGTGTAGGACGAGCGCATGTCGGCGGAGACGCCGTTCAGCGCCGCGAAATTGTTGATCGCCGCGGCCGAGCCGCCCTCGTAATCGACGCTGATCGCGTCGGCGCGGGCGTGGAGGATCGGCGTCAGCATCAGCCCGCCGGGCGTGATGAAGGAGCGCTTCCATTCCGCCTCGGCGGTGAGGCGGGTCGACGAGCCGTCGATGCCGCGCACCGCCGTTTGCGGGTTGATCGAGCCGATATAGGTCGGCGCATCCAGCATCCCGCGATGAAGGCTGCGCAGGTTGACATCGATGTTCAGCTCGCCGCCGGCGATCGGCGCGTCGGGCGTGTAGGAATAGTCGAGCGTCGGTAGCACCCAGGGCTGCTTGCGGTCGCGGTCGCGGCCCAGCGGGTCGAAATCGACATGCGCTTCCTGCACGTTGAACTTCTGGAAGCGCAGGTCGAAATAGTTCCGGTCGTTGAGGCCGGTGAGATAGATCTCGTTGGTCCGGCGGAACTTGCCGTAACCCTGGATGTCGTAGCGGTTGGCGAAGTTCTTGTCGGTCTGGACCATCACGTCCCAGCCGAAGGTCCAGCGCGGATTGATCCTGAACGCGCCCTTGGAGCCGATCATGCCGCGCGTGCGCTCGCGGTCGACCGTGTTCGGGTCGAACTCGCCCGGCCTGTTCTGGCGGATGCCGGCGATGGTGACGGAATAGCCGCCATTGTTGAAGCGCTGGCGCCACTCGGCATGGCCGAGGAAGCCCTGCTTCGAGTACCAGGCAGGCCTGAAGGTGACGTCGTAGGTCGGCGACAAGGCCCAGTAGTAGGGCACCTTGACGCCGTAGCCGAGCTCGTCCGACTTGCTGACGCTGGGGATCAGGAAGCCCGACTTCTGCTTGACCGTCGGGTCCGGCATCTCGAAATAGGGCAGGTAGGCGATCGGCAGGCCGAACAGCTCGAACCGCGCGTTCTCGAAGCGGACGGTCTTTTCCTTGCCGTTCCAGATGATCTTCTGCGCCTTGACACGCCATGCCGGCGCCTTGTCCGGCCTCTCGCGGCAGGGTTCGCAGGCGGTGTAGACGCCGTAATTGAAGGTCGTGACCTCGCCGCCCTCGCGCTCGGCGCTGTCGGCGGCGAAATAGGCCTTGTCCACGGTCTCGACGCGCAGCGTCCGCACGAATGCGTCGCGGAAATCGTCGGTGATGTCGATCTCGTCGGTGTGGATGCGCGTGCCTTGGCGGTCGACGATCTCGACGTCGCCGCTGGCGATCAGCCGCGCCGTGGCGCGGTCGTAGACGATTCGCCGCGCGACCAGCCTGTGGCCGTCATAGTCGATCCGCACCCCGCCCTCGGCGGTGATCGTGTTGCGGTCGTTGTCGTAGACGAGCGTGTCGGCCTCGAGCAGCAGCTCGGCGTCGGGCGAGATGTCCGCCCGGTCGAGGTCGATCGCCTGTGCCGCGGCGACGCCGGGAAGGGCGGCGCCGACGAGGGCGCAGGCCAGCGCCGTCGCCCCCGCAAGGCAGGCGATCCGGGCGCGCATGCGCATTCTTGGCCCTCCGCCCCTCACTAGCCGTCTTCCTTGTACAACAGGAACGTCACCCCGAAGAAACCCGCGACCAGGACCGGAAACCACGACGCCACGACGGGCGGCACGATGCCGGCGCTGCCGAGCGCCTTGACCAGAACCGAAACGACATAAAGCAGAAAGCCGGCAAGGACGCCACCCAGAATAATCGTGGCCGATTGCCCCATTCGCGCAAAACGCATCGAGACCGTCGCGGCGATGAGAACCATGGTCACCAGAAGCGCCGGCAGGGCGATCAGCGAGTGGAAATGGGTGGCGAAAGCGTCGGCCCGAAGGCCGAAGGAGCGCGCCGCCGCGATCTTGCGCGGTAGCTCGTAGATGGGAATCATTTCCGGCCGGACCAGCCTCTCCAGCACGTATTCGGGCATCAGGTTGGTGGCGATCTCCATTCGCGCGACCGTTTCGGGCGGGGCTCCGTCGCGAATCTTGCGCGCGTCGGCGATCTCCCAGTGGCCCTCGCGCAGATAGGCGCGGGCCGCGTCGATTCGCTCGAAGATCTCGCCGGATTCGTCGATGCGCAGGAAGGTCGCGTCCGCGAGCTCCAGCCCCTGCTGCAGGATGGTCGTGGCGCCGATGATGGTCTCGCCTTCCTCGGTGCGCTGCTTGATCCACGGCATCACCGGCTGCGCCGCGGAGGACCGCTTGCTGGCCGCGCGCGCCTCGGTCTCCAGCGACTGGGCGCGCTCGAACCCGGTCGACGCGATCGGGTTGACGACGAACAGCGTGAACAGCCCGTAGGCGAACGCGCCGAAGCAGATCGGCGTGAGGAACTGCCAGGCGGAAATGCCTGCCGCGCGCGCCACCACCAGCTCGTATTTGCGGTTCAGCGCCACCAGCGTGACGATGCCGGAGACGAGGCCGATGAAGGGGACGGCCTGCTGCATGATCATCGGCGTCTGCAGGGCGGCGATGAGGAGGGCTGCGCCGGCCGCGTCCTCCGCGCCCGAGCCGAGCTGGCCGCTGATCTCGGTGAAGCCGACGATGAAGATGATCGCCGCGACCCCGACGAAGAACCAGAAGGTGAGCAGGATGTAGCGCGTGAAGAAATAGCGCCCGAGGGTCAGGCCGATCATGCGCGGCCTCCCGAGGCGGACGGGCCGGACCCGGTCAGCCGCCGCCAGAAGCCGGTCGCCTCGGCCGCGATCCGGTTCCACAGGTTCGCGATCTTCTCGACCATCCACATCGGCAGCTCCATCACGCGGTTGGTGGCGATGAAGAACGCGGCGATGGCGCAGGCCGAGAGCGGGACGAGATAGACCGCCAGCGTATAGGCCGCCGAGCTCTCCAGCTTGTCGGTGAGGTAGAAGCCGGCCCAGCGGAAGACCAGCGCGATGGCCATGGTGCTGAGCAGCGGATGGATGCGCGCCTCGCGGAACGAGCGCGAATCGCCGGCGACGGCGAGGCCGATGAGCGCGAACACCATCGGATAGAGCCACTCGCTGAACCGCCTGTGAATCTCGGCGCGGTAGACCTGCGGGTTGCGCTGATAGTGCGAATCGTTGGCGGCCGGACTGAACAGATAGGCCGTGTCCCGCTCCTTCGGCCTCAGCGAGGTGTTCGCGTTGCTGGGAGCGAACTGCGACAGGTCGAACGCATAGGACGAATAGCGCACGATGGAGATGTTGCCGTTGGTCTTGCGGTGGACGGTCCCGTCCTGCATCACCAGAAGCTGGTTGCCGTCCATCTCTACCGTCGCGCCTTCCTTAGCGTAATAGAGGAGTTCCGTGCCGTCCTCGCGTCCGTCTGCGACGAAGATGCCGCCGAGGCGCCCGTCGGGCAGCCGCTTGCCGATCTGGATGTAGAGCCCGTCCTCCACCTTCTGGAACGTCCCCTCGTCGACGACGCTGGTGATGAGGTCGGCCCGCGATTCGGCGAGGAGCACGCGCATGCGCTGGCGCGCGGTCGGGTTGAGGACCGTGGCGATGACGAGACAGACGAGCGAGGCGACGACCGCGAGCTTCAGCATCGGCCGGATCACCGTCATGCGCGGGCTGCCGGCGGCGCTGATGACGATCAGCTCCGAGTCGGTGTTCATCGTCGACAGCGTCTGCGCCACCGCGATTCCGACGGCGAACGGGATGACGACGGGAATGACCGAGGGCAGGATCAGCAGGGCGATTTCGAGGAAGGTGGCGATCGACTGGCCGTTGGAGGTGACGATGTCGAAGCGCAGCAGCACCTGCGTCGTCCACACGATGGCGAGCACCCACAAAAGGGTGGCCATGAAGATTCCCGTGGCGCGTTTCAGGATGTAGCGTTCGATGATCTTCATGCGTCGCCGGTTCGGTCCACTTCCTCGGCCGTTTCCTCTCGCTGCCCAGCCGCGGAACGAACCTTCTTTCCGTTCCTGTACAGGCACGGCGGGAAAGCCGCCAAGCACATTTTCCGGAGCGGCCCCGGATGGCTGTCCGTCCATGAACCACACGTTCATGGGCAAACCATGATCGGCGAAGCGCCTGCTGTTCGATGGATGCGCGCCCGGCCTGTCCGCTTGCCTTCTTCCGTCTTCGTGCCGGCGCAGTCTGGACGAGTTTGGCGAATAAAGCGCCAACAAACAAGGTTAACGCACCGTGAGGCACGCCGCCGGAGCAGGTAGGGCCACGGACGGGCGATGCGGTGGCGCGAGGCTTGCGGGCAGGGCAAAAATGCGCGAAACCGCTGGCAGGACGCGCGTTTCCCGGTGGCACGCCAGATCACGGCAGGCAGGGACGCGCGCCGACCGCAAGCCGCCTCCCGAGCCCCCAAGACGATACCGGAAAAATCGATGCCCGTTCGCCCCACCATCGCATTCGCCAAGATCGCCGTCCCAGCCAGGGGGGCGGTCGTCGTCCTCGCCGCCGAGGGCGGGGCCCTGAGCGCGCCGGCCGCGGCCATCGACGCCAGGGGCCAGCTTGCGAAGGCCTTCTCCGTCGCCGACTTCACCGGCAAGATCGCAGCGGGCATCGAGGTCCTCGCGCCGCTCGACGCCGGGTTCGACCGGCTGGCGGCCGTCGGCGTCGGCAAGCCCGAGGCGCTCGACCGCCGCGCCTGGAGCCGGATCGGCGGCGCGGCTTTCGCCGCTGCCAGGAAGGCGCAGGACATTTCCATCCTCGCCGATGTCGAGGGCGCGGTCCCGACGCCCGACGACGTCGCCGCGCTCGCCCTCGGCGTGCTGCTCAATGCCTATGCCTTCGACAAGTACAAGACCAGGAAGGACAACGGCAAGGCAGCCACGGGCCCGGCCAAGGTGACGATCCTGTGCCCCAACCCGGCCGCCGCGAAGCGGGCGTTCGCGGCCGTGCAGGGCCTCGCCGACGGCGTCGTCCTCGCCCGCGACCTCGTCAACGAGCCGGCCAACGTGCTCGGCACGCTGGAATTCGCGGCGAAGGCCAAGGAGCTCGAGGCGCTCGGCGTCAAGGTCGAGATCCTGACCGAGAAGGAGATGCGCCGGCTGAAGATGGGCGCGCTGCTCGGCGTCGCGCAGGGCTCCATCCGCCCGCCGCGCCTCGTCGTCATGCGCTGGGACGGCGGCAAGGCCAAGGACAAGCCCGCCGTCTTCGTCGGAAAGGGCGTGGTCTTCGACACCGGCGGCATCTCGATCAAACCGGCCGGCGGCATGGAGGACATGAAGGGCGACATGGGCGGCGCGGCCGCCGTCACCGGGCTGATGCACGCGCTCGCCGCCCGCAAGGCCAAGGCGAACGTCATCGGCGTCATCGGCCTCGTCGAGAACATGCCCGACGGCAACGCCCAGCGCCCCGGCGACATCGTCACCTCGATGTCGGGCCAGACCATCGAGGTCATCAACACCGACGCCGAAGGCCGCCTCGTGCTGGCCGACGCGCTCTGGTACGCCAACGAGCGCTTCGCCCCGCGCTTCATGGTCAACCTCGCGACGCTGACCGGCGCGATCATCGTTGCGCTCGGCAACGACCATGCCGGCCTGTTCTCCAACGACGACGCGCTGGCCGAGCAGTTGCTGGCGGCCGGCCGCGACACCGGCGAGAAGCTGTGGCGCCTGCCGCTCGGCCCCGCCTACGACAAGATGATCGATTCGAAGAACGCCGACATGAAGAACACCGGCGGGCGCCAGGCCGGCTCGATCACCGCGGCGCAGTTCCTCCAGCGCTTCGTCAAGGACACGCCCTGGGCGCATCTCGACATCGCCGGGACCGCGATGGGCTCGCCGTCGTCGGAGACCAACCAGTCCTGGGCCTCGGGTTTCGGCGTCCAGCTCCTCGACCGGCTGGTGCGCGACCACTGCGAAGGATAGAGGTCGGCCATGGCCGAGGCGCTGTTCTACCACCTGACCGAATCGACGCTGGAGGAGGCGCTTCCCGCGCTTCTGGAAAAGAGCCTCGAGCGTGGCTGGCGCGCGGTGGTGCAGGTCGGCGGGCAGGAGCGGCGCGACGCGATCGACCAGCATCTGTGGACGTATCGGGACGATTCCTTTCTCGCTCACGGCACCGAGCACGACCCGCACCCCGGGCGCCAGCCGGTGCTCCTGACCTGCGGCGAGGCCAACCCCAACGGTGCGCGCATCCGCTTCCTCGTCGACGGGGCCGCCCCGCCGGACCTGTCGTCCTACGAGCGCGTCGTCTTCCTGTTCGACGGCCATGACGAGGCGCAGCTCGAACAGGCGCGCGGCCACTGGAAGGCGGTGAAGGTCGCCGGCCACAGCGCCACCTATTGGCAGCAGACGCCCGAGCGGCGCTGGGAGAGAAAAGCATGAGGACGATCCTGCGCTGGATCATGCGGCTGATCTTCCTTGCCGTGCTGCTGGTCGGGATCCTGCTCGGCCTCGTCTATCCGTGGGCCGAGAGCGGCAGGGGCTACGACATCGGCCGCTGGCGCGCCTACGACCGCGCCACGGGCTTCAAGCCGCTGGAGCTCCTGCTGCCGACCGACCAGCAGCAGATCGTCGTCAGGGTCGAGATCTCGACGCCGCAGCCGGTCGCAGACACCGGGACGCAGGCGGTGATGGCGCTCACCGTCTCCTCGAACGGCCGCACCGAGCTCGTCCACTACTTCGCCCTCGACAGGGTCGAGCCGCGCATCGTCAGTCCGCAGCTTCCCGGCCGTATCTACGCGGCGGAAGCGGGCGTGCTCGATTATCCGGGGGAGGAGCCCTACACCTTCACCTTCGGGCCGGGCGACGTCGAGATCGACATGGCGACCGCCGATCTCGTCCTGATCGGCGGTACGCGGGACATCGACGAGGCCGTGCCGCCCATCGGCTACGGCATGATGGGCATCGGGTTCCTCGGCCTTCTGATGACCTTCCGCCGCCGTCGCGACAACCCGAATTCCCAGCCGCCCCCGCCGCGCTGGGGCCGGGGATAGGCGAAGTCGCGCCGCCTGACGGTGTCGGGGCAGGGAGCGCAGCCGCATCGTTGCCGGGCAGACGGAAAGCGAAAGGCCGACCCGTCAGCTTGCGGCGGAACGGCCGATCCGCAGCAAAGGACGCACCCGCCCGACTACCGCCGCAACGTTCGGGTTCTTCCTGAGATAATCATGATAAGCTTTTGGAAAGATGGCGCGAGTGACGGGGCTCGAACCCGCGACCTCCGGCGTGACAGGCCGGCACTCTAACCGACTGAGCTACACCCGCGCAGTGATGTGCGACCGAAGGTGCAAATCACAGGCGTCGAGTTAGGCGGTTCTCCGCACAGTGTCAAGCGCCTGACATCGAGAACATGCCTATAAATCGCAGTCGTCGTCGCGGCGGCTCACGAGTTGAGCGGCGCCCTAGAAGCCGACGTTCTCATTCACGTAGAAAGTGTTGAGAATCGACATGCGCGGGCGATCGATCGCGGTCGTGATCGCGGGGCGTCCGTGCCAGCTCATCTTCCGCAACGTATGGTAGGCCTTGAGCACCACGAACGCATAACCGACATTCGGAATGAAGGGGAAAGTCTTCACCGGCTCCAGAAAATAGGAGCCTGGCTTCGTCAATCCTTTCAGCGAGGCGCGATACAGCGTTGTCCCCATGTCGGTCTGCTTCTCGTCGGGCGGACAATAGAGCTGCATCGTGATGACTTTCTTCCGTGCATCCGGATGCGGCTTGATCTGGTAGCCGTCCGTGTCCCTGTAGAGAACCGGCTTGGCTACGAGTTGCAGGTCCTCGACGCTGGCGAGCTTGTCGCCGCGCCGGCGAATCTCCAGACCGTCCGCCAGCCGGCGGCGGATCGCGCCGGCTACCTGCGCGGACGTGAGCACGGCCGATACGGCGTCCCACGTTTCCCGGACCTGATCTTCGAGCCTCTCCACATGCTCGCCATAAAGACGCAACGCTGTCCGGCGGCCATCCTGGGTGATCTTTTCGTACTCGACGGCAGCCGGATACGCGCGGATCAGGTGCTCATAGAAATCCTTCGGGAAAAAATCCCGGAAGAAAATGTGAGGAAACGGGCTCGAAAAATGTTCCGCCCGATCCAGGCTTCCGACAGCGTGCGATATCAGTTCGTCGTACGGGGAACTGGACGCGGAAAGTGCGGATGCGATTGCCATGTTCACCCCCTCAGAGCGGCATGCGAAACCGGCCTCTCATGCCAGCCTACAAAGCGGGGGTGGTCGTGACAAGAAAATCGGCTCTCGTCGCGGAATAAAACGATGCCTTGACGGAGGTAGTGGCGTCCACGGCAGGATTCGAACCTGCGACCCCAGGATTCATACCACTTCGGCTTCCGCCGCCGCCTCCGCAGGAGGCGTTCGTGGTCTGGACTGTCCCTTCACCATGGGCCGAAGCCGTTAGGTGCCGCCCGTCCAGTCTCTACACCTTCCACGGATTTCTCCGAGGCTTGGCTCGGGATCGGCTGGCCGCAGGCGCGGCGTGAGCTTTCCCCGACTTTGAGCGGATTCAGCACGGCGTTTCCGGTCGTGCTGCCCAATTTCCTAGGAATCCTGTGCTCTATCCTGCTGAGCTACGTGGACCTGCCCGCTATCTAGCAACCTCTTCGGCGCTCGTCATCCAGAAAGTTGCGACAGGCGGGCGGCCGAAAGCCTCAGAACTCGCCGAAGTCGCCGCCGCGGCCCTTGCCGGAGGAGAAGCGCGCTGCGCCGGCCATTCCCTCCTTTCGGAACTCACCCGCGCTCTTCCATTCGCTGGCGAGCGCGGCTTCCGGCCCGAGCGACCATTGCCGGATGGCCGAGAGGCGGTCGGCGCGCATGCAGCCCTGCGGAAAGCGCGCAATCTCGCGCGCCAGCTCGAGCGCGGCGGACAGCGCCTCGCCCTCGCCGCACAGGCGGGAAGTGAGGCCCCATTCGAGGCATTCCCCGGCGTCGATCCGCCGCCCGGTCAGGATCAGCTCCATGGCGCGGCCGTGGCCGACGATGCGCGGGAGCCGCACGGTGCCGCCGTCGATCAGCGGCACGCCGAAGCGGCGGCAATAGACGCCCATATAGGCGCTGCGCTCCATCACGCGCAGGTCGCACCACAGCGCCAGCTCCATGCCGCCGGCCACGGCCGGCCCGGCGATCGCCGCGATCACCGGCTTGGAAAGCGTCAGCCGCGTCGGCCCCATCGGTCCCTTGCGCGGGCGGTCGTCATGGCCGTCGAACGTGCCGTCGAGATCGTGCTCGGCGAACCATTCCGGCCCGATGTCGCCCGCCGCGTGCTTCAGGTCGAAGCCGGCGGAGAACGAGCCGCCCGCGCCGGTGAGGACGGCGACCTTCGCGTCCTCGTCGCGGTCGAACTCGACGAAGGCGCGGAACAGCGCCTCGGCCGTCGCCGGGTCGACGGCGTTGCGCGCCTGCGACCTGTCGATGGTGACGACGGTGATCTCGCCGTCCTTTTCCGCGCGGATCGTCATTCGGCCAGTCCTTCCTCGTAGGTGGCGGAAAGCTCCAGCCACCTGTCCTCGTGGCGGGCCAGCGCATTGGAAAGGTCGGAGCGCTCCTTGGCAAGCCGGGTCGCGGTCGCCGGCTCCTTTTCGTAGAGGGTGGGGTCGGCGAGCTGGTCCTCGATGGCGTCGATGCGCTTACGCGTGCGCTCGATCAGCCCCTCGGTCGCCCTGATCTCCTTGGCCACGGGCTCCAGCGCCGCGCGCCGCGCCGCCGCCTCGCGCCTCTTGTCGGCCTTCGACGCCTTGTCCGCCTCGCGCCTCTCGCGCCGGTCGGACGCGCCGCCGGTGATGATCTGACGATAATCGGCCATGTCGCCGTCGAAGGTTTTTACCGTGCCGTTGTTGACCAGCCAGAGCCGGTCGACGGTCGCCTCGATGAGATGCCGGTCATGCGAGATGAGGATGACGGCGCCCTCATAGTCGTTCAGCGCCTCGATCAGCGCACGACGGCTGTCGATGTCGAGATGGTTGGTCGGCTCGTCGAGGATGAGCAGGTTCGGCGCGTCGAAGGCCGCAAGCCCCATCAGAAGGCGCGCCTTCTCGCCGCCCGAGAGATCCTTGGCGGCGGTCGACATCTTTTCCGTCGCAAGCCCCATCTGGGCAACGCGGGCGCGCACCTTCGCTTCCGGTGCCTCCGGCATCAGCCGGCGCACATGTTCGACCGGCGACTGGTCCGGAATGAGGTCGTCGAGCTGGTGCTGCGCGAACATCGACACCTTGAGACCCGGCGCGATGGTGATGCCGCCGCTCTCCAGCGAAAGCCGCCCGGCGATCAGCTTGGCGAAGGTCGACTTGCCGTTGCCGTTGGCACCGAGCAGGGCGATGCGGTCGTCCTCGTCGATGCGCAGCGTCAGCCCTTTCAGCACCGGCTTGCCCGGCTGGTAGCCGACGGCACCGGCCTGCATGGTGATGATCGGCGAGGCCACCGTCTTCGCCGGCTCAGGGAAGGAGAACGGCCGGACGCTGTCCTCGATAACGGCCGAGATCGGCTTCAGCTTCTCCAGCGCCTTCAGGCGCGACTGCGCCTGCCGCGCCTTCGACGCCTTGGCGCGGAAGCGCTCGACGAAGCTTTCCATGTGCTTGCGCTGGGCTTCCTGCTTCACCCGCGCCTTTTCCTGATGCTCGAGCTGCTCGGCGCGCTGGCGTTCGAACTGGTCGTAGCCGCCGCGCCAGAAGGTCAGCTTCTGCTGGTCGAGATGCACGATGGCGTTGACGGCGGTGTTGAGCAGGTCCCGGTCGTGGCTGATGATGATGACCGTGTGCGGATAACGCCGCACATAGTCCTCCAGCCAGAGCGTGCCTTCGAGGTCGAGATAGTTGGTCGGTTCGTCGAGCAGCAGGAGGTCCGGCTCGGAGAACAGCACGGCCGCCAACGCCACGCGCATGCGCCAGCCGCCGGAAAAGCTCTTTGCCGGACGCTGCTGCGCCTCATGGTCGAAGCCGAGGCCTGCGAGGATGCTCGCTGCGCGCGCTTCCGCCGAATGGGCGCCGATATCGCCGAGGCGCGTCTGGATTTCGGCGATGCGGTGCGGGTCGGTCGCGGTTTCCGGCTCCTTCAGGAGGCTTGCGCGCTCCTTGTCGGCGGCGAGCACGATCTCGATCAGCGAATCGTCCGTGCCGGGCGCCTCCTGCGCCACCTGCCCGATGCGGGTGCCCTTCGGATAGGAGATCGAGCCGGTCTCGGTCGCAAGCTCGCCGGTAATGGCCTTGAACAGCGTGGTCTTGCCGGTGCCGTTGCGCCCGACGAGCCCTGCCTTCGATCCGGCGGGCAGGGTGAGCGAGGCGTGGTCGATGAGAAGGCGGCCGGCGATGCGCAGCGATATGTCGTCGAGGATCAGCATGATGGCGCTCTATGGCCACAGGGGCGCGGCGAGCGCAAGCGGAAAGGGCCGCCGACCGCTATCGGGAGCGCCGGAACAGCGGGCATTCGCCAGGACGCCCGCTGCTCGAGGCCGGTTTCATGCGAGGCCGGACGGTCCGTCCGGCCCCGGCCCGCGCCGGCGGTTCAGCGCGACGCCTGCTGCACCATCCGGCACAGGGCGACGAGATCGCGGTCATAGGCATAGGCGTTCGCGACGACGTCGCCGCAGCGGCGGCGCATCTGCACGATCTCGGTGCCGCTCATTCCGTTGAAGGCGGCGGTGACGGCGGGGGTGGTTCCCGTGTTGCCGCCGGGATTTCCGCCATTGTTGCCGCCGGGTCCGGGCGCCGCGGCGGTGCCGCCGATGCTGAGCCCGAGGCCTGCATTGACGCCGTTGTTGCCGACACCGACGCCGAGTCCGGCATTGACGCCGGTGCCGACGCCAACCCCGGCGCCGGCGTTGACGCCGTCATTGCCGATCCCGGCGCCGAGCCCGGCGCTGACGCCGGTGCCGACGCCGACCCCGGCTCCCGCGCCGATGCCGTCATTGCCGACGCCGAGACCCGCGCCGACGCCGATATCGCCGATGCCGACGCCCACGCCGACGTCGATCGCCTGCGCCGGACCGGCGAGCATGAAGATGATGCCGCCGCCCGCAAGCGTTCTGCTCAGGATGGAAAGAATGTTCGTCATGATTTCTCCTCCAGGGCTGTTGCCGAAAGAGGTCGACTCAGGCCGACCGCAGAATTGTTACTTCCGACGAGGAGAAAAGTTTCAGAAACGATGCGATCCTGGTTGTGATGATCGTAAGAGAAGCAAGGAATATTTAGTAAAATTCGACGTTGAGGGCGGATCGGCAGGATCTCTTCTATGCGAAGGGCCGGCCTTCCTCGGTGCGCTGGAAATAGACGAGGTCGAGCGTCGGCGACGGCCTGCCCAGCGCGGTCAGCATCGCGTGCGCCTGCCCGCGATGGTGGGTCTGGTGGTTGAAGAAATGGGCGAGCGCCGGGGCGAGCCGCTGGCTGATCGTGCGCATGTCGGTGACGGTGAGATAGGTGAAGCGCCCGGTGAACGCCTTGTCGGGCAGGGCGTCGATCCATTCGACGATGCGCGCGTCCTCGGCCTCGCGCGCCACGCGCAGGGCCGGCAGGGCGGGGTGGAGGACCGTGTCGAGCGCGGCGGGGGCGGTGCCTTCGCCGGTGAAGCGCTTCATCCAGATGCGGTCGGCGACGAGGATGTGGTTCAGCGTGCCGATCAGCGAGCCGAAGAATACGCCCATGTCGCGCGCAAGCTCGTCGGCGGACAGCTCCGCCGCCGCGTCATAGACGGCGGCGTTGGCCCAGCGGTTATAGGCCGCGAACATCTGGAAATGCCGGCGCATGGGGTCGGTTCCTGTCTTTCGGCTGAGATGGGCCATGACTACACAAGCGGCGGGCGTTCGCCAATGGTGGCAGCCCCTTCACATATGCGGGCAGCGCCTGTATAGACCCGCCACCTTTCCCTTTCCGACAATGATGAGGACGAAGAATGGCTCTCGAGCGCACCTTTTCGATGATCAAGCCCGATGCGACCCGCCGCAACCTGACCGGCGCCATCACCGCGATGCTGGAGGATGCGGGCCTGCGCGTCGTCGCTTCGCGCCGCGTGTGGATGAGCCGCCGCGAGGCGGAAGGCTTCTACGCCGTCCACAAGGATCGTCCCTTCTTCGGCGAGCTGGTCGAGTTCATGTCCTCCGGCCCGACCGTGGTGCAGGTGCTCGAAGGCGAGAACGCCATCGCGAAGAACCGCGAAGTGATGGGCGCGACCAACCCGGCGCAGGCCGCCGACGGCACCATCCGCAAGGTTCACGCGCTGTCGATCGGCGAGAACTCGGTCCACGGCTCCGACGCGCCCGAGACGGCTGCGCAGGAGATCAGGTACTGGTTCTCCGACACCGAGATCGTCGGCTGAGCCGAGCCGCCCGCCAGCGGGCGGGACGATGATTGATTGCAGGGGCCGTGGCGCATGCCGCGGCCCTTTCTTCATGCGCTGGCGCGCTTTTCGCTCCAGCCGTGGCGGTTGCGCTCGACGAAGTCGACGAACGCGGCCGAGGGCAGGGCCGGGCTGTAGAGGTAGCCCTGGAAATAGTCGCAGCCGAAGGCGCGCAGGAAGGTTTCCTGCGCCACCTCCTCGACATGCTCGGCCACCGCCGTCAGCCGGAGCGTACGGGCGGTGCCGAGGATCGACTTGACGAGCTGCCGGTCGCTCTCGCTCTTGCCGATGTCGGCGACGAAGCCGCCGTCGATCTTCAGTTCGTCGAAGGGCAGGCGCTTGAGATAGGCGAGCGAGGAGTAGCCCGAGCCGAAATCGTCGAGCGACAGGCGCACGCCGAGCTTCTTCAGCGCCAGCATCCGCCGCGCGATGAGCCGCCGGTCCTTGGCCATCACGCTCTCGGTCATTTCGAGCGTCAGCAGCCGCGCGTCGACGCCGTGGCTCTCGATCAGCGCCGCGAGGTTGGCAACGAAGTCGTCGCAGGCCAGCGACTGGACGTTGATGTTGACGGCGAGCCGCAGATGCCGCGTGGCCGGGCTTGCGCGCCAGCGCGCGAGCTCGGCGACGCCCCGTGCGAGCACCCGGTTGCCGAACTCGCGGATGAGGCCGAACTGCTCGGTCAGCGGCACGAAGCGTTCCGGCATCAGCAGCCCGAGCCGGGGATGGTTCCAGCGGCACAGCGCCTCGGCGCCGGCGACGCGCCGGTTCTCGTCCATCTGCGGCTGGAAATGCAGCTCCAGCGCATCGTTGGCGAGCGCCTGCCTGAAATCGTCCAGCAGCCGGTAGCGCTCCGCTTCCGCGTTCATCGACTGGTGGTCGTAGAGCGCCATGCCGTTGCGACCGGCGCTCTTGACGCGGTACATGGCGATGTCGGCCTGCTTGAGGATCTCGTCGGCGCTGGCGTTTTCGCCGTCGAACACGACGATGCCGAGGCTGGCCGACGAGCGGTGACTGAACTCGCCGAGCGGAAAGTCCTCGCGCATCGCCGACAGCACCTTGTTGCCGGCGAGGATCGCCGCCTGGGTCGCGCCGGCCCGGTCCGGCCCGGCCTCGCCGAGGATGATGACGAACTCGTCGCCGCCGATGCGCGCCACCGTGTCGCGCGGGCCGACGCAGCCCTTCAGTCGTTCCGCCACCTGGGTCAGGAAGCAATCGCCGACATCGTGGCCGCGCGTGTCGTTCAGCGTCTTGAAGTTGTCGAGGTCGATGAAGAGCAGCGCCCCGCTGGTGTCGTGTTCGCGGCAGCGCGAGACCGCGCACGCCATGCGGTCCATGAACATGCGCCGGTTGGGCAGGCCGGTAAGCGGGTCGAAGAAGGCCAGCTTCTCGATCTCCGCCTCGCTCGCCTTGCGCGTCGTGATGTCGCTGATATAGCCGTGCCATATCACGCCGTCCTCGACCGCTTCCGGCTTGGCGCTGATCTGCAGCCACTTCGTCGTGCCGTCGCGCAGCGTGACGCGATATTCCTGGTCCCACGAGCGGGCCGAGGTTCCGGCGCGGACGTTCTCGAGGAAGGCCGGCCGGTCCTCGGGATGGACCATGGCGGTGATTTCCTGCGTGCTCGCCAGCGTCTCGTTCTCGCCGAGGCCGTAGAGCTCGCGGAAGCCGCTGCTCATGAACGGCACGGTGTAGGAGCCGTCCGCGCGGCGCACGAACTGGATCAGGCCGCCCGGCACCTGGCTCGACAGCTTGCGCAGGCGCTCCTCCGCCTCCAGCCGGTTCACCGTCTCGGTGATCTCGCGCACGGAGCCCTCGTAGAACAGCGGCCTGCCGGTCTTGCGCTCGCGCACCAGCCGCGCCGATTCCGTCACCCAGATGCGTTCGCGCGTCTTGTGGCGATAGACCTCGGAAACGAAGTCCGTGACGAAGCCGTGGTGGCGCAGGAGCGCGCGGAACTCGTCGCGGCGGGTCGGAACGACGTACCACTCCGTGGCGATGTCGTTGACCGAGGCCAGCATCTCGTCCTCGCTGTCGTAGCCGTTGAGCCGCACCAGCGCCTTGTTGGCGCTCAGCTGCCGGCCGTCCGGCGTCGAGCGATAGATGCCGTCGTAAAGGTTTTCGATCAGGCTGCGATGGTTTTCCTGCTCTTCCTCGCTGCGGCGATAGAGCATGCGGAAGTGAAAAGCCGCCGCCGACGCGGTCAGGGCAAGAACTCCGGCGCCCAGCAGCAAGATGCCGCCGGCTCCTCCCTCTGCCCAGGACGCGAAGACATGCAACATGAATGAACCCACCCGCCCGTTCTGTTGCGAAACGTAGCCGGTTAGCGTTGCAATTCCTCTAACGGCCGGGGCGCGCCGGCGCCGACCTCACGGGGTGATTAACGCGCGGTAAACGGCGTCCAGCGGCCTTGCGCTTCATCGTCGGCAGCCGTCGCCTCGACCCATTGTCCATGGCTTCCGTCGGCCCGATGCTCGCGCTTCCAGAACGGGGCGCGGGTCTTCAGGAAGTCCATCAGGAAGGATGCGGCATCGAACGCGGCGTGCCGGTGCGGCGAGGCGGCGGCGACGAGGACGATGTTGCCGCCGGCCGGGATCAGCCCGTAGCGGTGGATGACGGTAAGCCCCTGAAGCGGCCAGCGGGCGGCGGCCTCGTCGGCGATGCGCCTGATCTCGGCTTCCGCCATGCCGGGATAATGCTCGAGCTCGAGGGCGGCGAGCTGCCCCGCCTCGTCGCGGCACAGGCCCTGGAAGGTGACGACTGCGCCGATGTCGGCGCGCCCCCGCGTCAGGCGCGCGACTTCCGTGGCGGCGTCGAAATCCTCGCGCTGGATCGCGATGTGCGGCGTGCAGGGCACGGCCTCACCCTCCGGTCATCGGCGGGAAAAGGGCGATCTCGGTCGCGCCCGCGACCGGCTCGGAATGGTCGACATGCTCGTGGTCTATCGCCACGCGGATGGCCTCGGGATAGAGCAGCGCCTTTTCGTAGCCGTCGCCGCGCTCCTTCAGCCAGTCGAGCAGGTCTCGCACCGAAACCACGCCGGCGGGCAGGTCGAGGTCTTCCTCGTCGGTGCCGATCCGCTCCCGCACCCAGGCGAAATATTTGAGCTTCATCGGCTATTCCTCGATGATGTGCTTCAGCCCCGCGCGGAAATAGTCGTAGCCGGTATAGAGGGTGACGATGGCCGAGGCCCACAGCAGCGCCAGCCCGATCTCGGTCGTATAGGGCAGGATCTTGTCGCCGGCGGGGCCGGCGAGCAGGAAGCCGACGGCGACGAGCTGCATCGCGGTCTTCCATTTGGCGAGCTGGGTGACGGGCACCGACACCTTCAGCGCCGCAAGGTATTCGCGCAGGCCCGAGACGAGGATCTCGCGGCACAGGATGATGATCGCCGCCCACAGCGACCATTTGTCGATCGTCCGGTCGAAGGCGAGAAGAAGCAGCGCCGCCGAGACCAGAAGCTTGTCGGCGATCGGGTCGAGCATCTTGCCGATATTGGAGGTCTGCTTCCAGATGCGGGCGATGTAGCCGTCGAGATAGTCGGTGATGCTAGCGATGATGAAGATGGTGACAGCCGCCCAGCGCCACCAGTCGGTCGGCCGCACCCGGCCTTCGAGATAGAAGCACAACACGATCAGCGGCACGGCGAGGATGCGTGCGTAGGTCAGCATGTTGGGCAGGTTGAAGGCGCGCTTGGACATGATTTCCTGCTATCGTTCTCGTGCTAGTAACCAGATGGCCGCGCCGGAGGTCAACCTCGAAAGCCCCTTTGGCCGGCGAGGCGGGGCCGTGGCTCAGCCGTTTTCATGGAAATGGCCGTAAATCATCCGTGCGACCCGCTCGGAAACGCCGTCCACCCGCATCAGATCTTCCACGCCGGCGCGGCTGACGGCCTTGGCCGAGCCGAAATGGTGAAGGAGCGCGCGCTTGCGCGTCGGCCCGATTCCCGCGATCTCGTCGAGCGGGTTCTTGACCAGCTCCCGGCTGCGCCGTGCCCGGTGCGAGCCGATGGCGAAGCGGTGCGCCTCGTCGCGCAGGCGCTGGACGAAATAGAGCACGGGGTCGCGCACCGGCAGCATGAACGGCTCGCGCCCGGCGACGAAGAACCGCTCGCGGCCGGCGTCGCGGTCGACGCCCTTGGCAACGCCGATGGCGGCTATCTTGTCGGCGATGCCGAGCTCGTCGAGGATCGCCCGCACCGCCGACATCTGCCCCTGTCCGCCGTCGATGAGGATCAGGTCCGGCCAGGCCGGGAAGGCGTCGTCGATCACGATGTCGTCGTCGCCCTCGGCTTCGGGCCCCTCGGCTTCCGGCTCCGGCGCGGCGTGCTCCTTGACGAGCCGGGAGAAGCGGCGCTGCATCACCTCGCGCATCATGCCGAAATCGTCGCCGGGCGTGATCTCGGTCGAGCGGATGTTGAACTTGCGGTACTGGTTCTTCACGAACCCTTCCGGGCCGGCGACGATCATCGCGCCGACGGCGTTGGTGCCCATGATGTGCGAGTTGTCGTAGACCTCGACGCGGCGCGGCGGGCGGGCAAGGCCGAAGGTCCCGGCGAGCCCGGCGAGCAGGCGCGCCTGCGATGAGGTCTCGGCCAGCCTGCGCCCCAGCGCCTCGCGAGCGTTCTGCAAGGCATGGTCGACCAGCGTCTTCTTCTCGCCGCGCTGCGGCGTGGCCACCGTCACCCTGTAGCCGGCGCGCGTGCCGAGCGCCTCCTCGAGCAGCGCCCGCTCCTCGATCTCGTGCGACAGGAGCACGACGCGCGGGCAGGGCTTGTCGTCGTAGAACTGGGCGAGGAACGCGCCGAGCACCTCGGACGGCTCCAGCGAGGGGTCGGCCTTGGGGAAATAGGCGCGGTTGCCCCAGTTGAGCCGGGTGCGGAAGAAGAACACCTCGATACAGTTCTGCCCGCCTTCCTGATGGATGGCGAAGACGTCGGCCTCCTCCAGCGTCTGCGGATTGATGCCCTGATGGCCCTGGACGTGCGAGAGCGCGGCGAGGCGGTCGCGATAGATCGCCGCCCGCTCGAAATCGAGGTCGTCCGAGGCCCGGCGCATCGCCTCGGCGATGTCGTCTTGGATCTTCGCCGAACGGCCGGACAGGAACGCCTTGGCCTCGGCGACGAGCGCGGCATAGTCGAGAGGGCCGATCTCGCCGGTGCAGGGCGCCGAGCAGCGCTTGATCTGGTGGAGCAGGCACGGCCGCGTGCGGTTGGCGTAGAACGAATCCGTGCAGGAGCGCAGGAGGAACGCCCGCTGCATGGCGTTGATGGTGCGGTCGACCGCGCCGGCCGAGGCGAACGGGCCGAAATAGGTGCCCTTGCGCGTGCGCGCGCCGCGATGCTTGTAGATGCCGGGCGAGGGATGGTCGTCGGTGATGAGGATGTAGGGGAACGACTTGTCGTCGCGCATCAGGACGTTGAAGCGCGGCTTGAACCTCTTGATGAGGTTGGCCTCCAGCAGCAGCGCCTCGGTCTCTGTGCGGGTGACGACGAACTCCATCGCCGCCGTCTCGCGCACCATGCGGGCGATGCCCTTGGTGTGGAAGCGCCCCTGGCCGTAATTGCCGACGCGCTTCTTCAGGCTGCGCGCCTTGCCGACATAGAGCACGTCGCCGGCGAGGTTCATCATGCGGTAGACGCCCGGCCTGTTGGGCAGGCGCCTGGCCAGCTCCTGGATCACCTCGATCCCGACCTTTTCGCGGGTCTCGGCCTTCAGCCCTTCCCATTCCACCGCGGGCTCCGGGCGCGAGCCTTCCTCGCCGCCCGAATCGATCTCGCCGTCCTCGGGCAGCACGGCGTCGAGGTCGCCGGCCGCCTGCGCGTCGCGCATCGCCTTGTCGAGATCGCCGCCCTGAGGTCCGCCTCGTGGTCCGCCCTGCGTCATTCGGCGATTCCGTAGATGTCGGGCGTCTGCCAGGAAAGGTGCTGGCCGCCGTCGAGCGCGATCATCTGGCCGGTGACGGAGTGCGCCTGCCACAGATAGCGGATGGTCGCGCCGAACTCGCCGAGCTCCGGGCCGCGCTTAAGGAGAAGGCCGTCGACCTGCCGCGCGAAGTCGCGCGCCTGCTGGCGCTCGTTGGCCAGCGTCGGGCCGGGGCCGATGGCGTTCACGCGCAGGCGCGGCGCGTAGGTCTGGGCCATGGTGCGGGTCGCCGTCCACAGCGCGGATTTGGACAGGGTGTAGGAGAAGAATTTCGGCGTCAGCCGCCATACACGCTGGTCGATGATGTTGACGACGAGGCCGTCCTGTTCTCGCGGCAGCGCCGCGGCCATCTGCCGGGCGAGCAGCGCGGGCGCCTTCACGTGGAGGGCGAAGTGCCGATCCCACACCTGCCAGTCGAAATCGTCGGCCGCGTCGTCCTCGAACGCGGACGCGTTGTTGACGAGAAGCCGCACCGGGCCGAGCGCCCCGGCCGCCCGGGCGACGATTCCGGCGGCGGCGTCCATGTCGGTCAGGTCGGCCTCGACGAGGGCGGCGCGGCCGCCTTGCGTCTCGATGGCCGCGACCAGCCGCTCGGCTTCCTCGCGCGCGTCGTTATAATGGATCGCGACGGCGAAGCCGTTGGCCGCGAGGTCTTCCGCGATGGCCCTGCCGATGCGGCGCGCCCCGCCGGTGACGAGCGCAACGTGTTGTTCCCTGGCCATAGACCACCCCGTTTGCTGCCGGCTGTCGCGACGGTCCGCAGCGTGCGGAAGGCACGATTCGAAAAGCCGGCTTGCCCTGATATAGGCCCTGCGGCGCCCGCGACCAAGCCGCGCCGGCGGCTTGCCGGCGCCGGGCCTCGCCCGGGGTGTTGCCTATTCGCAACGTCAAGTTTCTGCCTCATTCCAGCCCGGGAATCACCCCTTTTCCGGTGCGGTTCGGCCGCATTCCGCCCGCACATAGGAACCCGATGACGTCACGACCGTTCACCTCCCATCGTGGCGGGGCGTCACTAAAGGGGGAAGCGAGTGACTGCTTCCTTGCGGCAAAGGAGTAACGAGAATGAACACCACCAAGAGATTCGCCCTTTCGGCTGCTGCCGTCATGGGTCTTTCCGCCCCGGCCTTCGCGGCCGACGTCGTCTACCAGGAGCCCCCGGCACCGGCGCCGATCATCGAATCCGCGCCCGTCAGCTCGTGGGCCGGCCCCTATGCCGGTGTCCACCTCGGCTACGGCTTCGGCGGCAGCGTCCATGACAAGACCGTCAACAACGACATCGACACGAGCGGCTGGCTCGGCGGCGTCTTCGGCGGCTTCAACATGCAGAACGGCCAGTTCGTGTATGGTGGCGAGGCTGACGTCAACTACAGCGGCGTCGACGGTTCCAACGCCGGCCAGGACGCCCGCACCCGTCTCGACGGCTCGCTGCGCGCCCGCGCCGGTGTCGCCGTCAACGACGACATCCTCGTCTACGGCACGGCCGGTGTGGCCGCCGAGCGCCTGCGCGTCAGCGTTCCCGGCGCCAGCGACACCAACATGATGCTCGGCTACACGGTCGGCGTCGGCACCGACGTCAAGCTCACTGAAGACGTCTTCGCCCGCGGCGAGTATCGCTACTCGGACTACGGCACCAAGACCTTCGACTTCGGTGGCGTGAGCGATCGTATCGACTCGAGCAACCATCGCGTCACCGTGGGTCTGGGTATCAAGTTCTGACCTGACGGCGACGTAAGTGAAAAGGCCCGGAGCGATCCGGGCCTTTTCTTTTGGGGGGAGGGTCAGCCCTGCGGCTTCAGCGCCGCGAACTGGGGGAAGCGTTCGTCGAATCTCTTGGCCCAGCGCTTCAGCTTTGGCCTGCCGCGCTCCCACTGGCCCTCGAAGCGCAGCGCGAGATAGCCGAGCAGGGCGGCGAGCGCGATCTGCCCGCCATCGGCCTTCTTGCCGAGCTTGGGCAGGTTGGCCTCGAGATGGTCGAGGCCGCGCGTCACCTTCTGCCATTGCCCGTCGAGCCACGGCTGATGGACCTTCTCGGCCGGCCGCGCCCGCCGCTCGTAGACATGGGCGAGCAGGCAGTCGCAGATGCCGTCGGCAAGCGCCTCCAGCCTTTCCGCCTGAAGGCGCTTTTCCGCCTTGCGCGGAAACAGCGCCCCGCCCGAGATGCGGTTGAGATGCTGGGTGATGACCCGGCTGTCGAAGATGCCTTCGCCCTCGTCGGTGACGAGCACCGGAATCTTGCCGAGCGGGTTGACCGCGACGAGCTCGGCCGGCTGGTCGGCGGTGTTGACGGTTCGCGCCTCGATGTCGAGGCCGCACCATGCGGCGGCCATGCGCACCTTGGCGCTGTAGGGGGAGGCGGGGGAATAGAGAATGACGGCCATGATGGATACCTCGGGTGGGCTGGAAGGCGATAGGCGTGTTCAGTCTGGGGCGGGCATCGCCGCCTGCGGCAGGCGGCAGGCGCGCGCGTCCACCCGGTGGCAGGAGCGGAATTCCATGTCCTTGGTCAGGCAGATGCGGACCTCGGCGAGGTGGCGGCCGTCGCACGACACCGCGATCCCGTCGGCCTTCATGCCGGGGTTGGCGGCGATGAACGCCTCCTCCACCGCATCGGGCGTGACCGAGGCGTCGCTGGCCGGATCCCGATAGGAGCGAGGGACGGAGACGCGCTCATGCGCCGCCCGCACCAGCCGGAAATAATCCTCCTGGCTGACGCCGGCGCAGGAGCCGTGCTTGCGCCACTGGTGGCCCATCAGACCGGCCGAGGGCATGATGTCGAGATATTGCCGGACGAGCGCGTTCGGCACCCGGTTCGGCCCGTCATGATCGCAGAATTCCGGCCAGCCGTCCTCGAATTGCGGCCACAGGCCATGGACGACGAAACCCAGCGCGCGGCCCTCGGCACACTGCTGGCGGTTGGCGTCGCCGCCCTCGATCTCGCAATAGCTCGGCGACCAGGTCAGCGAAAGGACGAAGAAATCGTAGCCCTCGCCCTTCGGCAGCGCGTTATTTCCCGAGGCGGACGGGGCACAGCCGCCGAGAAACGCGGCGAGCGCAAGCGGAACGACGATTCGGCGCATCACCAAAGGGCAGGGCGCAGCACCCGGCAACGGCCGTCATAGACGTTCCAGCGATCGAAGCCGGAGACGCAGAACTCGACATTGCTGCCGAGACCGGCGAAGCCCATCGGCCGCTCGATCACGTACCAGACGTCGCGGCTGCGCCCGTCGGTCATGTCGGCCTTGGCGTGGCAGTAGCGCCGGTCGATCGGCCGCTCGCCGGCGATCTTCGGCTGGTGGAGGCTTTCGCGGATTCGGTGGAAATCGGCGATCGCCACATTGGGCAGATTCGGCACGTGATGCACCTGATGGCGGAAGCGGCTGGTGATGCGGTTGAGCACCGCCTGATTGCCGCAGATGCCGGGCGTGTCGATGGCCACCGCGACCGGATCGGCGGCGCGCGCCGCCACCGTCCCGCCGGTTAGGGCAAGCGCCATGACGAGCAGCAGTCTGGCGAAGCGGACCATCATAGCACTCCCATGCGGGTGAATCGGACCCATAAAAACCGCGACACTGTGATGAAAGCGCGGCGAGCGGTCAAGCAGCCGCTTGCGGGTCTCATGGTCGCGTCAGCCATTTCAGGCCGGTTTTCGCCCCGTCTTCGCCCAGAGCGTCGCGCAGGACTGGCAGCAGCACGGCCATCTCCTCCTCCAGCACGAAAGGCGGGTTGACGACCGCGATGCCGCAGCCGTCGAGCCGCGGCTCGGACGAAGGCGCGCGGATGTCGAGCGATATGTCGAGGATCTTGGCGATGCCGGTTTCGCCGAGCCGGGCGCGGAACGCTTCCACCGCAGCCCGGTCCTTGACCGGATACCACAGCGCGTAGGTGCCGCCCGGCCAGCGCCGGTGGGCCTTGACGAGGCCGCCGACCAGCCGGTCGAACTCGCCTTCCTTCTCGAACGGCGGATCGACCAGCACCAGCCCGCGCTTTTCCTTGGGCGGCACATGCGCGCCGAGCGCCAGCCAGCCGTCGAGCGCCAGCACCCGCACCTGCCAGTCGCCGGCGAAATGCGCCTTCAGCGTCAGGCTGTCCTGCGGGTGCAGCTCGATGGCGGTCAGCCGGTCGTTCTCGCGCAGGAGATGGCGGGTGACGAGCGGCGAGCCGGGATAGAAGCGGATGCCGCCTTGGGGGTTAAACGCGCGCACGGCGTCGAGATAGGGCGCGAGGAGGGCGGCGGCCTCGGCGGGCAGGGCCGCCTCCATCAGCCGGCCGATGCCGCCGCGCCACTCGCCCGTGCGCTGGGCTTCCTCGCCCGAAAGGTCGTAGAGCCCGATCCCGGCATGGGTGTCGATGACGCGGAACGCGCCGGGCTTGCGCTTCAGATAATCGAGGATGCGCGCCAGCACCGTGTGCTTGACGACGTCGGCGAAGTTTCCGGCGTGGAAGGCGTGGCGGTAGTTCATCGCGATTCGCCGTCGCGCGGGGTCAGGAATTCGGTGAGCCTCGCGCCGCCGGGGCCGAGATCGGCCCACGCGCCGGCGAAGGCGAGGCGGGCAAGCCCGGCGGTCGGGAATTTTCGCCGCACCTTTTCCATCGCGTCCGGTGTGCTGTCGGGCGCGGCGAGGAGGGCGATGAGGTCCTCGAAACCGGGATTGTGGCCGACGACGAGAAGCGTCTCCGCCCCGGCGGGCGTCGAGCGGACGGCGTCGAGGATGCGCCCGGCCGGCGCCTCGTAGATCGAGCGGTCGAGCACGGCCGGCACGGTGCGCGGCAATTCTGCCTCGACCAGCACCCATGTCTGGCGGGTGCGCAGGGCGGCGGATACCAGCGCCCGGTCGGGCAGCCAGCTGCGCCGCGCCATCTCGCGTGCCATGCGCGGGGCGGCCTCGCGGCCCCGCTTCGCCAGCGGCCGGTCGAAATCGTCGAGCGCGGGGTCGTCCCAGCTCGATTTGGCGTGGCGCAGGAGAAGCAGCGTCCGGGTCACGGCAGGCGCCCTCAGGGCGTCATGCGGGCGAGGCTTTCGATGTCCACCTCTTCGCCGGCCGGGCCGGGGGAGATGAGCGCCCCGGCGGCATGGACGCCGGTGAGGACGACGCGGCCGTCCTCCATCCGGGCGCGGCCTTCCGCCACCAGCCGCAGGGCCAGCGGATAGAGCTTGTGCTCGGCCTCCAGCACGCGCCGCGCCAGCGCCTCGGCGTCGTCGTCGGGAAGCACCGGCACCGCCGCCTGCGCGATGATCGGCCCGGCATCCATCTTCGCGGTGACGAAATGGACCGTGCAACCGTGAACGCGCATCCCCGCCTCAAGCGCCCGGTTGTGCGTGTCGAGCCCCGGGAACAGCGGCAGCAGTGAGGGGTGGATGTTGATGAGCTTGCCCGCCCATTTCTCGGTGAAGGCGGGCGAAAGCAGCCGCATGTAGCCGGCGAGGCAGACGATGTCGGCGCGCAGCGCCGTCAGCTCCTCGTCGAGCGCGGCGTCCAGCGCCGCCTTGGTCGGGTGGTCGGCGCGGGTGATGGCCTTGGCCTCGATGCCGAGCGCGGCGGCCGCGTTCAGCCCCTTGGCGTCGACCTTGTCGGAAATGACCGCGACGATATTGGCCGGAAAGTTCGGGTCGCCGGCCGCTTCCGCCAGCGCCGCCATGTTGGTGCCGCGGCCGGAAATCAGGACGACGACGCGCTTCTTCATCATGCTCTAAAGTCCAATCTCGCCATTATAGATGACGCCGGCGTCGCGGCGCGGCACGATGCGGCCGAGCGTCGTCACGGTCTCGCCGCCCTTGGTCAGGACGGCGGCGACCTGCGCCGCCTGCCCGGCGGCCACCACCAGCACCATGCCGATGCCGCAGTTGAAGGTGCGCATCATCTCGGCCGGGGCGACATTGCCGGTCTTGGCCAGCCACGAGAACACCGGCGGCACGTCGATGGCGTCGAGGTCGAGTTCGGCCGCATAGGCCGCCGGCAGCACACGCGGGATGTTGTCGGGAAAGCCGCCGCCGGTGATGTGCGCCAGCGCCTTGATGCCGTGGGTCGAGCGGATGGCCGACAGGATCGGGCGGACATAGATGCGGGTGGGCGCGAGCAGCGCCTCGCCCAGCGTCTTCGACTTGTCGAAGGGGGCTATGTGCGCCCAGCTCAGCCCCGACGCGGCGACGATGCGGCGCACCAGCGAAAAGCCGTTCGAATGCACGCCCGACGAGGCGAGGCCGAGGATGACGTCGCCCTCGACGATGTCGTCCGAGGGCAAGAGCTGCCCGCGCTCGGCCGCGCCGACGGCAAAGCCCGCGAGGTCGTAGTCGCCATGGGCGTACATGCCGGGCATCTCGGCCGTCTCGCCGCCGATCAGCGCGCAGCCGGCCTGCCGGCAGCCTTCGGCGATGCCGGCGACGATCTGCGCCCCCTGCTCGGGGTCGAGCTTGCCGGTGGCGAAATAGTCGAGGAAGAACAGTGGCTCCGCGCCCTGCACCACGAGGTCGTTGACGCACATGGCGACGAGGTCGATGCCGACCGTGTCGTGGCGGTCGGCATCGATGGCGACCTTCAGCTTGGTGCCGACGCCGTCATTGGCCGCGACCAGAACGGGATCGGAAAAGCCCGCGGCCTTGAGGTCGAACAGGCCACCGAAGCCGCCGATCTCGCCATCGGCGCCCGGCCGGCGCGTCGAGCGCACCAGCGGCTTGATCTTCTCGACGAGCGCGTTGCCGGCGTCGATGTCAACGCCGGCCGCTGCATAGGTGAGACTCGTCTTGTCTTCGCTCATGCGCGGCTGCCCCTTGGCACGATCCGTAAAGCCGGCTCTTCGCATGAACCCCCGCCGCCCGCAAGACCACTCGCGGTCACAGGGGCGCGAATGGCGCGCGAAACGCGGCCGCCGGGCGGACGACCAGTCTCTTGACCGCGGCTTCAACAGAAGCCTATCTCCCGCCGCGGCCGGCGGATAAGATGGCCGCCCGACTGGACAAGCTGCGAGCGACGGGCCGATGAACAAACGCGACGCCGAGATCAGGGAACAGGTGGCCGAGGTGGTCATCGCCACCGGCTGGCGGCGGCAGGTGCTGTTCTGGCTGGGCGCGGCGGTGACGCTCGTCGTGTTCCTCTACGCTTTCTCCGCGGTCCTGCTGCCGTTCCTCGCCGGCATGATCCTCGCCTATTTCCTCGACCCCATCGCCGACTGGCTGGAGCGGCGCGGCCTGTCGCGCCTCGCGGCCACGGTCTTCATCCTGGTGATGTTCCTCATCGTCCTCGTGCTGGCGCTGATGCTCATCATTCCCGTGCTCGCCACCCAGCTCGCCGACTTCATCGGCCGGGTGCCCGATTACCTGTCGCGGCTTCAGGCGCTGATCACCAGCATCGACCCCGACTGGCTGAGCCAGACGCTCGGCGTCGATCCGGCCTCGCTGCGCGACGGGCTGAACTCTCTGCTGACGCAAGGCGCGGGGTTCCTGACCACGCTGTTCTCGTCGATCTGGAGCTCGGGCAAGACGCTGATCGACCTCGCCGGCCTCTTCGTCATCACCCCGGTCGTCGCCTTCTACATGCTGCTCGACTGGGACAAGATGATCCGCACGGTCGACGGCTGGATACCGCGCGACCATCTGGCGACGGTGCGCACCATCGCCCGCGACGTCGACACGGCGGTCGCCGGCTTCGTGCGTGGGCAGGGTACGCTGTGCCTGATCCTCGGCATCATGTACGCCGTCGGGCTCACCGCCGTGGGCTTGAATTTCGGCCTGCTGATCGGCCTGTTCGCCGGCCTCGTCAGCTTCATCCCCTATATCGGCTCGCTGCTCGGCCTCGTGCTGTCGGTCGGCGTCGCCCTCGTCCAGTTCTGGCCCGACTGGCACTGGGTCGTCGTCGTGGCGGCGATCTTCTTCGGCGGCCAGTTCATCGAGGGCAACATCCTCCAGCCCAACCTTGTCGGCAAGAGCGTCGGTCTCCATCCCGTGTGGCTCATGTTCGCGCTGTTCGCCTTCGGCGCGCTGTTCGGCTTCGTCGGGCTGCTGATCGCTGTGCCGGCCGCCGCCGCCGTCGGCGTCCTCGTCCGCTTCGCCCTGTCGCGCTACCTGCACTCGCCGCTCTATCGCGGCCATGGCCTCCCGCCGGAGGCGTGAGGGCGATGCCGCCTGCCTTCGCCGACGGGCCGCGCCAGCTGCCGCTCGATCTCGCCCACAGCGAGGCGAGAAGCCGCGACGACCTCGTCGTCGGCCCGTCCAACGCGCAGGCCGTCGCCCTCGTCGACCGCTGGCCCGACTGGCCTGCGCCCGTGGCGGTCCTCGCCGGGCCGGCCGGCTCCGGCAAGTCGCACCTCGCCAATGTCTGGCGCGAGGCGAGCGGCGCGACGGCGCTGGCTCCCGGCCGTCTCGGGCCCCAGGCCGCCGAGGCGGCGGGGCGCGGCCCGGTGCTGATCGACGACGTCGATTCCGGCGCCATCGACGAGGCCGGCCTCTTCCATCTCATCAACGCCGTGCGGCAGGCGAACACCACGCTGCTGATGACCGCGCGGCGCTTTCCCGCCGCCTGGGGCGTGACGTTGCCCGACCTCGCCTCGCGACTCAAGGCGGCCGCGACGGTCGAGATCGACGAGCCGGACGACATGCTGCTCGCCGCCGTCACTACCAAGCTGTTCGCCGACCGCCAGATCGAGGTCGAGCCGCATGTGGTGCAGTTCCTCGTCCGCCGCATCGAGCGCTCGCTGTCCAGCGCCATCGAGGCGGTCGCCCGGCTCGACCGCATCGCGCTCGAGCGCAAGAGCCGCATCACCCGCGCGCTCGCCGCGCAGGTGGTGGCCGCGATGGAGGAAGGGAAGCCCTGACCCGGCTCAGGCCGTCTCGGCGTCGTAGGCGTAGAGCCAGTCGAGATCGGCCGCGAGGCTTCTGCCCCGGCGCAGTGCCAGCACGATGTCGCGGCCGAGCGCGACCGGGCCGGAGGCGTGCCAAACGAAGCGGTTGAAGGCCCCGCGCTTCGCCACCTGCCGCACCCGCTCGCGCCGCACCGCCTGATACCGCGCGAGCGCGCCGGCGAGGTCGTCCGGCCGCGCGGCAACCGTGGCGGCGAGCGTGGCCGCATCCTCGATCGCCATCACCGCGCCCTGCGCCGCATAGGGGCCCATCGCGTGGGCGGCGTCGCCGATGAGCGCAAGGCCCGCCGGGTCGATCCACGACGCTTCGCCATCGACCTCGGCGATCGGCCACGGCAGCCAGCCGTCGACATTGGCGGCGAGCGCGTCGATGTCGTCGGCCGCGCCGGCGATGATGCCGGGTGGCAGCATGCGCCGCTCGCCGCCGGCCCCCGATTCCGTCGGCGCGGGCATCCGGCCGATGACGACGAGGTTGACGATCTGCCCTCCGCGCAGCGGATAGGCGACGAGGTGGAAGCGCGGATTGAGGAAGGCGCTCACCCGGTCGGTCGGGATCAGGCCGGCGCAGAGCTGCGGCGTCGCGATGGCCCGCCACGCGACATAGCCCGAGAAGCGCGCCGGCCGGGCGAGGGGGCCGGCCGCGCGCAGGGCCGAGCGCACCCCGTCCGCGCCGACCGCGAGGTCGCAGGCGATCTCATCCTCCACGCCGGCCCGCGTCGCCGACAGGACATTGCCGGCATCGGAGAGTTTCGCGCTGCCGACCGTGACGCCGGTTTCGAGCGTGATCGCCGGATGCGCCCGCACCGCCCGCGCGAGGATGTCGTGAAGGTCGGCGCGATGGATGGTGAGGTAGGGCGCGCCCCACCGGCGCAGGGCGGTCTCGCCCAGCGGCACCGCGGCGAGGGTGCGCAGGGAATCGGCCCGGCGAAGCTCGATGGACACGGGCCTGACCGCGACTCTTGTCGCGTCTTCGAGAAGGCCGAGACGCTTCAGGATGACAGTCGCGTTGGGGGAGAGCTGGAGGCCGGCCCCGACTTCCTCGAGCTTTTCTGCTCGTTCGAGGACGGAAACCCGAAAACCCCGCTCGGCGAAGCACAGCGCCGCCGTCAGCCCGGCGATTCCCGCCCCGGCGATGGCGACATGCCGTGGAGGAACGTTCATCGCGCCCGGGCCGCGCCCGAGGCCTCAGGCGGCGCGCGGCTGGAAGCTCACGCCCTCGGGCCTGGTTTCGGTGCCGTGCAGCGCGGGATTGTAGCGATAGAGGGTCGAGCAGTAGGGGCAGACGATCTCGTTGTCCTCGCCGAGGTCGAGGAAGACGTGCGGATGGTCGAAGGGCGGCGTCGCGCCCACGCACATGAATTCCCGCACGCCGATCTCGATGAGCGCGTGGCCCGCGTCGTTCTGGAAGTGGGGAATTGTCGGGTGGTCGGCCATGACATGCTCCCGGATGTTCTAAGCTCGGTGCCTGGAGCCAGCGTTTGCAGCATAAAGCCGGCCTTGGCAAGCCGTGATATGAAACTGTCACAAAACCCTGTCAGGAGGCAGCTTGACGAAATGCGCGCCTGCTGATGCAGTCACGCGAATGGCATCAGGTGGCAGGATGAACGAGACACGACCGGCAACGAGCGAGTTCACGGGCAAGGTGCAGGCGCTGGCCGCCGCGCCCGAAGGCAACCCCGACCGATTCGTCAACCGCGAGTTCTCCTGGCTCCAGTTCAACCGCCGCGTCCTCGACGAGGCGGAGAACCCGCGCCACCCGCTCTTGGAGCGGCTGCGCTTCCTGTCGATCTCGGCCGCCAACCTCGACGAGTTCTTCATGGTGCGCGTCGCCGGCCTCGCCGGGCAGATCCGCGAGGGCATCGCCATCAAGAGCCCGGACGGGCGCACGCCCGAGCAGCAGCTCGAATTGCTGCTGCTCGAGGTCGGCCGCCTTCAGGAGGACCAGCAGGCCGCCTATGCGCGCCTCACCGCGCTGCTGCGCAAGGAGGGCATCGAGGTCGTGCGCGCCGACGCCGTCGCCCGCGACGAGAAGGCGTGGCTCGAAGAACACTTCATGGACACGGTGTTTCCGGTGCTGACGCCGCTGTCCATCGACCCGGCGCATCCGTTCCCGTTCATTCCCAATCTCGGCTTCTCGATCGCGCTGCAACTGCGCCACCTGCGCGACGGCAACGAGATGACGGCGCTCCTGCGCCTGCCGCCGGCGCTGCGCCGCTTCATCCGCCTGCCCGACCGCAAGGGAACCGTGCGCTTCGTCGCGCTCGGCGACACGGTCAGCCTGTTCATCGGCAAGCTCTTCCCCGGCTACGAGGTCAAGGGCTCGGGCACGTTCCGCATCATCCGCGATAGCGACATCGAGGTCGAGGAAGAGGCCGAGGACCTCGTGCGCCTGTTCGAGAGCGCGCTGAAGCGCCGCCGGCGCGGCCAGGTCATCCGCATCGAGTTCGACGATGAGATGCCGGAGGCGCTGCGCGATTTCGTCGCCGGCGAGCTCGGCCTCACCGGCTCGCGCATCTCGATCCTGAAGGCGCCGCTGGCGCTCAACCAGGTCTCGGAGATCGTCGCCCTGCCGCGCGACGACCTGAAGTTCGTGCCCTACAACCCGCGCTTTCCCGAGCGGGTGCGCGACCGCGGCGGCGACTGCCTTGCCGCCATCCGCGAGAAGGACTTCATCGTCCACCATCCCTACGAGAGCTTCGACGTGGTGGTGCAGTTCCTGCGCCAGGCGGCGGCCGATCCCGACGTGGTGGCGATCAAGCAGACGCTCTACCGCACCTCGAACGACAGCCCCATCGTGCGCGCGCTGATCGACGCGGCCGAGGCCGGCAAGTCGGTGACGGCGCTGGTCGAATTGAAGGCGCGCTTCGACGAGGAGGCCAACATCCGCTGGGCGCGCGACCTGGAGCGCGCCGGCGTGCAGGTCGTCTTCGGCTTCATCGAGCTGAAGACCCATGCCAAGATGTCGCTGGTCGTGCGCCGCGAGGACGGGCGCTTGCGCAACTACGTGCATCTCGGCACCGGCAACTACCACCCGATCACCGCGCGCATCTATACCGACCTTTCCTACTTCACCACCGATCCGGCGCTGGCGCGCGACGTGGCGCAGGTGTTCAACTTCATCACCGGCTATGCCGAGCCGGCGCAGAAGATGGGCATCGCCATCTCCCCGTTCACGCTGCGCCAGCGCATCCTCGACCACATCGGCGCCGAGATCGAGTTCGCGCGGAACGGCAAGCCGGCGCAGATCTGGATGAAGATGAACTCGCTGGTCGACCCGCAGGTCATCGACGCGCTCTATGACGCCAGCCGGGCCGGCGTCGAGATCGACCTCGTCGTGCGCGGCATCTGCTGCCTTCGGCCGCAGGTGCCGGGCCTGTCGGAGAACATCCGCGTCAAGTCGATCGTCGGCCGCTTCCTCGAGCACAGCCGCATCTACTGCTTCGGCAACGGCCACGGCCTGCCGTCCGACGAGGCGATCGTCTATATCGGCTCGGCCGACATGATGCCGCGCAACCTCGACCGGCGGGTCGAGACGCTGGTGCCGATCACCAATCCGACTGTGCATGAACAGGTGCTCGGCCAGATCATGCTCGGAAACATCATGGACAATCAGCAGAGTTTTGAAGTACTGGCGGACGGCACCTCGCGGCGTCTCGCGCCCGAGGAGGGAGAGGAGCCCTTCAACGCGCAGGAGTACTTCATGACGAATCCGAGCCTGTCCGGACGGGGCGACGCGCTGAAATCCAGCGCGCCGAAACGGATCGTCCAGCCCAAGCGCCGCAAGAAGACCGGCGCGCCGCCGGCCGCATGATCCATTCATCACAGGGCCGGCTCCAGGACCGCCGGCCGCTCGCCGTGATCGACATCGGGTCGAACTCGGTGCGGCTTGTCGTCTATGAGGGCGTCGCGCGCTCGCCGACCGTTCTTTTCAACGAGAAGATGATGGCCGGGCTCGGCCGCGGCATCGTCTCGACCGGCCGGCTCGACGACGAGGCGGTGCGCCGCGCCGTCGAGGAACTGCGGCGTTTCCGCGCACTCGCCGAGCAGGCCGGCGCGGTCTCGCTTCACGCCATCGCCACCGCCGCCGCGCGCGAGGCCGAGAACGGCATGGATTTCGTGCGCCGCGCCGAGGACATCCTCGGCGTGCCGATCCAGGTCCTCTCCGGCCGCGAGGAGGCCGGCTACTCGGCGCAGGGCGTCATCTCCGCCTTCCACCGGCCGGACGGCATCGCCGGCGACCTCGGCGGCGGCAGCCTCGAGCTGGTCGATATCTCCGGCGAAGATTTCGGCGACGGCATCACCCTGCCGCTCGGCGGCCTGCGCCTTCAGGAGATGTCGCGCGAATCGCCGGCCGCGGCGGCGAAGATCGCGCGCGAGGAGCTGCGCCGCGCCGATTTCCTCGCCGATGGGCGCGGCCGCGCCTTCTACTGCGTCGGCGGGACGTGGCGAAACCTCGCCCGCCTCCACATGCTTTCCACCGGCTACCCGCTGCCGGTCATGCACCATTACGAGCTTCCGCTCGACGACATGGGCGAGTTCCTCAAATTCGTCATGGCCGGCGACATCGCCCAGATGCAGGGCGCCAAGCGCATCTCGAAATCGCGCCGCGCGCTCCTGCCCTACGGTGCGGCGGTGCTGCGCGAGATCATCGACGCGATGCAGCCGAAAAGCATCGTCGCCTCGGCCTTCGGCGTGCGCGAGGGCTATCTCCATTCGCTCTTGTCGCCGCAGGAGCGCGAGCGCGATCCGCTGATCTCGGCGGCGGAGGAGCTCGCCATCCTGCGCGCCCGCTCCGTCACCCATGCGCGCGAGCTGGCGGCGTGGACCGACGAGGCCTTCGCCGTCTTCGGCATCGACGAGACCGAGGACGACGCCCGTTATCGCCGGGCCGCCTGCCTGCTCGCCGACATCGGCTGGCGCGCGCATCCCGAATATCGCGGCACCCAGTCGCTCAACATCATCGCCCACGCCTCCTTCATCGGCATCGACCATCCCGGCCGCGCCTTCATCGCGCTCGCCAACCTGTTCCGCCACGAGGGCATCTACGAGGACGACGTCTCGCCGGCGATGAAGGCGCTCGCCGGCCCGCGCCATATCGAGCGCGCGCGCATCCTCGGCGCGCTGCTGCGCGTGGTCTACCTGTTCTCGGCCTCGATGCCGGGCATCATGCCCAAGCTGAAATGGCGCGAGGGCGAGGGGCGCAAGCTCTCCCTCGTCGTGCCGGCCAGCCATGCCGGCCTGATGGGCGAGCGGCCGGAAGCGCGCATGGCGATCCTCGCCAAGGTGCTCGACCGGCCGATGGAGATCGTGGTCGGGGATTAAAGCAATTTCGGGAAAGCGTCGGCGCCATGCAGACGGGGAGGTCGCAATGAACGGGAAATCCGGCAGGCCGCGCATCGCCGTGCTGTTCGGCGGGCGCTCCGCCGAGCACGACGTTTCCGTGCTTTCGGCCACCAACGTCATCCGCGCACTCGATCCGGCGCGATACGAGGTCGTGCCGGTCTTCATCACGCGCGACGGGCGATGGCTGGAAAGCGCCGTCGTCGACGGCGCGCCGGCGAGGCCGCAGAGCGGGACGCAGCTCGCCCTCCTGCCGGGCGGCGAGGGGCGCATGGTCGCGATCCCGGAGAACGGCGCGCCGCGCGAGACGGCGGCGATCGACATCCTCTTCCCGGTCCTCCACGGAATCCCCGGCGAGGACGGCTCGGTGCAGGGGCTGGCCGAGGTGGCGCGCGTGCCGCTGGTCGGCTGCGGCATCCTCGGCTCCGCCGTCGCCCTCGACAAGGACGTCGCCAAGCGGCTGCTGCGCGAGGCCGGCATTCCCGCCGCGCGCGCCGTCACCATCCGCCGCGACGCGGTTCCCGCCTTCGGCGACCTCACTGAGGCGCTCGGGCTTCCCGTCTTCGTGAAGCCGGCGCGGCAGGGCTCGTCGGTCGGCGTCAGCAAGGCCGCGAGCGAGGACGACTACCGGGCCGCGCTGGAGGAAGGCTTCCGCCACGACGACAAGCTGCTGGCCGAGGAGTTCGTCAGGGGCAGGGAGATCGAGTGCAGCGTGCTGGAGGCCCCGGACGGCGCGCTGTTCGTCTCGCGCACCGGCGAGATCGTCCCGGCCGAGGCGCACGGCTTCTACACCTACGACGCCAAATATATCGACGCGGACGGCGCGGCGCTGCGAGTGCCGGCCGAGCTGCCCGAGGGCGTCGAGGACAAGGTCCGCGACATGGCTGCGCAGGCGTTCCGGGCGCTCGGCTGCGACGGCATGGCGCGGGCGGATTTCTTCGTCACCGCGGACCTGCGCATCCTCGTCAACGAGCTGAACACCATTCCCGGTTTCACCGACATCAGCATGTATTCCAAGGCGATGGCGGCGAGCGGCGTCGGCTACGCCGAAATCCTCGAGCGCCTGATCGCCCACGCGATGGCCCGCGCCGCGCGCAGCGCCTGATGCCCAAAGGCGACCGCAACACCGGCGCGTTGACCGGCCCGCCCTTTGCCGCTACATCCGCCTGATGGCTTATCCGACCGGCTCCATGCGACTTACCGTCCCGTCCTTCTGAGGAAGGCGGGCAGCATGCGTCTTGCGCGGCGATCCACGGCGGCTTTTCCGGCCGCTCGACGCACGCGGTTCCTTCACCGACAGGCAATCCGGATTTCGACATGGGCAATCTCGCGCCGGCCGATGCCGGCCGCGCCGTCGTGCTGGCGGCGGTGCTTTTGCAGGCGATCGGCAAGGTCGTCTACGGGACGGCGCTCACCGCCGTGCCGTCGCCGCTCTTTGTGTTCGTCAGCTTCTCGCTGACGGCGCTGGTGTTCCTGCTTTTCGCCCGCAAGGGCGCTGGCGAGTTGGCATGGGCGCCGCTCGTCGTCCTCAACGTCGCCACCGCCGTCACCTTCCTCAGCTTCTTCTTCGCGCTCAAGCTGATCGAGCCGGCCATCGCCGTCGCGGTGAACATAGGCATCGGGCCGCTCCTCGCCGTGCTTATCGCTTGGCGCGCCGGCGGCGGCAGGCCTTCGATGCATCGGCTCGGCGTCTGCGCCGGCATCCTCGCCGGCTGCGCCGTCCTGTGCGTTTCGGCGCTGCGCGGCAGCGGCTTTTCCCCTGAGAGCGGCAGCCCCTTGCCCGGCCTTGCCGCCAGCGCGGTCGCCGGCATCGGCGCGGTGGCGATCACCGTCGCTTCGCGAACCCTGATGGACCGAGGCTGGCAGCCGGGCGCGGTGCTCGCCCACCGCTTCTACGCGGTGGTTCCCGCCTCGCTGCTCCTGAGCCTCGGGCTCGACCCCGCAAGCCTCGCATGGACGCCCGGGCTGGCGTTCCTGCTGCCCGCCGTCGCGCTCGTCGGCGTGCTGATCCCGCTCTATCTGCTGCAATTCGGCATACGCCGCTGCGATCCCTACACCGTCATGGTGACGATGGCGGCGCTTCCGGCGCTGACCTTCGTGATCGAGGGCCTGTCGCCGGCCTATGCGTGGTCGTGGCCGACCGCCGGCGGGTTGCTGATCCTCACCGCTTCATTGGCAGCGGATGTCGTCCATGCAAGGCGAAAGGCGAAGCGGCCGGCCTCCTAGAGCGCCGGCGGCTACTTCGTGTCGAACACCGCGATCCGGCGCTTGTCGAACTTGAGCGCGACGTCACCGCGCACCAGCGCCAGCGCCTTTTCGCCGAACACCTCGCGGCGCCAGCCATGCATGGCCGGCACGTCGGCGTCCTCGCCCCTGGCGGCGATCCGGTCGATGTCGTCGGACGAGGCCAGCACCTTGGGCGCGACGCCTTCTTCCTCGGCCACCAGTTTGAGCAGCACCTTGATGAGCTCGGCCGCGGCGCTGGTCCCTTCCGGCTGCTGCACATGGCGCGGCAGCTTCGGCAGGCTCTCCTTCGGCAGGTCGAGCGCCTCGTTGACGACGGCGAGCAGCGCATTGGCCGTCGCCGAACGCTCCCAGCCGCGCGGCGTGGTGCGCAGCCGGGCGAGGGCGGCCGCGTCGCGCGGCCCCTGCTGGGCGATCTCGTAGATGGCGTCGTCCTTGATGACGCGCCCGCGCGGCACGTTGCGCTCGCGCGCCTCGCGCTCGCGCCATGCCGCCACCGCCTGCACCACCGCCAGCTCCTGCGGCTTCTTCACCCGCATCTTGAGCCGCTTCCAGGCGTCGTCCGGGTGCGGGTCGTAGGTCTCGCGCGCGGTGAGGACCTGCATCTCCTCGTTCAGCCAGTGGGCGCGGTCGTCGCGCTCCAGCCGGTCGCGCAGGTGGCGGTAGACGTCGACCAGATGGGTCACGTCCGCCAGCGCGTAGTCGAGCTGCTTGTCGGAAAGCGGCCGGTGCCGCCAGTCGGTGAAGCGCGACGACTTGTCGATGCGCTCGCCGGTCACCTTCTGTACGAGCTGGTCGTAGGAGACGCTGTCGCCGAAGCCGCACACCATCGCCGCCACCTGCGTGTCGAAGACGGGGGCGGGGATCAGGTCGCCGAGATGGAAGATGATCTCGATGTCCTGCCGCGCGGCATGGAACACCTTGATCGTCCTCTCGTCGCCCATCAGCCGGAAGAACGGCGCAAGGTCGATGCCCGGCGCGAGCGGGTCGATCAGCGCGGTCGTGTCCGGCGAGGCGAGCTGGACGAGGCACAGCTCCGGCCAGAACGTCGTCTCGCGGATGAATTCCGTGTCGATGGTGACGAAATCGGAGCGGGCAAGCCGTTCGAGGACGTTTTCGAGGTCTTCCTGGCGGGTAATCAGCGGCATCGAGGTTTCACATTGCGGCACGTATCGCCTCAATTCCAGTCGCGGCCCGGCGCGTCAAGCCTATTCGTGTCATCTACGGTTCATCTTTTCCTGTCGTTGCCGCGCCAGTGGGCCAGCCGGGCGAAGATCGTCGAGGTGCGCAACAGCGCGGTGAAGCGCCCGCGCTCCTCGGCGCTGGCCGGCGCGCGCACCCGCATGCGCCAGACGATGAGGGCGATGAACACGACATAGACGGCGGCCGAGAACTGGAACAGCGCCTGCGGGCCGAACCATTGCATGACGCTCGCCGCGGCGAACGGCCCGACGATGGCGCCCAGCGAATAGAACAGCATCAGCGCCGCGTTGATCATGACATATTCGTTCTTGCCCGCGCGGTCGTTGGCATGCGCCGCCGACAGCGAATAGAGCGGCATGGCGAACGAGCCGAACACGAACACCAGCGCGAAGTTGACCAGCCGCCCGCTGCCGGCGAACAGGCTGAGCGCGACCGCGGCGGCGAGCGCCAGCGTCGTGGTGATGAGCAGCACCGTGCGCCGGTCATGCCGGTCCGAGGCGTAGCCGAGCGGATACTGGATCAGCGCGCCGCCGATGATCGAGACGCTGACGAAGGTGGCGACGTCGGCGGTGTCGAAGCCGATGTCCTGCGCATAGACCGGCGAGAGCGTGCGGAAGGCGCTGTTGGTGACGCCGATGGCGATGCAGCCGAGCGCGGCGACGGGCGAGATCGCCCAGGCGCGCTTGAGGTCGAGCTTGACGCCTTCCGGCGGGGCCGGGTTGGAGCGGTCGCCGAGCGAGACCGGGACGAGGGAGAGCGCGATCATCATCGCCATCACCGCGAAGATGGCGAAGCCTTCCGCGCCGATGGCCGGAATGAGGAACTGCGCCCCGGTGACGGCGCCGATGTCGATGACGCGGTAGAGCGACAGCACCCGCGCCCGGTTGTCGTTTGAGACGCCCGAATTGAGCCAGCTTTCCATCACCGTGAACAGGCCGGCGAAGCAGAAGCCGGAGATGAAGCGCATCGCCGTCCACAGCGTCACGTCGATGATGATGGCCATCACCAGCGTCGCCGAGGCCGCGATCGCCGCGAGCGCCGAGAAGGCGCGGATATGGCCGACGCCGCGCATGATGCTGACGATGACGAGGCAGCCGATGAGGAAGCCGGAAAAATAGGCCGTTCCCATGAAGCCGATGTCGGTGGGCGAGAAGCCCTCATGCGCGCCGCGCAGCGCGATCAGCGTACCCTGGAGCCCGTTGCCGCCGAGAACGATGCCGGCTGTCGTCAGGATCGGGATGAGGGGTCTCAGGCCGTTCATGTCACCGCCGGGAGGGAAGGGGCGCATGCCCACCATACGGACGTGCGGCGGGCGATGCCACGCACAGGCGCATGCGTCTACTGGGCCAGCCAGCAATAGCCGCCTTGCCTTGACAAATCGAGCCTCTCATGCGCTTTTCCGGCGCAATTCGGGGCGGCCGCCCGCGACGGCGGAAACACCCCATGAAAGCCTCTTCAGATAAGCGGAAAGACCGTCCCATGCATCGTTACCGCAGCCATAACTGCGCCCAGCTCCGGAAGGCCGATGTCGGCGCCACCGTTCGCCTGTCCGGCTGGGTCCATCGCGTTCGCGATCATGGCGGCCTGCTCTTCATCGATTTGCGCGACCATTACGGCCTCACCCAGATCGTCGCCGACCCCGATTCGCCCTGCTTCAGGACGGCTGAGACCGTGCGCGGCGAATGGGTGATCCGCGTCGACGGCGAGGTCAAGGCGCGCACGCCCGAGACCGTCAATGCCGGCCTGCCGACCGGCGAGATCGAGATCTTCGCCCGCGACATGGAAGTGCTGTCGGCGGCCAAGGAGCTGCCGCTGCCGGTGTTCGGCGAGCCGGACTATCCGGAAGACATCCGCCTGAAATACCGCTTCCTCGACCTGCGCCGCGACACGCTGCACAGGAACATCGTCGCGCGCACGAAGATCATCGCCGAGATGCGCCGGCGCATGGGCGAGGCCGGCTTCACCGAATATTCGACGCCGATCCTCACTGCCTCGTCGCCCGAGGGCGCGCGCGACTTCCTCGTGCCGAGCCGCATCCATCCCGGCAAGTTCTACGCGCTGCCGCAGGCGCCGCAGATCTACAAGCAGCTGATCATGGTCTCCGGCTTCGACCGCTATTTCCAGATCGCGCCCTGCTTCCGCGACGAGGACCCGCGCGCCGACCGCCTGCCGGGCGAGTTCTACCAGCTCGACCTCGAGATGAGCTTCGTCGAGCAGGAGGACATCCTTTCGACCATGGAGCCGGTGATGCGCGGCGTGTTCGAGGCCTTCGCCGAGGGCAAGCCGGTCACGCAATCCTTCCCGCGCATCGCCTATGACGAGGCGATCCGCAAATACGGCTCCGACAAGCCGGACCTGCGCAACCCAATCGTCATGGAGGACGTCTCGGAGCACTTTCGCGGGTCGGGCTTCAAGGTGTTCGCGGGCATCCTCGCCAACGACCCCAAGGCCGAGGTCTGGGCGGTTCCGGCGAAGACCGGCGGCTCCCGCGCCTTCTGCGACCGGATGAACTCCTGGGCGCAAGGGGAGGGGCAGCCCGGCCTCGGCTACATCTTCTGGCGCAAGGAAGGCGACAGGCTCGAAGGGGCCGGCCCCATCGCCAAGAACATCGGCGAGGAGCGCACCGAGGCGATCCGCACCCAGCTCGGCCTCGCCGACGGCGACGCCTGCTTCTTCGTCGCCGGCGACCCGAAGAAGTTCTACCCCTTCGCCGGGGCCGCGCGCACGCGCGCCGGCGACGAGCTCGACCTCGTCGACCGCGACCGGTTCGAGCTGTGCTGGATCGTCGATTTCCCGTTCTACGAATGGAACGAGGACGAGAAGAAGGTCGATTTCGGCCACAACCCGTTCTCGATGCCGCAGGGCGGCATGGAGGCGCTGACCGGCGAGGAGCCGCTGTCGATCAAGGCGTTCCAGTACGACATGGTCTGCAACGGCTTCGAGATCGCCTCGGGCGGCATCCGCAACCACCTGCCGGAAACCATGGTCAAGGCGTTCGAGGTGGCGGGCTTCGACCGGGCGACGGTCGAGGAGCGGTTCGGCGGCCTCTACCGCGCCTTCCAGTACGGCGCGCCGCCGCATGGCGGCATGGCCGCCGGCGTCGACCGCGTCGTCATGCTGCTGGTCGGCGCCAGGAACCTGCGCGAGGTCAGCCTGTTCCCGATGAACCAGCAGGCGTTCGACCTTCTGATGGGCGCGCCCAACGAGGCGAGCCCGGCCCAGCTGCGCGAGCTTCATCTGCGGCCGGTGCCGCCGAAGAAGGAAGGCTGAGGCCGGCGCTACCCCTCACCGGCTCTTCGGGCCACCTCTCCCCAGAGGGGAGAGGAAAGGCCGCCGCAATGCCGGCGCTTCTCCAGACTGGATTTTCCTCTCCCCTCTGGGGAGAGGTGCCGAGCGCAGCGAGGCGGTGAGGGGACCCCGGTGACGCTTGCACGACGCGTCTTGCGGCATTCTCCGTCGGCGAAGTTGCCGTCCGCGCGCAAGGGCCGGCAGTCCGCCTGCCTTCCTCAGTGCAGGATCTGGCTCAGGAACAGCTTCGTGCGCTCGTGCTGCGGGTTGTCGAAGAACTCGGCCGGGGTGTTCTGCTCGACGATCTGGCCCTGATCCATGAAGATGACCCGGTTGGCCACCTGACGGGCGAAGCCCATCTCGTGGGTGACGCAGATCATCGTCATGCCTTCCTCGGCGAGGCCGACCATGGTTTCCAGCACTTCCTTGACCATTTCCGGGTCGAGCGCCGAGGTCGGCTCGTCGAACAGCATGATCTTCGGCTTCATGCACAGCGAACGGGCGATGGCGACGCGCTGCTGCTGGCCGCCGGAAAGCTGGCCCGGATATTTGTTGGCCTGCTCGGGGATCTTGACCCGCTCCAGATAGTGCATGGCCGTGGCCTCGGCCTCCTTCTTCGGAACCTTGCGCACCCAGATCGGCGCCAGCGTGCAGTTCTCGAGGATCGTCAGGTGCGGGAACAGGTTGAAGTGCTGGAACACCATCCCGACCTCGCGCCGCACCTCGTCGATCTTCTTCAGGTCGTTGGTGAGCTCGACGCCCTCGACGATGATCTTGCCCTTCTGGTGCTCTTCCAGCCGGTTGATGCAGCGGATCATCGTCGACTTGCCCGAGCCGGAGGGACCGGCCACGACGATGCGCTCGCCGCGCATCACCTTGAGGTCGATGTCGCGCAGCACGTGGAAATCGCCGTACCACTTGTTCATGCCGATGATCTCGACAGCGACGTCGGTGGTGGAAACCTGCATCCTGGATCGGTCGATATCGAGCACGTCTGCCGCGACTGCGTTTTCGCTTGCCATGTCTCAGTTCCTTCCGGCGCTTCGGCCCGGTGTTTCAGCCCGGTGTTTCAAGCGTTGTCCTGTCGTCCGTATCGGGTGGCTCATCGTCGCAACCCCGTATCCAGACGCCGTTCCATATATTGCGAGTAGCGCGACATGCCGTAGCAGAACACCCAGAAGATCGCGGCGGCGAAGATGTAGCCGGTCTTGGCGGTCTGCGGCGTCGCCCAGGTCGGGTCGCCGGAGATGTTCTGCTTGACCACGCCGAGCAGGTCGAACATCGAGATGATGAGGACGAGGGTGGTGTCCTTGAACATGCCGATGAAGGTGTTGACGATGCCGGGGATGACCAGCTTCAGCGCCTGCGGCATGATGATGAAGGTCATCTTCTGCCAGTAGCCGAGGCCGAGCGAATCCGCGCCCTCGTACTGGCCGCGCGGGATCGCCTGCAGGCCGCCGCGAACCACCTCCGCCATGTAGGCCGAGGCGAACAGGGCGACGCCGATCAGCGCGCGCAGCAGCTTGTCGAAGGTCATGCCCGGCGGCACGAACAGCGGCAGCATGAAGCTCGCCATGAACAGGATCGTGACCAGCGGCACGCCGCGCACCGTCTCGATGAAGATCACCGACAGGAGCCTGACGATCGGCATGTGGGAGCGCCGCCCCAGCGCCAGCAGGATGCCCAGCGGCAGCGACACGACGATGCCGACATAGGAGATCACCAGCGTGACCAGCAGGCCGCCCCACAGCGAGGTCTCGACGTAGCGCAGGCCGAAATAGCCGCCGACCAGCAGGAAATAGGCGACGAACGGGAACACCCCGAAGAACAGGATGGCGTTGAGCCGCTTCCACGGGATGCGCGGGATCAGCAGCGGCACGAGCAGCGCGACGAAGATCGCGCCGGTGAGCAGCACGCGCCAGCGCTCGTCGAGCGGATAGCGGCCGAACATGAACTGGCCGAACCGGCTGGTCACGAACGGCCAGCACGCACCGCTCCAGCCGGCGGGCAACTCGCCGCCCTGCTCGGTCGTCAGGCAGGCGGTCCGGTCGGTTCCGGTCCATACCGCGTCGAAGAACAGCCAGTTCAGCATGCGCGGCACCATCCATGCCAGCAGCAGCAGCGCCAGTATGGTCAACGCCGAATTGACCGGCGTCGAGAACAGGTTGTTGCGCAGCCAGGCGCTGAAGCCGACCTGCGAGCGGGGGGCGGGGGTGGGTGCGGTGAACTCGGAGCGCACCCAGGAGATGTCTTTACCCTGCATGGATCACCTCTCCTTCAGCGCCATCTTGGTGTTGAACCAGTTCATGAACAGAGAGGTGACGAGGCTGATGCTGAGGTAGACCACCATGAAGATGACCACGACCTCGATCGCCTGTCCCGTCTGGTTCAGGATGGTGCCGCCGACCGCGTAGAGATCGGGATAGCCGATCGCCACCGCGAGCGAGGAATTCTTCATCAGGTTCAGGTACTGGCTGGTGAGCGGCGGGATGATGATGCGCATCGCCTGCGGGATGACGACGAGGCGCATCCCGTCATTGGCCCGGATGCCGAGCGCGGAATAGGCCTCCGTCTGGCCGCGCGGCACGCCCATGATGCCGGCGCGCACGATCTCGGCGATGAAGGACGCCGTGTAGAACGACAGCGCGAGATAGAGCGACAGGAACTCCGGCTTGACGTTGGTGCCGCCGGTCAGGTTGAACGTTCCCTTCTGGGGATATTCGACCGAGACGGGCGTTCCCGCCAGCAGGAAGGCCAGGAGCGGCAGGCCGACGATCAGCGCGACGCTGGTCCAGAACACCGGGAAGCGCTGCCCCGTCGCCATCTGCCGCGCCTTGGCCCGGCGGGCGACGAAGACGCTCAGCGCGACCGCGAGGACGAAGGCCCAGAAGATCAGGCTCGAGCCCTCTTCCCAGACGAAGCGGGGAAAGTAGAAGCCGCGATTGTTGAGAAACGAGCCGAACGGCAGCGACAGGCTGTCGCGCACGCTGGGCAGGACCGCGAGGACGCCCTGATACCAGAACAGGATGACCAGCAGCGGCGGGATGTTGCGGAACACCTCGACATAGACCGTCGCCAGCTTGCGGATCAGCCAGTTGTTCGACAGCCGCGCGATGCCGACGATGAAGCCGATGATCGTGGCGGTGACGATGCCGGCGGCGGCGACGACGAGCGTGTTGAGCACGCCGACGACGAGCGCGCGCCCGAAGGACGAGTCGGACGTATAGTCGATCAGCCGGTCGGAGATGTCGAAGCCGGCGCGGCCGCGCAGGAAGGCGAAGCCGGTGGAGATGTTCGAGCGGCGCAGGTTCTCGATCGTGTTGTCGACGATCCACCAGACGCCGAGCGCGAGCAGGACGATGAGCAGGACCTGAAAGAAGATGCCGCGGACCTGCGGATTGTAAATCAGCGGAACGCGCGCGGGTTCGTCTCTGATAACGTTTTGTGACACATGGCTCCCCTTGACCTGGTGTCTGCGCCGGCGGGCGTTGTTGTTGTGTTACCCGGTGCCGGCGGCGAGGGGCCGGAGAGGACCCTGGGGAAACCTCTCCGGCCGCCGGAAGATCAGCGGATCGGCATGCCGTACTGCAGGCCGCCCTTGGTCCACAGCGCGTTCACGCCGCGGGCGATCTTGAGCGGGCTGCCGGTGCCGACATTGCGCTCGAAGATCTCGCCGTAATTGCCGGTCGCCTTGATGATGTTGACGACCCAGTCGTTGGCGAGGCCGAGATCGGTGCCGATCTTGGTTTCGGACTCGGTGCCGAGCAGGCGGCGGATGTCGGGGCTGGAGCTGTCCTTCATCTCGTCGACATTGGCCTGGGTGATGCCGGCCTCTTCGGCGTTCAGCAGCGCGAAATAGGCCCACTTGACGATGTCGAACCACTGGTCGTCGCCCTGGCGGACCGACGGGCCGAGCGGCTCCTTGGAGATGATCTCGGGCAGGACGACGTGATCGTCCGGCGAGGACATCTGCAGGCGCACGGCATAGAGGCCCGACTGGTCGGTGGTGTAGGCGTCGCAGCGGCCGGCGTCGTAGGCGGCGTTCGCCTCCTCGAACTTCTCGAAGACGACCGGGTTGTATTCCATGTTATTGGCGCTGAAGTAGTCGGCGAGGTTCAGCTCGGTGGTGGTGCCGGCCTGCACGCAGATCGAGGCGCCGGAGAGCTGCAGCGCGGAATTGACGCCCGGCAGCTTCTTGGCGTTGATCATGAAGCCCTGGCCGTCATAGTAGGTGACGCCGGCGAAGTTGAGGCCGAGCGCGGTGTCGCGGCTGACCGTCCAGGTCGTGTTGCGCGACAGGATGTCGACCTCGCCGGACTGGAGCGCGGTGAAGCGGTCCTTGGCGCTGAGGCCGGTGAACTTGACCGCGTTGCCGTCGCCGAAGACGGCGGCCGCGACGGCGCGGCAGAAGTCGACGTCGAGGCCCGTCCACTCGCCCTTGTCGTTGGGGGCCGAGAAGCCGGCCAGCGAGGTGTTGACGCCGCACTGGAGGAAGCCCTTGGCCTTGACGTCGTCAAGCGTGGCGGCCGAGGCAGCCGAAGCGGCCAGCGCGAGCGCGGCCGAGCCGAGAATTCCCGTGACGAACTTTTTCATACCCACTTACCCTTTTCTGTTATCGGGGCCTTGCCCCTGTTGCGCGGAACCGCAGTCCCGAATCGTTCTTTGTGGAAGCGGCATGGATATCCGACCGGGTCGTTGCCTTCGGTCGGGGCGAGACGCTCCACCTCCCACTCACGAATTGTTATCGAAAGCGATATTTCAGCCCCGGTCAAGTGCGAATGGCGCGCGTTTCCCTTTCGGGAAAAGCATTATCCCCTCACAACTTGCGGCAATCGCGGAATAAGAACGGCATCGGCCAAGTGTTGTCCCATTCCCTGCTTGGCGCTGGCGGTTGCGGCGCGGCACCGCGGCCGATATTTCTCGTGGCCGCAAACGGGGAGCGATCCGATGGCCAACGACATCTTCAAGGACAAGTTCAGGGACGCCGGCGTCGACACGCGGCTCGCCCATGTCGGGAACGACCCGCGCGCGTTCCACGGCTTCATCCACCCGCCCGTGGTGCATGCCTCCACCGTGCTGTTCCCCGACGCCGCGACCATGGCGACGCGCAACCAGAAATACCAGTACGGCACGCACGGCACGCCGACGACCGACGCCCTGACCACGGCGCTCGACGCGCTGGAGGGGTCGGCCGGAACCGTGCTGACGCCCTCCGGCCTCGTCGCCGTCACGCTGCCGCTCCTCGCCTTCCTGTCCTCGGGCGACCATGTGCTGATCACCGATTCCGTCTATCACCCGACCCGGCGCTTCGCCGACACGGTGCTGTCGCGCATGGGGGTCGAGGTCGAGTATTACGACCCGCTCGTCGGGGCCGGCATTGCCGGGCTGATGAAGCCGGACACGAAGGTGGTGTTCACGGAATCGCCGGCCTCGAACACCTTCGAGATCCAGGACATCCCCGCCATCGCCCGCGCGGCGCATGCGCGGGGCGCCGTGGTGATGATGGACAACACCTGGGCGACGCCGCTTTATTTCCGCCCGCTCGACCACGGCGTCGACATCTCGATCCACGCGCTGACCAAGTATCCGGCCGGGCATTCCGACGTGCTGCTCGGCTCGGTCTCGGCCAATGAACGCTGCTGGGAGCAGCTCGCGGCGACCAATCAGGCGCTCGGCAACTGCGCCGCGCCGGACGATTCCTACCAGGTGCTGCGCGGGCTGCGCACCATGGGCGTGCGGCTCGAGCGCCACCAGCGCGGCGCGCTCGAGATCGCCCGCTGGCTGGAAGGGCAGGCGGGCGTCGCCCGCGTGCTCCATCCGGCGCTGGAGAGCTTTCCCGGCCATGCGCTGTGGAAGCGCGATTTCACCGGAGCCAGCGGCATCTTCTCCGTCGTGCTCGCCGGCGGCGGCCGCGAGCGGGCGCACGCCTTCCTCGATGCGCTGTCGATCTTCGGCCTCGGCTATTCGTGGGGTGGCTACGAGAGCCTTGCCGTCCACGTCAACCTCGAGGACAGGACCGTCGGCGCCGGCGCCTATGAGGGCCCGGTGATGCGCCTCCAGATCGGCCTCGAGGACGCGGCCGACCTCAAGGCCGACCTCGAAGCGGCCCTCGCCGCCGCTGCGCGGGCCTGACCCGCCTGGCCCCCGGCCCCGTTGACGCTCCGGCCCCGCCGCTCTACAGGAACGGCACATCCGGAAGGGAAGGGTGGCCGAGTGGTTTAAGGCAGCGGTCTTGAAAACCGCCGAGGCAGCGATGTCTCCGTGGGTTCGAATCCCACCCCTTCCGCCACTTGCTCTCGCGAAAGCGTTCTCCCGTTCCAGGTGCGCCCGGATTTTTCCGTTGTGTTCGAGGGTTATGCGGGAGGGGCTGAGCACCGGCCCCGGCGCCAGGAGGCCCGGAAGCGGTCTCTCAGGGTTGATATTCTCCGGACCTGTTGACTGCGCCGTTCCGGTGAACAGCTTGTAAGTATCTGTCGATGAACGATTTTATTACGCACCAGCGCGGACTCCGATCCCGGTTCCCTTCGCTTCCTATTGCCCCTCACGTCGAACTTTTGGTTCCCGCCGCTACGATGCATCGGCGTATGTCGCTGCGAAGATCGTTTCGGACAGCCATTTCTTGAACGACGGATTGTCGGAGAACTGCTTGAACAACTCCGTGTGGTCGGAGAGCAGCTCAATCACTGCGCGTTCTAGCGCCTTGTCGTGCTCGATCCGGGCGTTCTGCTTGTCCGAATTCTTCATCGCGTTCTGGTACGCCTTGTCTGCTGCAACCTTGGTCGGCAATTCCTCCGCGATCACCTTCCCGATCTTGTCAGCATCCTTCCAGTCGATGTTGCCGAACATTTCGTTGAACGTCTTCAGAATGTTGCTGAGCAGGTCGAGCTCCGGTTCAGGCTTGCGACTGCCGCCGCCCAACGGCACAGGCCCTATTTCCGTGTCGGCATCGGGAAGCGCAATCGACATCGTCGCCTGCGCCTCAACCCGGTAGCTGTCCATGTCGATGGCTTCCAGAATTCCCTTCGACAGGTCCTGTTCCTCTGGAGCGGGTAATTTCGGCGTCAGGAAGTTCAGGAAAATCGAGAGCTTCTCCCAATCCGCGTTCGTATAGGGCAGGATTGCCGCGAGGAATCCGTAGGTGCGCGTGAAAGCCTTTGCCTTGCCCTTGAAGTCGACCTGGCCGTCTTCATCGAGATCGGCCTTGTAGACCGCGACACACGCATCGAGGATTGGGTCGAGCTTGTCCCGGTCGGCGCCACCGAGATACAGCGCCACGAGATCCTCCACCTGCTCCCACGAATAGACCTGATAGCCGTCAAGCCGCGCTTTCAGGTCATGCAGCTTGTTCGGGTCGGTCTCCTCGCTCAGGATCGTCGTACGGTAATAGTCCTCGAACGACGCCTTGATGCCATCAATCTCGTTCATGAAATCTAGCACGAAGGTGTCGTGCTTCTGCGGATGCGCCCGGTTCAGGCGCGACAGCGTCTGCACGGCCTTGATGCCGGACAGCGTCTTGTCCACGTACATTGTGTGCAGCAGCGGCTCGTCATAGCCGGTCTGGAACTTGTCGGCGACGATGAGGAACCGGTACGGGTCTGTCTGGATCAACTCCTCGATCTTGTTGCTGGGAAAGCCGTTGAGCGACGCCTCGGTCATCTTTTGGCCGCCATAATCATGCTCGCCTGAGAAGGCGACGATGGCTTGGTAAGGGCTCTTGCGCTCCTTCAGATACTCCCCGAAGGCGTGAAAATACTGGATTGCGCGGTGAATTCCGCTGGTCACCACCATGGCGCGCGCGGCCCCGCCGATTTTGCGATGGGCAATCACCTGGTCGTGGAAATGGTCGACCATGATCTCTGCCTTCTTGCGGATGGCATGGTCATGGGATTCGACATAGCGCCGGAGCTTCTTTTGCGCCCGCTTGGCGTCGAACTGCGGGTCGTCCTCCACCGTCTTCATGAGCCGGTAGTAGCTCTCGACCGGCGTGTAGTGCTTGAGCACGTCGAGGATGAAGCCCTCTTCGATGGCCTGTTTCATCGAATAATTGTGGAAGGGGACGTGCCTGACTTTCCCGCCCTCGGGTACCGCCGTGCCGAAAATCTCTAGCGTCTTGTTCTTGGGCGTGGCGGTGAAGGCGAAATAGCTCGCATTCGGCAGCACCTTCCGCGCTTCCATCAGCCGGTTGATGGTGTCCTCGACGGTTTCGTCTTCCTCCTCGGCACCATTTGCGGCAAGCGCGATGTTCATCTTTGCCGAGGTCCGGCCGCCTTGGCTGGAATGCGCCTCGTCGATGATGATGGCGAAGGTTCGCCCGCGATGCCCGTCCCCGATCTCGTCAAGGATGAACGGGAACTTCTGCACCGTGGTGATGATGATCTTCTTGCCCTGCTGCAGGAACGTCCGCAGCTGCTGCGAACCTTCCGTGACCGCGCCGACGATGGAAGATACCTGTGCGAACTGCTTGATCGTGTCGCGGATCTGTTTGTCGAGATTGCGCCTGTCGGTGACAACGATGACGGTGTCGAAGGTTGGCTTGCCGCCGGTCTCCAGCCCGATCAGCTGGTGGCCGAGCCAGGCAATCGAGTTGCTCTTGCCCGAACCTGCCGAGTGCTGGATCAGGTACCGCCGCCCGGCGCCGGAGGCCTCGGCGTCAGCCAGCAGCTTGCGCACCACCTCGAGCTGGTGAAAGCGCGGGAAAATCTGCTTTGGCGGCTTCTTCTTTCCTCGCTCGTCCGTTTCCTCGACCACCTGTGCATAGTTTTCCAGGATGTCGGTGAGGTTGCGCTTCGTAAGAACCTGCTTCCAAAGGTAATCGGTCTTCAAGCCATGCGGGTTCGGCGGGTTGCCCGCGCCGTCATTCCAGCCAATGTTGAAGGGCAAGAACCAGGACGCCTTGCCCTTCAAGTGGCTGCACATCCGTACCTCCTGGTCGTCCACGGCGAAATGGACGACGCAGCGGCCGAACTGGAACATCAGCTCCTTGGGGTCGCGGTCGCGCTTGTACTGCTCGATCGCGTCCTCGACCGTCTGCTTGGTCAGGCTGTTCTTCAACTCGAAGGTGGCGACGGGCAGACCGTTGATGAACAGCGCAGCGTCGAGCGACAGCTTGGTCGCATCCTTGGAATAGTGCAGCTGCCGGGTGACGCTGAACACGTTGGCGGCGAACAGCTCCTCGGCCTTCGCGTTGCCGGGGGTCGGCGTCCCGAAGAACAGCTCGACCGATCCGGGCCCGTGCTTTACTCCGTTCCGCAGCACGTCGATGACACCGCGCTTGGCGATCTCGCCTTGCAGCCGGTGAAGGAACTGCAGCCGCTTCGGACCGTCTTCCCCGACGCCGAGGGCTTCGACGGCCTCTGGCTGCGTGGCGTTCAGAAAATCGAACAGCTTGGCCAGGTCGATGGCGTGGTCCCGGTCGAAATCCTTCGATGCGCCAGCGACGTAACCGGCCTCGTCGATCAGCGAGCGGACGATGAGGGTTTCGAGGCCCTTTTCGCTTGTGTCGGTGTGCTGGCGCATTTCGCGGCCTCCTTGAACCGAGGGCCCGGCATCGACCCGAATTAGCCCCGCTTCGCTCAGGAACGCCTCGAGCATTGGGTCTTTGGCCTCGAAACCAGCAACCAAGCGTCGCGCCGCGTCAGACGGCATTTCTAAACGCACTCGAGAGCTGTTGGCTTGGGTTACGGATGAAATTCCTATTTGGCCGAATGGAACACCTACATATGCAGCTACCATTGACACCAGGCGTTGCCGCTCTTTCTGGTTCATCTCATCCGGATCACGCGCCACGATCAGATCGACCAGCATTTTCTGCTCTGCCGTCATCGGCGGCGGATCACCGCGTGCAATGATGCACGGTGACTTCTTGTACCGTTTGAGGTAGCTCACGCCCCATTTTTCGTTGTCCGCCCGCTCGTGACAGTTGGCGCACAGCGCAATGAGGTTTTCGAGCGAATGGTCTTGCGACTTGCTCCATGGAATGACGTGCGCATACTCGAGCGGCAGCGACGTGCAGCAGACAGCGCAATGATGACGAGCCTCGAAGAGCACATCGCGCTTTATTTCGATGGGGATTGAGGGCCTACTCGTCGGCATCGGCCCCCTCCATCACCTCGGCGTCGTCTCCCTCCAGCTCCTCCAGCGCGTCGTCTTCTTCGGCGATCGGCTCGTCCGCAGGCGCGGTGATCTCGACATCGCGCACGTCCAGCTTGCCGGTAGCGACGCTCGTAGCGGGACAGGTAGTCGACCACCTCGTCCCTTGTCGGAAAGCCCTTCGTCTGGCTCGACGGCATGGGCCAGCCGGGCAGCGAGCTGTAGCCCGCAGGCGAAAACAGGCGCAGCGAGTCCCATGTATGACGCCAGGCGCCGCCGGGCCGCCCCTCCGCGTCCAGCACCACGAAATCCAGACCGGCACGGCGAAGGTAGTAGGCGACCGCGAGCCCGGCCTGTCCGCCCCCGATCACCACGACATCATGATCAGGGTCGCTCATGCCGAGCGCTTCTGAGACGCTGTGGCAATCGACGAGAGGTCCGCCGCCGGGTCCAAGGCCTTTCCTGCGGTCTTCCTCTCCGAGTAGCGGTCAACAAGACGCGCTGCATGGGGGCGGGTAAGGATGGTGAAGCGGACCAGCTCCTCCATCACGTCTACGATGCGGTCGTAGTAGCTCGAGGGCTTCATCCGGCCGGATCCGTCGAACTCATCATACGCCTTGGCCACGCTCGACTGGTTGGGGATGGTGATCATCCGCATCCAGCGACCCAGAAGGCGCAGCGTGTTGACTGCGTTGAAGCTCTGCGAGCCGCCCGACACCTGCATCACCGCAAGCGTGCGCCCCTGCGTCGGGCGCATCCCACCCATGTTGAGCGGCAGGTTGTCGATCTGCGCCTTCATCAGGCCGGTGATCTGGCCGTGCCGCTCGGGGCTGCACCAGACCATGCCTTCGGACCACATCGCGTGCTCGCGCAGCTCGTGGATCGCGGTGTGGTCGTCGCCCGCGATCTGATCGGGGAACGGCATGTCCGACGGATCGAAGATGCGGACCTCCGCACCGAACAGCCGCAGCAGCCGTGCCGCCTCCTCGGTCGCCAGCCGGGAATAGGAGCGTGGCCGCAGCGATCCGTAGAGCATCAGGATGCGCGGCTTGTGGTCGTCCGGGCCAAGTTCGATTGCCAGGCGCTCCTGCACGAAGCGCCTGTCGAGAGCCGGCAGGTGATCGGGGTCAGGCAGGGTACGCAAACGCATGACCGGCCTCCTACTGCTGACTTGTCGCGGCCGCCGGCACGGCGGCAGGCGGGGAACCGCTAAACCAGCGGCGGCCGAGCCAGAGAGCGACATGCACCAGCAGGATGAGCACCGGAACCTCCACCAGCGGCCCGATTACGGCGGCGAAGGCGACCGGGGAAGCGAGTCCAAATGCGGCGATCGCGACCGCGATGGCCAGCTCGAAATTGTTGCCAGCGGCAGTGAAGGCGATCGCGGTCGTGCGCGGATAGTCCCCGGCGATCAGCTTGCCCATGGCGAAGCTGATGACGAACTGCACGACGAAGTAGATCACCAGCGGCACCGCGATCAGCAGCGCGTCGAACGGCAGAAGCAGCACGTCGCCGCCCTTCAGGCTGAACATCGCCATAATGGTGAAGAGCAGCGCGACGAGGGTGATCGGGCTGATCTTCGGCAGGAAGACGTCCTGGAACCAATCGGGACCCTTTCGCGCGATCAGGATGCGCCGGGTCAGGTATCCGGCCGCGAAGGGGATGCCGAGATAGATCAGCACCGCCTCGGTGATTGTCCAGAAGCCGACATCCACGACGCTGCCCTCCAGCCCGAAGAGTGGCGGCAGGACCGAGAGAAAGAACCAGGCGTAGGTCGAAAAAAACAGGATCTGGAAGATCGAATTGAAGGCGACGAGGCCCGCGACGTACTGATTGTCGCCCTTGGCCAACTGGTTCCAGACCAGAACCATCGCGATGCAGCGCGCCAGTCCGATCAGGATCACGCCGGTCATGTATTCGGGGTAGTCGCGCAAAAAGATCGCGGCGAGCGCGAACATCAGCACCGGGCCAATGATCCAGTTCTGGACCAGCGATAGCACGAGCACGCGCTTGTCGGCGAAGACGCGATGCAGTTCCTCGTAGCGTACCTTGGCGAGCGGCGGGTACATCATCAGGATCAGGCCGATCGCAATCGGGATGTTCGTGGAACCGACCGACATCTCGTTGAGCGCCGCGGGAAGGTTCGTAAAAGCGGTTCCGAGGAACACGCCTAGCGCCATCGCCGCGAAGATCCAGACGGTCAGATAGCGGTCAAGGAAGGACAGCCGGCGTGCCGGCGCTGTTGCGTTAGACATTGGAAGTTTCCTGTCAGGCGAGACTGTTGCCCGCGGTGTCGGTGATCTTCTCGCCATCCTCCTTGGTGAAGGCACCCTTCTGGGGCGGCAGGAGGTCGAGGACAGTCTCGGAGGGGCGGCACAGCTTGACGCCCTTCGGGCTGATCACGATGGGCCGGTTGATCAGGATCGGGTGAGCCTCGATCGCATCGAGCAGTTGCTCCTCCGTCAGACCGGGGTCGTGGAGACCGAGTTCGCCGTAGGGCGTGTCCTTCTCGCGCAGGATGTCCCGGACCGAGACGCCCATCCGCTCAACGAGCAGCAGCAGCAGCGTACGCGAGGGCGGAGTCTTGAGGTACTCGATGACGTGCGGCTCGACCCCGGCATTGCGGATCATGGCCAGCGTGTTGCGCGAAGTTCCGCACTCAGGATTATGATAGATGATGACGTCGGTGTAATTCGCGCTCATGCGCCGGCACCTTCCTTAATTGTGGCGTTGCCGGACGGATCACAGACAGCTGCGCCGACCGCGCAATCGCTGGTGTCGCCGCCACAGCAGTTTTCTGTGAGATAGGCCATCAGCCCGTTCATCGCCGCAAAGTTGGCGGTGTAGATCAAAGATCGCCCCTCACGGCGGAATGTCACCAGGCTGGCATGCTTCAGCTGGGTCAGGTGAAATGACAGGGTGGCCGAGGGCAGGTTCAGCTTCTCGCCGATATGCCCGACTGCGCGTCCTTCGCTCCCGGCCTGCACCAGCAGCCGAAAGATATCGAGCCGGGTCTCCTGCGCAAGCGCGGACAAGGCAGCGATGATATCTGTTTTTTCCATATCTCCAGAATAGTGGAGATGTTTCTGGTGTCAATGCCAGGATAGCCCTGCCGATCACCTCCAGCGGTGGCTGTGGAAGTGGCGCCGGAACTGCCTCCGGCGCCATTCACCTCCTTAGTGGTTTGATCCGCGGTAGACGATGCCGTTCGGGCGGTCGCCGACCGGGACGGTCTTGACGACGTCCTGGCTCGCCACGTCGATGATCGACACGGTATCGTCGGCAATGTTGGTCACGAACACGAATGCCCCGTCAGCCGATGACGATACGCCGTGAGCGCCACCCCCGGTGGCGATCGTTTTCACCACTTCTCCGGTCGCCGTGTCGATCACGGACACCGTGTCGTTCGGCTCCGCGTCGGTGCCCTGGTTAGCCACATAGACGTAGGCTCCGTCGGGTGTGGCGAACATCTGGATCGGGTTCGGCCCGACGTCGATCCTGTTCGTCACCTCGCGGGATGCGGTGTCGATGACGGCCACCCGGTTCTCGTCTCGAAGAGAGACGTAGACCTGATCGCCCGAGGGCGTGAACCCGACCTGGACCGGCGCTGCGCCCACCGGCATGCGCGCAAGCTCCGTCAGGTTCTGGGTGTCGATGACGGAGACCGAGCCGTCATCGACATTGGCCACATAGAGCTCGCTCTGATCCGGGCTGAGGCGCAGTCCGTGCGGAAAGGCTCCGGTCGCGATGCGCCCGATAACCTGAGCTTTTGCGAGATCAACGACTACGATCTCGTTCCCGCCGGACAGCGAAACATAGGCACGCCCGGTGCGATCGGCGACGACATGCGCAGGATGCGCCCCGACTTCCAGAGTGGCGACAGGTTGCGATAGTTGCTGTGGGTCGAGCACCACCAGAACCCCTCCGCCCGCTTCGGCCTCGGCATGTCCATCGTCCGCCGATCCGTGAGCGTGATCGGAGGCAGGGCTCCCGACCGCGAGCAGCAGATTCCCGTCCGGCGTCAGATCGACATTGTGTGGCGATACGCCGATCTGAACGGTCTCGACAGAACCGGTGCCGAGATCAATGGAGCTGATTGAATTGCCGCCCTCGTTGGCGGAGTACACGGTTCCGTCCCTCTGGATGAAGCCGGCAGGCTCCTGGCTGGCATTCGTCTCCAGCCATGCCTGCATTTCGGCGATCTCACGCTCCTGTGCTTCGATGATCTGCGCCGCCCACTCTCTCGTTTGCGGGTCATCTCCGTATTGCTGCACGATCTTCGCCATATCGATCGCACCTTGATGGTGCGGGATCATGCCCCGGACGAAGGCGACGTCCGGGTCTCCCGCCATGACGCCCTCCATCATCGGCCCGTGCATCTCGTCCATCGCATCGACATAAGCTTTGGTGAAATTTCCCGCGTCCCTATCGGCCATCGAAGGCATCTGTCCTGAAGGAGACATGGGAGCAGGGGCCCGATCCTCCTGCGCCTGCAGCGTCTCGGGGCGGTGGGCGTCATGCTCTGCCTGCTGGGCCAGAGCAGCGCCGGAAACCCCCATCAGGAGAGTGGCGGAAAGGGCAATTATTGTTCGGTACATCATTGTGCATCCTTTGGCGCCGGAGAAACGCCTCACATCCTCGGACGTGCGCTTTCCGGCTTCATCTGATCGTCGGTTGCTGGAGCAGCCGGGAACGAACAGCTCCCGGCCGTGCTTCACTATGCAATCGTGGTCAGACGCGGTGGCCTCAGGATGCCTGAAGGATTTCGGCCCAGAACACTGTGCTGAATGCGAAGGGGCGGTTCCCCGTCCAACGCTGGCAGTGCCGGCAGTGGATCGGGAAGCAGGGCAAGAAAGGTGCAGACCTGGCCGCAATCCAGATCCGGCGCTGCTTCAGGGTGACAGCATCGTTCGTCCGCAGCCTCGCTGCGGTCGTCGGAATGCTGCGAAGAGACGTCATGCTGCGCGCTGGCAACGGCCTGATCCAGGTGCGTGGCATGCGTGCTTGAACTGGCATGTGCCGTTCCAAGGACAGCGAAAGCGCTGAAGACGAGCAGCAGCAGGCCGGTCAGGAACTGGCGCGGCCAGTCCTTTTTCGACCAGAACGCCGCAGTCGAGCTCCTGCTCATGGCGTGGCTTCCTGCGCGAGGTCAGGACGGAGGCCTGTCAGGCACCAGTCGATATCCGTTCGCCCGCCGGCATCCGGACGCAGGCAGCCGAGGCTGCTCACGGGGGCAGGTTCCGCCCCGCGGGGCCCATTCTGGATGGTACTGGTGGCAGTCCGATGGGTCATGAGCAGCGTTCTTCTCAGACCTCCTGCGCGCCGCGGAACTGCCCGAAGATTTTGTGGTCGGCGGGAGTGAACAGGAACACCTCGTACGGCTCGGCAGTCATGCCCGGGAAGTCCATGCCCGGCGAGCCCGCCGGCATTCCGGGAACTGCGAGGCCCGTGGCCGCCGGGCGCTCGGTCAGGAGACGCTGGATTGCCGCGGCTGGAACGTGGCCTTCGACGACATAGCCGTCGACTTCGGCCGTGTGGCACGAGTAGAGCGCCGGGGGCACGCCGAGCCGCTGTTTGATGGCGTCCATGTTCTGGGATTCAACGATCCGCACCGGAAATCCCGCGGCCTCGATATGCTCGGCCCACCCGGTGCAGCAGCCGCAGTTCGGGTCCTTGGTAACGGTCACGAGTGGCGAGCTTGCGGCATATCCTGTCCCCGGTACTGAAAGCAGAACAGGTATCGAGCCAAGGCCTGCCAAGAAGGCGCGCCGGCTGATCGCATGGTCATTTCGCATCTCTAGTCCTAACGAACGCCGCCGACGATCTCAGCGGAAAAATACGTACTTGATCAATGCTGCGACGGTGAGGAGCGCAAGCACCAGAAGCAGGAGGCCCCAGAAGCCCATACCCCACATCATGCCGCCGGACATCATCTCGTTCATGGCGAGCTTCCTGTTGGCGATGACTGGCAGATACTAGCACAAGCTGCCGCCGCCGAACTTGAGGCGGCGCAAGGAAGGACACTTTGCTGGAGACGAACACGGCCTCGTGAGCCGTATCGGAGCCGTAGTGCTGGACAGATTCTTCGCTCACCTTGGCTCCTACAATTTCGTGGCACGCAGCCGGGACGCGTTTGCGATGACGCTCACCGACGACAGAGCCATGGCCGCCGCGGCGATGATCGGCGAGAGGAGAATGCCGAAGAACGGGTAGAGGATCCCCGCCGCCACCGGGACGCCAAGCGCATTGTAGATGAAGGCGAAGAACAGGTTCTGGCGGATGTTGCGCATCACTGCCTGCGACAGCCGCCGCGCCCGCACGATGCCGACAAGATCGCCCTTCAGCAGGGTGACGCCCGCGCTCTCCATCGCCACATCGGTCCCGGTGCCCATGGCAATGCCGACATCCGCGGCTGCCAGCGCCGGCGCATCATTGACCCCGTCGCCGGCCATCGCCACGACCTCGCCAGCCGCCTTGTGCCGCTGGACGACCTCGCTTTTCTGATCGGGCAGGACCTCCGCCTCCACCTCGTCGATGCCGAGTTGACGCGCCACGGCCTTTGCCGTCGTCCAGTTGTCGCCGGTGAGCATGACCACGCGGATGCCCTGTGCTTTCAGCGCCGCCAGCGCCTCCGGCGTCGATGCCTTGACCGGATCGGCGATTGCAAAGATCGCAGCAACCTGTCCGTCCACACCCATGAAGATCGCGGTCGCGCCGTCCTCGCGCAGCCTGTCCGCCTCCTCGGCCAGCGGCGCGACATCGACCCCCTGTTCGGCAAGGAACTTTGCATTGCCAAGCGGGATGCGCTTGCCTTCGACCACTCCTAGCGCGCCCTTGCCGGTGGGCGAGTCGAAATCCGCGACTGGCGCCGTTGTGATTCTGCGCTCCTCCGCCGCGCGCACAATGGCGAGGGCTAGTGGATGCTCGCTCGCCCGCTCCACGCTTGCGGCAAGGCGCAGCACCTCCTCCTCATTGAAGCCGGGCGCCGCAACGATGGCGGTGACGGCGGGTCGGCCCTCGGTGAGAGTACCGGTCTTGTCCACGATGATCGTGTTCACCTTCTCCATATGTTCTAGCGCCTCGGCGTTCTTGATCAGAACGCCATTTTGAGCGCCGCGCCCGACGCCGACCATGATGGACATTGGCGTCGCAAGGCCGAGAGCGCAGGGACAGGCGATGATGAGGACGGAAACGGCTGCGATAAGACCGAAGGAGAAGCGCGGCTCCGGGCCCCAGATCGACCAGGCGATGAAGGCAAGGACCGCGACGAGGATCACTGCCGGCACGAACCACCCCGATACCTGGTCGGCGAGGCGCTGGATGGGTGCGCGGCTGCGCTGCGCCTCGGCGACGAGCTGGACGATCTGCGAGAGCATGGTGTCCCGGCCGACCTTGCGCGCTTCAATCACCAGCGCGCCGGACTGGTTCATGGTGCCGCCGATCGCCCTCGAACCCACCTCCTTGGTCACCGGCATGGACTCGCCGGTCACCATCGACTCGTCGATGGCGCTGCGGCCTTCCAGGACTTCGCCGTCCACCGGCACCTTTTCGCCGGGCCGGACCCGTAGGCGGTCGCCGACATGAACGCCGTCGAGTTGAACCTCTTCCTCGGCGCCATCATCACGAATTAGCCGCGCGGTCTTGGGCGCGAGATCGAGTAGCGCCCGGATCGCGCCACTGGTGCTCTCGCGGGCGCGCAGCTCCAGCACCTGCCCGAGCAGTACCAGCACCGTGATGACCGCCGCAGCCTCGAAGTAGACCGCGACCGAGCCATCCGGTTGGCGGAAAGCATCCGGGAAAATGCCGGGCGCGAGCGTCGCCACCAGGCTGTAGACCCATGCTGCCCCTGTGCCCATGGCGATCAGGGTGAACATGTTGAGATTGCGCGTGACCAGAGATTGCCAGCCACGCTCGAAGAACGGCCATCCCGCCCAAAGGACGACGGGCGTCGCGAAGATCAGTTGCAGCCAATTGGAGGTGCGCTGGCCGATATAGTGGCTGAGCCCAAGAAAATGACCGCCCATCTCCAGGACAATTACCGGAATGGTCAGCGCCAGCCCTATCCAGAAGCGCCGCCGCATGTCGATCAGTTCAAGGTTGGGCTCAGCCTCGAGACTGACGAGCACCGGTTCCAGCCCCATTCCGCAGATGGGGCACGAACCCGGGCCGATCTGCCGGATCTCCGGGTGCATGGGGCAGGTGTAGACCGTCCCCTCGGGAACGGGCTCCGCCTTGGCCGCGGCGGCGGCCGGGTCGAGGTAGCGTTCAGGCTCGGTCAGGAACTTCGAGCGGCATCCCGCCGAGCAGAAGTAATAGGGTCGACCGGCGTGCTCTGCCTTGTGCTGCGTTGTGTGAGGATCGACCATCATGCCGCAGACCGGATCCTTCACCCGATGCGCTGTGTCGGCCGGAGCCGCAGCCGTGCCGTGTGGGTGCTCCGGTCCGTGATGGTGGCCCGAGTGGTCGGGGCCGTGTTCGTGATGATGTCCCGACCGGTGATGCTCGCCGCCGCGCGGTGAGTCATTGTCTTTTGAGGCACCCGCGGAGAGCTGGTGTTGGTCTTTGCTCATGTTGGCCATCATGTACCTCGTCCGGGAAGTGCCCGAGAATCGTCATTATTCAGCGTGCGCCTTCCCATCGCTGGAAGGTCAAGAGTAAATCGCAAGGCGGAAGCCGTTGCCGTGACGGTGACGAAGGACATTTCGCTCTTCCGGTTCTGCCTGCGCAGCGTTTCTGGACGTACCTTCGAATGTGTAGTGTCGATCTCGGCAGCGCCTTCCGCAATGCCAGGCAGTCTTCTGTCGGAGCCGCCGAAGCCTCGAGCTCCGGCGGCCGACATGCTTACTGCTGACCCGCGTTCTCCTCGACCCAGGCGGTCATCTCCTCGATCTCTTGGCGCTGAGAGTCGATGATCTCCTGTGCGAGCGCTTTCGACTGCTCGTCATCACCGTATTGGAGTTCGACCTCGGCCATGGCGCTGGCGCCCGTATGATGCGCGATCATCCCGCAGTGGAAGGCGAGATCGGGGTCTTTGATGGTGTGGGTGGCCATCATCGGGCCGTTCATCTCCATCATGGCCTGCATGGAGGCCTGTTGGGCCTCGTCCATGCCTTCCATGCTTCCCATCATGCCGGACATGTCCATACCCTGCATCATGTCTGGCGCCGCGGACTGCTGGATAGCATCCCGGCAGCCCTGTGGCAGGATCGACAGGTCTGCCATCTGGCCATGCTGGCCTGTCTGGCCGTGCTGCCCGTGCATCCCGCCTTCTTGCGCGAGGGCGGCGGGAGCAGCGAGCAGGACAGCCAAGATTGTGGCTACTTCGAATTTACGCATGAGAGTTCTCCTTTGATGTAATTGGCTCTGTTGGAATCAGGCGGCCATCTTCCGGCAGCTCTCGGCGCACCGGCGACAGGCATCGACGCATTCCTGCATATCGCCGATCTGTTCACAGCTCCGGGCGCACTCCTCGCAGACTTCTGCGCAGACTGTGCAGGTGCGTTTGTGAAGGTCGGTGCCCATCAGCATGAAGTTTGCCGCGGTCCGACAGATCTCGGCGCAGGCAATCATGAGACGGAAGTGACCTGGCTCGACGTGCTGGCCGCCTGCCTCCAGGCAGTGGTTCATGGCTGTGCTGAGGCAAACGCTGTGACAGCGCAGGCATTCGTCGATGCAGCTCTGCATTTCAGGGGACATCTGGTGCATTTGGATTCTCCAATTCGGAATTTTGGGGTTGAGAAGCGGCAAGCGCCGCGCCGACGCTCACTGCTGTCGGAGACGCATGGCGTCTGCCTCGGATCGACCGATCGCTTCCCCAGCCGTATCTGGTTCGGAGACACGCTGATGCCTTGTCTCAGGTCAGGCGTGATCTCGAGGGAAGACGATCAGATCAGACCAGATCACGGTCGTGGAGGACGACGTAGCCCGTCGGGACCAAGCCCGTTCAGGAGCGAGACAAGAACATGAGATTTAGCCCCTGCGCCCCATGGCCAATCCGGGCACGGAGACTCGCTTGGCAGCAGTGCCGACAGACAGGCTTCTCCGCAGCAGGCAGGAGTCGCATCCCCTGTGCCATGCTTTTCGCTGACCATCGATGGATGTGCGTGGCTTTGCTCCGACTCGGCAGCAGCGTCGTCCGCGACAGGCGGTGCTCCGGCAGTAGCATCGGTATGGACATGTATGTGTGGCAGAAGGCCTTGGGCAGCTACCGCATGGGTCAAGAACATGGCGACCGCCAGAAGCGTAACGATGTTCGAAAGCTTCTGCCAGACTGACGCAGCTTTCGCGCTGGCGGCTGGTCGTTCCATAGCGAGGCAACGACGATGGAGAAGACTTGTTCCAGCACAACCGGTAATGTGACTACTGGTGCCCGATACTAGTTCGCCTGGCGCAGCTCGGGCCTGCTGCAAGGGAAGACGTCACGGCGTGATCGGTCCAAGCGTCGGCAGAAAAGGTTAAATGGCAGACATGGCGCAGTCCTCTGATAATACTCAGCACAGCGGAAGCTCCGGCCGTCCGTACTTGATGTTCTGGATCAACATGGCTCTCGGCCTCTTGGTCATGTATGTCGTGATGTTCTCGATGATCGATGGGCTGCACGATTTCCGGAACAACCTCAACATGTTCTATATGGCGGTGACCATGTGGGCGCCGATGGGAATCTTCATGCTGGCCACGATGCCCGGCATGTTTCCAAGGAAGGCACTCAATATCGCTCTCCACGGCCTGTTTATCGCCCTGACGATTGCGTCTTTCGCCGCCACGCGCTCACAAACGCTGATCCACGACCGCCAATTCGTCGACTCGATGATCCCACATCACTCGGGCGCCATCCTCATGTGCCGAGAGGCGGCGCTGAGCGATCCAGAGTTGGTCGCTCTGTGCGAAGAGATCATCGAGGCGCAACGATCTGAAATCGAGCAAATGGAACAGATCCAAGAACGCCTCGATTGAATTGGCAGCGGCATAAGCAGGAGGATGGGGATAGGCATAGCGTGATGTCGGACGCCAACGAATTAGTCGAGGCCATCACCTGCGGGGGGCGGCGGAGGCATTGGGCCGACGGGGAGAAGCTGAGGATCGTGGTGACGCGCTGTGCTGCGACGATCCATCTCGCTCATCGAGTGGCGCTGATCCGTGCGTACTCGCGCGCCCAGAGAAGGTTGGACATCAGGCCCATTCCCTCCGCCAAACACTGCCGATTACCGCATATAATATCAAAAAAGCCACCGATCACCGCATGCCGCCAGCGCGATAAGTTTCCGCAAACTCACATTTTGGCCTGACATATCCTCATCGGACAAATATAGTATTAGTTTTCCGCGCAAGCATCGCTGCTTGTCTTGTGGGGGCCGATCTGGCTCATGTCGCACCTGTCCGGCGATGCGCCGGCATGTCAGACACAATGATTTGCTGTGTATGCGGATCAAAGCAGTAATAGATGCGCAGGCAACGGATTGGATCGCGTGTGTTTCCACCACTTTTGATGTGCCAATCAGCTGAGAACCTGCGGCCGTTCCAGTCGAAATCATAGGTGTCTGCACCACAGGAAGCGTTTTGAACGCCATCCATGATCGTCACATTGCTCATGTTGCCCCGACCGCCGTGAATCCTTTGATTCCGGCCGTCGGTGGCGAGCCATAGGAGGCAGCGAGCCGCCGTCTCAAAGTCCTGATAAAGCGGCTTGCGGGTACCGCGATGCGCGTTCGGTGTCAGCACCAAGCGACCGGCAAGGTTCTGATCGCTCCAGTCCGCAAGCTCGGACCAGCAGGACGGCAGACCGATGTCGTGGTCAGGATCGTTGCCTTTGGATGTCAGTTGATCAGTGAGGTGCTGAATCCGATGCGCGGATTTCTGTGCCTGAGATTCCGAGAGTTCAGCGCGCGCCCGCTCCTTCTCATATTCTGCGATGTAGTAATCCTGTTCCGAGCCCAGCGAAGCGACTTGCTTTTCAAGTGCAGCGATCCGGTCGTTTGCGGCGGCGAGTTGGTCACTGATGCTGGCATCCTCGTTACGAAGGTTTTGCTGGCGCAGTTGGAGGCTGGCATCCCGGATCGCCGCGAAGGACAACACATCGCGGCCGAGCTTCGTTCGCAGGACACTCTCCTGCGCGGCCAACTGCCGCATCCATCGAGTTGCCCGGGCGGCGGCGTCGGTCGTGTCCAGCTGATTGGCGAGAACGAGGCGATGTATGTAGGGGTCCGCATCATCGGAAAAGCCGGACAGATAAACACGCGCCGAGCCTCCGAAGACCGATTTGAACTTCCCGAACCGTTCAGTGAGCCGCCAGGTCGCCTTGGGGTGAAGCAGAGCTACATGTCCGATTCCCAGCATGGCGCGGCTGAGAGCAGCTGTGTCGAGCGTCGGGTGATCGGCCTGTCCGTTCTCGGCTAGGGTCACAACGAAAATGGGCAGTTGCCGGGACGGGTCGATCAGATAGCCGATCAGGTCTTCGGCGTCTGTCTCGGTCTCATAGACCGTCGGCGCGACCGAGAGCAGTTTCTGGCTGCTGATCAGTCTGCAATTCTCGACAACCTGCTGTATGAAACCCGGTGTATGCGGCTCGATCTGCAGATCGGCCTCGGGCGTGCTAACCAGCAATCGCGCGCTGAACTTGGCGGGTTGGTCGGGCAGAAGACCGACGACGACTTCTGTGGTCCATACTCGTTCGGCGACGTTCTTGTCAGGGTCGTCAGCGCGGGTGGCCCAGAGATCGGACGTACCGGACTGGAGGCGAACGCAACTGCTGTTCCGCCCGCCCGACAGGTAGTCAAAGGACTTGCGCGCCCAAGCCTCGGGCGGCAGCTGACCACCACAGCGCCGCTGCGCCCATCTGAGAACTTCGCCAATGGCAGCGTTGGCAACGGCGGCGGGATCGTCACCCGGAATCCATCCGGCGACGCGCAGCACTTCATGCTCGCGCACGACGCGCGGCATGCGGCTTGCCAAGGACGATAAGGCGTCAGTCATGCTTTTGGTCATGCCGCCGTCTTTGCAGTTAGCTTCGAATCTAAATAATTCTGTTTTGGCTTCTAATCTATATACTTTAGAGCTTTATAGCGTAGACGTATTTCTCCGTTTCTTCGGCTTCGGCACGCCATGCTTTTTACGCCATTCCAGAGGTCGAGCTTGCCCGTCATCGCCACCGCGGCCTGGTCAATTCCACGAACCGTCGCCGCTGCCTTTCCCGAGGAGGGAAGCGGTCTTGCGCGGTATGCGGCGGTCTTCGATGGGGTGGAGGTCAACTCGACCTTCTATCGCCGCCACAAGGCATCGACCTTTGAACGATGGGCCGAAGCCACGCCCGATGGCTTCCGGTTTGCCGTCAAGATCCCGAAGGCGATCACGCACGAGCGCGCGATGGAGGACATCCGCGAGCCCTTCGCGACCTTCCTTCAGGACATCGCGGCGCTGGGCGGCAAGCGGGGCCCGTTGCTGTGCCAGCTGCCGCCGTCCCTGCGGTTCGACCCCGAACGGTTCGAGGCCGCTTTCGATACGATGCGCGACCTTGACCAAGGGCCGCTGGTGATCGAGGTGCGGCACAGGTGCTGGGCATCCGCACAGGCGCTCGCATTGCTGGAGCGGTATTCGATCGACCGGGTGCTCGCCGATCCGGCGCTGGTCTGGCCCGCTTCCGATTTCCGGCAGGCGCCCCGCTATGTCCGTTTGCACGGCAAGCCGAAGGTCTACTATTCCAGCTATTCCGATGCGGAGCTCGCCGCGTTTTCGCGGCTCCTGGGTCCCGAGAGCTGGTGCGTCTTCGACAACACCGCTTCCGGCGCCGCGATCGAGAACGCCTTGGCGATGCTTGGAAGGCGCTGACCTGCCGGCGCTGCCGCCGGCGGTCGCGCCGGCTTTATCAGCAGGGTGGAATAGCGCGCCGGTCTGGTGTATGGAGCCGCAGTCCCGGCAATCCGGGTCTTTGCGGGCGCGCGGCGCCCGCCTGTGACGTGAGTGGGTGCGAAGATGACGACGAAATGGTCCCCGAATTCCTGGAGAGAAAAGCCGATCAGCCAGGTTCCGGCCTATCCCGATGCGGATGCGCTGGCCGAGACCGAGCGTCAGCTTTCGACCTATCCGCCGCTCGTTTTTGCAGGTGAGGCGCGCAAGCTCACCCGCCAGCTTGCTGCCGTCGCCAATGGCGAGGCGTTCCTGCTTCAGGGCGGCGACTGCGCCGAGAGCTTCGCCGAGCACGGCGCCGACAACATCCGCGACTTCTTCCGCGTCTTCCTGCAGATGGCGGTGGTGCTGACCTATGCCGGCGCCAAGCCCGTGGTGAAGGTCGGGCGCATCGCCGGCCAGTTCGCCAAGCCGCGCTCGTCCGATAGCGAGACCAAGGACGGCATGACGCTGCCGAGCTATCGCGGCGACATCATCAACGGCATCGAGTTCGACGAAACCTCGCGCGTGCCGGACCCGGCGCGCCAGCGCATGGCCTACCGCCAGTCGGCGGCGACGCTCAACCTCCTGCGCGCCTTCGCGCAGGGCGGCTATGCCAGCCTTGAGAACGTCCACAAATGGATGCTCGGCTTCGTCGCCGACAGCCCGCAGGCCGAGCGCTACGAGGCGCTCGCCTCGCGCATCACCGAGACCATCGACTTCATGCGCGCCGTCGGCATCACCTCCGACACGCATGCGGCGATCCGCGAGACGGATTTCTACACCAGCCACGAGGCGCTGCTGCTCGGCTACGAGGAGGCGCTGACGCGCGTCGACTCCACCTCCGGCGACTGGTACGCCACCTCCGGCCACATGATCTGGATCGGCGACCGTACCCGCCAGCCCGACCACGCGCATATCGAGTACTGCCGCGGCATCAGGAACCCGCTCGGCTTGAAATGCGGCCCCTCGCTGGAGCCGGACGGGCTGATCCGCCTGATCGACCTGCTCAACCCCGAGAACGAGCCGGGCCGGCTGACGCTGATCGCCCGCTTCGGCGCGGAAAAGGTCGGGGAGCACCTGCCGAAGCTGATTCGCGCGGTCGAGAAGGAAGGGCGCAAGGTCGTCTGGTCGTGCGACCCGATGCACGGCAACACGATCACGGCGGCCGGCTACAAGACCCGTCCGTTCGACCGCATTCTCAGGGAGGTGCAGGCGTTCTTCGAGGTGCACCGGGCCGAAGGCACGCATCCGGGCGGCATCCATGTCGAGATGACGGGCAAGAACGTCACCGAATGCACCGGCGGCGCGCGCGCCATCCGCGACGAGGAGCTGCAGGACCGCTACCACACCCATTGCGACCCGCGCCTCAACGCCGATCAGGCGGTGGAGCTGGCCTTCCTCGTCTCGGACCTCCTGAAGAAGAGCAAGGCCGGCGAGCCGCAGAAGAAGGCGGCCAACGGCTAGCTGTGGAGCCTCAAGAGGTTGTCGCCGGTTAGATGGAGGCGACTGATTGGTGGTTTGGACTTTAGGCTGCCATGCGGGCGATGCCAATTGTAGCGGTGGAGCCAGATCGGCAGTTCAGCGGCACGGTGGCGTGATGTCGGATAGGCCACGGCATAGGCCCACTCGCGCAAGGCGGTCTGGATGAAGCGCTCGGCCTTGCCGTTTGTGCGCGGCGTGTAGGGCCTGGTTCGGATGTGCTTGAGGCCGAATTCGCGGCAAGCGCGCGCGAAAGCCTTCGAGCGATAGCACGAGCCGTTGTCGGTCATGACGCGAGTGACGGTGATTCCGAGGCTGGCGTAGTAGGCGACTGCCGCCGTGAGGAAGGCGACGGCGCTTTGCTTCTTCTCGTCGGGCAGGATCTGGCTGAAGGCGATGCGCGAGGCATCGTCGATGGCGACATGGACGAACTCCCAGCCGATGCCGCGACTGTTGGACTGGCCGCGCCGATCGCCGGTGATGCGATGGCCGACGCGGTCGAACCGGCCGAGTTTCTTGATGTCGATATGGATCATCTCGCCGGGATGGGCACGTTCGTAGCGCCTGACCGGCGCGGCCGGCTCGATGTCCTTGAGCCGCGACAGCTCGGCGCGCCTGAGCACCCGGCTGACGGTGGCCGGCGAGACGCCAACCTCATGGGCAATGTGCTTGCCGGTCCAGCGCAGCCGACGCAGCACCACAATACGCTCGGCGATCGACGCCGCGGTGGCCTGCGGCATATGGGCGGGCCGCGAGGATCGGTCGCCCATGCCGGACCGCCCTTCCGCCTTGTAGCGCTCCACCCAGCGCGCCACGATCTTCGCCGACACGCCATAGGTCCGTGCCGCATGGGCTTGGGAAAGACGCCCCTCAATCACCGACAGCGCCATCTCCTCTCGACGCAACGGCGTCAGGCGGGCATTCTTGTGGATGTTCATTCGGACCCTCCGGTGGATGCTGAAGCTTGGTAACTCCAGTCTCCCCGGTCCGGTCCGAATGGACAACCTCCCGAAAGCTCACAGCTAGAGCAATTCCAGCAAAAGTGCGAAGCGGTTTTGCGTCCGGAATTGTGTAAAGACAAAGAGATAGATCGTTTCACCGTTTCCGTGAAACGGTGAAACGATCTAGGACACCTGCTCGCGGGCAGGCGAGGGCGCGGGAGCGATCCCGCGCCCTTTTTGTTTGCCGCGGCGCCGGGCGGTGTCGCATCCTGTCGCGCGCGGCGCGGCAGGTCCTGCCAGTGTCGCTCGCGGCGATCAAAAGGGAGGCGGCGAATGAACGGGACGCACACCGGCGCATGCCTTTGCGGCGCGGTCCGCTTCACGGCGCGCGGGCCGCTGCGCGGCGTGGTCTATTGCCATTGCTCGCAATGCCGGCGGCAGACGGGCCATCATTGCGCCGCCACCAATGTGCGGGACGAGGACCTCGACGTGGAGGGCGCGCGGAACCTGACCTGATATAGGGCGTCGGGCACCGCGCGGCGCGGCTTCTGCGCGACATGCGGCTCGGCGCTGTTCTGGAAGGGCGACGGGCTCGACCGCACCTCGATCATGGCCGGCAGCTTCGACCGGCCGTCCGGCCTGAAGGGCGGGATGCACATCTTCGCCGCCGACAAGGGCGACTATTACGACATCACTGACGGCCTGCCGCAGTTCGAGGGATGGGGCGGCGGCATCGGGCCGGCCGAGGAATAGCCGGCCTTGCCGCCGCGCGGCTTCATGGCCCGCGGGAGGCAATTCGCCGCTCCCCGCCGCGCATTTCCGCGCTTGGCTGGACGGCGGCGATGGCCCATGATCGCGCCCTGCCCATGGAGGTCCTCGATGCCGACTTTTGCCGAAATCCGCGCCCGGGCCGAAGAGCGCAAGGGCGGCGCCGGCGTCCTCGCCACGCTTCTGGGACCAAAGCCCGACAACGCCGCGCTCGCCGCATTGCCGGACGCCCGCGTGCTCGCGGCGATGGCGCAGCGCATCTTCGCCGCCGGCTTCGTCTGGAGCGTCATCGAGAGCAAGTGGCCGGGCTTCGAGGAAGCCTTCCTCGGCTTCGAGCCGAAGCGGCTCACGTTCCAGCCCGACGATTTCTGGCACGATCTCGCCGCCGACAAGCGCATCGTGCGCAATCCGCAGAACATCCGCGCCGTGCGCGACAACGCCGCCTTCGTCGCCCGCGTCTCGGACGAGCATGGCTCCTTCGGCCGGTTCCTCGCGACGTGGCCGGCCGACGACCAGATCGGCCTCACCGCGTGGCTGGCCAGGAACGGCAGCCGGCTCGGCGGCCATACCGGGCCGTTCCTCTTGCGCTCGCTCGGCTGGGACGCGTTCATCCTGTGGAGCGACGTGGTCGCCGCCCTGCGCGACGCCGGCATCGACATCGCGAAGAACCCGACCTCGAAGAAGGATCTGGCGAAGGCGCAGGCGCAGATCAACGCATGGGCCGAGGAAACCGGCCTGCCGCGCGCCCACATCTCGCGCATCCTCGCCATGTCCATCGGCGAGAATCGCGTCAGCGGCGAGACGCCGGATTAGGCCGGATTGCCCGGGCGAGGGACGTCGAGCGAGGCTTCCAGCCGCGCCAGCCGTTCCGACATCGCGATCACTTCCGCGTGCACGGCGACGATCTCGCGATGGCGCAGCGCGTCCATCTTCTCGTGCAGCGCCATGATCTCGATCTCGGCCTTGAGGTTCACCTCGTAGTCGTGCGCGGCGTCGGTGCGGTCGCGCGCCGCCTGTCTGTTCTGCGACATCATGATGACCGGAGCCTGGATGGCCGCCAGCATCGACAGCACCAGATTGAGGAAGATGAACGGGTAGGGGTCGAACGCGTCTGCCGCCAGCAGCCAGACATTGACCAGCGCCCACAGCACGAGGAACGCGAGGAAGCTGAGGATAAAGCCCCATGAGCCGCCGACGCGGGCGATGGCGTCGGCGAGGCGCTCGCCCACCCCGGCCTTGTCGGCCATGTGCCGGTTCAAGTCCCGCGCCACCGGCTGGCGGTCCAGCGCGCTTTGCAGCACCCGCTGCTCCGCCTCGCCGAGCTTGGCCTCCGGCAGCCAGCGGGAGGCAAGTTCCTCGACCGTCTTGTTCATCGCGACCTCCCGCAAGACATGGCGCTTTCCGGGCACGCTCGGCGGGCGCCCGCGGATCGCATCTTTCCGCGCGCCTTCGCCGGGCGCAAGGGGCCGGCCAACGCCATTGCCGCCAGGCCATGGCCGCGCTACACGCATGACATGACGAACATCGCCCCCGATACCTTTCGCATCGCTGTCGCCCAGCTGAACCCGGTGGTCGGTGACGTCGCCGGCAACCTTGCCCTGGCGCGGCAGGCGCGCGCCGACGCCGCCCGCGCCGGCGCGGACCTCGTGCTGTTCACCGAGCTGTTCATCGCCGGCTACCCGCCCGAAGACCTGGTGCTGAAGCCGGCCTTCGTCGCCGCCTGCGCGCGCGCGGTCGAGGAGCTTGCCGTCGACACCGCCGACGGCGGGCCGGGCGTCGTCGTCGGCACGCCGCTCCGGCGCGACAGCGGCCTGCACAATTCGCTCGTCGTGCTCGACGGCGGCGCGGTCGTCGCCGAGCGCCACAAGCTCGACCTGCCCAATTACGGCGAGTTCGACGAGAAGCGCGTGTTCCAGCCGGGGCCGCACATGCCGGGGCCGGTGAATTTCCGCGGCGTGCGCCTCGGCCTGCCGATCTGCGAGGACATCTGGGGCGAACTCGGCGTGTGCGAGACGCTGGCCGAGAGCGGCGCCGAAATCCTGCTCGTGCCCAACGGCTCGCCCTATTATCGCGGCAAGCTTGACCAGCGCCAGCAGGTCGTCATCCGCCAGACGATCGAAAGCGGCCTGCCTATCGTTTATGCCAACCAGCTCGGCGGGCAGGACGAGCTTGTCTTCGACGGCGCGTCCTTCGCGATCAACGCCGACAGGACGCTCGCCTTCCAGATGCCGCAGTTCGAGGCGGCCTGCGCGCTCACCACATGGCGCAGGAGCGGCGAGGGGAGGTGGGCGTGCATCGACGGGCCGCTCGCCGCCATTCCCGAGCGCGAGGAGGCCGACTACAGCGCCTGCATGCTCGGCCTGCGCGACTATGTCGACAAGAACGGCTTTCGCGACGTGGTGCTCGGTTTTTCCGGCGGCATCGATTCCGCGATCTGCGCCACCATCGCCGTCGATGCGCTGGGGCCGGAGCGGGTGCGCTGCGTGATGATGCCTTATCGCTACACCTCGGCCGACTCGCTGAAGGACGCCGAGGACTGCGCCCGCGCGCTTCGTGTGCGCTACGACACGGTGCCGATCTTCGAGCCGGTCGACGGCTTCGTCGAGGCGCTGGCGCCGCATTTCGGCGGCGCGGTCGAGGGCGTGACGGCCGAGAACCTGCAATCGCGCGCCCGCGGCACCATCCTGATGGCGATCTCCAACCGTTTCGGCTCGATGGTGGTGACGACCGGCAACAAGAGCGAGATGTCGGTCGGCTACGCCACGCTCTACGGCGACATGAACGGCGGCTTCAACCCGATCAAGGACCTCTACAAGATGCAGGTCTACGCGCTCGCGCGCTGGCGCAACGGCGCGGTGCCGTCCGGCGCGCTCGGCCCGTCCGGTCTGGTCATCCCGCAGAACATCATCGACAAGGCGCCCTCCGCCGAACTGCGCCCCGACCAGACCGACCAGGATTCGCTGCCGCCGTATCCGGTGCTCGACGACATCCTCGAATGCCTGGTCGAGGGCGAGATGGGCGTCGACGCCATCGTCGCCCGCGGCCACGACCGCGACACCGTCCACCGCGTCGAGCATCTGCTCTACGTCGCCGAGTACAAGCGCCGGCAGGCCGCGCCCGGCGTCAAGATCACGAAAAAGAACTTCGGCCGCGACCGCCGCTATCCGATCACCAACCGCTTCCGGGACAGGACATGACCCAGAAGGGACCGACATGAGCGTCACCGTCCGCTTCGCGCCGTCGCCCACGGGGCATATCCATATCGGCAACGCCCGCACGGCGCTGTTCAACTGGCTCTACGCGCAAAAGCATGGCGGGCGCTTCATCCTGCGCTTCGACGACACCGACGTCGCCCGCTCCAAGGCCGAGTATGCCGACCAGATCCAGCTCGACCTCCACTGGCTCGGCGTCCACCCGGACGTCACCGTCCACCAGTCGGCCCGCTTCGCCACCTATGACGCGGCTGTCGAGCGGCTGAAGGCAGCGGGGCTGCTCTATCCGTGCTGGGAAACCGCCGAGGAGCTGGAGCGCAAGCGCAAGATCAGGCTGTCGCACCGCCTGCCGCCGGTTTACGGCCGCGAGGCGCTGAAGCTGACGGCGAGCGAGAAGGCGGCCTACGAGGCGGAAGGGCGTAAGCCGCACTGGCGCTTCCTCCTGCCCAACTTCATCGGCGACCCGTTCGCGCCCGCGCGCACCGAAATCCACTGGGACGACGTGGTGCGCGGCCCCCAGACGGTCGATCTCGCCTCGATGTCGGACCCGGTGCTGGTGCGCGAGGACGGAACCTATCTCTACACGCTGCCCTCGGTGGTCGACGACATCGAGCTCGGCGTCAGCCACGTCATCCGCGGCGACGACCATGTCACCAACACCGGCGCGCAGATCGCGCTGTTCAAGGCGCTGGGCGCGAAGCCCCCGGCCTTCGGCCACCACAATCTTCTGACCACGGTGTCGGGCGAGGGCCTGTCGAAGCGCACCGGCGCGCTGTCGATCCTCAGCCTTGCCGAGGACGGCATCGAGCCGATGGCGGTGGCCTCGCTCGCCGTGCTGATCGGCACCTCGGAGAGCGTCTCGGCCGTGGCATCGATGGAGGCGCTGGCGGCGCTGTTCGATCCGGCCGCGACCTCGAAATCGGCGGCGAAGTTCGATCCGGCTGAGCTGATGACGCTGAATCGCGCGCTGGTCCACGCCATGCCCTTCGCCGATGTCGCCGCCCGGCTGTCGGCGCTGGGCATCGAGGGCGACGAGGCCGAGGCGTTCTGGCTCACTGTCCGCGGTAATCTCGAGCGGGTGGCGGACGCCGCGCCATGGTGGCGCATCGTCCGCGACGGGCCCCAGGAGAGGCCGGCATTCTCGCCCGAGGACGCTGCCTTCCTCGACGCGGCCTTCGACGCGCTGCCGCCGGAGCCGTGGGACCACGAGACATGGAAGCTGTGGACCGGACGGCTGAAGGAAACGACCGGCCGCAAGGGCAGGGCGCTGTTCATGCCGCTGCGCCTCGCCCTCACCGGGCGCGAGCAGGGTCCTGAGCTTGCAGATCTATTGCCTCTTCTGGGCCGGGAAGGAACGCTGGCCCGACGACCCTGACCTGTCTTTCGCCGGGCTTCCCGCCGGCTTTCGAATCCGGCTTCGTCGGCGGCGGCGTCGCCAGCCGCTTCAGTCCCTCGGCATCGAGCCCGCCCTCGCGCGTCGACAGGGTTTCGGGGTCTTCGGCCGCGTCGGGCTTGATCGAAGGCAGCGGTATCGCCGCCGTCGTCGTCTCGCTCTCCACCGCGCCTTCGCCTTCGGTGAGGCTCGCCGGCCCGTTGGCGGCGTAGTCGCCGCCGATGGTCTCGAATCCTTGGGCGCCCTGCGCCGCCGCGCCGCAGCCGCAGGCGGCCGGCACGGAAGCGCCCGGCTTGCGGTAGAGGAAGGCGTTCTCCAGCTCGCGATAGGGCCGGCCGGTGGAGGCCGAGACCATGTCTTCCGAATCCTCGCCCGAGACGCGGTGATAGTGCAGCTCGACCTGCGTTCCGGGGCACATCGCCTCGCAGGCCTTGCCGTCGCGCTCGAACGCGCCCGACGACACCGACCAAGACACCGGGAAGTAATAGCCGTCGCAGGTGCGTACGCACAGGGTGCGGAAGCTGCCGGCAAGGCCGCCGATGCGTGAGGCAGAGCCGCGCTCGATCACCGCCCGCTCGCGCGGCCCGGCGCTGGCCTCCTGCGGCTCACTGTGCTTCGGCGCGCGGCAGCCATTGGCATCGAGCGCGGCCATGATGCGCGCGCGCTCGCGCCGGCTGTCGCGGCCCGAGAGCTGCGTCCGCTTGCGCTGGAGTTCGGAAAGGTTCTTGTCCATGCGCGCCAGCGTGGCGTTGATCTCGCCGCAGAACGAGACCATGCGCCCGGTCACGGAAAAGCCGCAGCCGGCCTGCCGCGCCTGCGCGCGCGCCCTGGCCATCTGGTCGCGCTGTCGGGTAATGGCGTCGTCGTAACGCCGCGCATGGGCGGGCGAGGCCTTCCCGCCGCCCGGGAGCGAGGCGAGCTGCGCCTCCAGCTGCCGGCACAGGCGCGTGCCCGCCTGGGCAAGCGCCGCGTCCGGCGCGAGGACCGCAAGCAGCAGCCCCGCGGCGAAAGCCCGCCGCGCCGCGCCGCTGATGCCGAAAAGACGGTTGCCCCTTGTCATGACCGAGCGATAGCACGGCCGGGTTAACCGTTTGTTTAGGCTGTTTCGTTCTCCGTCTCCACCCTTGCCGCCGCCTCGACCACGGCGAGCGCGGTCATGTTGACGACGCCGCGCGAGGTGACGGAAGGGGTGAGGATATGCGCCGGCCGCGCCGTGCCGAGCAGGATCGGCCCGACATGCAGCGCCTCGGTCAGCGTCTTGATCGTCGTCAGCGCAATGTTGGCGGCGTCGAGCGTCGGGAAGACGAGGAGGTTCGCCTCGCCCTCCAGCGTCGAATGCGGATAGACGCGCTGGCGCAACAGCGGCGACAGCGCCGCGTCGCCGTGCATCTCACCGTCGGCCTCGAGGTCGGGCGCGATCTCGCGCAGGAGCGCCGCCGCCTCGCGCATCTTCAGCGCGGACGGCGTGTCGTGCGAGCCGAAATTGGAATGCGACAACAGCGCCGCCTTCGGCGTCAGGCCGAAAAGCCTGATCTGCTCGGCGGCGAGGATCGTCGCCTCGGCGATCTCGGCCGCGGTCGGGTCGAGCGTGACGTAGGTGTCGGTCAGGAACACGACGCCGCGCTGCGAGATCAGCATCGACAGCGAGGACAGCTCCTCCACCGCCTCGCGCCGGCCGATGATCAGGTCGACATTGCGCAGATGGCGGTCGTAGCGGCCTTCGAGCCCGCACAGCATGGCGTCGGCCTCGCCGCGCATCATGGCGAGCGCCGCGATCACCGTCGTGTTGGTGCGCACCATGGTGCGCGCCGCCTCGGTGGTGACGCCGCGCCGCCCGGCGAGCTGGACGAGGAGGTCGACATAGTCGCGATAGCGCGGGTCGTCCTCGGGGTTGACGATCTCGAAGTCGGCGCCGGGCCTGATCTTCAAGCCATAGCGCCTGAGGCGCGTCTCGATGACGTGCGGCCGGCCGATCAGGATCGGCGCGGCGATGCCTTCCTCCAGCACGACCTGCGCGGCGCGCAGCACGCGCTCGTCCTCGCCGTCGGCATAGACGACGCGCTTGGAGGCGGCGTTGCGGGCCGCCGAGAACACCGGCTTCATGATAAGGCCGGAGCGGAATACGAAGCGGTTCAGCCGGTCGATATAGGCCGCCATGTCCTCGATCGGCCGCGTGGCGACGCCGCTTTCCATCGCCGCGCGGGCGACGGCCGGCGCGATACGCAGGATCAGCCGCGGGTCGAAGGGCGAGGGGATGAGGAAGTCCGGCCCGAACATCGGCGTCTCGCCGGAATAGGCGCGCGCCGCCACGTCCGACGGCTCCTCGCGGGCCAGCGCGGCGATGGCGCGCACGGCCGCGATCTTCATGTCCTCATTGATCGCCGTGGCGCCGACGTCGAGCGCGCCGCGGAAGATGTAGGGAAAGCAGATGACGTTGTTGACCTGGTTGGGAAAATCCGAGCGCCCGGTGCAGATCATCGCGTCCGGCCGCGCCTCGCGGGCTATCGCCGGCATGATCTCCGGCGTCGGGTTGGCGAGCGCCAGCACGAGCGGCTTCTGCGCCATGTCGGCGAGAAGGTCGGGTTTCAGCACGCCGCCCGCCGACAGGCCGAGGAAGACGTCGGCGCCGCCGATCACGTCGGCCAGCGTGCGCGCATCGGTTTCCTTGAGGTAGGGTTCCTTCCAGCGGTCCATCTCCTCGACGCGGCCGTGATAGGCGACGCCGTGGCGGTCGGTGATCCAGATGTTCTCGGGTCTCGCGCCGAGCGAGACGAGGAGGTTGAGGCACGCGAGCGCCGCCGCGCCCGCGCCCGAAGTGACGATCTTGACGTCGCCGATCGCCTTGCCGGCGAGCTCCAGCCCGTTGAGCACGGCGGCGGCGACGATGATGGCGGTGCCGTGCTGGTCGTCGTGAAAGACGGGGATCTTCATCCGCGCCTTCAGCTGCTCCTCGATCTCGAAGCATTCCGGCGCCTTGATGTCCTCGAGGTTGATGCCGCCGAAGGTCGGCTCCAGCGCCGCCACGGTCGAGACCATCAGGTCGATCTCGCCGGCCTCGACCTCGATGTCGAACACGTCGATGCCGGCGAACTTCTTGAACAGCACCGCCTTGCCTTCCATCACCGGCTTGGAGGCGAGCGCGCCGATATTGCCGAGGCCGAGGACGGCGGTGCCGTTGGAGATGACGGCGACGAGGTTGGCGCGCGCCGTGTAGTGGGCGGCCGTCGCGGGGTCCTCGTGGATGGCGAGGCAGGGAGCGGCGACGCCCGGCGAATAGGCGAGAGCGAGGTCACGCTGGTTGCCGAGCGGCTTCGTCGCCCTGATCTCCAGCTTTCCGGGCGCGGGATAGCGGTGGTAGAAGAGCGCCCCCTCGTCGAGATCGGACGCCGCCTGCGTGGTGCCCTCTGCGCTCATGGTCATTCCTCCTCCGCCTCTTGCCTTTACCCGCTTCTAGCGCATGTCGCCCGAAAGTGGGACCCGGTTTTCGGGATAAAGACATGCGCGAAAACAGGAAGCCGGAGCGCGGGGAATGCGGGAAGGAAACGGCCCGCTTCCTTGTTTCGGCCCCGACATTCGACTATAGGCCGCGACGATCGCATCGAGCGCCAGAAGGTCCGAATTGCGCATGTTCCTTGCTCATCTTTCCGGCCTGCCGCGGCTTCAGAACGTGTCGCCGCGCGCCGTCCTCGCCTGCGCGCTGCTATTCGTCGCCGGGATGGCGCTGCTCGGCAGCCTGAAGATCGCCGGCGCGTTCTACGTGCTGTCGCTCCTTCTCGGCCTCTACCTCCTGTGGCGGCTTCCGCGCGTGCGGATCGTCATGCCGCCGGCGGTACGGCTGTATCTCGGCTTCTATTTCTGCTTCGTCGCGCTGGTCCTTGCCCATATCGCCGTGCTCTCGGTGCCGACCAGCAGCATCGACCAGGTCTCGCGCATCGGGCTCGGCTTGCTCAACGGCTTCATCTTCCTCGTCCTGTTCGGTTTCTCGCGCGAGCGGCTGTTCGACTTCGCCGTGCTGGTCGCGGCGGCGCATGCCGGCGTCGCCATCGCCGTCGCGCTCTATCAGGGACTGGATTTCTCGACATTCGGCCTCGCCGACGACCGCGCCAGCGGCGTCACCAACGCCATCCCCTTTTCGGAGATGCTGATGACCTCCGTCGGGCTGGTGGCGATCGCGCTCGCCGCGCGCATCGAGGCGCATCGCAGCCTGCCCGCTTTGATGCTGCTGGCGCTGGTCGTCGGGCTCGGGCTGTTCGCGGTCTTCCTGACGGGCACGCGCGGCACGCTGCTCGGCTTCCTGCTGCTGTTCCCGCTGATGATGGTCGCGCTGGCCGGCCGCATCGCGCCGTGGCCGGCCACGGCCTTCGCCGTCCTCGCGCTCGCCGCGATGCTGCTGGCCGGCAACGTCCTGTTCCAGCGCGATCCCGGGATGGTGACGATGCTGAGCGATTTCATCGGCGGAGCCGGCCTCGACGCCTATCGGACCGATTCCGTCGGCATCCGGCTGCAAATGTGGGTCGTCGCCCTCGAGATGATCCGGGACGCGCCGCTTCTCGGGCAGGGGATCGACTCCTATTCCGAAGTGCTCCGCCGGCCCGAGTTGGGGGTGCCTGCCGATTCGGTCCTGTTCCAGTACAGCAACGTCCACAACCAGTATCTCGACATGGCGATGAAGACGGGCCTCGTGGGCGCAGTGCTGTTCTTCGCGCCGCTGGTTATCGCGCTCGTCACCGGCCTGCGGCTGGGTCTCGACCCGGAGCGGCGCGTGTGGGGCCGCGCGATCCTGTGGGTCGGCGGCTCCTACGCGATCTACGGGCTGACGCAGACCTTCTACGGCCACGCCTCCACCACCTTGCAGTACGGCGTCTATCTCGGCCTGCTGATGTGGCTCGCGCCCGGCGGAAGCTACGGCAACATCCTGCGCGAGCCCGAAGCGGAGGCGTGACGGCGGGGGCGCTCGCCTCAGCGCGCCACCACGATGTGCCTCTGCTCGCCCAGCCCGTCGATGCCGAGCCGCACCTCGTCGCCCGCGCGCAGGAATTGCGGCGGCGTCATGCCGAGGCCGACGCCGGGCGGCGTCCCGGTGGCGATCACGTCTCCCGGCTCCAGCACCATGAAGCGCGACAGGTAGGAGACGAGGAAGGCGACGGGGAAGATCATCGTCGCGGTGCTGCCGGTCTGGCGGTGCGCGCCGTTGACGTCGAGGAACATCGACAGCGCCTGCGGATCGGGGATCTCGTCTGCGGTGGCGATGAACGGGCCGAGCGGCCCGAAGGTCGGCGCGCTCTTGCCCTTGATCCACTGGCCGCCGCGCTCCTTCTGGTACTCGCGCTCGGAGACGTCGTTGCACAGCGTGTAGCCCAGCACGTGCGAAAGCGCCTCGGCTTCCTCGACATAGTCGCAGCGCTTGCCGATCACCACCGCGAGCTCGACCTCCCAGTCGAGCTTCTGCGAGCCGCGCGGCAGCAGGATGTCGTCGGTCGGGCCGCAGAGCGAGCTCGGGGCCTTGGAGAACACCACCGGCTCGTCGGGAACCTTCGCCCCCGTCTCGGCCGCATGCTCGGCATAGTTGAGGCCGATGGCCACGAAATGGCCGACGCGCCTGAGCGGCGCGCCGAGGCGCACGTTCTGCGGCGCGGCGGGCAGGGCGGAGAGATCGGCGGCGCGGATCGCCGCCAGCAGGTCCGGCGTCAGCGTCTCGGGCGAGAAATCACTGATGAGGGACGACACGTCGCGGACCGTCCCGTCCGCGTCGATCACGCCCGGTCTTTCCTCGCCTGCCTTGCCGTATCGAACAAGCTTCACGGTTGGTCTCCTTCGCATGCGGGCGGCGGATGTGCCGCTCCGGTCGTCATCTTCCGGTCATCCCCAAAGGGCGCTCTCGGGCGGGTGGACCGTCGATCCCTCGTAGCGCAGCGCCGGCTGGCGGTCGCGCGCCAGGAGCAGCGGCCCGTCGAGATCGACGAAATCGGCGCCCTGCGCCAGGAGCACCGCCGGCGCCATGGCCAGCGAGGTGCCGACCATGCAGCCGACCATCACCTTGAAGCCGAGCGCGCGGGCGCGCTCGCTGAGCACGAGCGCCGCCGTCAGCCCGCCGGCCTTGTCGAGCTTGATGTTGACGGCGTCGTAGAGACCGGTGAGCCGGTCGAGGTCGTGCGCCGTGTGGACGCTCTCGTCGGCGCAGACCGGGACGGTGCGGGCGATGCCGCGCAGCGCCTCGTCCTGCCCCGCCGGCAGCGGCTGCTCGATCAGCGCCACCCGGCAGCGCGCGGCGATATCGAGATGGCGGGCGAGGTTCTCTTCGCTCCAGCCCTCGTTGGCGTCGAGGATGATGCGGCTCCGCGGCGCGGCCTCGGCCACCGCCCGGATGCGGCTCTCGTCGTCCTCCGTCCCGACCTTGACCTTGAGCAGCGGCCGCGACGCCTGCGCGCGCGCCTGCGCCGCCATCGCCTCGGGCGTGCCGAGCGTGATCGTGTAGGCCGTCTCCAGCGGCCGCGGCGGCAGGGGCGAGATGCGCCCGGCGACCCGGCCCGCGCCGCTTTTCGCTTCGAGGTCCCACAGCGCGCAGTCGATCGCGTTGCGCGCCGCGCCGGGCTCCATCGCGTCCAGAAGCGCCTCGCGCGTCATCCCGCGCCCGCTCGCCTCGCGCATCGCCTCGATCTCGGCGCGCACGCTGTCGAGCGTCTCGCCGTAGCGCGCATAGGGAACGCATTCCCCGCGCCCCGCGTTCTCGCCCTCGCTGACGGTGCAGGTCAGCACCGCGGCCTCGGTCTTCGAGCCGCGCGAGATCGTGAAGGCGGCCGCGAGCGGAAATCGCTCCTCGTCGATGGAAAGGGTGCGCCCCATGAAGGATTCCCGTGTTGCTGGCCCCCGCGCCTTGCGAAGGGCGCGGCGCGTTCGACAGTGACTGTCCGAGTCGCTATTAATCGTCCGATGTTGAGCAAAGAACGCACGGAAGCAAGGGGAACGGCGAAGGCCGGGCACGACCGCGCGCCCGCCATCGCTGTCGAGCGGGCGGACGGCGGCAAGGTCGTGACGCTTTCCGGCGTCTGGATCACGCGCTCGGTCTATCTCGTCGATGCCGGCGTGCGCGCCGTCGAGGCGGAGGCGGACGCCGGCGCGACCGTCATCGACATTTCGGCGGTGACGCGCATCGACACAGCCGGGGCCTGGCTCGTCGAGCGCCTGGCCGCGTCGCTGCGCGCCGCCGGCGCGTCCGTCGAGATACGCGGCGCCTCGCCCGCCGCGCAGATCCTGCTGCCGGCCGTGCGACCCGCGCTCGAAAAGGAGCCGCAGGAGACGAAAAAGCCCGGCTTCTTCGTCACCCGTTGGCTCGAATCGCTGGGGCGCTCGACAGAGAACGCCTGGAAGGATTTCCTCTACGCGATGGACATCCTCGGCGCGGCGATCCGCGGCGCGCAGATGAAGCTCGGGCGCGGTCACGCGGTCAACCCGGCCGCCATCTTCCACCAGATCGACCGCATGGGCATCGGGGCGATCCCCGTCGTCGTCCTCATCTCCGCCATCGTCGGGGCCATCGTCGCCCAGCAGGGCGCCTACCAGCTGCGCTGGTTCGGGGCGGAGATCTTCATCGTCGATCTCGTCGGCATCCTGTCGCTGCGCGAGCTCGGCGTGCTTCTGACGGCGATCATGGTCGCCGGCCGCTCCGGCAGCGCCATCACCGCCGAGATCGGCTCGATGAAGATGCGCGAGGAGATCGACGCGCTGAAGGTGATCGGGCTGAACCCGATCGGCGTCCTGGTGTTCCCGCGCCTCGTCGCGCTGGTCGTCGCCGTTCCCTGCCTCACCGTCATCGCCAACGCCGCCTCGCTCGGCGGCGGGCTGCTGGTGAGCTGGGCCTATTCGGGCATCGCGCCGGAGACCTTCATCGACCGCCTGCATGCCGGCATCGACCTTTCCACCATCTTCGCCGGCCTTATCAAGGCCCCTTTCATGGCTATCGTCATCGGCATCGTCGCCTCGGTCGAAGGCATGAAGGTGGAAGGCAGCGCCGAATCGCTCGGCCGCCACGTCACCGCTTCGGTGGTGAAGTCCATCTTCGTCGTCATCGTGCTCGACGGGCTGTTTGCCATGTTCTACGTGGCGATCGATTTCTAGGGCGGGCATGACGGGCAACGGCACAACCATGGAACGGGCCTCTCCCGACACGGCCCCCGGCAACGGGGCGAGCGGCGAGGAGATCGTGCTGTCGGTGCGCGACGTCACCGTCGCCTTCGGCGAGAAGGTGGTGCTCGACCACCTGTCGCTCGACGTCTACCGCGGCGAGATCCTCGGCTTCGTCGGCGCGTCCGGCACCGGCAAGTCGGTGCTGCTGCGTACGGTGCTCGGCCTGACGCCGAAGCGGGGCGGCACCATCCACATCTTCGGCCACGACGTCGAGCGCCTCGACGACGGCGATCGGATGCTGGTCGACATGCGGCTCGGCGTCCTGTTCCAGCACGGCGCGCTGTTCTCGGCCCTGACGGTCAAGGAGAACATCCAGGTGCCGATGCGCGAGTATCTCGACCTGCCGCAGGCGCTGATGGACGAGCTCGCCCTGCTCAAGCTCGAGCTGGTCGGCCTGCCGTTCGACGCCGCCGACAAGCTGCCGTGGCAGCTTTCCGGCGGCATGATCAAGCGGGCGGGGCTGGCGCGGGCGCTGGCGCTCGACCCCGACATCGTCTTCCTCGACGAGCCGACCTCGGGTCTCGACCCGATCGGCGCGGCCGAATTCGACGATCTGGTGGCGAAGCTGCGCGACACGATGGGGCTGACCGTCTACATGGTGACGCACGATCTCGACAGCCTGTTCTCCGTCTGCGACCGCATCGCGGTCCTCGGCGGCAAGAAGGTGCTGGTCGAAGGTTCGATCGAGGACATGATGCAGGTCGAGGAACCGTGGGTGAAATCTTACTTTCGCGGCAAGCGGGCGCGGCGGATCGTTCCTCCGTCCGCAAGAGTTGAAGATTAGGGTAAGGACGGATGGAGACACGCGCCAACTACGTCATGGTCGGCATCTTCACGCTGGTTACGGTGCTGGCGGCGTTCGGCTTCGTCTACTGGACGGCCGGCATCGGCGACCGCGGCGAGGTGTCGACGCTGCGCTTCCGCATCCACGGCTCCGCCTCCGGCCTCGTGCGCGGCTCGGTGGTGCTGTTCAACGGCGTCAAGGTGGGCGACGTCACCCGCGTCTATATCGACGTGTCGAACCCCTCGGTCGCCATCGCCGACGCACAGGTCGACCGGCTGACGCCGGTGACGCGCTCGACGCAGGCCGATGTCGGCCTCGCCGGCCTGACGGGCCAGGCCAACATCGAGATGCGCGGCGGCAACCCGGCCGAGCCGAACCTGCTCGACCTCGCCGAGGCCGAGGACACCATCGCCGAACTGACCGCCAACCCCTCCGCCGTCGCCAACCTCCTGGAAAGCGCGCAGAGCATCTTCGTGCGCGCCGATGCGGTGCTGTCCCAGCTGGAAGGCTTCGCGACCGACGCCCGCGGGCCGCTGACCGAGACGCTGAGGAACGCCGAGAAGTTCACCGCCGCGCTCGGCGACAATGCCGAGTCCATCGACGAGTTCCTCGCCAGCGTCGGCACGCTGTCGGAATCGCTGACCGCCGTGTCGGGGCGTCTCGATTCGACGCTCACCGCCGCCGAGGACCTCATCAACTCGGTCGACCGCGAGCAGGTGAAGGCGACCGTCGCCAATGTCGAGCAGTTCACGCAGCGCCTCAACGACGCCACCACCAACATCGACCGCATCATGAAAGGCGTGGAGGAGGGCGTGGCCTCGATCTCGACCTTCACCGCGTCCGCCAACGAGACGCTGTCGAAGGTCGACACCATCATCGAAAGCGTCGATCCGGCCGCCGTGCGCACGGCGCTGACCAATTTCGAGCAGGCGAGCACCACCGTCAACGCCGCCGTCAACGACATCGGCAAGGTGGCCGAGAAGGTCGGCAACCGCGCCGAGGACATCGACGCCATCGTCACCGACGCGCGCCAGCTTTCCGCGCGCCTCGCCCAGGCGTCGGAGCGTATCGACGGCATCCTCGTCAAGGTCGACAACCTGCTCGGCTCCGACGACGCCGGCGGCCTGATGGCGGAGGCATCGGAAACGCTGAAGGCGTTCCGCGAGGTGGCCGCCACGCTGAACGCGCGCATGGGCACCATCACCGACGGGCTGGCGCGCTTCTCCGGCCAGGGCCTGCGCGACGTCGAGGCGCTGGTGCGCGATTCGCGCCGCTCGATCACCCGCATCGAGCAGGCGATCACCGATCTGGAGCGCAATCCGCAGCGCATCCTGAGCGGCGGGGCCGGCGCGGTTCGGGAACATGACGGCCGGTCGCGGCGTTGACATCGGCGCGGCGCCCCTCCACAACGAAGCCTCGGCTTTCGCTGCATGAGGGGTGCGGCGGGACGGGTAAAGGTACGGGTTCGGCAGCGGTCGGCACTATGGTTCGCGTAAAATTCGCCACATTCCTGCTTGCCGTCGCGGCCCTGACCGGCTGCGCGGCGCTGCCCGGCGGCGGCCCCGCGCCGCTCGACACCTACGACCTGACCTCGATCTCCGCCGAAGCGGCCGGGCCGAAGCGCGGCCGGATGCAGATCCTGGTGGCCGAGCCCGACGCGCTCAAGGCGCTCGACGGCGAGAACGTCGTCGTGCGCCCGTCGGCCGGCTCCGTCGAGTTCCTCAAGGGCGCGCAATGGGCCGACAGGCTGCCGCGCGTGGTGCAGGCGCGGCTGGTCGAGGCGTTGCAGGCCACGGGTAGGCTCGGCGGCGTCGGCAAGCCGGGCGAGGGGCTGGCCATCGACTATCAAGTCGTCACCGAAATCCGCGCCTTCGAGGTGCGGCTCGACGGCGCGCCGCGCGCCGAGGTCGCGCTCTACGTCAAGCTGCTCAACGACCGCAACGGCGTGGTGCGCGCCGCGCGCGCCTTCTCCGCCTCCGCGCCGCTTGGCGGCGGCGCCGGCAACGATGCCTACGTCGCCGCGCTCGACCGCGCCTTCGCCGAGGTGGTGCGCGAGCTGGTCCCGTGGGTGCTCGGCGCGGTCTGATCCGCCACGGCATCAATATAAAAGTTCACTTTTTGTTCCGATCTGCTATTCTCCCGCCTGGAAACCGTCCGCGGGAGAGGGACATGCTGGACCAGAGGGAAAAATTCGAGCGGTTCAGGGCGCTGCATGCGGGCACGCGCGCCTTCGTCATTCCCAATCCGTGGGACGCCGGCTCCGCCCGCCTGCTGGCGAGCCTCGGCTTCGAGGCCCTTGCCACCACCAGCGCCGGCTATGCCTTCTCGAAGGGCAAGCTCGATTCCTTCGCCGGCCTCGAGCGCGACGAGATTCTCGCCAACGCGGCCGAGATCGTCGCCGCGACCGACCTGCCGGTGTCGGCCGATCTCGAGGACGGCTTCGGGGCGGCCCCCGAAACCTGCGCCGAGACCGTCGCTCTCGCCTGCGGCATCGGGCTCGTCGGCGGCTCGATCGAGGATGCGACGTGCGATCCGGCTTCGCCGATCTACGAGCTGCCGCTGGCTGTCGAGCGCGTCCGGGCGGCCGCCGAAGCCGCGCGCGGCCTGCCTTTCCTGCTGACCGCGCGGGCCGAGAACTTCCTGTGGGACCGGCCCGACCTCGACGACACGATCGAAAGGCTGCAAGCCTTCTCCGCCGCCGGCGCGGACGTGCTCTACGCGCCGGGCCTGCCCGATCTCGACGCCATCCGCACGGTCTGCGCCGCCGTCGACAAGCCGGTCAACGTGGTCATGGGCCTGAAGGGCCCGCGCTTTTCCGTCGACGAGCTCTCCGACGCCGGCGTGCGCCGCATCAGCGTCGGCGGCTCCTTCGCCCGCGCCGCGCTCGGCGCCCTGATGCGCGCCGCGCAGGAAGTCCGGACCGCCGGCACCTTCGATTACGCCGCGGACGCTCTGCCCGCCGCCACCGTCGCCGCCCTGATGTCGCGGGAAAAGCGCAGCGGAAGGGGGTGAGTCGCAGCCTTGGTCCTTCTACCGGCCAAGCGACGGCGACTACCACATTCGACCCGGATCCGTCCGTGCTGCCCCTCACTTGCCTGCCGGCATCCTCTCCCCGTGAACGGGGAGAAGGTGCCCGAAGGGCGGATGAGGGGCGGCGCAGGCGTCCGCATGCTGCGCGGCGCTGATGAGACGAAAGCGATAGCACGGCAAAGCCGGCGCTGATCCCTCACCGGCTCGCTGCGCTCGCCACCCCTCCCCGGAGGGGAGAGGAAAAGCCCAAGCTCGATAAACGCTGCCTCTTTCCTCTCCCCTGTGGGGAGAGGTGGCCCGAAGGGCCGGTGAGGAGTTGGCGCAGACCGTGCCGGAAGCTCGAAGCCGCCTGATGATTGCTGCGGCCGGAAACGCGGCGGGACCGGTCGCACCCGGCCGAAAACGGGTTCTTCGATGACCGGCGCAGGGAGTTCAGGCCGCTTCCGTTCGTTCCGCAGGCGAGCCCGTGCGGCCGGCCGCCTCCTTCCCAACAAAAAGGCGGGCCACGAGGCCCGCCTTCTTCATGTGGCGATCCGGCCGCTTATTTCAGCCGGCCGCTCGCGTGGGCCAGCATGGTGTAGACCTTGCCGGTGTCGGAGGTCAGGTAGGTCTGGGTCATGATGTTGTCGCGGTCGTTGCGGCCGACATCCTGCAAGAGCTTCTCGAAATCGCGGCAATAGCGGTCCACGGCGGCGCGGAACTCCGAATCCGCGGCGTACTTGCGGCGGATTTCCTCAAAAGTCTGCTGGCCCTTCAGCGTGTAGAGCCGGCGCGTGAACACGTTGCGCTCGCCGTTGCGGTAGCGGTTCCACAATTCGATGGAGGCCTCGTGGTCGATGGCGCGGGCGATGTCCACCGACAGCGAATTGAGCGACTCGACGACGTGGAGCGGCGAGCGCTCCGGCGCGGCCGGCCCGGAGGATTGCTTGGGGGCCGGCTCCGCGCGCGTCTCGTCACGCTCGGCGCCGCGCAGCAGGTCCTTGACCCAGCCACCGCCCTGCGGGCCTTGCGGGGCCTGCGGCGCGCGCTCCTGCACGGCCGCCCCGCCATGGCTGCCGCGCAGCGGCGTGTCGGCGAACGGCGCCGGTGCCGGCGGCGACAGCGGGGGCGGGGGCGGGGGAGCCAGCGTCGGCGCGGGCGCGGACGGGCCGAGGCCGCGCGCCGGCCTGCGCTCCGAGGCGTCGAAGGCGCGGCCGGACTTGGCGACGATCTCGGCCAGCTCCTTCAGCGCGTTGATCTGCTCGCTGACGGCACGGCGCATGGCGGTGGTGGACTGCTTGGTCTCCTCCGGCAGCTCCATCACGCCCTTCTTGACCTCGGCGCGGGTCTGCTCCAGCTCGCCGCGGATCGTGCCGGCGGTGCGGCGGATTTCCTCGGTCGCCTCGGCGAAGCGCGTGGTGGCGCTCTCGACCGCCTCGGCGATCGCGGCGCGGATCTGCTCGGTCGAGGTGCGGGTGCGCCCTTCCGCCTTCTCCAGCGCCCGGCCGACCAGGTCCTCGAAGGAGCGCATGACCCCTTCGATCTCGCGCGACTTGCCGACGAGGCCCGAGGCGAGGCTTTCGAGCGCCTGCTGGCGGCCGTCGAAGGTGGCGGCGAGGTCGTTCTGCGCCGAGCCGAGCAGGTCGTTGGCCGATTGCAGGACGCGCGCATGCTCGTCGAAGCGCGCGGCGATGCCGGCGACGTCCTTGAGCGTCGAGGAGGACAGCTCGGTCAGGCGGCCGGCATTGGCGTCGATCAGGCGGGCGGAGGAGGCGAAGGACTGCGCCGCCTTCTCCGTGTTGGTAGCGAAGCGCTCGGCCGTGCCGACGATCTTGTCGTCGAGCTCGGAGAGGTTGCCCGCCGCCATGTCGACGAGCTGGCCCAGCCTCTCGTTCGAGGCGGTGAGGCGGTCGAGCAGGGCGTTGACGCTGCCGGCGAGGCTGCTCGAGGCGGAATCGACGGCGGTGAGCGTCTCGGCGGTGCGCGTGGCGAGCGCGTTGACCAGCGCCGCGTTCTGCTGGCGCAGGCGCTCCGCCGCCTGTTCGGTGGCGATCTCGAGGCTGCGCTGCAGCTCGCCGCCGCTTTCGGCCAGCCGGTCGACCAGCGGCGCGGCGTTCTCGTCGAGAATGCGCGACAGCTCGCTGGAGCGCGCGGCGAGAAGCGAGTTCAATTCGCGCGTCCGGTCGTCGATGGTCGCGGCGACCTGCGAGGCCGACTGGCCGATCCGGTCGTTGACGGCCTCGAACGTGCCGGCGAGCGTCTCGGCGCGGGCGGCGAGGTTGGCCTCGGCCGCGGCGACGTGGCTCGACAGCGCCTCGCCCAGCTCGACCGCGCCGATGCCGAGGCGCTGCTGCGCGCCGGTGATGGCGCCGTCGATGCGCGCGGCGATGGCGTTGGCCTGCTCGTCGAGCCGCGCCGCGGTGAGCTGGGTGCGGGCGGCGATGGTCTCGTCGGCCCTGGCGAAGGCCTCGGCGAACTCCTCGGCCCGGCCGGCCATGCGCCCGTCCGCGGCGTCGATGGTGGCGGTGATGTCGGCTGCGCGCGCAGCGAACAGGCCGGCCGCGTTGTCGGCATGGTTGCGAAGCTGCTCGCCGGCGGCCAGCGTGTTCTCGGCGATGCGGCGGCCGGCTGCGTCGAACATCTGCTCGAACGTGCCGAGGCGGTTGCCGAGCTTCTCTTCCATATCGGCCGAGCGCGAGTCGAGCGCGTGGACGATGGCGTCGGTGCGTGCGCCGAGGGTCTGCGCGATCTGTGCGGTGCGGGCGCCGAGCGTCTGCTCGATCTCTGCAGTACGGGCGCCGAGCACTTGCTCGATCTCGCTGGTGCGGGCGCCGAGCGCCTGCTCCATCTCGGCCGTGCGCGCGCCGAGCACCTCGGCCGCTTCCCCGGCGCGGGCGCCGAGGGCGTCGACCATGGCGTCCGTGCGCTCGCCGAGGGTACGGGCGATCTCGCCGGTGCGGGCGAGAAGCCGCGCATCCGCGTCGGCCGCGACCTTGCCCGCCTCTTCGCCCAGCGTCGCCGTGACTTCGAGCACCTTCTCGCGCAGCGAGCCGGCCAGCGCCACGGCGCTGTTCTCCAGCGCGCCGCGGACCCGCTCGACGCCGATGCCGAGCGCGCTTTCCATGGTGCGGGTGCGCTCCTCGATGACCCCGGCCTGACGGGTGAACGCATCCTCGATCCGGGCGACGTCCTCGCCCAGCGCGTTGCGGACATCCTCGGCGCGGGCGGCGAGGGTGGTCTCCAGCGTGTGCGTATGCGAGGCGATGATGCCGCTCTGCTCGGCGACGACGTTCTCGATGCGGGCGACGTCCTGGGCGAGCGCATTGCGCACGTCGTCGGCGCGGGCGGCGAGAGTGGTCTCCAGCGTGCGCGTGTGCGAGGCGATGATGCCGCTCTGCTCGGCAACGACGTTCTCGATGCGGGCAACATCCTGGGCGAGCGCATTGCGCACGTCCTCGGTGCGGGCGGCGAGGGTGGTCTCCAGCGTGCGGGTATGCGAGGCGATGATGCCGCTCTGCTCGGCGACAACGTTCTCGATGCGGGCGACATCCTGGCTCAGCGCGTCGCGCACGCCCTCGACGCCGAGGGAAAGGGTGGTCTCCAGCGTCTGTGTATGGGCGGCGATGGCCTCGGAATGGCCGGTGAAGGCGTTCTCGATGCGCGACAGGTCCTCGCCGAGCGCGTTGCGGACCTCGTCGGCGCCGGTGCGCAGGGCGTCGGCCAGCATGCCGACGCGCTGCTCGATGACTCCGTCCTGCTTCTGGAACACCTCCTCGATGCGGACGATGTCCTTCTCGACGATGGTCTTGACCGCGTTGGCCCCGGAATGGAGCGTGCCGGCCAGCGCCTTGACCTGCTCCCTGAACCCGTCCGCATGGCGGGTGAGGCTGCTCTCGATCACCGCCATGTCGTCGGTGATCGCCGCGCGCACGCCCTCGGCGCCGGCATGCAGCGTGCCTTCGAGCGCCTTGGTGCGCTCGCTTATCACGTCGCCGTGGCGGGCGAAGGCGTCTTCCAGTTTGCCCATGTCCTCGCCCAGCGCGTTGCGGATCGTGTCCGCGCCGGCATGGAGCGTGCTTTCGATGGTCTGGGTGCGGGCCTCGATCACGCCCTGCTGGCGGGCGAGCGCCTCGTCGATGCGGGCGATGTCCTGGTCGATCACGCCGCGAAGCTGCTCCGAATTGGCCAGAAGCGAGACTTCGATGGCCTTGGCGCGCTCCTCGATCAGGCCGGCCTGGCCGGAGACGGCCTGGTCGATGCGCGCGACCTCGTCGCCGAGCGCGTTCCGGACTTCCTCGACGCCTTGGGCAAGCGTCGAGCGCAGCTCGAGCGTGCGCTCGCCGATGGCGTTGGTCTGGCGGTCGAACGCTTCCTCGACCTTGGCGACGTCGACGGAGATCGCGGTGGTCAGGTCGTTCTGGCGCTGGGCCAGCGCCTCGATCTGCTGCGAGACGGTGCTGTCGAGGGCGTCGCGGGCGCGGGCGATGCGCTCGATGTCGGTGTCGAGCATGGCCGCGATCTCGCGGCGGCCCTCGGCGAACTTCTCGACATGGCCGGTAACGGCGGAATCGATGCCCGCGCGCGCCTCGGCCAGCTTGTCGAGGTCCTCGTTGAGCGCGCGCGTCATCAGCTCGCGGCCCTTGACGATGCGCTCGACATGGCTGGTCATCGTCGTGTCGAACTGCTTGCGCTCCTCGGCGACGCGCTGGAGGTCGGCGTTGAGCGCCTCCGCGATCAGGTCGCGGCCGCTGGCGAGGCGGGCAGCGAAATCACCGGCGCGCTCTTCCAGCAGCGTCGAGGTCGACGTCACCAGCGCGGCGAGCTCGGAGCCGATACGCGCCTTGCTGTCGTCGATGAGGCTAGCAAGCCCCTGCGTGTTGTCGCCGAAAAGGCCGGCAATATCCCTCTTGCCCCCCTCGATGAGGCCGGCAAGCCCCTGCCTGTTCTCACCGAAGAGGTCGGCAATGTCCTTCTTGCCCTCCTCGATAAGGCCGGCAAGCCCCTGCCTGTTGTCGCCGAACAGGCCGGAGATTTCCTTCTTGCTCTCCTCGATCAGGCCGCCGAGGCTCTGCTTGCCGTCGGTGAAGGTCTGGGCGATCTCGCGCGAGCGCTCGATCAGCGTCTCGTTGATCTGGCGCGCGCGCGCCTCGAGCGCGGCGTTGAGCTTCTGCGTGCCGGTGTCCAGCGCCTCGGCGCGGGTCTGGAACTCGTTGATCAGCGCCTGGCCGCGCTCGCGCAGCGTGGTCTCGATGCCGGCGAGCCGGTCGTTGAGCTCGGAATTGAGCGAGGAGGTCGCGCCGGTGAGCAGCGAGACCATGCCGGTGGTGCGCTCGTCCAGCATCTGCGACAGCGTGCGCGTCGCCTCGTCCGAGGTCTGCGTCAGCCGCGCGATGCGGGTGTCGAGGAGCTCGGCGAAGCCTTCGCCCGAGGTGCTGATGCGCTCGGTGATGGTGTCGAGGCGCTGGTCGACGGCGTCGTAGAGCGACATGCCGCTTTCGTTGATGCGGTCGACGAGCTGCGTGCCGGAGTCGGAGATGGTGGAGCTGAGGCGCGAGGAAACGCCGAGAATGTTCTGGCGGATCACGTCGCTGGCCATGTCCAGCTCTTCCTTCAGCGTCTCGTGCGCGCCGGAGATCGAGGCGCGCACGCGCTCGGCATGGGTCACGACCGCGTCGCGCTCGCTGCCGAGCCCGTCGATCAGGCCGCGGATGCGGCTTTCATTGTCGGAATAGGCGCGCTCCAGCTCGTTGACCTCGGTATGGACGAGGGTCTCCAGCTCGACGGCGCGCGCCAGCGTGCGCTCGATGCCTTCGCCCATGGCCTGCACCTCGCGGCGCACGGCCTGTCCGACCATCATCACGCGGTCGGTCGCCAGATGCTCCGGCTCGGCGAGCCGCATGGCCACTTCCGCCATCGACTGGGCGGCGAGGCGCATTTCCTGTGCGCGGCGGATCATCACCGCGAAGCCCCAGAACAGCATGACCGGGACGAGGATGGCGACGAGGAGGCCGATGAGGTGCGGCGCGGCCATCAGCTGACTGAGCGAGCGGATTTCCCACAGCGGCGGCTGGAACAGGAGGTGGCCGAGCGCCACGCCGCCGGCGATCCAGGCGATCGACAGCAGGCTGACCAGCCAGTAGATCGTGCGCGGGCTGGCGCGGCGGATCTGCTGCTGGAGCGCGCGATAGTCGCGCTGGCGGTCGTCATTGGCGTGGGCGAAGGCGGACGGCGTCGCCGGCTCGATGGGGCGCAGGTCGTTGGCGGCCGGCGCTTCCTTGCGCGCGGCGGCCTTCGCGGCCGGGGCGCCGGAGGAGGGCGGGTTGGGGGCAGGGGTCGCCGCGGGCTTGGCGGCCGTGGCCGGCTTCGGTACGTTCGCCTTGGACTCGGGCTGCGCCTTGCCGGCCTCGGCGGCGGCGCGGGAATCGCGCGCCAGATCCTCGGCCGCTTTCGATATCTGCGCCTCGAAATCGGCTATCGCACCCGCCACGTCGAGATCGCCGGATGGATCGGCGGCGAACAGGTCGATGTCGAGAGCTTCCTCGAGTTCCTTGGCAACCTCCTTGTCGAGGTTGCCCGTCGTCGTTGCTTTACGCGCCATGCCGCTCACCCTGTACTCACGAGCGCGGACTGTCTTGCGACACCTCGTATCCACGCGTTTGAAGGCCTTCTGCGGGCCGTCGCGTATCGTAATGGGACGGTCGGGCAAAGGAAACCGCGTTTTCGCCCCATGTGTAAAACTTTAAATATAGGGTTAACGGCAGGAAACCGAAGGCGTTTTCGCGCCCCGCGCCCGACCTGTCCCGCAAGCCGGGAAAATATCGCCGTTAACCGCTTTTCCACCATGCTGCGCCAGACTTTCCCGCATGAGACGCAAAACCGCGACAGCGCGCGCCGGGCAGGCCGCAACCACCGATCATGCGACGATGGCCTTTTCGCGGCCGGGCGGCGAGATCGCCCGCCCGGCGGGCAAGCGGCCGCTCGACCTCGACCATCTCGCCCGCCAGACGATGGGCGACCGGGCGCTGGAGCAGGAGGTGCTGGCGATGTTCGCGCGCCAGATCGGCACCATCCGCGACAGCATCGCCAACGCCGCCCCCACGGAGCGCGCGCGGCTCGCCCATGCGCTCAAGGGGTCGGCGCGCGGCGTCGGCGCCTTCGCGCTCGCCGACTGCGCAGCCTGCATCGAGGACATGCCTGACGATCCGGCACGGATCGCCCGCCTGATCGTGCTGATCGGCGAAGTGCGCGATTTCATCGCCGCCGTCAGCCGCTGACCTTCGCGCCGCCCGCCGTATGGGCCTAGCCAAGTGTTGACTTGGCAGGGCGAGCCTGTATCTGTCGCGCCAAGACCCGCCCGGGCAGCGTTTCCCCCAAGGCAAGCAGCGGCAATCGACGGCAATCTCATGACGAAGATCACCTATATCGGCTTTGACGGCACCCGCTACGGGGTGGACGCCCAGAACGGCTCGACCGTGATGGAGAACGCGATCCGCAATTCGGTGCCGGGCATCGAGGCCGAATGCGGCGGCGCCTGCGCCTGCGCAACCTGCCATGTCTATGTCGACGAGGCGTGGACCGACCGCGTCGGCCCGCCCGAGGCGATGGAGGAGGACATGCTCGACTTCGCCTGGGAGCCGCAGATCAATTCGCGCCTGTCGTGCCAGATCGTCGTGCGCGACGAGCTCGACGGTCTGGTCGTGCGCGTGCCCGAACGCCAGGGTTAGCGAAGCTCAAGGGTAGGCGAGCTGGCCGGACTCGATCCGCTCGATGCGGTATTGCAGCAGGCGCATCAGCCTGCTTTCGAAGTTCTTCCCCTCGATCATGTCGAAGCGGTCCTGCTCGCGGTCGTGCTTGGCGAGGATGCGCGCCGTCACCTCCTTCACCCTGGCTTGCGCGGCCGCGCAGTCGCGCTGCCGCGGCACGCCCTTCAGCGCCTCCTCCAGCTCGCGCGCGTGGTTCTTGGCGATGACGACGTGGCTTTCCTCGTGGCGCTTGATGTCGGCGGACAGCGTGTCCCAGATCAGCCGCGTCTCGGAGGAGGCGGCCTTGCGCCGGTTCCAGCGCGGCAGGATCATGTGCGCCTTGACGGTGACGTCGGCCGAGACGACGCCGCAACGCCCGCCGCGCTCGCCATAGCCGACCCGGCTGGTGAACTCCATCCGCGTCGCGCCGGGATGGCGCATGCCGGTCGACTTCACCTGCGGGCCGCGCCGCTTCAGCTCGGTTTCGATCTGCTCGACGGTGGTGCCGCCGATGGTGAAGTAGCTGTAGGTCTTGGCGACGCTTGCCGCCTGTGCGCTCTGGCAGGCGAGAAGGGCGAGGGAGGCGGCAAGGATCGGCCTTATCATCGTGGTCCTCTTGGCGACACGCCGGCAGTGTGGGCTGGGCGCGCGCCGCAGGCAATCAAAATCGTCGGGCGAAGCCCGCAAGCTAAAACCGCCGGGCGGAGCCCGGAAGTTCGCCGTTGATTTTGTTGGCTGTACGGCCCACAACGCCGCTCTTCGCAGCGCAGGGGCATGAAACCGATGTTCGATCCCGTCGTCTGGCCGCTCGCCCATGGCCGTTTCCTCGAGCTCGGGCCCCGGGCGGTCATCATGGGCGTGCTCAACGTCACGCCGGACAGCTTTTCCGACGGCGGCCGCTACGCGCATGTCGAGGCGGCGCTCGATCAGGCCCGGCGGATGGCGGGCGAGGGCGCAACCATCATCGACATCGGCGGCGAATCGACCCGGCCGGGCGGCGCGGCCGTCGACGCGGCGGAAGAGCAGCGCCGCATCCTGCCGGTGATCGAGGCGTTGGCCGCCGAGGGCGCCGCGCTGATCTCGGTCGACACCTATCGCGCCGAGACGGCGCGGCTCGCCGTGGCCGCCGGCGCGCATATCGTCAACGACGTGTGGGGCCTCCAGCGCGAGCCGGACATAGCGAGGGTCGCGGCCGAGACGGGAGCCGGCCTCGTTATCATGCACACCGGCCGCGGGCGCGAGAAACTCGCCGACCCGGTCGCGGACCAGATCGCGTTCCTGTCGGCCTCGCTCGACATCGCCCGCGCCGCCGGCGTCGGGGAGGACAGGATCGTGCTCGACCCCGGCTTCGGCTTCGCCAAGGAAACCACTGACGAAAACCTCGCTTTGATGGCGCGCTTTGCCGAACTGTTCGCGCTCGGGCGGCCCTTGCTGGTCGGCACGTCGCGAAAACGGTTCGTCGGCGCGGTGACGGGCCGCGAGGCGCCCGACGCCCGCGATGCCGGCACGGCGGCCACCAGCGTCATCCTGCGGCTTCAGGGCGCCGCCGCGTTTCGCGTCCACGATGTCGCAATGAATGCCGACGCGCTCGCGGTTGCCGATGCTATGATCGCACGCGGCGTGACCGCGCAAAGGGACGACCGATGAGATACACGATCCGCATGAAGAATTGCGCGTTCTTCGCCCGCCACGGCCTGTTCGACGAGGAGGAGCGGCTGGGCCAGCGCTTCTATGTCGACGCCGAGCTTCTGGTCGATCCCGGCCCGGGGCTGGAGGACGACGTCATGGATTCGACCGTCGACTACGGCACCGTCTTCATCGAGATCGAGAAGATCATCACCGGCAAGCGCCGGTTCCTGATCGAGGCGCTGGCGTTCGACGTCGCCCGCGCCCTGTGCGGCAAGTTCCCGCGCATCGCCCGCGCGACGATCACCGTGCGCAAGCCGCACGCGCCGGTTCCCGGCGTGCTCGATCATGTCGAGGTCACGGTTTCGTGGCCGCAATAGGGGCCGCAACACGAATGACGGGCGGGGGGATCGAGCGGACCTTTCTCGGCCTCGGCGGCAATCTCGGCGACCCGGCGGCGGCGATGGCCGCGGCGCTGCGGGCGCTCGAAGCGCATCCTGCCGTCTCGGTCGCCGCCGTTTCCTCGCTCTACCGCACGCCGCCATGGGGCATGGCAGACCAGCCCGGCTTCCTCAACGCGGTGGCGGCGGTCGACACGGCGCTGCCCGCCCGGCAACTGCTCGATCTCTGCCTCGATATCGAGAAGGGGTTGAAGCGCGTGCGCGCCGTCCGCTGGGGGCCGCGCGTCATCGACATCGACATCCTGCTTCACGGCGGCGGCGCGGTCGACGAGGCCGGCCTTCAGGTGCCGCATCCGCGCATGACGGAGCGCGCCTTCGTCATGGTGCCGCTGGCCGAGATCGCGCCACGGGCGCTTATTGGGGACAAGACGGCGGCCGAATGGCTGCCGTCGCTCGATTCTTCGGGGATCGTCCGCCTTGCCGGCGGCGGGGCGTGGTGGCGGGCGGAAGGGGCCTAGAGCATTTTGCAGTCAGACGGAATCGTCTGACGTCGCATAAATGCGGCTAAAGAAAAGAAACTAGAGCAGCGGAAGCTGCGTTCGTCAGAACGCCCGCTGCTCTAGTTCAGTCCCGGCTGATCGCGCCGACGGTGCGCGTGTCGACGCGCTTCAGGTTCATGCCGATCACCGGCACCATCTGCGAAGCGACCTTCACCGAGACGGTGACGTGCATCGTATTGTCGTCGGGCAGGTTGGCCAGCATCGCGCCGTTCAGCTGGTTGCGGTTCAGCGTCAGCGTCACCTTGCGGCCGTTGACGTTGCCGCCGATCACGTCGAGGCCCTCGCCCTTCGAGCCGTCCATGAAGCTGCCGCGATAGCCCTTGCGGCCGCTGTGCTCGACCTTGGCCGACATCTTCTGCGTGAACAGGCCGACGCGGCAGCCGCCGTCGAGCGACATGCCGACCTTGCCGTTCGGCGTCGCGCCCTTGAAATTGCAGGTGAAGCGGGTGCCCTTGTACTTGCCGGCGACGATCTCGCCGGGGCCGGACCACTCGCCCTCGACCGTGCTGAAGAACCGCTTGTCCTTCTCCGAAGCCGCGGCCTCGTCCGGCGTTGCCGACAACGCGGCGATCGCGACGCCAAGGGGCAGGGCTGCGGAAAGGAAAGCGCGTGCGATCATGGGACACCTGGCTACGGACACGGGGGACATAGGCCGGAGCTTGACCGATTTTGGTTAATGCTTCGTCTATTCGCCCGTTTGCGGAACCATGATCCAGCCGTGCGCAAGACGCAAGCCCGAACTCGTCAATCGCGGCTTTCCCTAGCCTTTCCGCGCGTGAATGCGGCGAGCGCCGAGAGAAAATCGCCCATTCCCGGCCGCTTCACCGCGGCAAAGGGCAGGGGCCGGACGGTCTCCATCGCGGCGACGCCGATTCGCGCCGTCATCATGCCGTTGACCACGCCTTCGCCCAGCTTGGCCGACAGGCGCGCCGCAAGGCCCTGGCCGACGATCTGGTGGACGAACTCGTCGCCGGCGGCCACCGCGCCGGTGACAGCGAGATGCGCCAGCACGTCGCGGGCGAGCCGGATCATCCCGAGCGTGCCGGGCCGCGCGCCGTAGAGCTCGGCCAGCCGCCGGATCAGCTTCGCGGCCTCGTAGAGGACATAGGCGATGTCGATCAGCGCGCGCGGGCTGACGGCGGTGACGAGCGACACGCGCTTGGCGGCATCGAGGATCAGCGTCTGGGCGCGGGCGTCGAGCGGGCCGAGAAGCTCCGCCTCGGCGAGGCGCACGAGATCGGCGCCGTCGATGACGTCGTCCCGCATCTCCTTCAGCGCCCGCCGGCCGGCGGCGGTCTCCGGTCGGCGCGAGACGAGCGCGGCGAGGTCGTCCACCACCTTGCGCGCGGAGCGCGGGTCGTTGCGCGCCATGGCGTCGCGCCCGGCCTCGCGCAGCGTCTCGACCGAGGCGAGGCGGGCGAGGCCGACGAGCTCGCGCGCGATGATGGTGACGAGCGCCAGCGCCGCGATAACGGCGACGCCGGCCGCGAGCCAACCCAGCCAGTCGGAGCGCGCGAAGAGATCGCGGATCAGCCCGTCCACCCAAAGGCCGAGCGCCAGCGAGACGAGGAGGCCGAACGCGGCGAGGAAGATCCGGCCGATCACCGAACGCCGGCGCGGGGGCACGGCCGGCGGCTCGGTGAGCACTGCGTCCGCCTCGTCGAACACGTCGATCTCGGCCGGCACGACGACTGCCGTTTCCGGCTTCGCGGCGCGCGGCTGGCGCGGGGCCGGGCGCTTCGCTTCGGGTGCCGGTTCCGGCGGCCGCGCGGGCTCGATGCGGAAAGCGGCCGGCTGTCGCGGTTCCTTCATGCCAGTTGGTCCCCGATCAGGAATTGCAGCGCCCGGTCGAGGCGGATGTGCGGCAGCGACAGCGTCGCGCCTTCGGCCGTGCGCTCCAACCGCGGCGGGCGGAAGCGCACGAAGCGGACGGGGTCGGCGGCGCCTTGAATCGCCGTGTCGGGATTTTGCGGCAAGTCGCCGGGAAATATGGCGGTTTCGGCCTCGCCGTCGAAGGTCTCGCCGCCGATGGTCTCGCCCTTCAGCGGCGTGCCGATGATGACTGGCAGTGTCTCGCGGCCTTGGCTGACCGTGCCCTCGCGGGTCGCCCGCACGGCGGCCATGGCAAGCGCCTCGACCTCGGCGCCGGAGAAACGCGCCCGCTCGGCCGCGCGCTCGGTCAGCCGGCGCACGATGGCTTGCAGCCTGTCATGGCTCTCATGATGGATATGATCGGCCTTGGTGGCGGCGATCAGGATGCGGTCGATGCGGCGCGAGACGAGATCGGTGAGGAAGAAGCCGCGCCCGGCGCGGAAGCAGGCGAGGATCTCGGTCAGCGCCCGCTCGAGGTCGGCGACCGCCTCCGGCCCGGCGTTCAGCGCCTGCATCGCGTCGATCAGCACGATCTGCCGGTCGAGCCGGGCGATGTGGTCGCGGAAGAACGGTTTCACCACATGACTCTTGTAGGCCTCGTAGCGCCGCTCCATCATCGCGCGCAGCGAGCCGGACCGCGCCTTGCCGTCGCCTTCGAGGATCAGCGGCGCGAAGGTCAGCGCCGGCGAGCCGTCGAGGTCGCCCGGCATCAGGAAGCGGCCGGGCGGCAGGGTGGAGAGCGCGCGGCTGTCCTCCTTGCAGGCCTTGAGATAGGCGGCGAAGCTCTCGGCCAGCTTTCTCGCGGTCATCTCGTCGGCGGGCGCGTCGGGGTCGGTCGCGCCGGCGAGCGCCAGCCATTCGGCGGCGAGATCGGCCCGCACGGGCAGCCGCGCCAGCTCCGCCGCCTCGCGCGAGAACGTGGAAAAATCCTTGCCGAGCAGCGGCAGGTCGAGCAGCCATTCGCCCGGATAGTCGACGATGTCGAGCGCCAGCCGGCCGCGCGAGAACATGCGCCCCCAGGCCGAGGCCGATTCATACTCGACGATCAGGCGAAGCTCCGAGATCGCGCGGGTCGATTCCGGCCAGACGCGCTCGCCGACGAGCGCGGCGACATGGTCCTCGTACTGGAAGCGCGGCACCGTGTCGTCGGGCTGGTGCTCGAGCCGGGCGCCGGCGATGCGGCCGCTCTTCATCGCCTCGAACAGCGGCAGCCGCCCGCCATGGATGAGATTGTGGACGAGCGCGGTGATGAACACCGTCTTGCCGGCGCGCGACAGGCCGGTGACGCCGAGCCGCAGCGCCGGCGTCGAGACGAGCCCGGCCGCGCGCCCGGCCAGCGTATCGAGCGCGATCCGCGCCTCGTCGCCGAAAGTGGTCAGGCCTGCCAAGGGAGGGGTCTCATGGTCATGGAGCGGATATAGGCGGTGGAGAGTGAGTAGGGAATAGTGAGTAGTGAGTAGTGAAGAAAGCGCGCCGGCGCGCAATTCCTATTCACTACTCACTATTCCCTACTCACTCACGGAACCACGAACGCCTCCAGATACCCGCCCTCCGGCCTGATCGCGGCAAGCGGGGTCGGGAAGCGCAGCACCGCCAGCCCGCAGGTCGGGAAGCCGCTGGCCACGGCCGCGAGCGCGTCCTCGTCGCCGGCGCGCGACAGGGCGGTCGCGAGGTCCTCCATCATCGGGTTGTGCCCGACCACGAGCACGGCATGGTCGACGCCCGCCTCGCGCACCAGATCGAGATAGCCGCCGGCATCGGAGGAATAGAGTCCGTCGATGAAGCGGACATCGGCGACCGGCAGGCGTTTCGACACCGACGCCCAGGTCTCGCGCGCCCGGCGCGCGCCCGAGCACAGCACCGTGTCGGGCGCGTAGCCGGCCTCGGCCATGATGGCGCCCAGCCGCTCGGCGTCGTCGCGGCCGGACGGGTCGAGCGCGCGGTCGTAGTCGCGCGAGCCGGGCTCGGCCCACAGGGCTTTCGCATGGCGCAGGAGATAGAGCTTCGTCATGATCTTGCATCCTCTCCTGAAGGCAGGCGTTGGGGAAGGGCGACCGCTTCCGGTTTAGAGCATTTTGCCGCCGGACGGAAACGCCCGCGGCCATATTGAATGCGGCAGGGGAAAACCGGCCGGAGCCGCGGCGCGCGGGGGGCCTGCGAAGCGATTTAACAAAAGCGTGAGTCGTTCCGCCTTGATGCTTGTGCAGCCAGAATGGCGCGAATATATAGAGCGCCCGGAAATCTGCCTTGGGATTGAGTCGAATGTCCGCAAGTGTCGAAACCGATTACGTTCCCAGTGAAGACGAGCCCTTCATGAACGAGCGGCAGAAAGCTTACTTCCGCACGAAGCTCGTTTCCTGGAAGAGCGAAATCCTTCGCGAAGCGCGCGAAACCCTCGAAATACTTCAGCAGGAAAACGCCAATCTTCCCGATCTCGCCGACAGGGCGTCGTCGGAGACCGACCGCGCCATCGAGCTGCGCGCGCGCGACCGGCAGCGCAAGCTGATCTCCAAGATCGACGCCGCGCTCCAGCGCATCGACGAGGGCACCTACGGCTATTGCGAGGAGACGGGCGAGCCGATCGCGCTGAAGCGTCTCGACGCGAGGCCGATCGCCACCCTGTCGATCGAGGCGCAGGAGCGCCACGAGCGCCGCGAGAAGGTCTATCGTGACGACTGACGCGCCAGCCGTCACGGGAACTTGGAAAAACAAATGCGGCCCTCAGGGGCCGCTTTTTTATCGGTTTTCCCGGATGGAAACCGGCTTACGCCTTCAATGTGATCTTCATGAAGGCGGGGATGTCGTCGCCGAAGCCGACCGGCGCGGGGCCGTCATCGTCGTTGCGCCGGTCGCGGCCGCCACGCTCGCGGCGGGCATCGCCACGGCTGCCGCCGCGCTCGCGCTGCTCGTCGCGCTGCTGCGACTGGGGTTGTCCGGCCCGGCTGGCGTTGGAGGCCCTGATGGCGTCGCGGCGCGACGGCTTCTCCTCGGCGTCCGGCGCGGGAGCGTCCTGAACGGGGGCGTCAGTCGTCGTCTCGTCGGCTTCCACAGCGACCTTCGGCGCGCGCCTGTCGTCGCGCGGGCGCCGCTCGCCGGAGGATGCCCTGCCGCGCTCGCGTCCGCCTTCGCTGCGCCCGCGCTCGCGGCCCTTGCCGCGGCCGCGCCGCGGCGCCTCGTCCTCGGCGTCGTCCTGGCCGAGCGTCGACAGGTCGCCGTCGAGCCAGTCGATCTCCTTGCCGATCAGCTTCTGGATGGCGTCGAGATACTTGGTGTCGGAGCGGGTGACGATGGTGAACGACTTGCCCGAGCGCCCGGCGCGGCCGGTGCGGCCGATGCGGTGGACGTAGTCCTCGGCATGGATCGGCACGTCGAAATTGAAGACGTGGCTGACATCGGGGATGTCGAGGCCGCGCGCCGCGACGTCCGACGCCACAAGGAGCTTGAGCTTGCCGTCGCGGAACGCGGCCAGCATCGCCATGCGCGCGCGCTGGTCCATGTCGCCGTGCAGCGCGCCGGCGTCGAACTCGTGGCGGACCAGCGAACGGTAGAGCTCGGAGACCTCGACCTTGCGGTTGCAGAAGATGATGGCGTTCTTCAGCTCGCCTTCCTCGGCCTGGATCAGGCGGCGCAGCACGTCGCGCTTGTCCCAGCCCCGCGACTTCGACTTGACGAGGTACTGCTCGATGTTGACGCCGGTGGAGGCGGCCTTCGAGACCTCGATGCGCACCGGCGCCTGCAGGAACTGCTCGGTCAGCTTGGTGATCTCGGGCGGCATGGTGGCCGAGAAGAACAGCGTCTGCCGGGTGAAGGGGATGAGCTTGGCGATGCGCTCGATATCGGGGATGAAGCCCATGTCGAGCATGCGGTCGGCCTCGTCGATGACGAGGATCTCGACGCCGGTGAGCAGGAGCTTGCCGCGCTCGAAATGGTCGAGCAGACGGCCGGGCGTGGCGATCAGCACGTCGGCGCCGCGCTCCAGCTTCTTTTCCTGCTCGTCGAACGAGACGCCGCCGATCAGCAGCGCCACCGTCAGCCGGTGGTTCTTGCCGTACTTGATGAAGTTCTCCTCGACCTGCGCCGCGAGTTCGCGCGTCGGCTCGAGGATGAGGGTGCGCGGCATGCGGGCGCGGGCGCGGCCCTTCTCCAGCCGGGTGATCATCGGCAGGACGAAGGCGGCGGTCTTGCCGGTGCCGGTCTGGGCGATGCCGAGAATATCCTTGCCGGCGAGGGCGTGCGGGATCGCGCCGGCCTGGATCGGCGTCGGCGAGGTGTAGCCCGCGTCGGTCACGGCAGACAGCACCTTCGGCGACAGCCCGAGCTCCGCGAAGGTTATGGTCGGCGCTTCCGCCAACGGGGTGGCCGGCGTGTCCGCCGGGGCGGCGGTCTCGATTTCAGTCTGCTCAGGTGATGACACGTTCTGGATGTCTTTGCTGTTTCGCTGGGTCTGCGATGGCGCGACGCTGCGTCCGGGCTCCAGCCGCGATGCATGGATGCCTCTCGCCGCCGTTAAGGCGCGGATGCCGCAATGTCAACGGGATAGCCACCAAAACGCGGCATTTGCGCGAATTTCCGCCTCATATCGTAAAGATCAGTCGCGATTCAATAGCGGAACTGCTCGGCGAGGATGCGCTCGTTCCACGAGTGGCTGGCGTCGAACAGCAGCGTGACCGTCGAATTGCGCGACTCGCGCACGCTGACCGAGGTGACGGACTTGACCTCCGCATGGTCGGCGACCGCGTTGACCGGGCGCTTGTCGCCCTCGACGATGTCGAAGCGCACGACGGAGCGGTTGGGGATCAGCGCGCCGCGCCACCGGCGCGGGCGGAACGGGCTGACCGGGGTCAGCGCCAGCAGCGGCGCGTCGAGCGGCAGGATCGGGCCGTGGGCGGACAGGTTGTAGGCGGTGGAGCCGGCCGGCGTCGCCACCATCACCCCGTCGCAGACCAGCTCGTCGAGCCGCACCTTGTCGTCGATGGAGATGCGCACCTTCGCCGCCTGCGCCGACTGGCGGAACAGCGAGACCTCGTTGATGGCCCGGGCCGAGACCGAGCCGCCATCGGCCGTGCGCGCCTCCATCACCAGCGGCCGGATGGTCTCGGCGCTGGCGGCGCCGATGCGCTCGCGCAGGCCGACCTCGGAATATTCGTTCATCAGGAAGCCGACGGTGCCGCGGTTCATGCCGTAGATCGCGCGGCCGGAATCCATGTTCTCGTGGATGGCCTGAAGCATGAAGCCGTCGCCGCCCAACGCCACGACGACGTCCGCCTCGGCGAGCGAGGACTGGCCGTAGAGCGCGGCGAGCCGCGCCGCCGCTTCGCGCGCGTCGTGATTGTCTGCCGAAATGAAGGCGAGGGCGAGATTCTCGGTGGTCATCGTCTGCCGCGAAGGGATGCCGTTGTCAGCGTCGCCCGACCTAGCACGCGGCGCGCGCCATGGGTAGCGCCATGGGCGTTGCCGGCCGCCGGCCTACATTCCGTTTTACTGCGGTTCGAATTATGCTAACGGCTTGCGCCATGCCCTTGTAGCTCAGTTGGTAGAGCACCTGATTTGTAATCAGGGGGTCGCGGGTTCGAATCCTGCCGGGGGCACCATTTTTTTCTCCTCACGCTGTCGCGGCCTGCGGCCGCTTCGCTGCGGAGGGCGCGCCGGCCGGCCGGCGATGGGCGGTCGTCCTTGCGAACCCTTCGGGTTCGTTGAGGGCCGATACGGCCATGTCCCGCAGGCGGCGGGATGATCGCGCCTATATTTCAGGTTGCAAACTCGCGCGAGGGTGGCACTATGATGTGGCAACTTGTCGCATCAGGGGAGGGCAAACCATGAGTGTTGGCGCGAGCGCAGCGATCGCATTTCTCGTCGGCATCCTGTCGGCTTCCGTCGTCCATGCCGCATGCACGGGCTCCAACGGCCGGGGCTGGGGCAGCGGGAAGGGCGCGGGCAAGTTCGCGATGAGCGCGTCCGACAAGTCCTGCCGGATCGGTTTCACCAACTTCATCGACGACAAGAAGAAGACGCAGGTGCCCGCCACCCAGGTGACGGTCACGCGCGGCCCCAAATCGGGCAAGGTGCAGGTGACGGGCAAGGGGCTGGTCTACACCCCGAACGGCGGTTTCAAGGGAAGCGACACGTTCTGCACGAAGAACACCTCCCCGAAGGTCAAGGGCACGCTGGCGGGCTGCATCACCGTGACCGTCCGCTAGCGCGATCCGGTTGCCGCCGCGCCTGCTGGGCGCGCCGTTCCTTTTTCCCGTTTCGCGATGGTGCGCCGAAAGCGCGCCATCTGCCATTTCCATGTGCGATCTCCTTGCCGGCCGAACCGACGAGGTCGTCCGTGCGCGCACGGCCGCGGGGCGTTGTAGCCGGGCGCGACCAGTATATCTCAACCGCCGGTACTAGATTGGCTCTCTAATATACTATAAGTTGCATCATAAGAATAAGCAATCATAAGTAGGGAGGGCTGGTGGCATGAAAAGAAACATCCTGACCGCCGTGGCGGCGGTCGCTCTGCTGGGCGGCGGCTGGCTTGCCGTCGACTGGTATCGTTCCGCCGAGACGGCCATGTCGCAGAAGCCGCCGCATCAGGCGGGTTCCGTGCCGCTCGAGGCTTCGGAAAGCGTCGTCTTGGCCAACCTCACCGTCGGCTATCCGGTGATCGCGCAGGCGCTCAACCAGGCCATCGACGATGTCTCGGGCACGCAGAACGGCTCGGAAGAGATCAGATGCGTCAGCAACAGTTTTCCGAAGTTCAAGGAATGCCTGACGGTAAACTGGTCGGTCGAATACGGCCGCAACGGCGACATTGCCGTCGGGCGCGCCGGGTCCATGCTGAAGGTGACGGTGCCGGGCCGGTTTGCCGGCACGGCGGGCTTCGACGGCGAAATCGCAAGGTTGCTCAGCCTCAGTGCGAAGCGTTTCGATGGCGCGTTCGAGGTGTCCGCATCGGCGGCGCTGAGCCTCGACGAGCGTTTCTGCCCTGTCCTCACGCCCGGCGAGGTCACGTTCCACTGGACGAACGAGGGCCGCGTCCAATTGATAGGCCGCACGGGATTCAGGATTCTCGGCATCGGCTTCAGCGTCGGGCCGTGGAACCTCGAGGTCGGGCGTCACGCCAACGGGCCGATAAGGGAAGCGCTGCGCAAGGCGCTGGCCGAGGCGGGCGGCGCGATCCCGTGCGATCCGGTCCGGCAGGAACTGGCGAAAGCGTGGCGGCACTATGCGTTCCCGCTCGCCATCGACGACATGCCGCCGCTCTTCGTCAATGTCGAGCCGACCGGGCTCGGCACGTCGGGCCTGCTGGCCGAGGATGCCGGGGTGCGGCTGGTGGCCCGCATGGCGGCGAAGGCGGTTCTAGCCGCCGAAAAGGGCAGCGAGGAGGCCATGGGCGAGCTTCCTGTCCACGAGACGGTTTCGGCCGGGCAGGGCGAGCTTTCGCTGGCGGTGCCGCTCAAGGTTCCCTACGGCCTGCTGAAGGCCGAGGCGATGAAGGAGCTCGCCGGAAGCCGCTGACCAGCGGCGACGCCCGCTTCGAGGTCCACGATCTCGACATCTATCCGAGCGGCGACCGGCTCGCCGTCGGCGTCGCCTTCTCGACCGACATCCCATGGCGCATCTTCGACGCCAAAGGAATGGTGTGGGTGACGGCGCGACCCGTCGTCGAGGGCGACGGCAAGATCGTCCGGCTGGAGGATGTCGAGGTCTCGCGGCAGGTCGACAGCGCGCTGTGGAGCGTCCTTACCGCGGCGTTCAGGGACGTCATCCACGACCAGCTGGAAGCGGCGGCCCGCTACGACCTGTCGCCCGATGCCGACCGGGCGGTGGCAGGGATAACCGAGGCCGTGTCCGATCCGGCGCGGACGGGCGGAGTGCGCTTTCAGCTCGAACACGCGGATATCGGCGTCGGGCGGATCGTCGCCGAGGAGGAGGCGCTCGCCGTGGAAGGGCTGCTGAAGGCGAAGTGGGACGCCTTCCTCGACGAAATCAGGCTTTGACGGGCATTTCGCCCGCCTGAAGGCGCGTGCGGCCGTCCTTGCGATGATCGCGCGCGGGTTCTTCAATTCGCCATCCTTCGCCCCCATATCCCTCATGAAATGGTCCGGGATCGGGAGGCGCGAATGATCCGTGTCGTTCTTGTCGTGCTGATGTTTTTCGCCGCCGTGTGGCTGGCCCTGCGGCTCGTCCGCGAGATCGGGCGGGCGGACACGGACTGGCGCGGCGTCGCCTTCGCCGCCGGCTTCGTCGCGCTCGCCTTCTATCTTCATCACGCCACCGGGATCGGCGGCCTCGGCTGAAACGGTTATTTCCCGCCGGCGGCGAGATGGCGCCGCGCGGCGTAGAGGGCGATCGCCGCGGCGTTCGACACGTTGAGCGAGCGGATCGCGCCCGGCATGTCGAGCCGTGCGAGGGCGGTGACGGTGGCGCGCGTCTTCTGGCGCAGGCCCTTGCCTTCCGCGCCGAGAACGAGCGCGATCCGGCCGCCGGCGAACGTCGCCTCGAGTTCCGCCGGCCCTTCCGAATCGAGGCCGATCGTCTCGAAGCCGGCCGCGTGCAGCTCGTCCAGCGCCTCGGCGAGGTTGCGCACCTCGATCAGGTCGATGTGCTCGAGCGCGCCGGAGGCGGCCTTGGCCAGCACGCCGGTTTCGGCCGGGCTGTGGCGGGATGTCGTGACGAGCGCGCCCGCGCCGAAGGCGACGCCCGAGCGCAGGATCGCGCCGACATTGTGCGGGTCGGTGACCTGGTCGAGCACGAGGATGAGCGGCGTGTCGGTGAGCGCCGAAAGCCGCTTCGGCTTCAGCGGGGCCGTCTCGATCATCGCGCCCTGATGCACGGCCTCCGGCCCGAGGATGCGGTCGATGTCGCGCGGCTCGACGATCTCGACCAGGAAGGGGAGCCTCGACGGCTCCTCGATGCCGAGACGGGAAAGCGCGTTGCGCGTCGCCAGCATGCGGCCGATCCGGCGGGCGGGATTGTCGAGCGCGGCGCGCACCGTATGCAGCCCGTAGAGCCGCACCTGTCCCTCGGGCGCGGGCACGGCCTGGTGCTGGCCGGGACGCGGGCGCGGCTTGACGGCCGGGCGCTCGCCTTCGTCGGCGCGCCCCTCCGTACGTCGATGGGCGCGGCGCAGGCGCGCATAGTGGCTGTCTTTCGGGGTGCCGTTTTTTCTGTCGTCGCTCATGTCGCTGATATAGCCGCGATATCGGCGGCTGGATACGGCTTTGCCGGCATCTTCGATAAACCCTGAAAATCGGCCAGAACCCCGGTTGACAGGAAAAGGCCGGCCCGCCATAAGGCCCACGCGGTTCGCCGGCTGCCTTCGGGCGGCAGGCGCACGGCCAGCCTCGCAGCATGGCTCCGGCAGTACGGAGGAGTGCCCGAGTGGTTAAAGGGGACGGACTGTAAATCCGTTGGCTCAGCCTACGTTGGTTCGAATCCAACCTCCTCCACCACTGCCCAGAGCCAAGCGAGCATGACGGCGGTTTTTGTCGCAAGCGACGGGCCGTTTCCTTCCTTCCCGATCCGTTTCACGAGACTGCCGCGCGGCCCGACACAATCATGCCCGCATCCTGCCGCAATTGCTTAACATAGTTACAACGATTTCCTGCGCAGTTGGTGTCGTGCCGGCGATTGCGCATCAGGATGCCGGCAGCGTGTGAGTAGCGTGTTTCGAGTGGTTTCCGCGGCGTCGCGTTTCGATGCCGGAAACGGTAGTGGGGACAGGGGACGCATGAGGATTGCGCCTTTCAGGCTGACCGGCCGCGGCACGGGCCTTCTCGTCATGTCGATTTCGGTGCTGGCCCTCGCGGCCTGCTCGACGCCGTCGCCCAAGGTGGCCGGCGGCAAGACCCGCAGCAAGGAATATTTCTCCGAGCGCGAGTATGGCGTGAAGGCGAGCCCGCGCGTCAGCAACCTGCGCACGCGCCTGCCGCGCGGCGGCGGCCGCGAGCAGGTCGGCAAGCCCTACATGGTCAAGGGCAAGTGGTATCACCCCAAGGAGGAGCCGGGCTACCGCAAGACCGGCGTCGCCTCCTGGTACGGCGACGCCTTCCATGGCCGGCTTACCGCCAACGGCGAAATCTACGACATGACGCACCTGACGGCCGCGCATCCGACGATGCCGCTGCCGAGCTACGCCCGCGTCACCAACACCAAGAACGGCAATTCGGTCATCGTGCGCGTCAACGATCGCGGTCCGTTCGCGCATGGCCGGGTCATCGATCTGTCGCGCCGCGCCGCCGAGCTGCTCGACTACACCCATAGCGGCGTCGCCAAGGTCGAGGTCGAATATGTCGGCCGCGCGCCGCTGCACGGCCGCGACGACGAGTTCCTGGTGGCCTCCTATCGCCCGGGCGGCCGCGCGCCCGATCCGTCCGACGGCATGCCCTCCGGCGTGATGATCGCCATGAACGGGCCGACGCCGACGCAAGCCGTCGCGGCCGGGGCCGGCATTCCGTTCCCCATCCAGCCGCGCGCGGCGGTTCCCTTCGAGGTAGCGAGCGTCGATCTCGTCCTGCCCGATTTCGGCCCCTACGTGCCGGAGCGTCCCGTGAGCCTCGCTTCGAAAGGCGGCCGGGTGTCCTCGCCGGCGCTTTCCTATGCCGACGCGCGTGTGCAGCAGGCGGCGCAGGCCGTCACCGATTTCGCCGATCCGGGCACCGATGCGCTGGTCGCGGCGCTGAACCGGCGCTATGCCGATGCGGCGAAGGCCGCGCCGGCTTCATCCGCCGGCTATGTCGCGGTCGGCACCTATGCCGACGAGGCCGAGGCTCAAGCACTGGCCGCGCGCCTCGGCGAAGCCGGGCGGGTCGAGATCGAGACCGACTGGCGCGGCGAGGCCTTCACCCTCAACCTCCATCCCGCCTCGGGGCGCTCGCTGGACGACGCGCTCCAGGCGGCGTGGGCGGCCGGCGCGGCCGACGCCATGCCCGTGCGCGAATAGGCCGTTTCCTCCCTCGCGGGGTTGAACCGGGCGCTGCCGCGCTGCTACCCTTGGTTTAAAGAGGGGCAGGGTTTTTCCGGGGTCGTCGCGCATGCTGTTTCCATCGCTTCCGGGCCGGGCGTCCGCGGCCTTCATCATGCTCGTGGCCGTGCTCGCCGCGCCTTCGGCGTGGGCGCAGGCGCAGCTTTTCGAGACGAAGGCCAGCCAGGCCTTCATGATCGATGCCGAAACCGGCACCGTGCTCTATTCGAAGGACCCCGACGCGCCGTTCCCGCCCGCCTCGCTCGCCAAGCTGATGACGATGGAGGTGGTGTTCAACGCCATCCGCACCGGCAAGCTGTCGCTCGACACCGAGTTCCCGGTCTCCGAATACGCCTGGCGCACCGGCGGCGCGCCGTCGCGCACCTCGACCATGTTCGCGGCGCTCAATTCCCTGATCCGCGTCGAGGACCTGATCCAGGGCGTCATCGTCCAGTCGGCCAATGACGGCTGCATCATCCTCGCCGAGGGCATGGCCGGCTCGGAGGCGAATTTCGCCGAGCTGATGAACGAGCGCGCCCGCGAGCTCGGCCTGACGAAATCGGTGTTCCGGAACTCGACCGGCCTGCCGGCCGAGGGCCAGTCCGTCACCGCGCGCGAGCTGGTCGCGCTCGCCACCCATCTGTGGCGCGAATATCCCGAATTCTACAAACACTATTCGCAGCCCGACTTCACCTGGAACAAGATATTCCAGCGCAACCGCAACCCGCTGCTGGCGCTCAACATCGGCGCGGACGGGCTGGCGGCCGGCTTCACGGAAGCCTCGGGCTTCGCCATCGTCGGCTCGGCCGCGCGCGACGGCCGGCGCGTCTTCATCGCCATGAGCGGCATGGAGAGCGACGCCCAGCGCGCCGAGGAAGCGCGCCGGCTGATCGAATGGGGCATGCGCGGCTTCGACCGGCTGGAGATCTACGCCGCCGGCGAGGTGGTGGGCGAGGCCAAGGCCTATGGCGGGGAAAAGTCCGGCGTCGCGCTGCGCGCGGCCGGGCCGGTGGCGATCTTCGTTCCCGTCGCCAACCGCGACAGGCTGGTCGCCCGCATCGTCTATCAGGGGCCGGTGGTCGCCCCGGTCGAGGAGGGTACTCCGATCGGCGCGCTCAAGGTCTGGATCGGCGACACGATGAGCCAGGAAACGCCGCTCTACGCCGCCGAGAGCGTCGGCACCGGCAAGATCCACCAGCGCGCGCTCGACGCGGTCGAGGAACTGCTGATCGGCTGGCTGCGCTGACCGCAGCGGCGGACATGCCGGCCGGCCGTGGCTTTTTCAACCTGCCTCGCCTATTTGAAGGCATCGGATCCATCGGAATCAGGCTTGGCGAAAGGCTGGCGTGGCGCGCGGCATCTTCATCACTTTCGAGGGCGGCGAGGGCGCCGGCAAATCGACCCAGATCGCGCGGCTGGCAACGAGCCTGCGCGAGATGGGGCACGAGGTCGTCGTCACCCGCGAGCCGGGCGGCTCGCCCGGGGCCGAGGCGGTGCGCCACGTCATCCTCTCCGGCGCGGCCGAGCCGTTCGGCCCGGCGATGGAGGCGATCCTGTTCGCCGCCGCCCGTGCCGACCATATCGACCAGGTGATCCGCCCGGCCGTCGCGCGCGGCGCCATCGTGCTGTGCGACCGCTTCGTCGATTCGAGCCGCGTCTATCAGGGCGTCACCGGCAATCTCGAGCCCGCCTTCATGCAGGCGCTGGAGACGGTCACGGTCGCCGGCATGATGCCGGATCTCACCGTGGTGCTCGACCTCGACCCCGAGGAGGGGATGAGGCGCGCCGCCAAGCGGCGCGGCGACGAGGCCGCCGACCGCTTCGAGAAGGAGGCGCTGGCTATTCATCGCCGCCGCCGCGAGGCGTTCCTGGAGATTGCCCGGGCCGAGCCCGGCCGCTGCGTGGTGATCGACGCGGCCCGCGCTCCGGCGAAGGTCGCCACCGCCATCGTCAAGGCGGTGCATGCGCTGATCGAGCGGCGTCTTGAAACGGGCGCGCGGGCACGATGGCGGCCGGAGCGGAACGGGCAGGGGCAGGCCGGCAGCGGGGAGGGCAAGCCGGCATGAGCTTCACCCGTCTCGCGCCCGAGCAGTTCGACACCATCCCCGACATCGCCGAGCCGGCCGAGAACCCGTTCCTCGCCGGGCATGACGAGGCGGGCGCGCATGTCGCCGCCGCCTATCGCGCCGGGCGGCTGCACCACGCGCTGCTGCTCGCCGGCCCGTCCGGCATCGGCAAGGCGACCTTCGCCTTCCACCTCGCCGAGCATCTTTTGCGCTATCCGCACGCCGGGGAAGCCCCGGAGGGCCTTGCCCCGCGCGACCCGGACTTGCCGCTGTTCCGCCAGATCGCGCAGGGCGCGCATCCCTCGGTGCTTCACCTGACGCGGCCGCTCAACGAGAAGACGAAGGCCTTCAAGTCGGCCGTCACCGTCGACGAGATCCGGCGCATCGGCCGCTTCCTGTCGATGACCTCGCATGACGGGAGCTGGCGCGTCGTCATCGTCGACCCGGCCGACGACATGAACGCCAACGCCGCCAACGCGCTGCTGAAGAATCTCGAGGAGCCGCCGCCGCGCACCCAGTTCGTGCTGATCGCCCATTCGCCGGGCGGGCTGCTGCCGACGATCCGCTCGCGCTGCCATCTGGTGCGGCTGAAGCCGCTGGAGACGCCGGCGCTGATTTCCGTGCTCGAGCGGCTGGAGGCCGACGTCCCGGAAACCGAGGCCGGGCGCGCTGCGCTGGCCGCGCGCGCCGGCGGAAGCGTGCGCGAGGCGCTGCTCCTGACGCGCTATGGCGGGCTGGACATCGCCGAGGCGATCTCGCGCATCCTCGGCGAGCGCGCCTTTCCCGTCGCCGAGGCGTGGCGGGCGGCGGAGGCCGTCGGCGGGCGCGATGCGACCGTGCAGTTCTCGATCTTCAACCAGTCGGCGCTGGACAGCGTTTCCGGCTGGGCCCGCCACGCCGGCGAGACCGGCGACCTTGCCGGCGCCGCGCGCCTGTCCGAGCTGTGGCGCGAGATGGAGCGACTGACCGTCGAGACAGAGACCTACAATCTCGACAAGCGCCAGCACGCCATGGGCCTGCTCAGGCGAATGTGGCAGGCGGCGAAGGCATAGGAGCGCAAGAGCCGCAGAAAACGCCGATAGCCATCGCCGCCCCGATACGGTATTCCACCCGCCATATTTCAAGCCCGATACTCGACAACCGCCGGAAACGTCTCCCATGTCCGCCGAACGCTATTACATCACCACCGCCATTTCCTATCCGAACGGCAAGCCGCATATCGGCCACGCCTACGAGCTGATCGCCACCGACGCGCTGGCCCGCTTCCAGCGGCTCGATGGGAAAGAGGTTTATTTCCTGACCGGCACCGACGAGCACGGCATCAAGATGCACCAGACGGCGCGCAAGGAAGGCATCACCCCGCGCGAGCTGGCCGACCGCAACGCGGCCGAGTTCCAGCGCATGGCCGTGGCGCTCAACGCCTCGAACGACGATTTCATCCGCACCACCGAGGAGCGGCACTATCGCTCCAGCCAGGCGATCTGGAAGGCGATGGAAGCCAATGGCGACATCTACAAGGGCGGCTATGCGGGCTGGTACTCGGTGCGCGACGAAGCCTATTACGGCGAGGAGGAGACGGAACTCCGCGACGACGGCGTGCGCTACGGCCCGCAGGGCACCCCGGTCGAGTGGGTGGAGGAGGAAAGCTACTTCTTCCGCCTGTCCGCCTATGGCGACAGGCTGCTCGCGCTCTACGAGGAGAACCCCGCCTTCATCGGCCCGGCCGAGCGTCGCAACGAGATCGTCAGCTTCGTCAGGTCGGGCCTGAAGGACCTTTCCGTCTCGCGCACCACCTTCGACTGGGGCATTCCCGTCCCCGGCGATGAGAAGCATGTGATGTATGTCTGGGTCGACGCGCTCACCAACTACATCACCGGCGTCGGCTATCCCGACGAGAACGATCCGCTGTGGCCGTTCTGGCCGGCCGACCTTCACGTCATCGGCAAGGACATCACCCGCTTTCACGCCATCTACTGGCCGGCTTTCCTGATGTCGGCGGGCATCGCCCTGCCGAAGCGGGTGTTCGGCCACGGCTTCGTCTTCAACCGCGGCGAGAAAATGTCGAAGTCGGTCGGCAACGTCATCGACCCGTTCGCGCTGGTCGAGCATTACGGGCTCGACCAGGTGCGCTATTTCCTGTTGCGCGAAGTGCCCTTCGGCCAGGACGGCAACTATAGCCACGAGGCCATCGTCAACCGCACCAATGCCGACCTCGCCAACGATCTCGGCAACCTCGCCCAGCGATCGCTGTCGATGATCGCCAAGAACTGCGGCGGCGTCGTGCCGCAGAACGGCGAATTGCAGGCGGCCGACCTTGCCATCCTCAACCAGGCCGAGGAGGCGCTGGCGACCGCGCGCGAGGCGATGAAGGTGCAGGCCATCCACACCGGCCTTGCCGCCATCTTCGCCGTCGTCGCCGAGGCCAACCGCTACTTCGCCGGGCAGGAACCGTGGGCGCTGAAGAAGACCGACCCGGCGCGCATGGAGACCGTGCTTTGGGTGACGGCCGAGGCGGTGCGCCGCGTCGGCATCCTCGTCCAGCCCTATGTGCCGGAATCGGCCGGCAAGCTGCTCGATCTGCTCGCCGTGCCGGAGGACGCGCGCAGCTTCGCCCATGTCGGCGACGCGCACGCGCTGACACCCGGCACGCCGCTGCCGGCGCCGCAGGGCGTCTTCCCGCGCTATGTCGAGCAGGAAGCGGCGAGCTGACGGACAGGGTCATGCTGGTCGACAGCCACTGCCACCTCGACTTTCCCGATTTCGCGGAGGAGCGCGACGCCATCGTGGCGCGCGCGCTCGCCGCCGGCGTCGGCCGCATGGTGACGATCTCGACCCGGGTGCGCCGCTTCGCCGACATCCTGGCCATCGCCGAGCGCTACCCGGAAGTCTACTGCTCGGTCGGCACCCATCCGCACAATGCGGACGAGGAGCTCGACGTCACCGCCGACGATCTCGTGCGTCTTGCCGAACACCCGAAGGTGGTGGCGATCGGCGAGGCCGGCCTCGACTATTTCTACGACAACGCCCCGCGCGAAGCGCAGGCCGCCGGCCTGCGCACCCACATCGCGGCGGCGCGCATCACCGGTCTGCCGCTCGTCATCCATGCCCGCGACGCCGACGACGACATGGCGGCGATCCTCACCGAGGAGACGCAGGAAGGCGCGTTTCCCTTCCTGCTGCATTGCTTCTCCTCCGGCCGCGCGCTGGCCGAGACCGGCATCGCGCTCGGCGGCTACGTCTCCTTCTCCGGCATCCTGACCTTCAAGCGGTCCGAGGCCCTGCGCGACATCGCCCGTGACCTGCCGCGCGAGCGGCTGCTGGTCGAGACCGACGCGCCCTATCTCGCGCCGCAGCCATGGCGCGGCAAGCGCAACGAACCGTCCCACGTGGTGGAGACGGCGCGGGTGCTGGCCGAATGCGCTGGCGTCTCGCCGGACGAGATCGCGCGACAGACCACGGAAAACTTCTTCCGCCTGTTCGCCCGGGTGCCGCGCGATGGCTGACCGGCTGCGCCTCATCATCACCGGCTGCGGCTCGTCGCCCGGCACGCCGCGCATCAATGGCGACTGGGGCGCTTGCGACCCGGAAAATCCGAAGAACCGCCGCCGCCGCGCCGCCGCCATCGTCGAGCGCATCGCGACGAATGGCGGGGTGACGCGCGTCGCCATCGACACCGGGCCGGATTTCCGCGACCAGATGCTTGACGCGCGCGTCACGCATCTCGACGGCGTCGTCTACACCCATGCCCATGCCGACCACATCCACGGCATCGACGATCTGCGCGGCTATTTCCTCGCCCAGCGCCGCCGCATCGACGTCTTCGCCGACGAGGCGACGCTGACAAGGCTGCGCGAGGGGTTCGGCTATTGCTTCGAGACCCCGCCGGGCAGCGCCTATCCGCCCATCGCCGAGGCGCACGAGATCACCCATCGCGCGCCGTTCGCAATAGACGGGGAGGGCGGCCCGATCACCTTCGAGCCGCTGCCGCAGATCCACGGCGACACGATCACCCTCGGCTTCCGCATCGGCCCCATGGCCTATTGCCCGGATGTCAGCGACTTTCCCGCCGAAACCGCTGCGCGCCTGACCGGCCTCGACCTCCTCGTCATCGACGCGCTGCAATACCGGCCGCATCCCAGCCATTTCTCGCTGGCGCAGGCGCTGGGGCAGATCGCCGATCTCGGCCCGAAGCGCGCGATCCTCACCCACATGCACATCCCGCTCGACTATGCCACGGTGATGGCCGAGACCCCAGACCACGTCGAGCCGGCCTATGACGGCTTGACCGTGGAGCTGCCGTTCGGGGAAGCATCGTAGTCGCACGGCAAGGCCCGCTCCGCACGGCGCTTTCCGCACTTTCCAAAGCCGTCGCACGCGGACCCGCTCCCGGGCGCGGAAGCCGTTCGATCCGGCGGAAATGTTTGTCGGAAAGCCGCATCTGACGGCTTGGCACGGCGTTGCGGATCGACTAAACGGATGCGGTGTTCGCGCGGCCTTAGCGCCGCGCGCACCGGGAGAGGTGGCCGAGTGGTTGAAGGCGCACGCCTGGAACGCGTGTATACGGGAAACCGTATCGAGGGTTCGAATCCCTCTCTCTCCGCCATAACATCAATAATATCAATTACTTAACGGAAGAATTGGCGTTCACCCGCCAACATTCCCGCCTAAACGGAATGCGCTTGGTCGCGACAAATCGTGAAGGAATCAGGCACCAACATTTGACCGCACGCGGACGCGTGGCATATGCAGTCGCGTTGACATCAACGTCAGTCTGAGGTGGTGCCGGTTTTTGAGACAGGGGCATAAGGTGGATTTTCCGATGAAAAGGACGATCCAGCATGAAGACACGCAGACGGTTCTCGGCCGAGTTCAAGGCCAAGGTTGCGCTTGAGGCGATCCGCGGCGAGCGGACGATTTCGGAACTGGCGACGAAGCACCAGCTTCATCCCAACCAGATCACCCAGTGGAAACGGCAGGCCATTGAGAACCTGGCCAAGGCGTTCGACGACAAGGCAGCGGATGCACAGGTCGGCCGGGAGGCCGAGGTGACGAAACTGCACGCCAAGATCGGCCAACTCGTCGTTGAGCGGGATTTTTTGGCCAAAGCCTTCGATCGCTGAGCCTGGATCGGAGGAGTATGATGATTGATCCCGATCACAACCGGCTCTCGATCTGCCGCCAGTGCGAACTGGTCTCGATCTCGCGGGCGTCGTTCTATCGACAGCCTGCCGGCGAGAGCCCGGAGAACCTCGAACTGATGCGCATCATCGACGAGGCCTTCATGGAAATGCCCTGGTATGGCTCCAGGCAGATGGCGCGGCACCTACGGCGTCAAGGTTGGTGCGTCGGCCGCAAGCGGGTCCGGCGGCTGATGCGCAAGATCGGTCTGTCGCCGATCTACCAGGCTGATAACGTACAAAATCTTTCGCACATTTTCAGGTTGAGACGGTTCCCTTTATTCTGATTGAAGGGAGCATGGCATGACTGATGACGACGATGGCAAAAGATGAGCAACGTGATCCGGATCGACGAAGCCCGGATCAAGGACCATCTGGGAGAGATGGTTCGCGGCACCGTCGAAGAGGCGTTGAACGCGATGTTGGACGCGGAGGCAGACCGGCTTTGCGGAGCTGGCAGAACGAGGATGCACTCGTGGTGTCGCGAGGGGACAAGGAAACCGGCATGAGCGACCGCGGGCTGCGCCGTCTGTTCGACCGGTTGGTCGAACTCGGCGCCGTGCGAGAACTGTCCGGACGACCAACCTTCCGCATCTATGGGCTGTGACGATCATGGCAGATGAGCCGCGCAAACGACGGGGCAGGGACGACGATGTTCTGTTCGATACAGAACTCCATCATCTGCCGCCCGACGCGCGCTGGCGGGAATGGATGCACCGGGTCATCTTCGTCAACCGCAATGGGCTCAGGTGGTGCGATGCGCCGAAGGAATACGGCCCCTCCAAGACGCTTTATAATCGTTGGAAGCGCTGGGGTGAGAAGGGTATCTTTATCCAGATGATGGAAGGCTTGGCTGTCCCTGACGCTCCAGAAAGCAAGACGATCATGATCGACGCGACCTATCTGAAGGCACACCGCACGGCTTCCAGCCTGCGGGTAAAAAAGGGGGCGCGGGCCGCCTGATTGGACGCACGAAAGGCGGCATGAACACCAAGCTTCATGCCGTAACGGATGCGAATGGTCGCCCAATCAGTTTCTTCATAACAGCCGGTCAGGTCAGCGATTATACCGGCGCTGCCGCCTTGCTTGACGAGCTTCCCAAGGCCAAATGGCTGCTGGCCGACCGCGGCTATGATGCCGACTGGTTTCGTGACGCTTTACAGGCGAAGGGCATCACTCCCTGCATCCCCGGTCGGAAATCCCGGAACAAGGCCGTCAAATATGACAAGCGCCGCTACAAACGCCGGTGACGTCCCCGGAGGTGGTGTAGCTGGGTAGCGCGGTGGTCATCGGCGCTTTCCGGTATGGTCTGGTTGTCGAAGCCAAGTCCTCACTGGAAGGAACACCGATGACCGACGACATGATGAACCTGCGTGCGCTCGTGGAGAAGAGCGCAGATGCCGATCTGCTGCGCGAGATGATCAGCTTTGCTGCCCAGAAGCTGATGGAGATGGAGGTGGGCGCGGCAACGGCGCCGCCTGGGGCGAGAAGTCGCCACGGCGGACCGCCCAGCAACGGTTATCGCACCGGGACTGGGAGAGGGGTCGGCACCGTCGAGCTGCGCATCCCAGTTGGAGAAGGGATCCGGCTTCCAGGCTTCCTGGAGCGACGCGCGGCCGAAGGCGCTGACGGCCGTCATCCAGGAGCTTCCGCGTCCAGCATCTCGACGCGGTCGGTCGACGACCTGGTCAAGGCCATGGGCATGGCTGATCTCGAAGAAAGTCAGGTCGTCGGCTGTGCGAGGAGATCGACGCAAGGTGAAGGCCTTCCTCGAGTGGCCGATCGAGGGCGACTGGCCCTACCTGTGGATCGACGCCACCTACCTGAAGGTCCGTCGTGCGGGCGGATCGTCTCCGTCGCCGTCATCATCGCCGTCGGCGTCAACTCCGACGGCCGACGCGAGGTGCTGGGCATGGAGATCGGCACCTCGGAGGCCGAGCCCTGGACCGAGTTCCTGCGCAATGACGCCGTGGCCTGCGTGGCGTGAAGCTCGTCTCGGATGCCCATGAGGGCCTGAAGGCGGCCGTCACCTGGTGCTCTCGGCCACCTGGCAGCGCTGCCGCGTCCACTTCAGAGGAACGTTCCTCGGCCCTTTACGGCAAGAGCGGTCGCCGCGTCGTCTCGGCCTTTATCGCCACCGCCTTCGCCTCAGGAGACGCCCGAAGCCGCCAGCGCCCAATGGCGTCGTCGCCGACCAGATCCGACCGAAGGTGCCGAAGCTCGCCGCCATCTCGACGACGCCGAGCCCGACGTGCTCAGCCCATGACCTTCCCGAAGGAGCACCGGCCAAGCTGCACAGCACCAACCTCGATCGAACGCCCTCAACGAGATCAAGCGGCGCACCGATGTCGTCGGCATCTTCCCCAACGACGACGCCATCGTGCGTCTCGTCGGTGCGTTGCTGCTCGAACAGAACGATGAGTGGGCCGTTCAGCGCGCCCGCTACATGACGCTGGAAAGCGTCGGACAATTGAGCGATGATCCCCTCATCAGCCTGCCAGCAGTGGCGCGCTGATCAGCCCGGCAATGCCGGACAGCACGGCGACCAATGCCGCCAGCTACACCACGCCGCGGGACGTCATCCAAACGCCGCAATCGGATTGAGATCATGTTCGGGCGTCTCAAGGACTGGCGGCGTATCGCGACACGCTATGACAGGTGCCCAATGGCCTTCTTCTCAGCCATCGCTCTCGCCGCAACTGTCATCTTCTGGCTATGAGCAATGAGTCCTGAACCTAGATACAGCCCGACCCTACAGCCTCTGGTTGTCTCAATCGCTTAATCCGTTTTGAGGCTTTTCCGACAATGATTCGCCCCTCGGCCAACGGAATGATGAGATAAGGCGGTGGAATGCGGACGGGCAGTTTCCCTTCAATCCTGCAAAGAAGCGGACGTTCTTAGTGGCCTTGAACTGCATGTCCGCCGCACCTCACCTTGGGACGCTTGTAGTCATGACAGACGAGTTCAGAAGGGTAGGCCCTTCCGCGATCTTGCGTGCGAGATTGAAGAAGGTGGCCCGCTCTTCCCGCGACAGGGGAGCAAGCCATTCATCCTGACGCCGCCGCGACACGTCAATCATCTCGGTGAGAAGCGCTTCGCCGGTTGGCGTGGTGAGAAGGCACTTCTCGCGCCCGTCCGAGGCTGAAACCTCTTGTACCAGCAGCCCGCGGCTCTCCAAAAGCGACACGGCGCGGCTGATGGTATTTTGGGGACGCGGCAGCAGAAGCCGAATTTCCTTGGCCCGGATCCCGGGGAAGATCTTCACAGCGTAAAGTGCTGACCAGGCATGGATCGGCATGTCGAAGCGTTGTTCGATATAGCGGCCGGTGACGGTGTTGTTGCCAAGGACGATGTAGCTGATGACGAGCAGCTCCTTCAGCTCGCCGTCGAGCACCGTGCTCAGCAGCTCTTCAGCCCGCATGTCCTTCGATCCTTTCAGCCGACCGGTTGCACCTTCTGCCCGACCTCACCCGATGGGGCAAAATTTTTTTCGATCCAGATGGATTCAACTTGCCTGATTAATCCAAATGGATCAATCTCACCTCACATGATTTCGGAGGCAGGTATGATCGTTTTGGGTGTCGACGTCGGGGGAACCTTCACCGACTTGATCCTTGCTAATCTGAGTGAGGGGACGACGACCATCCACAAGACCCCGTCAACACCGTCCAATTCGTCACTGGGTGTCGTAAACGGGGTCAAAGACATCTGCGAGATCGCAGGCGTCGAGCCGTCCAAGATTGAAGCGGTGTTCCATGGCACCACCGTCGGCACAAACGCCATGCTGGTGCATGGCGGCGCCGTCACCGGGATGATCACCAACGAAGGTTTCCGCGACATCATCCACATCGGACGGCATCAGCGCCCGCAGCACTACTCGATCATGCAGGACCTGCCGTGGCAGAGCCGGCCGCTAATTAAGCGCCGTCATCGCAAGACGGTTGCGGGTCGCCTGAACGCCAAAGGCGAAGAGCTTGTTGCGCTCGACGAAGAGGCGGTGGCCGCCGCAGCGCGTGAACTGGGCGCGGATGGCGTCGAATCCGTTCTGGTCGGCTTCCTATTTTCCTATGTGAACCCTGCCCATGAAAAGCGCGCGGCTGAGATTGTGCGCGAAATCCTACCGGATGCCTTTGTCACCACATCGGCGGACGTTTCGCCGCAGTTTCGCGAATTCGAACGCTTCACGACTGCGGCGATGTCCGCTTTTATTGGGCCGAAGGTAAAGCGCTACATCGACGATCTGCGCGATGAGCTGCGGGCATTGGGCGTTACGGGCGAACTTCGCGTCATGACCTCCTCCGGTGGTCTTGCCACACCCGAGATGATCGCGCAGCGCCCGGCCACCACGCTGCTTTCGGGTCTAGTTGCGGGTGTGCGCGGCGGCGCCTGGGTTGGCCAGCATGCCGGCACGGGCAAGCTGGTGACGCTCGACATCGGTGGTACCAGTGCTGATATCGGCATCATCCGCGACGGCCGCCTGGCAGAAGCCGATGCGCGTAGTGCCAGCATCGCGGATTTCCCGGTGATGCTGCCGATGATCGACATTCATACGATCGGCGCCGGTGGCGGCTCCATCGCGCACCTGGACCGTGGCAGCGCCTTCCGTGTTGGGCCGCAGAGCGCGGGGGCTGATCCCGGTCCGGCCGCTTACAGGCGCGGCGGTACCGTTCCGACGACAACTGACGCCAATCTTGTGCTCGGACGTCTGGTCGCCGACAACTTCCTCGGCGGAAGGATGTCGCTCGACGCTGAAGCTTCCACGCGTGTCATTGGAGAACTTGCGAAGCAGCTCGGCCGTACGCCTGAAGAGACGTCCGAAGGCGCATTGACCGTCCTGAACAGCAACATGGCCAATGCAATCCGCTCGCGCACCGTTCAGAAGGGCATCGACCCACGCGAGTTCACGCTCGCCGGCTTCGGCGGCGCTGGACCGCTGCATGCGGCGGAAGTTGCGGCCATGCTTGGCATGCGCAACGTGCTGATCCCGCCCCATCCGGGCATTACCTCGGCAGTGGGCCTTTTGACGGCAGATCTCGAATACCACGCCCTGCGTACGGCCTTTGCGGTCAAGGGGTCGCTCGAACTCGACCACCTGCAGGACTTGTTTGACGACATGGAAGCCGAGCTCAGCGAGATATTCGCGCGCGACAAGGTCCCTGGCGACCGGGTGCGGATGCTGCGTGAAGCCGACCTTCGTTATGTCGGTCAAGGCTATGAGCTGAAGATCGACGTCCCAGCGGGCAATCTCACCGACGAAGCGATGGACCAGGTTTGGCGGGCTTTCCATGACCGTCACCGCGAGGAGTACGGTCATTCCTTCGAAGCAAGCCCGATCGAGGTCGTCACCGTGAAGGTGCGGGGGCTTGGCGAGGTCGAGAAGCTGGCGGAGCCGCCGGTCTACAACGTCCAGGGTGAACCGAACGAGGTGGGCTCCGGACGCTGCACGTTCCGCGTCAATGGCGAACTTCAAAGCTTCAACACGCCGCATATCGAGCGGACGTCCTTGCCGGTCGACCGCAAATTCAGCGGTCCTGCCATCCTTCTGCAAACCGATACGACAACGGTTGTTCCGCCGGCCTGGACCTATTGGGCAGACCGGCACGGCAATGTGCGCATGACGCGCAACGATCAGGCGTAAGGGGAAAAGCCATGCAAACGCGCGTCGATCCGTTCCTTGCAGCAGTTATTCACGGTGCGCTGGAAAACATCGCACTCGAGATGGGCCACAAGCTCATGAGGATGAGCTATTCCAGCATCATCCGCGAAAGCGAAGATTTCGGCACCGCGTTGACCGACGCGACTGGCCGCCAGCTTTGCGAATGTACGATGAGCACGCCGCTCCAGTCGGGCCCGATTCCTGGCTATATCTCCGGCATCCTTCGGGAGCTGGAAAAGCGTGGCGACAAGGTGAAGCCGGGCGATGTGTTCATGCACAACGATCCCTACGGCGGCGCTTCGCATGGGCCGGATGTCGGCTTCGCTGTGCCGATCTTCCACAAGGGAGAACTCGCCGGCTTCTCCGTCACCACCGCGCACCATCTCGACATAGGTGCGCTTACGCCTGGCAGCTGTGGCATCGTCGATGCCGTGGACACCTATGCGGAAGGCCTCCAGTTCAAGGCCGTTCGCGTCTACGAGGACGGCCGCAAGGTGGAGCCTGTTTGGCAGATCCTGCGCAGCAACATTCGCATCGCAGATCTGGTTGTCGGCGATATGGAAGCGCAGGTTGCTGCCGCGCGGATCGGCGCCGATCGCTATTCGGCGCTGCTCGACCAGTATGGCGTCGAAACCGTCACCGGCGCTTACGAGGACCTTCTCGATTATTCCGAGCGCCTGATGCGGGAGGCCATCGCCAGCATTCCGGACGGCCGCTACAACGCCAAGACCTTCATCGACGGCTATCTCGACAGCCCCGACCCGACGCTCAAGGAGCTACCGATCGAGGTAACGCTGACGGTTTCGGGCTCCGACATTCACGTCGACCTGACCGGCACTGCACCGCAAACCACGCACAAGCCGATCAACATGCCGCTCGTTGGCACGGTGGACTGCGCGGTCTGGCTGACCCTGCGCTCGATTGTTCTGGACAGCGATGTTTATGGCAACATCCCGCAAAATAGCGGTCTGACGCGCCCGATCACGATTTTTGCGCCGGAAGGCTGCCTCGCCAATCCAATCTTCCCGGCTCCGGTGATCGCGCGCTTCTGCCCAGGCAACGCTGTGGCTGACACGGTGATGAAGGCGATTGCGCCAGCTGTGCCTCAACAGGTCAGCGCCGGCATCGGCAACCTTCGCGTCATGGCGTTCAGCGGCGTGTCGCAGGGCGCTCCTTGGGTTCACATGGAGATCATGGAAGGCGCTTACGGCGGTCGCTTCGGCAAGGACGGCATGGATGCGGTCGATACGCTTTACGCAAACACGCGCAACAATCCGATCGAGGACATCGAGTCTCACCTGCCGCTGCGCGTCCTGAGCTACGAGCTGCGCGAAAACGTTGCAGGTCCGGGCGCTTCGCGCGGTGGCATCGGGTCAATCCGCGCCTTCGAGCTTCTGGAAGATGGCGCTGTTTCGGTTGAAGGTGATGGGCAGCGCTTTAAGCCCTGGGGCTTCCAGGGCGGTGCGGATGGTTCGCCTGCGAAGGTCGAGCTGGCGCGTGCAAGCGGCGGCGTGGAGGATCTGCCGTCCAAGATCCCATACCGCCAGCTGTCGCGCGGCGACCGGATCATCGCTTATGGCCCTTGCGGCGGTGGCTATGGAAATCCGCGCGAACGCAGCCCGCAAGCTGTGCTCGAGGATGTACTTGACGGGCTGATCGATGCCGAAGCGGCCCGGTCGGACTACGCCGTTGCCATCAATGGCAAGGTAGTTGACGAAGCCGCAACGCAGGCGCTGCGCGGCCAATAACAAAAAAATGGGAACCAACGCGTCTCACAAAAGGAGAACGAGATGAAACGCGCGACAAAGATGATGGGTTTGGCATCCGCGATGGTGCTGGCCTCGTTGCTGCCCGCTGCCGCCCAAGAAGGCTTGGAAGCATCCAAGCAGAACATTCAGAACTATTCCAAGATCCCGGACTTCGTGGCGCCTGGCGAGCCGTTCGACGCCAAGACCTGCATGGCCGGCAAGAAGATCTTCACGATCCCCGCATCCAGTTCCATTCCGTTCATCAAGACCATCAGCGATCACAAGACCAAGATCGCCGAGCAGCTCGGCTTCGAGCACATGGAATGGGAAAACCAGGGCAATCCCACCCAGTATATCCAGGGTATGGAATTCGCTTCCAACAACGGCTTCAGCCTGGTGAGCCTTTTGGCGGGTGCGGATCCACGCTTCTTCGAGCCGCAGGTCATGCAAACTCAGGCCAAGGGTGTGAAGGTGGTGACGTCGCATCTCACCGGCCTGGAACAGGACGCTCCGGCCGGAGTCGATGCCGCGGTTGCCATCGACTACCGCAAGGCCGGCGAACTGATGGCCGACTGGACCATCGCGAAAACCGGCGGGAAGACCAACGCGCTTGTTCTTGTTTCGAACGAGGCGTTGTCCACCGACTCCATTGTGAGCGGCCTGAAGGAAGCCTTCGACACGCGCTGCCCTGACTGCAAATACGAGATCGTCAACGTTCCGATCGTGGAATGGGCAACCAAGGTTCAGCCGACGGTTGCCGGAGCGCTGCAGGCGAACGCCGACCTCAACTACGTCATCCCAATCTACGACAGCATGTCGAGCTTCGTGACCCCGGCAATCGCCATCGCCGGGCGAACGGAGCAGGTGAAGGTCGCCACATTCAACGGCACGCCTTTCGTGCTCGACCTGATCCGGGCGGGTGACGTTGAAATGGATATCGGCGAGAATCTTGACTGGATCGCCCACGCCATGCTCGACGCGGAGATGCGGCTGCTTTGCGGAAAGGAAACGATCCGTGATTCCAAGGTCCCGCTGCGCATCTTCACGGCGGAAAACATCTCTGAGGTCGGCGAGCCGGCTGACGCCGCGAAGGGCTACGGGGACGCCTATGTTGAAGGCTACCGCAAGCTTTGGCAGATGGCCCAGTGACAACGGGTCCCGTTCATCGGCTTGAAGTCAGGGGACTGACCAAGTCGTTCGGCGGCGTTCATGCGCTTTCCCAAGCGAATTTGACCGTCGCGCCCGGCGAGATCCATGGTCTCCTGGGCAAGAACGGCTCCGGTAAATCAACGCTCATCAAGATCCTGTCCGGCTATCACAATCCGGACGAGGGAGCCCTGATGGTCGACGGAAAGCCAGTGACGCTGCCGATCCCGCTCGGCCAAAGCGAAGGCATCGGACTTGCCTTCGTTCACCAGAATCTCGGACTGCTGCCGGAAGCGAGTGTTCTCGAGAACCTCATTGCTGGTGACCATGACCGCGTCGGCGGGTGGTTTATCAACTGGAGCGCGGAGGCTGCCCGCGCGCGGCAGCTGTTCGAGCAGCACGGTCTCGACATTGACCCGTGGATGCCGGTTTCAGAGCTGTCGCCGGTAAAGCGGGCGCAACTGGCGATTGTTCGTGCGGCCGACCGTGTGGGCTCCCACAGCAAACATGCCTCGCCCGGCCTGCTTGTGCTCGACGAGCCGACGCCCTTTCTGCCGATCGAGGGCGTGCGGGAACTTTTCGCCATGATGCGTCGCCTGAAGGAGACCGGTGTCAGCATTATCTTCGTTTCCCACGACATCGATGAAGTGATGGAAATCACCGAGCGCGCCACCGTTCTGCGCGATGGCCATGTGATCGCGAGCTTCGAAACGGCGTCCACCAGCCGGGCGGAGATCGTAGAAGCGATCGTGGGCCGCGCCGTGACGCAAGAACGGCTGGTGCAGGACGTGCCTGCCGGCCGGGCTCCAGCAGCCGTGGTACGGTCGCTATCGGGCCAGATCGTCAAGAGCCTCAATTTCGAGGTGGCGCCGGGAGAGATCCTCGGTCTCACTGGGTTGATCGGCTCCGGTTACGACGAGGTCCCGCATCTCCTTTCTGGTGCCAAGCCCGCCGGTGCGGGGCATCTGCAGCTTTCCTCCGATGGTGTGCACGATCTGCGTAGTCACAGGCCTGCTGATGCCATTGCCTCAGGTGTCGCGCTTATCCCCGCCGACCGGCAAAAGCTCGGTCTCGCACTCGATCTCAGCCTAACCGAGAATGCCATGCTGCCAATGAGCGCGCGGGGCGACCGCTCCTTCTGGCTGGATCATTCGATGCGGCGGAAGACAACCGCGGACCTCATGCGCCGCTTCGTGGTCAAGGCTGAACGCCCGGAACAACCGGCGTCGGATCTGTCCGGCGGCAATCAACAAAAGATCCTGCTGGCCAAATGGCTGCAGTTGAACCCGAAATTGGTGCTCCTCGATGAGCCAACGCAGGGGATTGATGTCGGCGCACGGCGCGAGATCTATGAGCGGCTGCTTGAGGCCTGCGCGGGCGGAGCGGCCGTGATCTGCGCCACGTCAGAGTTCGAGCAGCTCGAGCAGATCGCGCACCGCGTGCTCGTGTTCGAACGCGGCCGGGTCAAGGCCGAGCTCCGCGACAAGGATGTAACAAAGGCCGGCATCGAAGCCGCCTGCTATGGGGAAGCCAAATCACATGCCTATGCTTGAGGCCGATCATGGCTAATGTGGGTTACCAGCTCGAGCGGTTTGGTCTCGTTATTGTCTGGCTGCTTGTTATCGCGATCTTTGGCGGCTTGAAGCCGGACACGTTTCTGACGTGGTCGAATTTTTCCAGCATCTTCGGCTCCGAAGCCGTGCTGGTGATCGTCACACTCGGTTTGATCATCCCGCTCACGTCGGGTGACTTCGACCTGTCGATCGCACAAACGCTTACCTTCACATCGATGCTCACCGCGCTCTTGAGTGCACGCATGGGCGTGCCGATCGGTTACATCATCCCAATCGCGCTCGCTGCGGGGGCGCTGATCGGCATGATCAACGGGGCGATCACCCTTTACTTCCGGGTTCATTCGCTGATCGTCACTCTGGGTGTGGGCACCTTCCTGCACGGCATCACGCTGTGGATGAGCGACAGCCAGACGATCAGCGGCGTGTCTCGCGTGCTGATGCAGTATGTCATCATCCAGCGCGTTTTCGGCATCCCCGTCAGCTTTTATTACGCCATCGTTCTGGCTGCGCTGGTCTGGTACGTCTTGTCCTACACGGCGTTCGGTCAGCAGCTGTTGTTTACGGGCCGCGGCCGCGAGGTCGGGCGTCTGACCGGCGTGGCGGTCAACCGCGTGCGCCTCACCGCCTTTGTTGTTTCCGGCATGCTCGGCGCTTTGGCGGGCATCCTGTACACGGGAACCACGGGGTCGGCGAACCCCACCTCGGGTACAACCCTCCTGCTGCCCGCCTTTGCGGCTGCCTTTCTTGGCGCCACCTGCATCAAGCCCGGTCGCTTCAACGCCTGGGGATCCGTGATCGCCGTTTATTTCTTGGTGACCGGGATCAATGGGCTTTCGGTGCTCGGCTTCCGTACCTTTGTCCACGACCTCTTCTACGGCGGTGCCCTGGTGCTCGCCGTCATGGTTTCACAGCTCGTCAGCGGGCGAAAAGAACGGACCCTTTGATGAGCTATCCTGCAAACAGATCCGATAAATTGCTTCGCATCAACTCGGATCGGCTTTGGTCCCGGCACATGGAGATGGCGCGAATTGGCGCCATCGAGGAAACCGGCTCATGCCGCCTCGCCATGAGCGCCGAAGACGCCGAAGCGCGGGAGCTTCTTGCTTCATGGTGCCGCCAGGCCGGTCTCGACGTCCAGGTCGACGGGGCAGGAAACATGTTTGCCGTTCGCCCGGGGACCGATCCTACGCGCCGGCCGGTCGGTTCGGGAAGCCATCTCGATACCCAGCCGCACGGTGGACGCTTCGACGGAATCTCGGGGGTTCTCGCCGCGCTGGAGGTGGTGGAAACGCTCAACGATGAGGGGATCCAAACGGCGGCACCGCTTGCGGTGGTGAACTGGACCAATGAGGAAGGGGTCCGCTATGCACCCGGTTTGCTTGGTTCTGCCTGGTACGCAGACCTGATCGACGATGAGCGACTTGATGGGCTCACGTCGGTCGACGGGACCTATTTCAAGCAGGAAGCGCGCGAACGTGGCTGGCTGGGCCATGGCTCGGAAAAGTTGCCGCTTGAGGCTTTTCTTGAGCTGCATATCGAACAGGGTCCGATCTTGGAACAAGAAGGGCTTGATATTGGGATCGTCACCACCGTCCAGGGGCTTCGTTGGATCGATGTCGACGTGATCGGCAACGATGCACATGCCGGAACGACACCGCTGGATCAGCGGCAGGATGCGCTGCTTTCCGCCGCACGCATGCTAGTTGCCCTCAATGAAATTGGTCGTAGCTATGGTTCTGCGGCTCGGGTGAGTGTTGGCCAACTGCGAACGGCCACTAACGGTCCAAGCACGGTTGTGGGCCATGCGAGCTTCGTGATCGACATCCGGCATCCGGATGCTGGAACCCTCGCGAAGCTAAGCGAGGAGTGTGGCGCGGTCTGTCAAACGATCGGAGAAACGGCGGGGTGCGCGGTGAAGATCACAGAGCGCATCTCGGTTGCACCAACGGTGTTCAACAAGCGATGTGTTGCCGCACTTGAGGATGGCGCGATCAAGCATAGCTACTCGTACCGGCATATTGCAAGTGGCGCCCTACATGATGCGGCCAACGTGGCCAAGGTAGCGCCGACCGCAATGGTCTTCGTGCCGTGCAGAGACGGCATCAGCCACAACGTGAAAGAATATGCGTCACCAGGAAGCCTCGCGGCCGGAACGAACGTTCTGTTGCATGCAGTTTTGAAGCTTGCCGCATAGGATGTCCCGGTCCAGGCCCGACCGCCGAGCTCAGTCGGATTGATACGGAAGCGAGAAAGGAAAGACCAATGCGAGCGGTACTCTTGAACCAGCCCAGCGAGGGGCGGGAAAGCATGGTCGTCACGACGGTGGACGAGCCGAGCCCTGGCCCCGGCGAGGTGATCATGAAGGTTGCCTTTGGCGGGTGTAACTTTGCGGATACCATGATGCGTCGGGGCATTTATCCGCACCCCAAGGGCTACCCCTTGATCGCAGGACTTGAAGTGGCGGGTACGATCTCGGCGGTGGGTGAGGGTGTTGTAGATTTCGAAATCGGCGACCGTGCTGTCGCTTTCTCTGAGGACGCTGGGGGCTTCGCGGAGTATGCTGCCCTGCCAGTGCGGCATATCACTAAGCTGCCCGACGGGATCAGTTTCGATATCGCCGCGGCATTCTTCATACAAGCACTCACGGCATGGCATCTGCTCCACAATGTTAGCTCGACAAAACCGGGGGACGTGCTTCTCATCCACGCCATTGGGGGCGGGGTCGGCCTCCACCTGACCCAGCTCGCAAAGCTTGCCGGAGCTCGTGTGATTGGTACGGTTGGCACTCGGGGGAAGGAGAAGCGTCCGATCGAATTCGGCGCGGACCGTGTCGTGAACCGCGATGAGGAGGATTTCGTCCAGGCGACGCTAAGCTTCACTGATGGTAAAGGGGTGGACAAGATTATCGATTCCACAGGAGGCAGCATTCTGGACCGCAGCTTCGACGCAATCCGCCCACTCGGTCACGTGGTGAGCTATGGAGAAGCTGAGGCCAAACCGTTTCCTAATCTTTGGGAACGCCTCGTGCGTAAGTCGTTGACCTTCACCCGCATGCACCTTGGTCACGTCGACCACCGATCCGAGGTTTGGAAAAGTGGGCTGAACGAGATCTTTCAGCTGGTTCGGAACGGCACACTTAAGGTGCCGATTGAAGGCGTGTTCCCTCTGGATCAGGTTCATGCAATGTATGAAAAGCTTGAATCGAGACAGGTCTCTGGAAAGCTGCTGCTACAAATTGGGGAGTAGCAACTCCGCGCGTCTGACATGCTTCTTCGCAGCCTATTCCGTACGAGCTCCGAAACGCATCTTGATTTGAAGCGGCGTCCGGCGTGAACAGGTAAGCGATTCTCGGTCCGCTCAACTGCGGCAGCCAGGCCAATACGGCACCCCGCCGCGGGCATTGATGATCCGCCTGCCGCGATCACATCTTGCCGGACCGCGTCGATGGTCCGGTTCTTACATCGATCGGACGAACCTTCAGGATACGCTCGTTCCGGAAATTCAGTTCGCGGCCGCTTCGAGGCATTCGACATTTTGGATCCGAGTCTAACGCTGGCAAAGGTGAAGACGGAGATCGACACACTGATTTACAATGGTGCTGTCGGCGCGTGATGGCGGCAGGTAGCTGGTTGTAGATCTGGTTTGAGATTGGCCGTTCTGCGTACAGGCCCTGATGTCGATTTACACTTCAATCTTGGACTCGGGCGTTTTTGGCAATAATGTTACACTCCAATTGAGTTTCAGGACGAGTGAGTCTCAGTTGAAGTGTAAGGGTCTGGGCGGCTATGCGAAGGCTGCTTCCTTCTCCAAGGCTGGCCTCCAGGATTCAATGCTGTCGTCGGTGATGCGCTCGATACCATTCTGGATCGCCTCGATTGCGAGCTCGTTGAGTATCCCGAATACGCGAGCTGTGATGCCGTCACCGAGGCGAGAAAGGTGCCGTAGGCTTTGGCTTGACAAAGAGGATGGCAGCCTGAGCGGCAGGCTGCGCAGGATCGCCGTTACAAGTTCCTGGAACTCCTCATCTGCCTTCCATCTGGGCAGCACAAACTGATCCAGACGTCGGGCCAGTTGAACCGCTCCGGGTTTGCCGGAGGCTCCAACTCCTGAGTAGGATGGAGCATCATGAGCAAGACGACGAACAAGTTTTCCCCTGAAGTGCGCGAGCGGGCGGTCCGGCTGGTCCTCGATAACGAGGGTCAGCATGGCTCGCGTTGGCAGGCGATCATGTCGATTTCAGCGAAGATCGGCTGTTCTGGGCACACCCTGAACGAGTGGGTCAAGAAGGCCGAGGTCGACAGCGGCAAGCGAGCGGGCGTTTCCAGCGAGATGGCCGAACGGATGAAGGCTTTGGAACGCGAGAACCGCGAACTGCGCCAGGCGAACGAGATCCTTCGCAAGGCCAGCGCGTATTTTGCGATGGCGGAGCTCGACCGCCGGTCGAAGTGATGGTGGATTTCATCGATGCGCATCGGAATGCGCACGGGGTCGAGCCGATCTGCTCAGTGCTGCCGATCGCCCCGTCCACCTATTACGATCATCTGGCCAGGCGGACCGACCCGGCGCGGTTGTCGGATCGGGCGCGCCGGGACGAGGTTCTGCGTCCTGAGATCCGTCGGGTCTTCGAAGAGAACTGGCAGGTCTACGGCGCTCGCAAGATCTGGCGGCAATTGCGCCGGGAAGACTTCGACGTGGCCCGTTGCACGGTGGCCAGGCTGATGAGGGTCATGGGTATTCAAGGTGTTATCCGGGGCAAGCCACACCGGACGACGATCCCTGACAAGAAGCTGCCTTGCCCACTGGACCGCGTGAACCGCCAGTTCCGCGTGCCCGCACCGAACATGCTGTGGGTGTCGGATTTCACCTATGTCGCAACCTGGAAAGGGTTCGCCTATGTGGCTTTCGTTATCGACGCCTACGCCCGCAGGATTGTCGGCTGGCGCGTCAGCACCTCTCCTCATGCCGGGTTCGTTCTGGATGCCCTCGAACAGGCCGTCCACGAACGCCGGCCCACCAAGGGCATGGGTCTGGTCCACCATTAGGACCGTGGATCGCAATACCTGTCCATCAAATACACCGAACGGCTGGCCGAAGCAGGCATCGAACCCTCGGTCGGCAGCGTTGGCTGTCCGTCGTCAGGGTTTTTGGGACAACAGGCGGCGTGAGCTAACGGAGGCTCTGGTCCATCAGGTTTGTCACATTAGGCCGCTGCATCTCGATGAAGCAAGCGGCGCTGTTTGATGGTTTTGCGTTTGATCCTTTCCCTTTCCAGCGTGATGATATCGCCGCGCCCGAAGTAGACGTCGGCAGGGGTGAGATTGTCGAGGCTCTCGTGGTAGCGGCGGTGGTTGTAGTGATCGACGAACGCCGCGACCTGCTGCTCGAGATCACCCGGCAGGAAGTAGTTTTCGAGCAGGATGCGGTTCTTCAACGTCTGGTGCCATCGCTCGATCTTGCCTTGGGTCTGAGGATGGCAGGGCGCCCCGCGCGTATGTTCCATGCCCTTGTCGGATAGCCATGCGGCCAGGTCGGAAGAGACGTAAGAGGGGCCGTTGTCGGACAACAGCCGCGGCCGCTGCACCACCCTGGCGCTGTCGCAGCCAGAAGCCTGCAGCGCGATGGTCAGCGTGTCGGTGACGTCCTCGGCCTTCATCGTGGTGCACAGCTTCCAGGCGATGATGTAGCGAGAGAAGTCGTCGAGCACGGTCGACAGGTAGAACCACCCCCAGCCGATCACCTTCAAGTAGGTAAAGTCGGTCTGCCAGAGCTGGTTGGGCGCCGTCGTCTTGTCGTGGAACTCATCGGCGGCCTTGATGACGATGAAGGCGGGGCTGGTGATCAGGTCGTGGGCCTTGAGCAGGCGATAGACTGAGGATTCCGAGACGAAGTAGCCCCTCGTGTCGGTGAAGGTGACCGCCAGTTCCCGTGGCGACAGCTCCGGCTCGTTCAACGCCAGCTCAATGATCTGATCGCGTTTCTCCTCGGGGATGCGGTTCCAGACCCGGTTCGGCCGGGGCCTGCGATCCTCCAGCGCATCGACACCGCCGGCCAGGAAACGGTCATACCAGCGATTGAAGGTCGAGCGCGGAATACCGAGTTTTTGCAGCGTGCGCCGCGCCGACAGATGCGACTGCTCGACGAGCCGAATGATCTCCAGCTTCTCGGATGCGGGGTATCTCATTCGTCGTCGCCCCCATCCGCAATCATGCTTTTTTTAAGAATCCGCAGTTCCAGCGCCTGCTCGGCGACGACCTCCTTGAGATCGCGCGCCTCCTTGCGCAGAACCTTCACCTCGTCGCTGGTGGCGGCGCGCGCCGTATCCCCGGCAAGCCGCTTCTTGCCGGCTTCCAGGAATTCCTTCGACCAGGTGTAATAAAGGCTCTCCGCGATCCCCTCGCGCCGGCACAGCGCCGCGATCGACTCTTCGCCGCGCAAGCCCTCCAGCACGATGCGGATCTTCTCCTCGGCCGAATATTGCTTGCGGGTTGCGCGGCGGATGTCTTTGATGACCTGCTCTGCCGGCGCTTTCCCGGTTCCGGATTTCTGTCTCATCTTCGCTCCTTTGAAAGGCTACGATGAACCAGAAATCCTCCGTTCTCAGTTAAGCCGATTTGGTCCCATCAGTGCTGACGCCGGACAGCGCCCCGCCGCCGTCCGCACCGCCTGACGCGGAGACTTGCCTCCCAGGGCAGGGATCGGCGCGTCCAGCGTTTCGCGATAGTGCCTGTCCATATGGTCCCGCAGGATCTGGCGGGCGATTTCGGACGGGATTTCGTCGGCGCCCCCCTGGGGCCGGTCGTTGCGGTGTTCGTCTCGCATCTGCTCGACTGTGCGGATCGTGGTCAGCGGCTGTTTCAGCAGTTCACCACAGATCTCTGTAACCAGCGCCTCGACCTTCGCCGCGCGCCTGGTGGAGTTGACGTTCACGAGCAGCATCTTGCCCGTCAGTTCCAGCGAGCCCAGGACGGTGGCGCCCTCCATCTGCGTGTCCAGCATGATGCCGCCGCCCGCCTTGCTGCCCCGCCGCTTGCGCGGGGCCAGCCAGTTCCAGAACTTCGGTCCTTCCGGCAGGAAAGCCTTCACCGTCTTCCTCGCATTGACGGCACCCGGAATCGCCGCCGCGCAGAGCACCGCGCATGACGGTCATGCCGCTTCGACACTGGAGATCGTGCTGAACGATGGCGCCAAATGGCAGGGCGACCAGAACATGCTTACCGGCATGGGCGCGATCCACGCCACCATGACCGCCAATCTCGAGGCGATCCACGCCGGAAACCTGTCGGCGGAGGCCGCCCGCGGGATGGCCGCCGACGTACAGAAGCGGGTCGATTTCATGGTCGAGAACTGCGTGCTGGAACCCGAGGTGGACGAGCAGTTCCATATCGTGCTTGGCGAGGTGATGACCGGCATCTCGGCGCTGGAGGAAGATGAGGTCGAACCGGGCGCGGTGAGCATCGTTCAGGCGCTGAATGCCTACGGCGAGCATTTCGAGCATCCCGGCTGGCAGAGCATCGAGTGAGGCCACGGCCAAAACCATGGACCGGCGCGGCCTCACGCTTGCGCCGGCCTTGTCTTGCACGGGCAGCGCCCTTCCAGCAGGTCGGCATCGGCAGCCAGCGCGGCACGCACACCCGCTGGCAGCTGGTCACGAACGACGGGACTGGCGCGCCGACGCTCACCGACATGGGTGCGAGTTTCGCCATCGCCACGGGAGGCGTGCTGACCCTGTTCATCGCCGCCCCGCCGAACGGCAGCTCCGTCTGGGTGCGCGTCGTCGACGAAGTTTCGGGCGCGGTCTTCGAGCAGGAGATCACCGCCGATCTGCCCGCCGCGACCCAGTTCTTGTCGCCGAGGCTGTTCATGAACACCGGAGCAACGGCCGCCGCCGTCGCCTTCGACTGCGCCGGGGGCTATGTCGAGACGGACTTTTGATTTGTAGGCAGAGACTGCCGGTCCGATTCACGGCTGCAAAGAGCGGAATGGATTCGCTGCAAAAGATGATGGCAGGTGCTGGCGCGTCTGTGGTGCGCGCGCCCGATCGAGGCTGGCATTGGGGTCGAAAGGCGCCGAGGCGCCCGAGATCAGCGGATTGCGGACCTCGCATCTTGACAGACATGCTTCCGTCAATCAGATATATGTAATTACTCACTCACTTATCAACGTCCATGCGAAAGCCAGCAGAGCGGCGCAAGGCCGAGATTGTCACCGTAGTTCTCGCTCTGGCCGACAGGATCGGGCCGGACCGGGTGACGACCGGGGCGGTGGCTACGGCAATCGGGGTGACGCAGGCGGCGTTGTTCCGGCATTTTCCCACCAAGGCCGCGCTGTGGCAGGCCGTTGCCGAACATGTCGCCGAAGGGCTGGCAGCGGCTTGGGAGGACGCCCTCAGCCGCGACGATGGGCCGATTGACCGGCTGCGCGCGCTGATCGCGGCGCAATTCGCACAGATCGCCGCGACCCCAGCGCTGCCGATGCTACTGTTCTCGCGCGAGCTGAACGTCACCAACGCGGAACTGCGCGCCACGTTTCATGGCTTGCTGACGGCCTTTCGCGGCTTGCTCGCGCGCGAGGTCTGCGCCGGGCAGCAAGCGGGCATTCTGCACGGCGACATCGAGACTGTGGATGCGGCGGTGCTGCTGACCTCGCTGGTGCAGGGGGTGGCGATCCGCTGGGCGCTGGGTGCGCGCGATTTCGACCTGCAGGGTGAGGGGTTGCGGCTGCTCGAGGTGCAATTGCGGCTTCTGGCCGCAGAAAGGGAATAGGCGATGCGGCGCGTCTGGCTTTTCGGATTGCTTGCGGCGCTGGCGATCGCGGCGGGCTTCCTGTTCCTGACCGAAAGGCCGCTGACGGTCACGGTCGCGCAGCCCGAAAGCGATGTGGCCCTGCGCATCTACGGGCTTGGGACGGTGGAGGCGCGCATCCTCAGCCGCGTGGGGTTCGAGGTCGGCGGGGCGTTGACGGCGTTTGCGGTCGATGCCGGCGACCGGGTGGCACCGGGTCAGGAAATGGCCAGCCTGCACGCCGCCGAACAGGAGGCGCGCGTGGCTCGCGCCCGCGCTGCGGTGGCGGCCAATGAGGCCAATCTCGCCAAGGCCGATGCCGCCGTCGTGCGCGCCCGCGCAGTCCTGGCGCAGCGCGAGGCGGCGAACCGCCGCCAGCAGGGGCTGGCGCAGCGCGATGTCACCTCGATCCAGCGCGCCGAGGAGGCGCAGCGCGACGAGGACGTGGCGCGCGCCGATCTGGCGGTAGCCGAGGCCGATGTCGCGGTGATCCGGGCGCAGGGCATGGATGCCGCGGCAGCCCTGCGGCAGGAGGAAACCCTGCTGGCCCATCACCGCCTGATCGCCCCCTATGACGCACTGGTCGTCGCCCGCCATGCCGAGGCGGGAACCGTGGTCAAGGCCGGCGATCCGGTCCTGACCCTGATCGACCCGGCCTCGATCTGGATCCAGGCCTATGTCGACGAGGAACGCGCCGGTCAGCTTACCCTTGGCCAGCCCGGAACCATCCGACTGCGCTCGCAGCCCGCGGCCGAGTTTCACGGCACCATCGCCCGCATCGGTATCGAAAGCGACCGGGTGAACGAGGAACGCCGCGTCTGGCTGACCTGCGCCGATTGCCCGGCCGAGATGTTCCTTGGCGAACAGGCCGAGGTGCGCATCCTGACCGGCACCCGCGCGACCGCGCTGATGGTGCCCGAACTGGCGATCACCGGCTTTGACGGGCATCGCGGCACGGTCTGGACGGTTGCGGACGGGCGCCTGACCCGCGCGGAACTGGCCTTCGGTGCCCGTGACGATCGCGGCCGGGTCGAGGTCACGGGTGGGTTGCCGGACGGCGCCGTGATCGTGGCCCGGGTGCCGAAGGGCGCGACCGAGGGACGGCGGGCGCGGATCGCGGAGGCGCCATGAACCTCGCACTGAAGGACATCCGCCACGGACTGTTTCGGTTCGTGCTGACCTGTTTCGGGCTGGGGCTCTTGATGACCGTGGTTCTGGCGATGATTGGCATCTACAACGGCCTCGTCTCGGACGCGCTGGCGGTGGTGAAGGCGCCCGTGGCCGATGTCTGGGTGGTGGAGGCCGGAACCAAGGGCCCCTTCGCCGAAGCCTCCAGCATTCCTGCCGACACCCGCGATGCGGTGGCGCGGATGCCCGGCGTGGCCGAAGCCGGCGCGGTCAACTACCAGAACGTCGAGGCGCCTCATGGCGGGCGCACGCTGCGCCTCTACGTCATCGGCTACGAGCCGGGCCGTCCCGGCGGGCCGCAGGCAATCGCCGAGGGGCGCGGCATCGGCGCCAGTCATTTCGAGATGTTGGCCGACCGCAAGACCGGCCTTTCGCCCGGCGAGACGATCCGCCTCGGACGCGACCGCTTCATCGTCGTCGGGCTGGTCGAAGGGGCGATGAACTCAGGCGGCGATCCGGCGGTCTATGTGACGCTGGCCGACGCGATGGCGCTGCAAACCGAACTCGACCCGGCGGCCCAGCGGGTGCAGGCAGCGCGCGGCGCCGTTTCCGTCAAGTCCGCATCGGTCGCCGCCGTGATCGCCCGCATGGCGCCGGGGGCCGATGTCGAGCTGCTGGCCGCGACCGTGCGCCAGTGGAAGCACCTCGCCGCCATGACCCAAGCGGAACAGGAGGAACTGCTGCTCGCCTCGGTGGTGGACAAGGCGCGCCGCCAGATCGGGCTGTTCCTCGGCATCCTGCTTTCCGTCAGCGCCGTGGTGATCGCGCTGATCATCTACACAATGACCATGGAGAAGCTGAAGCAGATCGCCACCTTGAAACTGATCGGAGCCCCCGACAGGACCATCATCGCGCTGATCGTGCAGCAGGCGCTGATCCTCGGCGCCTCGGGCTGGGCGATCGGCCTGCTGCTCATCCTGACCGTCAAGGACTACTTCCCCCGCCGCGTGGTGCTGGAGCCGTTCAACGTCATGGTCCTTGCCGGCATCATTGCCGCCGTCTGCCTTCTGTCCTCCGCGCTCGGCGTGCGGGCGGCGATGAAGGTCGATCCGGCCACCGCGCTCGGGAGCTGACATGGCGCTTGGCGACACCCTGATCGAGGTTGCGGGCGTGGCCAAGCATTTCGGCGAGGGCGAGACCCGCGTCGATGCCCTGCGCGCCGTCGATCTGACCGTGCGCGCCGGCGAGGTGATCGCGCTGCTTGGCCCCTCCGGTTCCGGCAAGACCACGCTTCTGAACATCATCGGCTGCATCCTTGCTCCCTCCTCGGGAAGGGTGGTGCTGGACGCAGAGCCGGTGTTCGACGGCAGATGGCTGCGGCGCGACTTGCGACGCCTCAGGCTCGACAAGATCGGTTTCATTTTTCAGGCGCACAATCTCCTGCCGTTCCTGACCGCCGAGGAGAATGTCGCCGTCGTCCTCGACCTCGCCAGGCGGCCCGCCGACGAAGCCCGGTCACGGGCGCGTGAATTGCTGGACTATCTCGAGGTCGGTCACCGGGCGAAGGTCAAGCCGGCGCTCTTGTCGGGCGGCGAGGCGCAGCGCGTGGCGATCGCCCGCGCGCTCGCCAACCGGCCCCGCATCATCCTCGCCGACGAGCCGACCGCCGCGCTGGACAGCGCACGCGCCGGGTTGGTGATGGACTTGTTGCGCAAGCTGGCCGTCGAGCAGCAGGCCTGCATCGTCACCGTGACGCATGACGAAAAGATCTTCGACCGTTTCGACCGCCTGATCCACTTGCGCGACGGCCGCCTGGCCGCCGCCTGAGCTTCGGAGGAACCCCATGAGCCGCCGCCCCCTCTCACTGACCATCGCCGCGGCCGTCGCCGTGATCTTCGGCCTCTTGACCATCGTTTCGGGAGGTCGTGCGCTCTTCGGCGGCGTCGACATGGGCGCGGTGGTGCCCTTCGTGCTATGGTTCAACTTCGGCGCCGGGTTCGCCTATGTTCTGGCCGGGATCGGACTCTGGCGCGGCGGGGCTTGGGCGCCGATGCTGGCGCTTGGCATTGCCGTGGCGACGGCGCTAGTCTTCGTCGCCTTCCTCTGGCATGTCCTGACGGGCGGCGCCTGGGAGGCGCGCACCATGGGCGCGATGATCCTGCGCACCGGCATCTGGACCGCCATCGCGGCGCTTGCGTTGCGGGGCAAGAAGCCCACCTGAACGAATCTCGAACCCAGCCAGCACTTGCGCCAGCCCGGAGCCTGACATGAAGCGATCCCTGCCCGTGGACCTGTCGCTGGTCCTCTCGCTCGCCACCGTTCTCGGCATGGCGATGGCCGTGGCCGGACGGTGGCCCGCGCACGAGCTTCTTGGCGCCTTGCTGGCTCCGGGGCTGGCGCTCGTCTATCTGGCGGGCGGGTTTCCGACCGCCTGGCGCGCGGTTTCGGAACTCTGGCGCGAGCATGTGCTCGACATCGACCTACTGATGATCGCCGCCGCAATCGCTGCGGCGGTGGTCGGCGCGCCGTTCGAGGGCGCGGTGCTGCTGACGCTGTTCAGCATCTCCACCACGCTCGAGGAGCGCGCGCTCGGCCGGGCGCGGCGCGCCATCGAGGCGCTGATGGCGCTGCGCCCCGAGACGGCGCTGCGCAGGACTGCGGGCGGCGTCATCGAGGAAGTCGCCGCCGGGCAACTGGCCGTCGGCGACGTGGTGGTGCTGCGGCCCGGCGCCCGGGTGCCCACCGACGGCGTGATCCTCGCCGGTCGCGGCGGCGTCGACGAGGCCAACATCACCGGCGAATCCATGCCCGTCTCGAAAGAGCCGGGCGCGCAGGTATTCGAGGCCACGGTCAACTTGGACGGCGTGATGGAGATGAGCGTCGCCAAGACGGTCGGCGACAGCACCATCGCCCGGATGATCCGGCTGGTGACCGAGGCGCAGGCCGCCCGCGCGCCCTCCGAACGGTTCAGCGAATGGTTCGGCCAGCGCTATACCGTCGTGGTCATGGCCGGGGCAGTGATCGCCTTCGCCGCCTTCTGGGGACTGGGCCGCGACTGGGAGCAAGCGCTTTACCGGGCGGCGACGCTGCTGGTCGCGGCCAGCCCCTGCGCCATCGTCATCTCGGTCCCGGCCGCGATCCTGTCGGCGCTCTCGGCGGCGGCACGCGGCGGCGTGCTCTTCAAGGGCGGCGCCGCGCTGGAAACCCTGGCCGCCGTCGATACCTTCGCCTTCGACAAGACCGGCACCCTGACCAACGGCCGCGCGGAGGTGACGCGGGTGGTGGCGCTCGATGGCGACGAGGCCGGCTTCCTGTCGTTGCTGGCCGGGCTGGAGGCCGGGTCCGAACACCATATCGCCGCCGCCATCGCCCGCGAGGCCGGGGCGCGCGGGCTTCAGGTGGCGAAGGTCGTGGACGCAACGGCGCGGCCCGGGTTCGGCATCCTCGGGCGGGACGAGGACGGCCCCCTCTGGGCCGGCAACCCCTATCTGGCCGAGGAGATGGGCGCCCGGATCGACCGGCACGAGCTTCGCGCGCTGGCGGATACGGCGCAGACCGTGGTCTATCTGGGGCGCGGCCAGAGGGTTCTCGGCGCCGTCTGCGTCGCGGACGAGGCGAGGCCGAGTTCGGCCGCCGCCCTGGCCGCCCTGCGCCGGGGCGGGGTTCGCCGCATCGTGATGATGACCGGGGATCGTCGTCCGGTGGCGCTGCGGATCGGCGGCGAACTGGGGCTTGCGCCAGACGAGATCCATGCCGGGATGCTGCCCGAGGACAAGGTGCGCCAGATTGCCGATCTGACCCGAGACGGCAAGGTCGCCTTCGTCGGCGACGGCGTGAACGACGCGGCGGCGCTCGCCCGCGCCGATGTCGGCATCGCCATGGGCGCCGCCGGCTCGGAGGTCGCGCTTCAGGCCGCCGATGTGGCGCTCTTGTCCGAGGACATGGAGCGGCTGGCCGACGCGCATCGCCTGTCGCGACGCGCTTCCGCCGTCATCCGTCAGAATCTGGTCTTCGCCATCGGTGCCATGCTGGTGCTGGTCACCGGCGGCCTCTTCTTCGACCTGCCGCTGCCCTTGGCGGTGATCGGCCATGAGGGCGGCACGGTGCTGGTGGTGCTGAACGGGCTGCGGCTGCTCTCGGACCCGATCCGCCGGCCGAAGCCGCGGGCTGAGCCGACTGCGGCGCCAGTCATCTCACCACGAGCGGCGACAACGACGCAGTACAGCGGCGATGATCCGACCCGCCCCGAGCCGGTGCGCGAGACCGGGTAGCGGGTCGTCAGGCGCGGTTCAGCCGGGCGCGGCGTCGCCGCCGAACAGGGCGCCGATGGCGCGGGGTCGGATGCCCTCCGCCTCGCGCATCAGAAACAGCGCGTCGAGGCGCAGGCGCGCCGCCAGGTCCCCGCCTGCCCGGGGACCCAGCACCATCAGCGCGGTCGCCCAGGCATCGGCCCTGGCGCAGCTGCGGGCAAGGACGGTGACCGAGGCGGCGGAAGCCCGCAACGGTGCGCCGTGCCCGGGGTCCATGGTATGCGAGAGGCTCTGCCCCCGAACCTCGACGCGGTGACGGTAGTCGCCGGAAGTCGCGACGGCACAATCCTCGAGCGCGAGGATCGAATGCGCCGCGCGTCGCTCCGGGTCGGGAGCTTCGACCGCGACGGCCCACGGGCTGCCGTCGGGGCGCAGCCCGGTGGCGCGCATCTCGCCGTCGATTCCGGTCAGCGCGGCGGTGATGCCGTGGTCGTGCAGGGTTTCGGTCAGCCGATCGACGCCGTAGCCCTTGGCGATGGCGTTGAGATCGAGCGCAATGGGAGCCCGTTTGCGCACAAGCTGGCCGTCGATATCCAGCACCTCATGCGCGGGGCGCCGGGGCGCGGCCATGACGGCGCGGATCGCCCCAGCCTCGGCCGCCTCGGGTCCGAAACCCCAGGCGCGCACGGCATCGCCCATGCCGATGTCGAAGGCGCCCCCCGAGGCGCGGCCGATCTCCAGCGCCAGCCGCAGCACCTCGGCAAGCCGGGCCGGGATGGCGCACCATTCGTCCAAAGGGGCGCGGTTCAGCCGCATCAGCGCGCTGTCCGGCTTCCAGGTGGACATCTGTGCGTCCACCTCATCGACGGCGGCCTGCAGCGCCGCGCGCAGCGGGTCCGGATCGAAGCCGGGCGCCGCGTGGAACACGGCTTGCCAGCGCGTACCCATGGTCGGGCCGTTGAGTGCGTGGCGGACCGGATCAGAAGACATCTTCGACATAGCGTCCCTCGGCTTTCAGCACCGCCGGCGTCAGCCCCGCCGGGGCAAGGATATCGGTCAATGCAGCCGTCACGCCCTCCGCCATCGCGCGCCCGCCACAAACCATGATGCGGGCGCCCGAGCGGATCATCGTCAGCACCTCGGCCGCCTCATGGCGCAGCGCGTCCTGGACGTAGTACGGGCGCGGCCCGCGCGACGTGGCGGTGGTCAGCCGGGCAAGGCGGCCGTCCCGCTGCCAGCCGGCGAGTTCCTCGGCAAAGAGGAAGTCGCTTTCTCGGGCGCGCAGGCCGAAAAACAGGTGCACCGGTCGGGCGTGGCGGTTGGCGCGGATCATGCCCGCCAACGGTCCGATTCCGGTGCCGGCGCCGATCAGGATCAGCGGGGCGCGCCCGTGGCCGGAGTGAAACCCGGGGTTGGGGCGGATGAAGGCGCGAATGGTGCTGCCCGGCTCCAGCGCCACCAGCTGCCCCGAACACAGCCCGCCGGGTTGCTTGCGCACGACGATCTCGACAAAGCCGTCGCGGCTGCCTGAGGCCAGCGAATAGAGGCGCGGCACAGCGTCCCCCTCGGGCAGCACCGCCAGCAGGTCGCCGGCCTGGAAGCGTGCGAATCCGCGCCGCATCAGCCGTTGCCAAAACCCCGCGCGCGGCAGGGCAAAACGCAGGATCGCGGTCGGGGCCTGCACCTCCGCGCCGTAGTCGCGCCGCGAGACCAGCGTCAGGGCCTCGGTGGCGGGCTGGGCCGGCTGATGGACCAGTTCCAGCTCGAGGCCGAGTGTCCGCCCGAGCGCGCAGCCCCAGCGGGCGAAATCCTGCGGCGACTGGCGGTCCACCGCGTCAGGCGGCAGAAGTTCCGTCCAGCCCTTCGCGGTCAGCAGCTGCGCGACCTCGTCGGCAAAGGCGCAGAAGGCCGGAAAACTGTGATCGCCGAAGCCCAACACCGCGACCGGTACGCCGGAAAGGGCCGGGGCATGTTCCAGCCGCTCGATGAAACCCTTGGCCGAGGCCGGGGCCATCCCGTCGCCATAGGTGGCGGCAAGGATCAGCAGGCGCTTCGCCGCCCGGTAGCATGCGGGATCGAAGGCGGTCATGGGCGCCACATGGACGGACTGCCCAGCCTCGCTCAGCGCGCGGTGCAGCGTGGCGGCAAAGCCCCAGGTGCTGCCGGCCTCGGAGCCGACGAAGATGACAGTCTCAGCCCGGCCTGCCGAAGCGTTTCTGCGGATGCGCGGGCGTGCCCGCCAGCCTGCCAGCCAGAGGGCAAACCCGCTCACTGCCAGTGCCGGCACCGAAAGCGCCATCAGACCCAGGACGAGACCGATGACCGCCGCGCCGCGCCCGGTATGCAGCATCGTGAAGGTATCCGTGACCCGCGACAATGCCGGAGCATCGGTCCAGGCCAGAACCTCGCCCGTGCCCTGATCGAGATAGCCAGCGCCCCGGTCGGTCTTCAGCGTGAAGGCGTCGGCGGGATCGGTCGGGTCGGGAAAGCTCAGATCGCGCAGCGCGGCCACCGGCAGATCGGCAAGCGCCGCGATATGGTTGGGGGCGATCCCGGTCTGGCCGCTGGTCGTGGCCGGAAAGAGCGGCGCCCGCGCCTGATCAGGCAGCAGTCCGAAGGTCGAGGCCGTCATCCACAGCGCGGTCAGCGCGGAAAGCGCCAGACCCGCCACCGCTACACGCGCCAGTTCGACATGCAGCCGTGCCGCCGGCCCCCCGCGCGCGGGGCCGAACCAGCGGCGCCAGCCGCCCATGCGCCGCGCAATCAAAGCCGCCCCCGAGGCGCACAGCAGCAGCATGACCCCCGCACCCGCCGCCATGACCAGTCGGCCCGTATCGCCCGCGAACAGCTGCCGATGCAGGTTGACCAGCCAGCGTTCGACCGGGTTGGCATCGGCCGACGCTACGCCTTGCCCGGTCGCCGGGTCGATCACCGCCGCCCCGGGCGTGCCATCCTCGAACCACCAGGCCGTGATGCGTCCTGAGGGTGCGCGGCGGATCTGCTCGACCCCCGGATACTCGGCCTGCACGCGGGCGGCGAGGTCGCCCACGCTCAGCCCGGCGGCCGCCCGTGGCGCGGCGAACTGCTCGATCACCGGAAAGACCGACAGCGCCGCGCCGCTCACCGCCAGCAGGGCGACAAGCAGCAGGCCGGCCAGCCCCGGCCAGCGGTGAAGCAAGCGGATCATCGGCCGGCTCCGTCACATGTCGTATTTGAGGCTGGCGACGTAGCGGCGGCCCGGCGTGGGCTTGCCTGCGCCTTGCGTGGTCAGGGGCACCGCCACGTCGTCGGGGCTGTCGCGCATATCCTCGACGGCGGCATCGACATGCAGGACATAGCCCGCGTCAAACAGCGCATCGGCCAGGTCGAGCGTGATTTCCAGCGTCCGGCCCGCGCCGACACTGGCGCCGGTGATGCCGTCGATCTGCGCCGGATCGCCACCGGTGGCGCGATACCAGCCGGCAAGCGAATCGTAGTATTTCGACTTGCCCCCGGCGACCCAGAGCGTGCCTGCATAGCGGCCCGCGGCATCGGTGAGGTAAATCACCAGATAGGCGCCGTCGCCGCCGTAGTTGTTCAGCGTGGTGGTGAAGGTGACTGGCCGGGCTGCGGCGAGGCCGGGCGCCACGAGGGCCGAGGTCAGTGCAAATGCTGCAATGGCGGATTTCATCTTGTTATCTCCCTTCATTGGGGGTGTCAGTTCACCTGCACTACGGGCGGCTTGCCGTTCTGGAACAGCGGATTGGCGGGTGGGGCGGCCAGCGGGGCGGCCGGTGCGCGCACGTCCTCGCGCCGCCGGTCGCGGCCGCCGTCGCGGTGGCGCAGCTTGACGACGTTCAGCGTGGCGGGGTCGAGCTTGGCCTTGATGCGCCGGCCTTCGGCATCGCGGCCCTCGATCTCCCAGCAGCCGTCATCGGCCTCGATTTCCTCGACGCGCCAGCCAAGGCGGCTCGCGGCCTGCATGGCCGCCTCGCGCGGCTGCCAGGCGGCACGAGGCGCATGGCAGTCATCCTCCGCCAGCGCAGCCGTTGCCGGCAGCGCCGCAAGGCAAGCGGCGGCAATCCACGGAATCCTCATGGTCAGTTCATCCTTTTGAAGTGTGTGTGGGGCGACCTTCCCGATCACCGATCTGAAGGCTGGCGCCCGATTGAAATGGCTCCGCGACAACCGGGCCGCGGAGCACTGGCGGGATCACTTCGTTTTTTCGGGCCTGGTGCCGTCGCTCCAGCGCTCGACCTTGCCGTCGATGACGTCGAGCGTCTGGGGATCGACGATCATCTCCAGGTGATTGCCGCCCTGATCGATGACATTGAGTTCGTAGCAGCCATCGTCGAGCTCCATCTTCGAGATGGACCAGCCAAAATCCTTGGTCAGCTGGATGAGCGATTCCCAGGACTGCATGTTCGCGGTCGGCACGTCGCAATGGGTGTCCGCAAGCGCCGCCCCGGCAGGGATCGCAAGGGCAAGTGCAGCGGCGGTGAGCAGGGTCTTCATGGCGTTTCTCCTCGGTTCGGGTTGCCTGATGTGACCAACCTGGAGGGCGTGACTGACGGGGTGCTGACGCCCGCCGGGAATCTGCTTCAGCTTGCTGTCAGGGCGGCGGGCGAACCGAGGGGAGGTGCCGACGGTGGTACATGAAACGAAAGCGCCCCGCCGGTGTCCGGCGGAGCGCAAGGCTTTGATGAGTCGGGTGCGTGTGCCCCGTCAGTCATGGTTCCCTTCCGGTGGGCCCGACCGTCGTCCATCCCTGTCGCGATAACGGATGCGCATCTCGACCAGATCGAGATTGCCGGGGTCGATCTTGACCCTGATCTGATGGCCTTCGGCGTCGGTGCCCCGGACTTCGTAGCAACCGTCATCGATCTTGATGCCCGAAATCGTCCAGCCCCGCTCCTGCGCCAACGCCGTCACCGCCTCGCGCGGTTGCCAGTCGGCCATGGGGACGCGGCAATCGTCGTCGGCCAGTGCCGCGCCCGCTGGCAACACCAGAGCCAGAACCAGCATTGTCAGCGCCTTGCGCATTGGTCACACTCCTCCTTGCCAACTCGTTCGCACCCTGATGGCATGGAAAGCTGACAGCAAACTGAAGCGGCGCCCCGGTTACGGTAAGGCTGCCGTCAGTTGCGGCGGGCAATCCGGAAGCGAGCCGTGAGAGGGAACCACCATGCGCATCCTGCTGATCGAGGACGACACGGTGCTGGGCGCGGCGGTGCGCGACCAGATCACAGCGGATGGTCACAGCGCCGACTGGGTGCATCGGCTCGATGCGGCAAGCGAGCATCTGAGAACCATCCCCTACGACCTGGTGCTGCTGGATCTGATGCTGCCCGACGGGCGTGGCATTCCCTATCTGCGCGCGCTCCGCGGGCGCGGCAATGCCACGCCGGTGATCATCCTCACCGCGCTCGATCAGGTCTCGGACCGCATCGAAGGCCTGAACGCGGGGGCCGACGACTATCTGATCAAGCCCTTCGATCTCGCGGAGCTCACGGCGCGGATCGGCTCGGTCGCGCGCCGCTATGCCGGCAACCCCAACCCGCTGATCCAGCATGGCGATCTGGAAATCGACCTTGCCGCGCGCAGCGTTCATCGCGCCGGCAGGCTCGTGCCGCTGACGGCGCGCGAATGGGCGCTGTTCGAGGCCCTGCTGGGCCATCCCGGCCAACTGTTCTCGAAGGCACAGCTCGAGGACAAGCTTTACGCTTTCGGCGCCGAGGTCGAAAGCAACACCATTGAGGTCCATGTCAGCCGCCTGCGCAAGAAGCTGGGCACCAGCGTCATCGAGACCGAGCGCGGCCTCGGCTATCGGCTGGGTCGCGGATGAGGGCACCCGCAAGCCTGCGGGGCCGGCTGGCGCTCTGGCTGGGGCTGGCGCTGGTGGCGCTGTGGCTGGCAACCGCCCTGCTGACCGCCGGACTGATGCGGCGTGAATTGGACGCGCTGTTCGACTCGGCGCTTCAGGAAAGCGCCGAACGCCTGCTGCCTCTCGCTGTCAACGATGTGCTGGGTCGCGGCCCGGCCGACGAGAATGACGAGGACGATCCACGCATTCTGGGCGTCATCGCTCCGCATGACGAGTTCCTGACCTATGTGTTGCGCGACCCGGCCGGTCGGGTGCTGCTGCAATCGCATGCTGTCGATCCGGCCGGGTTTCCGCCTTGGGACGGGCCGGGGTTTCGCAGCACGGCGACGCTTCGCCTCTACAATATCGCCGCATTGCGAGACACGGTGCGACTGACCGTGGCCGAGCCGCTGGCCCACCGCGCCCGCATCGCGCGCGAGGCGCTGTGGATGTTGCTGCTGCCGCTTCTGGTGGTGGTGCCGCTGGCCTTCGCGGCGATATGGCTGGCGCTGCGGGCGGGACTTGCGCCACTGCAACGCTGGCGCGAGCGGCTGGCGGCGCGTGGCGCGCGGGATCTGTCGCCGGTGTCCGCGGGCGATCTGCCTTCGGAACTCGCCCCGATCGCCGCCACGCTCGATGATGTGCTCTGCCGCCTGTCCGCCGCTTTCGAGGCCGAGCGGAGTTTCGCCGCCAACGCCGCGCATGAGCTGCGCACCCCGCTGGCCGGCGCCATCGCCCAGGCACAGCGTCTTCAGGCCGAGACGGCGGACCCGGCCGCGCGGATGCGCGCGGCCGCGATGGAGGCGGCGCTGAAACGCCTGCTACGGGTCAGCGAGCGCCTGATGCAGCTTGCCCGCGCCGAGGGGGCGAGGCTGCGCCGGGACAGCGCCGCCGATCTGTGCCCCGTGGTGCGGATACTGGTCGAGGAACAGGGCCGCGACGCGGGCGACGAGCGCATCCGCCTTCGCCTGCCCGAAGCGGCGGTTCTGTCCGACCTCGACCCGGATGCGCTGGCCATCATCTTGCGCAACCTGATCGACAACGCACTGCGCCACGGCGATCCGGCAAAACCGGTCGACGTGACGCTCACCTCAGAGGGCATCCTACGTGTGTCCAATGACGGCCTGCCCATCCCTCCCGAAACGCTTGCCCGTCTCGCCACCCGCTTTACCCGCGCCGGCAGCAGCGCCGAAGGCAGCGGCCTCGGCCTCGCCATCGTCGCCACCATCGCCGAGCGCATCGGATCACGCCTGCATCTGACCTCTCCGCGCCCCGGCGCTACAAGCGGCCTCACCGCGGAGATGATGCTGCCCTGCGCTTCCGACTGTGAGGTCGAGAAGCGGGACAATCGTCCCAGCCGTCATAGTGTGAGTTCAAGCGCGTCTTAATTTTGTGAATATAATCAATATGTTAATTTGGAGAAGGTTCGGCGGTAGGCCCATCCCCTCCGCCACTTGCCCTCGCGAAAGCGTTCTCCCGATCCGGCTGCGGCCGGATTTTTGCGTTGTTTTTGAGGGTTATGCGGGAGGTGCTGTTAACCGGGCTGCGCCCCGAAGGACGCGCATGCGTTCTCTCCGGGCCGATATTCTCCGGACCTGTTAACCGCGCGCGGTCCGGTTAAGCCGATCAGACCCTGATAATGAAGGGTTTTGAGCTACAGATCATTCGCGACCGTTGTGGAAGCCGTACCGGACCCCTCGGCGGTCGCCGAGATGATGAGCGACTATGCTGTCATGCGTGAGCAGTCTCGGAAGTGCGCCTCACCCTAAGGCCATTCCTGCTTCAGACCTCGAGCTCAGCCGCGCCAAGCACTGTCGTTCTTCCGCTCGTAATCGCTGAACGCCTTCTTCAGTCCGCCCAGCACCTCGGCGGCTGTCTCGAACATTGCCTTCAGCTGAGGTTCGTCCACCTTCTCGAAGTCCTCGCCAGGTGATCCATCGTCTCCTGCAGGCGCGTCTGCATTTTCTAGGTGTGGTGGCGCGGATCGCGATCTGCTTCGCTGACCGTGTCGCCCTCCTATCACTACGTCGACATCACCCGCCGGACCCTCCCCGGGCAGGTTGCACGGCGAACAATCCACTATACCATCGGTTCCCGAAATCGAGATTCGATAATGGGGCCGGCTTTGAGGACTTCAGCAGATGGAACATCAGGAGCTCCTCTCCGGATTCATTCGGCTCCACGTCCTGCACCATGCCGCCGAGGGCGACCTGTACGGACAGTGGATGATCGAGGAACTGGCTCGGCATGGCTACCGCGTCAGCCCGGGCACGCTCTACCCGATGCTCCACGCGATGGAGCGCAAGGGGTATCTCGAATCCCGCACCGAACGGGCGGGCCGCTCGCATCGGCGCATCTACAGGGCGACGCCCTACGGGACCGAGGCGCTGAACCTCGCGCACGACAAGATCCGGGAGCTATTTCGTGAGGTCGTTCCGGGAAGCGACGGCGCCTGAGCGTGCCGGCCCGCAGGGCTCGGCGGGCGAGGTGTTCCGAGCTTTTCTGAAGCTCGGGCTCACCTCGTTCGGCGGCCCGATCGCGCATCTCGGCTATTTCCGCGACGAGCTCGTCACACGACGCAAGTGGATCGACGAGGCGGGTTATGCCGACCTCGTCGCGCTCTGCCAGTTTCTGCCCGGGCCGGCCTCGAGCCAGGTCGGCTTCGCGCTGGGCCTGCTTCGCGGCGGTCCGCTCGGGGCAGCCGCGGCGTGGGCGGCGTTCACGCTGCCGTCCGCTCTGCTGCTCGTGCTCTTCGCGTTCGGTGCATCCGCCGTCGACGGGCCGATCGGAGCGGGCCTCCTGCACGGGCTCAAGATCGTCGCCGTGGCGGTTGTCGCGCAGGCTGTCTGGGGCATGGCCCGAACGCTCGCGCCCGATCGCGGGAGGGCCAGCATCGCCCTTGCGGCGGTGCTGATCGTGGTCTTCGCCGCCGGATCGGTCGGACAAATCGTGGCCATCGTCGTCGGCGGTCTTGCCGGTCTCTGGCTCTGCCGGGGCGGCGCCGCTCCGACGACGGGGCATCTGACCTTCGCGGTCTCCAGGACGGTGGGAGCCGCTGCGCTCGGACTGTTCTTCCTGCTGCTGTTTCTTCTGCCGGTCCTGTCGACAGCGGCGGGATCGCAGGGGCTGGCGCTCTTCGACGCTTTCTATCGGGCGGGCTCGCTGGTGTTCGGCGGCGGTCATGTCGTCCTGCCGCTGCTCGAGGCGGAGGTGGTCCGGCCCGGCTGGGTCGGCGAGGACGCGTTCCTGGCCGGATATGGCGCGGCGCAGGCCGTTCCGGGGCCGCTCTTCACCTTCGGCACCTATCTGGGCGCGGTCATGGTGCCGGAGCCGAACGGCCTTGCCGGCGCGGCCATCGGCCTCATCGCGATCTTCCTGCCCGGGTTCCTACTGCTGATCGGCACGCTTCCCTTCTGGGACGCCTTTCGGACGCGGCCGCTGGCGCAGGCGGCCATGCGCGGCGCAAACGCCGCCGTCGTCGGCATCCTCGGCGCGGCTCTCTATGATCCCGTCTGGACGAGCGCGATCTTCAGCCCGCAGGACTTCGCGCTTGCTCTGGTGGGGTTCGTGCTGCTGACCGTGTGGAAGGCGCCGCCGTGGGTAGTGGTGGTGCTGATCGCGACAGGCGGGATTGCGCTCGCTCTCCTCTGATCACCGGCATCGGTCCGCGCCTCAGCGCTGCAGGATCAGCCGTGCGCCGAGCTGACACCGCGGGGCGGCCGCAGGCGGGATTGATCTCGCTCTACATCTCCACTATTGTGGAGAGATGGAAAAACAGGCCACACTCGCTGCGCTTGCCGCGCTCTCGCAGGAGACGCGTCTCGACATCTTTCGCCTGCTGGTGGAGGCCGGTCCGGAAGGGCGTGCAGTGGGGCGGATCGGCGAGGCGCTGGATCTCCCTTCGGCCACGCTCTCGTTCCACCTCAAGGAACTGAAGCACGCCGGGCTGGTGACGGTCCAGCGCGAAGGACGCTCGCTGATCTACTCAGCGGACTTCGCCACCATGACAGGCCTCATCGACTATCTGACCCGCCACTGTTGCGCCGGCGATCCGGCAGCATGCGGGATCGCCCCCTCGACGCACGCCGCCCGGAAAGAGACCGCATGACCACCAGGATCTATCACAACCCGAACTGCGGCACGTCGCGCAACGTGCTGGCGCTGATCCGCAACTCCGGCGATGAGCCGGAGGTTATCGAGTATCTGAAGACGCCCCCGAGCCGCGAGCGGCTCGTGGCGCTGATCGCCGCGATGGGGATCCCCGTGCGCGACCTCCTGCGCCGGAAGGGCACGCCCTACGACGAGCTCAAGCTCGATGCCCCCAAGTTCTCCGACGACGAGCTGATCGACCTGATGCTGGAGCATCCCATCCTCATCAACCGCCCCATCGTCGAGACGCCGCTCGGAACACGGCTCTGCCGCCCCTCCGAGGCGGTGCTCGACATCCTGCCGAACCCGCAGCGCGGGGAGTTCCGCAAGGAGGACGGCGAGCTCGTGGTGGACGCCGACGGGCGCCGCGTAAACGAGAGCCCCGCCCGATGAGCAACGACACCTACGCGCGCACGGCCGAGGCCATCGCAGCGGCGCCTGCCGGCATCGGCTTCTTCGAAAAGTGGCTCTCTGTCTGGGTGGCGCTCTGCATCGGCGCCGGGCTGCTGCTCGGCAACGTGCTGCCGGGCCTGTTCGAGACGCTCGCCGCGCTCGAGATCGCGTCCGTCAACCTGGTCGTTGCCGTCCTGATCTGGGCGATGGTCTATCCGATGATGGTGGCGGTCGACTTCGCGAGCCTGCGCCACATCGGCGATCGGCCGAAAGGGCTCGTGCTGACGATCGTGGTGAACTGGCTGATCAAGCCCTTCACCATGGCAGGGCTCGCCGTCCTGTTCTTCGAGGTTCTGTTCGCGGACCTGATCGCACCGGCCGATGCGCAGCAGTACATTGCCGGTCTGATCCTGCTGGGCGCGGCACCCTGCACCGCGATGGTGTTCGTCTGGTCGCAGCTCACTCGGGGCGACGCCACCTACACGCTGGTGCAGGTCTCGGTGAACGACGTCATCATGATCTTTGCCTTCGCGCCCATCGTGGCGCTGCTCCTCGGCGTCACCGATATCGTCGTGCCCTGGGAGACGCTCATCCTCTCGGTCGGGCTCTACATTCTGATCCCGCTCGCTGCCGGCGCCGCCACGCGCCAGTGGCTCGCGCGGGGCCGCCGGGGGGCGGACGCCGAGGCGGCGGTCGCGCGCTTCACGGCGGCGGTCAAGCCCTTCTCGGTGCTCGGCCTGCTGGCGACGGTCGTGCTTCTATTCGGGTTTCAGGGGCAGATCATCCTGGAGCAGCCGCTGCTGATCGCGCTGATCGCGGTGCCGCTCCTGATCCAGTCCTACGGCATCTTTGCGCTGGCCTATGCTGCGGCCTGGGCGTGGCGCGTGCCCTTCAACGTCGCCGCGCCCTGCGCGCTGATCGGTACGTCCAACTTCTTCGAGCTCGCGGTGGCCGTCGCGATCAGCCTCTTCGGACTGCAATCCGGCGCTGCGCTCGCGACCGTGGTCGGTGTTCTCGTCGAGGTTCCGGTCATGCTGTCACTTGTCGCCTTCGCCAATCGGACTTGTCACCATTTTCCCGCGGATGACGGAGGCGCGCGGCATGGCTGACCATCCCGTCCCGATCGAAGACCTGCCGAACATCGACCCAGCATCGCTCCGGCCGATCGACGTGGCTGCGCTCGCCGGGCCCGGCGCGCCGGCGCACCCGCCCCGCATCCTGATGCTCTATGGATCGCTCCGGACGCGCTCCTACTCGCGCTTTGCCTCGGAGGAGGCGGCGCGCCTGCTGCGCTGGTTCGGCGCCGAGACCCGCGCCTTCAACCCGTCCGGCTTGCCGCTGCCGGACGCGGAAGACCCCGACCACCCGAAGGTCAGGGAGCTGCGTGAGCTCGCCACTTGGTCGGAGGGCATGGTCTGGTGCTCGCCCGAGCGGCACGGCGCGATGACCGGCGTCATGAAGGCGCAGATCGACTGGCTGTCGCTGTCGCTCGGCGGCGTGCGGCCGACGCAAGGCAAGACGCTCGCGGTCATGCAGGTCTCCGGCGGCTCGCAGAGCTTCAACGCCGTCAACCAGATGCGCATCCTCGGCCGCTGGATGCGCATGGTGACGATCCCAAACCAGTCCTCGGTGGCGAAGGCGTGGGGCGAATTTGATGAGGGCGGCCGCATGCGGCCGTCGCCGTACTACAATCGCATCGTCGACGTCATGGAGGAACTCGTGAAGTTCACCCATCTCACGCGCGGCCGTTCGGCCTATCTAACCGACCGCTACTCGGAGCGGGTGGAAAGCGCTGAGCAGCTGTCCAAGCGCGTCAACCAACGCTCGATCTAGCATTTTCCTCTGCCGCTGAGGTGCTTGCGCGGAGCGGGGCCATTAATATCGCAGCATCGCACTCACTGAGACGAGGCGCTTGTCGACATCATCGCAAGAGGCGCAGCGGGTCGCTCCCGACCAACAACTACGAAGAAGCGCTACATTGCGTTGATCGACGCAGCGCGCGTGGTCAGTCGAGGAACTCGGGCTACCCCCGGACGCGTACGCCATCACCGACCGCGCCCCGTCACGCCAGAGCGCCATGAGGACCAGTACTTTCTCGATGGAGAAACCGTGCCCCTGAATGGGGCGGATAAAGCGCAACGTGTGACGCGCCGCAGGTCTCCTCTGGGCCGGGGGCCAAGCATCACCCTTGAAACGCCCGCTCATGAGGGAAATCGCCTTCCTTCAGATATGCAACTTCCGCCCGCGACGAGCGGCGGCCAAGAACCTGATTGCGATGGGGATGACGGCCGAACGCCGCGATCACTTGCTTCACGTCCAGGGCCTGCTTCACGAGCGAACGGTAAATCGGCTGCAGGTGCGTGGGGGCTTCTGCGGCGATCTCCTCGCGAAGTCCGATGAGAAGGTCCAGGCGCTGGAGATGGTCTGGCCCTTCGCAGTGGCCGAGTGGCAGACCATGAACGACCTTGAACCATGGCGTTGATAGCGCGGCGTAGTGGCCATTCAACAATCCGTTCATTGCCAGCGCCAGCGCCGCCTTGTCCTGCGCGAAAGCGTGGGCATTGCCTCGCCAGACCGATCGCGAGAACTGATCGAGCACGATGATGAGCGCGAGCCTGCCTTCGGGATCGGAGGCCCAGTGGTCAAGATTTCCCGCGGCTCCTTCAACTGTGAGTTCCGCGAAGCGGGCCGTGATTTCGTCGTCCGCGCCGCCCCGCATCCGCCAAGACCAATGGCTGCGATGGACGTCCGCATCTATGTCGAACGAGTTCCCCTCAGGGAACCAGAATTCGAGTACGACCTGCCATTCATTGCGTTTGTTCGTGTTCTTCATCGCAAAACGTGTGCGCCGAGGGACTGAACATCGAGACTAACGCCCATCCATGTCAACAGGTCCAAAACGAAACACTCCATTTGGCCAACAGGTTTATACGAGGCCAATGTGGAGGCAAATTCAGGCCAGCTGGTGTCGCAGCAGCACGCGGACTGGTCATCCACACGTGATGGACCTATGGTTAAAGAGGCCTGCCAAAATACAAGGAGCACACCATGCGCGGATTTGTCGATGACATCGAAAAGTTGACCGAGGAGAACGCCGACTATCGGCGGGTCCTCTATACGGCGAGGAACATGCAGTTGGTCCTGATGGCGCTACAGCCCGGCGAAGAGATTGGCGAAGAGGTGCATGACGGTGGCGACCAGTTCTTCCGTGTCGAGAAGGGGCAAGGCGAGATCCTGATCGATGGCGCCGCACACAAGATAAAGTCGGACATGGCGATGATCGTACCGGCGGGCGCGCGACACAATGTCAGGAATACGGGCGACGAGCCCCTCAGGCTTTACACGATCTACAGTCCTCCCGAACATGTCGATGGCGTCGTCCATTCGACCAAAGGCGAAGCCGACGCTGCCCACGAGCACTTCGACGGAAAGACGACCGAAGAATAGCTCGGCTTTGCCGACTCTGTCGGAAACCGGCACCAGTCTCACTGACAGGAGCCAGCGGCGACCATCGTCGAACGTTCATGATCTCGTCGCTACGGTGGCCGGCGCGCGTTGTTGCGCCCGGAAGCATAGTTTCGGCATGAGAGCCTGCGCCGCGATTAGGAGATGAAGTGGGAAAAGCATTCGAGATCGATCGTTCGTTCGTTTTGACGGTCCTGACCGTCGCTGGGATGCTTCTGGCCATACTCGCTCTTTGGCCGCTGCAGGGTGCCGCCGCCGCGTACTTTTCCCTCGCAGGTCTGTTGCTCGTTTATCTAGCGGGCGGACTGCCAGCCGCTTGGCGGGCGGCCGCCACCTTGTGGGAGGAGCGGATCCTCGACATCGACCTCTTGATGGTCGTTGCAGCGGTCGCGGCTGCGGCCGTCGGGGCGCCTTTCGAGGGCGCCGTCCTGCTGACGCTCTTCAGCATCTCCACGACGCTGGAGGAACGGGCGCTCGGCCGCGCGCGCCGGGCCATCGAGGCGTTGATGGAGCTTCGGCCGGAGACGGCACTTCGCAAGGCGCCGGACGAGTCAGTCTCGGAAGTCCCTGCTGCCGATCTTCAGGTGGATGACGTCGTGGTGCTGCGGCCTGGCGCGCGGGTTCCGGCGGACGGGGTGATCGTCAGCGGCCGGGGCTCTCTCGATGAAGCCCATATCACCGGCGAGTCCATGCCCGTCGCCAAACAACCCGGCGCCCCGGTCTTCGAGGCGACGGTCAACCTCGACGGCGTGCTCGAGATGGCCGTAACGAAGACGATCGAGGAAAGCACCGTCGCCCGCATGATCGCACTCGTGACCGAGGCGCAGGCGGCCAAGGCTCCGTCGGAGCGCTTCAGTGCCTGGTTCGGGCAACGCTACACGGTCGCGGTCATGGTCGGAGCCGTCCTGGCCTTCGCCGCGTTCTACTGGCTGGGGCGCGACTGGGAGGAGGCGCTCTACCGATCAGCGACCCTGCTGGTAGCGGCGAGCCCCTGTGCAATCGTGATCTCCGTCCCTGCCGCGATCCTCTCCGCCCTGTCGGCTGCCGCGCGCGGAGGTGTATTGTTCAAGGGCGGCGCCGCGCTCGAGACGCTGGCGGCGGTCGACACCTTCGCCTTCGACAAGACGGGAACGCTGACGACCGGCAGGGCCTCGATCACGAAGGTGGTGGCGCTCGACGGCAATGAGCGACGCTTCCTCTCGCTGCTGGCTGGACTTGAGGCCCACTCGGAACATCACAGCGCGGCAGCCATCCGGCAGGAAGCCGTCAGCCGCGGTGTTGAACCGGCCAAGGTACTTAACGTGATCACCCGGCCGAGTGCCGGCATCGTCGGCGACGACGGCGGGAGGCAGGTATGGGCAGGCAATCCGCGCCTCGCCAGGCAAATGGACGCTTCCATCGATCACCCGATGCTGAAGGCGTTGGCTGCGGACACCGAGACGGTCATCTATTTCGGGCGGGATCAGCAGGTGATGGGAGCTGTTACCATCGCGGATCAGGCCCGCCCGACCTCTGCGGCGGCGCTTGCCGCATTGCGGGAAGGTGGGGTCACCGCAATCATCATGACCGGCGATCGCCGTCCGGTTGAGTTGCGGATTGGCGAAGAGCTCGGATTGAAGCCCGAGGAAATCCATGCCGACATGCTGCCGGAGGACAAAGTCAGGATGGCGGGGGAGTTGGCTGCAAGAGGCAAGGTCGCCTTCGTCGGCGACGGGGTAAATGACGCCGCCGCGCTGGCCCGCGCCGATGTCGGGATCGCCATGGGTGCTGCGGGCTCCGACGTCGCGCTCCAGGCAGCCGATGTGGCGCTTCTGTCGGAAGACATGGGACGGCTCGCGGAGGCGCATCGACTGGCGCGGCGCACGGCGCGGATCATTCGGCAGAACCTCGCCTTCGCCATGGGTGCCATGGTCATTCTGGTGACGGGCGCGCTGTTCTTCGAGCTGCCTCTGCCGCTCGCAGTGATCGGTCACGAGGGCGGAACGGTTCTGGTGGTGCTCAACGGGCTGCGTCTGCTGCGGGACCCCGTCCGCCGCAACGAAAACAAGTCAGCGTCACCAGATCAGGTGGTGACGGTCGACAGCATCAGCGCCCCCGTCCAACGTCATGCCTATCGCAGAAAAATCCCGCGGCGCGCGGGTTGAAGACAACGACTTCAACTCGTTTCCGGCCCAGAGAAGGTTGGACGTCAGGCCCATCCCCTCCGCCAGGCGCCTTTGCGCAGACCACCGGCATCGTCGAGGAAGTCAATCGCGGCGGGCCTAAGTTTTGGCGAATCCCGGAATCCGGCAAACGAAGGGAAATGGGTGCTTCGCATTCCCGCGCGCCGACCAGCCTTGCGTCAGGTCGTGAACCACGCGCCTCGCCCCCGGTGCGGGAGAAACGGCCGCTCCGGTCCGCGAGGAAGCAGCCGTTCTGGAGCAATCGGAACTTGACGTTCAGCGATGCCGTAAAGGTGCGGCGGGACGCGGCATAGCAGGAAGCTCCAATAAACCGGAACGCGCCTGCCGCGCTCCGGAAAAGGCCGGTGCCAGGATTGCCAGCGATCAGAAGCGGTAGTTCAGTCCGATCTTGAGGGTGTGCATATCCAGCGCGTTCGACGCCCTGCGGCCGTTGGCGGGGCTGCCCTGGTTGAGAACCTCTTCATAGATCGGCGCTTCATACGGCAGGCACAGGAAGGGAAACATGTCGCAAAGCTCGCCGTAATCCGGCGTTGTCCACTCCGTGCCCACCTGTTCGAGTGTGACGTAGTCTCCCTTGGTGTTCGTCCGGGCCTTCTCGAACTTGAAATCCTTCTTTCCGAAGCGGCTGTAGGTGTAGTCTGCCTTGATCGACCAGCGATCGTTGATGGCATACTCCGCGCCGCCGCCGAGCGTGAAGCCGGTGCGTGTCGCAGACGTGCTCTCGACGAGATACAGATCCGTGCTCGTGCTGTATTGCCAGCCGCTATCGGTATACTGGTCCCGCCATTGCCTCTCCTTGGCGAAGGCGACACCGCCGGTCCCGTAAACCAGCCAACGATTATCGAATGCGTAGCCGATGCGTCCGCGCAGCGAAGCCGTCCAGTCGATCTCGTGATGGGTCTTCGCCTGAAGGCCCGAGCCGACAGTACCATCGGGCGTCAGCCATGTCGTGGACGTATCCTGTTCGCCGTTCAGATCGGTCTTGCTCCAGTCGCCCTCGACGCCGAAGACGAAACCGTTGCCGAACTGCCAGTTGTAGCCGGCCTGAACGCCTGCCAGCAGGCTGCTGCCGAGCCCGAGATCGGCGGACTCGTCGGCCGCAAGATCAGCCGCCGTGCCGTCGAGCGATGTGGTGCTGCCCCATGTGCGGGCGAAGCCGGTTCCGAAGTGGAAGCCGGCATAGGCGCCCGTCCAGTCCACCTTGCCGGCGCCCTCCGGATCGCGGATGAACGGCGACGAGAAATGCGGTATCGCCCGGTCACCGCCGAAAGTGCCGGTCAGGCTGGCATGGAAGGTGCGGCCCGGACCCGGTTGCCGCGCTAGGCTCAGCGGGTCGACATAATACTGGTCCGTCAGGTTTTCGACGCGGAAGGCGGCGGTGAAATTGTCGTTGATTTTGTATTCGGCGAACACGTCGACCAGCGTGTAGGGCTTCCACGAAACCAGCGAAATGAACTGCAACTGCCCCTGGGCGGTCGCCTGGCCATGGCCGGCTGCGCGGGGGCCGACATGCAGGACCCTGCCTCCAACCGTGAAGCGGTCGTCGAACATCTTCCGGGACACCATCAGGTCGACCGAATATTCCGGCGGAACCTGATTGGTCGCATAATCGCTGTAGAGCGAGGCATTGGTGCAGGTGCCGGCCGTGGGACAGAACTCGACGCCGAGATAGTAGTTGGCGTTCAGTTCCGCTGTGAAACCGCCGTTCGCGTAGCGGCCCGACAGTTCAAGTCCGGAGAATTTTGCACGGTCGATGTTGTGCACGTACAGCCCGTAATACTGGCTGCTGCCGGACCCGATCGCCCCCCATTCCCGCGAAATGTAATCCTTCACGTCCCAGTTGAAATAGCCGAGCTTCAACATGCCGCTATCGTTGTCGGCAAGCAGGCCGTCCCTGACGAGATTGGCTCCGATCTCCCAGCTGCTGTTCCGTTCCGGGCCGAGATCGGGGTTGGGCGAAACGAAGATGCCGCCCGCTTCGACGATGCTGGGCAGGCGGAGCGCGTTTGAATAGTTGGCGTAGAGCTGGACGCCGTCGAGCGGCTCGAGCGTCACGCCGACGGAAGGGCTGAATCCGCCGCTGTCGCGTTCGTGCAGCGAGTCAGGCGTATCGTTCGAATAATCCGAGCGATCTTCCGACCAGTAGTGCGAATAGCGCAGGCCAGCATTGAGCGTCAGCCAGTCGAAGGGCTTGTAGGCGGCGCGGGCGAAGCCGCCGGCCTCCTGTCTTGCCGCGTCCCGGAAGGTCGAGTTTCCCACTTCGCCCACCATGGAATGCCTTGTCGGCGAGGTGTCCTCGGTCACGTAGGAAAGGCCGTAGGTGAGGTCGAGCGAGCCGAAATCCGCGAGATCGAACCGGGACGTATTTGCGACATCGCCGCCCCACAGGAGGGAGTCCGAGCCGCCCCGGAAATCGGCGGCCAATCCCCATTGTTCAGGCTTGTAGTTTCCCCAGGAACGCGGCGCATATCGTTGCCGCAGATGCGACAGCCAGCCATTGGCCGTGAGGTCGATCAGATCGTTGTCGGACGGCTGCCAGCGATAGCGCAGCGTGCCGGTGTCGAGTTCCACCCCCGTCGTCAGCGGCTGCTGGACCGGCTGGCGACCGCGGGCGCTCGTCAGCCGCGAGGCGAGGAGGTCACCGGCTTCGCTGCGAAAGCCGGTATAGCCGATCTGGAGGCTGTGATCGTCGTCAAGGCGCAGGGTCGCCTTGGCCAGCCAGGATTGCGTCTGAAGCTGCGTGTTCAGCACCTCCTCGCCCGGCCGGTAGTTGGCTATGCCGGTATTTTCGATGTATTCGGGCCAGTACTGGCAGTTGGCGGCCGTGCAGATCGTTTGCGGCCCCAGATTGACCGGATTCGCATGGGGACCATGCTTGCCGGCATGATAGTTCCCCTGCTTGCGATAGGCATAGCCGGCGAAAAGGTCGTAACTCTCCTCCTTCACCGCGGCCACGATGCTGCCCGAGCCGCTGGTGGGGGTGAGGTCGCCCGGCCTGTCCATGCCCTGGGCGGAAGGAACGGCGATCTGCTCATGGTAAGGAGCGAGCGGCCAGGCATAGCCGCCGACCGCGCCGGCCGTGGGCGAGGACGTGTTCGTGCCGAAGCCGCCCTTCACGCGCAGTCCCCACGTGTCGCCCGGCTTGACGATGTCGTCGGCCCCGAGCGTGAGCATGGCGACCGTGCCGGCGATGCCGCGTGAGGCGACATCCGCCCCTCTGGTGATATCCACGCCGGCCATCAGGTCGGGATCGAGGAAGGTGCGGTTGGAGATGCCCTGATAGCCCTGATAGATCTGCAGCGAATTCTCCGCGCCGTCCACGGTGACGGCGACACGGCCCATACCCTGCAGGCCGCGAATGTTGACGTCCACCGAGCCCGCGCCGTTGCGCGCCTCGCCCGACATAACACCCGGCGTGCCCCGGAAGATGTCGGCGGGGCTGGAGCCGCGAAACCGCTCGATGCGCTCGGCCGGAATGTGGCTGGCGGCGGCGGCCGTCTCGAAAGGCGTGTAGACCGTCGATTCCCCGCCGCCGCCCGTCACATCGATCGTGTCGAGCACCACCGAACCGTCCGCCGCGAGCACCCCGTCATGCGCCCCAGCGACGCGATCCTGCAAAACGATCGAGCGCGGTCCGGTCACGCGATATCTTATGGTCGTTCCAGCAAGCAGGCGCGCCACGGCCTGTTCCGGCGTCATGCTGCCGCTGACCGGCGCGCTGGTTCCGGAAAGGTCGAAAGCGTAGGCGATCCGCCAGCCGGAGACCGCCCCGACATCGGCCAGGGCGGACGCCAGCGATTTCGCCGGTATGTCGAAGCGATAGGTCTGCTGGCCGGATGCTGCCTGCGCATAGGCCCGTTCCTGCGAGGCAGGCACGGCGGCCAGCGCCGCCGTGCCGCACAGCAGGGCGGCGGCTATGCTTCTTGTCCGATTCTTGTGGTTCAACCCCGGCATGACGACTCCCCAGACGAGAGGGGACGTCCGTTCATCCCCTACCTCTAAAACGAACGGCCGGGGCGAAACCTCATCGGCGGGGGCAAGGAAACCTGAGAAAAATGCACCACTTCAAAAAAGGACCGTCACGAGGGGCACGGCGCGGATAAGAGTCGCGTTCATCGCCGCCGCGATCGTATCGAGCGAGCCGTCTATGTCGTCGAGCGGGAACGTGCCGGAAATCCGCCTGCCGGAAACCTCGCCTCTCACCAGAAGCCGTTTCGAGGTGTGCCGGCCAAGCGCGGCGACGACGTCGGAGACCGGCACCTGGCGAACGACCAGCCGCCCCGACATCCAGGCAAGGGAGGCGTCGAGATCGGCGGCTTCGACACCGCCTCCCGTTCCCGACGTGACGGTCATCTGCTGTCCCGGCGTCAGATGGTTGGGTGCCGTATCGTGCGCGCCCTTCACGGCAACCTCACCCTCCTCGACCACCACCACGGTCCGGTCGTCCGCGCGGTCGACATTGAACCGCGTCCCGACGACGCGCACGAGGTCGCCGTCTATGTCGATGGTGAAGGCGGGCGCGCTCCCCGGTATAACCTCGAAGAACGCTTCGCCACGCAACAGGCGCACATGCCGGCGCGCCGTGTCGAACTCGTAGGCAAGCGCCGTATCGGCTCCCATCCTTGCCACCGAACCGTCGGGAAGGGTCACCGGCATCATGTAAGCGTGCCCCGACACCACGTCGGCCTGCAAGTCCTCGAGAAAATTGAGATTGGCGAGCCATACGGCGAAAACCGCGACAGATCCGGCGCTGGCAGCCGCCAGCCATCCCTTCGGCGACGCGAGTTGCCGGGCCAGCGCGCCGCGCGGCGGCGACGATGCCGCCACCCGTTCCGCCGGTTCCTCGAGGCGAGCCCACAACACCCGCATCTCGTCCCAGGCCAACCGATTGGCCGGATCGGCGTTCAGCCAGTCCTCCAGCTCGCGCTGCTCGTCGGGCGCGAGGGAACCGCCCGTCCGCTTCGCCAGCCACAGCGCCGCGATCTCCCTTTGCTCCTCGGTTGGTTTATGGCTTGGCGGCATCCATCCCCCTGGCTCACCTTGCATATCGTGCCTGCGGCCTCTCGGCTGGCCCCAGGTCGTAAGCGCGGCCTTTTGATCTGATAACGTCCGAGGAGACGAACTCCTCACTCCCGATCGAATATCGGGGTCAATCCGATCGCGCGGACAGGCCTTTCCGGCAATGGCGCAAGGCGCGGGCGACATGCTTTTCGACGGCGCTTACGGAAATACCATATCGCCGGGCGATTTCAGCGTTGGAAACGCCATGCACCCGGCGCAGCAGGAAGATGTCGCGTGTGGTACGTCCCAACTCCATGAGCCTCTGGTCGAGCTCCATGAGGGCCTGCCGGCCCTCGACGATGGAATCGGGCATGAGAACGTCGGGAGCGATCTGTTCCGGCACGACCCTTTCAAGGATTTCCCGACGCCGCTTCTGCATCCGCACATGGTCGATCGTCGCGTTCCGGGCCGAGGCATAGAGGATCTTGACGCTGTCCTCGGGGGCGCTTGCCTGCTCGCAGGTCAGCACTCTCGAAAAGACATCCTGCACGATATCGGACGCCGCCTCGCGATCGCCGGTGGAGCGCGTGACCAGGGATTCCAGCTTCCCCCGGTGCTCCGCAAAAAGGCCAGCCAGCCGCCGACTCCAGTTGCTCATCTCATGTCACCCGCTCACCTTGCCGGTCGCAAACCCGGCGACGACTCATGCCGAGGGTTCCCGGCAATGGCCCTCGACGTAAATTCTTGACTATTAAAGGAAGGTTTTTCTGGCAAGCCAAAAACGGCGCAGTTCGCTGGAAACGGAATCCTGGAGCATGCGGGAGCAGGCGGTCGCGGCCGTGGTCGAAGCGCCGCAACGCTGCAACCGGCGAGACGCATGAGTGTCCATGCCGCGGAAGCAGACCTTGTTTGATCGCGCGAAAGCGATGTTTGACCAGGCCAAAGTCGGAGGATGGAACCGCCCGACATCCGCCGTTAGACGCTGACATGGCTGGCGGCCGCATCCTGCTCCAGCCCGCAAATTGTTGGCTGGAGCTTTCCATGAAGACCTCGCAGGCACTCGCCGCCTCCCTGACCCTTTCCGTTGCCTTTGCCGGTATGGCTGGTCCCGCGCGGGCACAGGACACTGAAACGAGCGGCGACGTCACCGTCCTCGACGCGATCGTGATCACGGGCCTGAAAGGCACGGATCGGGTCAAGGAATTGCCGACCAGCGTTTCGGTCATTCCCGGCGACGGCAAGATTGCCGACGCGATAGATCCCGGCGCGGCGATCACGCGCGCGACGCCGAACGTCTACTTCGGCGGCTTCGCGCAGCCGGGCGTGGACTTCGTGAACATGCGCGGCATCGGGCCGCTCGGCCAGCCGTCCAACTCGCTCGACAACAGCGTGGGCTTTTCCACGAACGGCGCGGCGACGAGCGCGTTCGGCTTTCCGCCGTCGCTGCTCGACATCGAACGCATCGAGGTGATCCGCGGGCCGCAGGGCACGCTGTTCGGCCGCAACGCGCTCGGCGGTGTCGTCAATGTCGTCACGCGCCCGGCAGACGGCGAGCGCGAACTGAGGATCAGAGGCGAGGTCGGCAATGAAGGGCACCACCTTGCCGAGTTCATCGCCGGCGGATGGCTGCGGGAAAACGTCCTCGCCGGCCGCTTCGCCGCACGGCTGAACGGCGTTTCGGGCACCATTCCCAACATCGTCGTCGACGGTGAAGAGGGCGAGACGCGGCTGGCGGCCGCGCGCGGCACGTTGAGCTACACGCCCACCGACGACCTCCGGGTGAACCTGATCCTGGGCTTCGACGCCGAACAGCGCCACAGCAACTACAACATGCTGCTGGAAGCGCCAGGCTTCCCGGCCAGCGGCGCCGATATCATTCCCGACAACCGTCGCAAGCGCGGAGAGGCCACGCTGGAAATCCAGCGCGATTTCGAGGCTGTCCGGTTCACGTCGCTGACCAATTTCCAGCGCATCCGGCTGGACGGCGAGGTCGATACCGCCGACGACCTCATATTCCAGAACGTGTACGGGTTCATACCGCCGCACGGAGCCGATATTTCGCTGTCGCACGACACCGACACGATCTTCAGCCAGGAGTTCCGGCTTTCCTCTCCCGAGGAGGCCTCGACCAGGTGGGTCGCCGGCATCAACTATTTCCACTCGTCGTACAGTTCGGATCGCAATCAGGTCTCGTCCTACAGCCCGTACTCGGCGGGCCTTTTCGACACCCGCATCCGCTCGCATACGGTGGCTGCCTTCGGTGACGTCACCGTCCCGGTGACGCAGGCCCTCAAGGTGAGCGGCGGCCTGCGGGTCGCCCACGACAGGCAGTCCCTCGACAGCGACTATACCGGCATCGGGTTCCCGGGCACCGTCGCCGGCTATTCGCAGGAAGCGGACATATCCGACACCTATCTGACGGGCCGTCTGGCCGTGAGCTATGACTGGACGCCGGACGTGATGTCCTATGCCTCGATATCGCGGGGCTACGCGTCGGGCGGCTTCGAGCGGTATACGCTCAACAATGCGGTCGGGCGCGATTCGCTGCCGTTCCGTCCCTCGACCGGCTGGACCTATGAAGCGGGCGCAAAGGCGGAGCTGCTCGACAACCGGCTCTCCATCAGCGCCAGCGTCTTCTTCAACGACGTCACGGACGGCCAGCTCGTCGGCTACGACATCACCAGCTTTCCGGTCACCTTCCAGTTCGTCAATCAGGACTACCAGACCTACGGTTTTGAGATCGAGGCCCGCGCGGAGATTCTGCCGAACCTGCATGTCGGCGCCGGCATCGGCCTGACGCGTTCGCGTCTGGGCGACGTGACAGAAACCGCCGCCTTCGGGGCGAGCACCGGGAACCGCGTGCCCAACAGTCCCGATTTCACGGCAAGCCTCGACGTAAGCTACCGCTTCATGGAGAATTTCTACGCCACCGCGCAGTACCAGTATGTCGGGACGCGGGCGATGGAGATCGCCAATACCGGCACGCTCCCGGCCTATCACATGGTCAATGCCAAGGTCGGCTGGGAGAACGGCGACTGGGAGGTCTATGGCTTCGTCAACAACCTGCTGGACGAGCGCCCGCTCAATTTCGGCGCGACATACAGCCCGACTGCGCACTCGGTTGCCGTGGGACCCGGCCGCACCTTCGGCTTCGGCCTGTCGCGCAGCTTCTGAGGGGGCGATCCGCGACGCCTCCCGGCGACGTTAAAAGTTGACTATTCCACTCCTGATTTGATAGCGATGGTCGTCAAGCCTCGTTGAGGGGGCACCGATTCACCGCTCTCCGGTCATCATTTGCTTCGGGTTGTCGAACCGTCAGATCATGTCGCTGCCCCTCTGAGGTTCAGCCAGCGCCATATTCAGGCTCTGGCCACGGCCACGGGCCAGTCCGTCAAGGTGGGGCTGCCGCGTCATATCCACACCGAAACGGAGCTGTCGCAGGGGCGCATCCTCGTCCACTCGCCGCAGCCGGGTTTCTATTTCGGCGCCTACGACCTCAAATACCTTCAGGACAACCGGCTTTCCGTCAACGAAACGCCGTCGCTGTTTTGCGGGCTCATGCTGTCGGGCGCGCCGTCCAGGCTCGAGATCGCCGGTCATGGCGCCGTCGAGATACGGCCCGGCGTGCCGCTGATCGTCAACTTCGCGGAGAACACCGTCTGCGAGGGTTTCTGCAAGGCGGGAACGCATTGCTGCGGCATCGGCATAAGGCTGATGCGCGACTTCTTCGACAGCGACTTCTCGCCGACCGCGGCCGCGGCGCTGCAATCGCTGCGAGCCTTCATGGACGGCAAGACGGCGGTGCGGATGATCGGCGGCTCGACCCGTCTCAACTCCATCGCCGACCAGATGCTGAGCGGGCCGCACGAGCAGACGCTGCAGGCGCTCTATCTGGAGGGCCTGGCACTGGCATTCCTGGCCGAGCTGTCGCGTCTCGAGGCGGCGGAGGCACTCACCGCCAGCACGGAGCTGAAGCCGCACGAATATCGCCGCGTGCGCCGCGTCGCCGACTTCCTCGATGCCAACCTCGAACGATCGGTCAGTCTCGCGTCGCTCGCTCGCCTTCGACGGCTGAGGTCGTCGCGGGCCGTCCCTATCCCGGCTTGTAGCTATGCCTTGCGTAGAAGCGGTCGAGTTCCCGTTGCTCGGGCACCTGACCGGTGAAGATCGCGATGTAGTCCGGTATCCGCTTCATGCGCACGGCCAGCTCCTCCCGCGACTGCATGGTGATGTAGCCGATCTGGACGAGATAGGTGGTGCGGGCGCGCACGTCCGCCGTGTCCTGCGCATGGCCGAAGCGCATGAACATGCGGGTCAAGGCCTCGATCCGCGCCTCATCGGCCTGCCGCACCTGCGCGAGGATGTCGGGCGACTGCAAGGCCCAGCTGCGGACCGCGAACTCGAACCGTGAATCGAACAGCGCGTCGTCGAGCCAGCAGTCGAAGACGTTGAGCATCGCCTCGGCCAGCGACTCCGCATAGGCCTCCGATTGCCTGACGATGCCGCCGGTGTTCTTGTCGCGCCACCGGCCGACGAGAGCGCCGAGCAGCGCCTCGCGGTCCTGGAAGAACCAGTAGAAGCTGGTCCGCGAGATTTTGAGCCGTTTGGCGAGCGGCAGTATCTTCACCGCGTCGACGCCGGCCTCCAGCAGCGCCTCGTAGGCGGCCTGAAGCCAGACCTCCGGGGAACCGCGCCAGCCGCTGTCGCTCGATGCCTGATCCATGAACGAGTGCTAGCAAGCGGGGCGGTCCAGGGCAACCGGAATGTGCATTCATGTCTATGACAGTGACGGTCATGTATCGAGAATTGACACATATGAACATTTTGCCCTAGCGTGACGGCGAGCGCCAAACGGAGTCCGGCAGTGTCCAACGACCCTCTCCTTCAGCCCTATCGGCTCAAGCACCTGACATTGCGCAACCGCATCATCGTCACGTCGCACGAGCCGGCCTATCCCGAAGACGGCATGCCCAAGGAACGCTATCGCGCCTATACGGCGGAGCGGGCGAGGGGCGGGATCGCGCTGACGATGACGGCGGGCTCCGCCGCGGTGTCGAAGGACAGCCCGCCGGTCTTCAACAACCTCCTCGCCTACAAGGACGAGATCGTGCCGTGGGTCCGGCAGATGACCGACGCGGTCCACGAGGCGGGCGCGGCGATCATGATCCAGCTCACCCATCTCGGCCGCCGCACGCGCTGGGACAAGGGCGACTGGCTGCCCGTCGTCGCGCCGTCGCATCACCGCGAGGCCGCGCACCGCGCCTTTCCCAAGAAGATCGAGGATTGGGACATCGAGCGCATCGTCAAGGACTTTGCGGATGCGGCCGAGCGGATGAAGGAAGGCGGCATGGACGGTGTCGAGGTCGAGGCCTACGGCCATTTGATCGACCAGTTCGTCTCGCCGCTGACCAACGAGCTCGACGGCCCCTATGGCGGGTCGCTCGACAACCGCATGCGCTTCTGCCTCGACGTGTTCCGGGCGATGCGCGCGCGCGTCGGCGACGACTTCATCCTCGGCGTGCGCTACACGGCCGACGAATGCCTGCCCGGCGGCACGGGGCAAGCCGAGGGCCTCGAGATATCGAAGCGCCTGAAGGACAGCGGCCTGATCGACTATCTCAACGTCATCCGCGGGCATATCGACACCGACGCCGGGCTGACCGACGTCATCCCGATCCAGGGCATGGCCAGCGCGCCCCATCTCGACTTCGCCGGCGAGATCCGCGCCGCCACCGATTTCCCGACCTTCCACGCCGCCAAGATACAGGACGTCGCCACGGCCCGGCACGCCATCGCCTCGGGCAAGGTCGACATGGTCGGCATGACGCGCGCCCACATGACTGACCCGCACATCGTGCGCAAGATCGTCGAGAAGCGCGAGGACGACATCCGCCCCTGCGTCGGCGCCAATTACTGCCTCGACCGCATCTATCAGGGCGGCCTGGCGTTCTGCATCCACAACGCCGCGACCGGCCGCGAGGAGACGATGCCGCATGTGACGCCGAAGGCTGATATCCGCCGCAAGGTGGTCGTCGTCGGCGCGGGCCCGGCCGGGCTGGAGGCGGCGCGCGTATCGGCCGAGCGCGGGCACGAGGTCGTCGTGTTCGAGGCCGCCGACCGCCCCGGCGGCCAGATCCGCCTCACGGCCCTCAGCGAGCGCCGCCGCGAGATGGCCGGCATCGTCGACTGGCGCATGGACCAGTGCGGCAAGCGCGGCGTCGCCTTCCGTTTCAATACATGGGCAGAAGCCGACACGGTGCTGGCCGAAAACCCGGAAGTCGTCATCGTCGCCACCGGCGGCCTGCCGCATACCGAGGTGCTGAGCGAGGGTAACGACCTCGTCGTCTCCTCATGGGACATCATCGCCGGCGACGTGAAGCCGGGCGCGGACGTGCTGGTCTATGACGACGCCGGCGACCATGCCGCCCTGCAGGCGGCCGAGTTCATCGCCGCGACGGGCGCGAAGGTCGAGATCATGACGCCGGACCGCGCCTTCGCGCCGGAGGTCATGGCCATGAACCTCGTGCCCTACATGCGTTCGCTCCAGAAGCGCGACGTCACCTTCACCGTCACGTGGCGGCTGGAACGGGCGCAGCGCGACGGCAACAAGCTCGTCGCCCATCTCGGCAGCGACTATGGCGGTGTCGCCCGCCGGCGCTTGGTCGACCAGATCGTCGTCAACCACGGGACGATCCCGCTCGACGATCTCTATTTCGCGCTGAAGCCGCATTCGAGCAATCTCGGCGAAGTCGACTACGACCGGATGATCGCTGGCGAGCCGCAAACCCTTGTCCGCAATCCCGAAGGGTCGTTCCGGCTGTTCCGCATCGGCGACGCGGTCGCCGCCCGCAACACCCACGCCGCCATCTATGATGGCTTGCGCATCGCCAAGGACATATGATCCCGAAAGCCGTGCCGCTTGCCGGCTACGCCTGCAGAGGATGGAGGGCTAAGACGTGCGCTTCCAGCTTTCCCACACCCATGCCTATCCCGGTTGCCGGGTGACGATCGCCGAGGAGAAGGTCGGGGACGAGAATCTCGTCGAGTTCAGCGACGGGGTGATCGTTCCGTGCCGGCACAGGCGGGACGGATCGCTGATCGTCCTGACGATCGCGGCCTACAGGACCAGCCGCGGCACCGAAATCGGCGAAAAGAGCTGGATATTGCTTCCGGATGCGGCCAGGGGCGACTGGAAGATCAAGGCCCGCGCGCCGGACTGATCAGAACGGGGAGGGGGCTGGAGCGGGCAGCGGGAATCGAACCCGCACCAAAAGCTTGGAAGGCTTTTGTGATACCATTTCACCATGCCCGCAGCACGGAAATCCCTAGTTTAGCCTGCGGCGCAGGTCAAGGGTCGGCAGCGCGCCCGGCGGCGGGTCAGCTCGCCATCACCTGCGGCGCGGGGATGTCGGTCAGGCCGAGGAGGTCGCGCATATGCGGCCGCGCCTTGACGAGGTCGTGGATCGAGTAGCTTTCCAGCACCTCGAAGAACGCGCCGAGCGCCTTGCGCAGCGCCTCGTTGAGCGAGCACGAATCCACCAGCGGGCAGTCGGTCGAATCCTTCTCGAAGCACTCGGCCATGGCGAAATTCTCTTCGGTCACGCGCACGACGTCGAAAAGGGTGATGTCGGCGGCGGGGCGGGCGAGGCGGACGCCGCCGTTGCGGCCGCGCACGGTCTCGACCAGCTTGTGCTCGACCAGCGGCTGGAGGATCTTGAAAAGGAACAGCTCCGACACCGAGTAGGCGGCCGCGATCTCGGGGATGCGGCTCAGTCGGCCGTCATTGGCCGCGCAATACATCAGGATGCGGATGGCGTAATTGGTCTGGCGGGTAAGCCGCATGGCGCGAGCCTTTCGGATTCCGTGAACGTCCCTGCAATATGGTCGATACCTTAGAACAATTCCAGAGAAGAATGCAAGGAAATCTGGAGTAAGAATTTCAACTTATTTGACGATGCCGCGCCCGGCGATGCGCCATCCCGCCGCGGGCAGGCCCGCGAATGGCCTTGCATTTCATGTTGCAATGCACAATATAGCCTCTGTGTCGAGTTGCGACGACTCGGGGAGGAACCCGCGAGGAGTGCGACATGCAGAGCGTTACCAAGAATGCGGCCGTGCCCCTGAGGGGGAGGATAAGGCTGCTGAGACATTCGGAACTTCCCCAGTTCAGGGCCCATCTCCTGCGGCTCGACGCCGACAGCCGGCGCGACCGCTTCAACGGCCCGACCAGCGACACCTTCGTCGCTTCCTATGCCGAACGCTGCTTCAACGACGGAACCATCGTCATCGGCTATGTCGATGACGGCGAGGTGCTGGGCGCGGCCGAGCTTCACGAGCGGCCCGAGGATGCCGAGCCGACCGGCGAGATCGCCTTCAGCGTCGAGCGCCACCTGCAGCGGCAGGGGCTGGGCAGCCTGCTGTTCGCCCGCCTGATCGAGAGCGCGCGCGCCTTCGGCTACGAGCGCCTGCTCGTCACCACCCACCCGCAGAACGAGCCGATGAAGCGGCTGGCGCGCAGCTTCAAGGCGCGCCTGCGCTTCGACCAGGGCGAGACGGTGGGCCTGATCGAGCTCGAGCCCGCCGCGCCGCTGCCGGCACGCCCCGGCGCGGGCTTCCTCGCCGCGCTTGCGGCGGTGGCGGTCTAGAATAAGCGTTCTTTCGCGTGACGAACCCTGTTGCGATCCCCACATTGGCGGGCAGGAATCGGCGACGCTGAAAGGACAGGCGATGAAAGCGGCTTTTGCGGGCGGGTCTACACCCGGCACGCCCGACGACGTCGAGCGTGAGAAGCTCGCAGCGCTGCGCCGCACCAAGGCGGTGGCGACTGCTGCGCTGGCGCTGTGCGTCGCGGTCTTCCTGACGGCTCGCGCCTTCGAGGAAAGCTGGCCGGCGCTTGCCTATGTCGCCGCCTTCGCCGAGGCCGCCGCCATCGGCGGGCTGGCCGACTGGTACGCCGTCGTCGCCCTGTTCCGCCGTCCGCTCGGCCTGCCGATCCCGCACACGGCGATCATCCCGCGCAACAAGGATCGCATCGCCGACAATCTCGGCCGCTTCATCGAGGTCAACTTCCTCGCGCCGGCCCCGGTGCGGGAAAAGCTGCGCCAGGTCGATTTCGCCCTGCTCGTCGCCGACTGGCTGGCCGATCCGCGCCGCGCCGCCGGCCTTGCCCGCTTCACTGCCAAGCTCGTGCCGCAGGCGCTCGCCGCCGCGCAAGGCTCGGGCCTGCGCGATTTCGTCGGCCAGCGCCTCGCGGCCCAGATCGGCAGGGTCGAGCTCGCGCCGCTGGCGGCGGACCTCCTCTCCGCCGTCAGCGCGGATCGCCGCCACCAGCGGCTGTTCGACGAGATCCTGAAGATCTTCGGCGGCCTGCTGCGCGACGAGGAGACGCTTGCCGCGATCCGCGACCGCATCCGGCAGGAGCTGCCGTCGCTGGCGCGGATGTTCCAGGCCGACGCCTATCTCGTGAAGCGCCTCGCCGCCGCCGCCGGCACTCTGCTGGCCGAGGCCGAGGCCGATCCCGACCACGCGCTGCGGCGCGAGTTCGATCGCTTCGTCGAGAACTTCGTCCACGAGCTGCGCGAATCGCCGGCCTATGCGACACGGGCCGAGAAGCTGAAGCGCGACCTGCTCGCCCGGCCGGAGCTGCGCGGGCTGGCGGAGAATTTCTGGGCCGGCCTGCGCGCCTTCGCGGATCAGGATATCGCCTCCGACGATTCGCTCATCCGCCGGCACCTGGCCGACATGTTCGCCGAGGTCGGCCGTCAGCTCCGCGACGAGCCGGCGATCCGCGCCGACATGAACCACGGCTTCGTCATCGCGCTCTCGGCCTTCGTCGAGAGCCAGAAGAGCGGCGTTTCCGCCTTCATCGCCGATCAGGTCAGGAGCTGGGACATCGTCCAGCTCACCCGGCTGATCGAGCTGAATATCGGCCGCGACCTGCAATATATCCGCTTCAACGGCATGCTGATCGGCGGCCTCGCCGGCCTCGCCCTGCATGTCGGGCAGAAGCTGGTTTTCGGCTGAATGCGGACGCTTCCGTTCATAACTGATGTCTGAAGCATCACTTATTGCAATCATTCATTGAATATGCAGTATGAATATGGAACACTCCATGTCATGCTCTTCAGGATGGATGATTGAGCCGTGATAACATCGGCGCAGTTGCGGGCGGCACGGGCCTTGCTGGGCATCGACCAGCGGCGGCTGGCCGACCTGTCGGGCCTGTCGGTGCCGACCATCCAGCGCATGGAGGCCAGCGACGGCACCATCCGCGGCAATGTCGATTCGCTGGTCAAGCTGATCGCGGCGCTCGACGCCGCCGGGCTTGAGCTGATCGGGGAGGGGGCGTCCAGCCAGTCGGGCGGGCGCGGCGTCAGGCTCAGGGAAAACGGGGCCGGCGGGAGCATGTGATGCAGGCGGGCGCGGCGCTGCTGGTGGTCGTGGGCGTGCTGCTGGGCATCGCGGCGCTGGCCGTCGCGCTGGCGCGCCGGCCGCAGGCTTATCAGGTCGTCTATGCCGCCTCGCTCGCCGCCTGTCTTGCCGGCTTCGCGGTCGCTCTCTCGGCGCTGTTGTCGAATACCGCGTCGTCCGTCGTGCTGCCGCTGGGCCTGCCATGGGTCGGGGCACACTTCGCCGTCGATGCGCTCTCGGCCTTCTTCCTTGCCGTCGTCAATCTCGGCGGCGCGGCCGCCAGCCTTTACGGCCTCGGCTATGGCCGCCACGAGGAGGCGCCGCACAGGGTGCTGCCGTTCTATCCGGCCTTCCTTGCCGGCATGAACCTCGTCGTCCTCGCCGCCGACGCCTTCACCTTCCTGTTGTCGTGGGAGTTCATGTCGCTCGCTTCGTGGGCGCTGGTGCTCGCCCATCACCGCGAGGCCGAAAACCGGCACGCCGCCACCGTCTATCTGGTGATGGCGAGCTTCGGCACCATGGCGCTGCTGCTCGCCTTCGGCCTGATGGCCGGCGCGGGCGGCGACTATTCCTTCGCCGCGATCCGCGACGCGACACGCACGCCGCTCGCCGCCTCGCTGGCGCTGGTGCTGGCGCTGCTCGGCGCGGGGTCGAAGGCCGGCCTTGCCCCGCTGCATGTCTGGCTGCCGCTCGCCCACCCGGCCGCGCCCAGCCACGTCTCGGCGCTGATGAGCGGCGTCATGACAAAGGTCGCGGTCTACGGCTTCATCCGCATCGTCTTCGACCTCGTCGGCGAGCCGGCCTGGTGGGCGGCGCTCGTCCTGCTCGCGCTCGGCGGCGCCAGCGCCGTTCTCGGCATCCTCCACGCGCTGATGGAGCGGGACCTGAAGCGTCTGCTCGCCTTCTCCACCATCGAGAATATCGGCATCGTCTTCGCCTGCCTCGGCCTCGCGCTCGCCTTCCGCGCCAACGCGATGGATTGGGCCGCGGCGCTGGCGCTCACCGCCGCGCTGTTCCACGTCCTCAACCACGCGCTGTTCAAGAGCCTGCTGTTCTTCGGCGCGGGCGCGGTGCTCACCGCGACGGGCACCCGCGACATGGAGCGCCTCGGCGGGCTGATCCACCGCATGCCGGCGACGGCGCTGTTCTTCCTCGTCGGCGCGCTGGCCATCTCGGCCTTGCCACCGCTCAACGGCTTCATCTCCGAGTGGCTGGCCTTCCAGGCGATCCTGCAAAGCCCGGCGCTCGACGGCTGGGGGCTGAAGATCGCGGTGCCGGCGCTCGGCGGCATGCTGGCGCTGGCCGCTGCCCTGGCGGCCGCCTGCTTCGTGCGCGCCTTCGGCGTCGCCTTCCTCGGCCGGGCGCGTTCGCCGGAGGCCGGGGAGGCGAAAGAGGTCGACCGCGTCTCGCTGGCCGCGATGGCCATGCTTGCGCTTCTCTGCCTGCTCACCGGCATCCTGCCCGGTTTCGTCATCGACGCGCTCGCGCCGGTGACGCGGCTCCTGGTCGGCGGCGCGATGCCGGTTCAGGCCGACCTGCCGTGGCTGTCCATCGTGCCGATCACCGAAGGCCGCTCGTCCTATAACGGGCTGCTGGTCTTCCTGTTCATGGCCGTTTCCGGCTTCGGCGCGGCCGCGGTCATCCACCGCTTCGCCTCGCGGCGCCTTCGCCGCGCCCCGGCGTGGGATTGCGGCTTTCCCGTGCCCGACCCGGCGACGCAATATTCGGCCGGCGGCTTCGCCCAGCCGTTCCGGCGCATCTTCGGCACGACGCTGTTCGCCGCCCGCGACGAGGTGACGATGCCGCCGCCCGGCGACATGCGGCCGGCGCGGCTGGCGACGACGATCCATGATCCGATCTGGGAACGTGCATACGTTCCGCTCGCCGGCGCGGTCGACAGGCTGGCCGGCTGGCTGAACCGGCTGCAGTTCCTCACCATCCGCCGGTATCTCACGCTGGTCTTCCTGTTCCTCGTCGCGCTTCTTCTGGTGCTGGCGCTATGGACATGATCCTCGACATCGCCGTTCAGGGCGCGCAGATGGCGCTGGTGCTGGCGCTCGCGCCGCTCGTCACCGGCTTCGTGCGCAAGGTCAAGGCGCGGCTGACGCGCCGGCAGGGCCCCTCGCTGATCCAGCCCTATCGCGACCTCGCGCGCCTGATGCGCAAGGACGCGGTGGTGGCGGAAGGCGCCTCGTGGCTGTTCCGCGCCGCGCCCTACATCGTCTTCGCCGCGACATGGGTGGCCGCGGCGCTGGTGCCGACCTTCGCCGCCGGCCTCGTCTTCTCGTGGAGCGCCGACCTCATTGCCATCATCGCGCTTTTGGGCACGGCGCGCTTCTTCCTCGCCCTTGCCGGCATGGACATCGGCACCGCCTTCGGCGGCATCGGCTCCTCGCGCGAGATGATGATCTCGTCCTTCGCCGAGCCGGCGATGATGCTGACCATGTTCGCGCTGGCGCTGGTCGCCGGCTCGACCCAGCTCGCCACCGTCTCGGCGGTGCTGGCGACGCCGGAGGTCGGCCTGCGCGTCTCGCTGGCCATGGCGCTGGTCGCGCTCGTCATCGTGGCATTGGCCGAGAACGCCCGCATCCCGGTCGACAACCCCGCCACCCATCTCGAGCTGACCATGGTCCACGAGGCGATGGTGCTGGAATATTCCGGCCGGCATCTCGCCATGATCGAGCTCGCCGCCATGCTGAAGCTCGTCCTTTATCTCTCGCTGATCGCCTGCGTCTTCGTGCCGTGGGGCATCGCCCCGGCCGGCGCGGGCCTCGCGGCGTTCGCGGCCGGCACCGCGCTGTGGCTCGCCAAGCTGGCGGCCGGCGGCTTCCTGCTTGCCGTCTTCGAGACCTCGATCGCCAAGATGCGGGTGTTCCGCGTCCCCGATTTCCTCGGCGTCGCGCTGATGCTCGGCCTCCTCGGCACGCTGCTCCTCTTCGTGTCGCGGAGCCTTTGACCATGGTCGACGCGCTCGCCTTCGACATTGCGCACATGCTGGCCGGCGGGCTGGTGCTCGTCTCCTTCATGCTGCTCTACCAGGACCGGCTCCACGGCCTCGTCAACACCTATGCCCTGCACGCGCTGGTGCTGACCGCCTCGGTCGCCTGGCAGGCGTGGGCGCAAGGCGCGCCGCATCTCTACATCACCGCGCTGGTCGCGCTCGTCTTCAAGGCGCTCGTCATCCCGCTCGCGCTCCACCGCATCATCCGCCGGCTCGGCATCCATCGCGACATCGAGAACGCGGTCGGCACCGGCCTGACCATGCTGACCGGCATGGGGCTGGTGGCGCTGTCCATGGTCGTCATGCTGCGCGTCACCACGGACGCCGACCCGCTGGCGCGCGAGGACCTCGCCATGGCGCTCGCCGTCGTCCTGCTCGGCCTTTTGATGATGGTGACGCGGCGCAACGCCATCGGCCAGGTGGTCGGCTTCATGTCACTGGAGAACGGCCTGGTCCTCGCCGCCGCCGGCGCGCGCGGCATGCCGCTGGTGGTCGAGATTTCCGTCGCCTTTTCCGTGCTCGTCGCCTTCATCGTCATCGGCATCGTCCTGTTCCGCATCCGCGAGCGGTTCGACACCGTCGATGTCGGCGCGCTCGACGATTTTCGCGGAGAGCGGCGATGAGCGGGTTTTCCTTCGACGCCACCGTCGCCGTGCTGGTGATCCCGGCCATCGCCGCCGCCGTGCTCGCGCTTCTGCCAGGCTATCGTGCTGCCGCCCGCGTCAACGTCCTCGCCAGCTTCATGACGTTCCTCGCCGCGCTGTCGCTGTTCGCCGGCGGGAAGGGGGAGGCCGGCCAGTACCTCTTCGTCGACGAGCTCAACATCGTCTTCATCGTCCTCAACACCTTCGTCGGCTTCACCGCCAGCCTGTTCAGCGCCGGCTACATCCGCCACGAGCTGGAGGGCGGCCGCATCTCGCCGGCGAATTTGCGTTTCTACCACGCCATGTACCAGACGATGCTGTTCGGCATGAACCTCGCCTTCGTCGCCAACAATATCGGCCTGATGTGGGTGGCGGTCGAGCTGGCGACGCTGACGACGGTGCTGATGGTCGGCCTCTACCGCACCCATGAGGCGCTGGAGGCGGCGTGGAAATACTTCATCCTCGGCTCGGTCGGCATCGCGCTGGCGCTGTTCGGCACCATCCTCGTCTACATGGCGGCGCAGCCCGTGGTCGGCGAGGGCAACGACGCCATGGTGTGGACGGTGCTGGTCGCCAATGCCTCCGGCTTCGACGCCGGGCTGCTCAACCTCGCCTTCGTCTTCCTGCTGATCGGCTACGGCACCAAGGTCGGCCTCGCGCCGCTCCATGCGTGGCTGCCCGACGCCCATGCCGAAGGCCCGACGCCGATCTCGGCGGTGCTGTCCGGCCTCCTGCTCAACGTCGCGCTCTATGCCGTGCTGCGCTTCAAGATCCTGCTCGCCGCCAGCCCCGGGGCGCTCGCGCCCGGCCCGCTGATGATCGGCATGGGGCTCGTCTCGCTGGTCTTCGCCGCGTTCATGCTCTACCGCCGCCGCGACATCAAGCGCCTGTTCGCCTATTCCTCGATCGAGCATATGGGCATCATCGTCTTCGCCTTCGGCATGGGCGGGCCACTGGCCAATTTCGCCGGCCTGCTGCACATGGTCATGCACAGCCTGACCAAGTCGGCGATCTTCTATTGCGTCGGCCACATCGCCCAGATCAGGGGCACGCAGAAGATGACGGAGATTTCCGGCATGACCGTCACCCACCCGGCGCTCGGCTGGGCCTTCCTCGTCGGCGTCGCGGCGATCGCCGGCCTGCCGCCGATGGGCGTGTTCATGAGCGAGTTCCTGATCGTCACCTCGACCTTCGCCGTCGAGCCGTGGCTTGCCGTGCCGCTGGTCGCCGGCCTCGTCGTCGCCTTCGGCGCGCTGATGATGCGCGCGACCGGCATCGCCTTCGGCGAGCCGCCGGAAAACCGGCCGGCTGGAAATGGGCCCGGCTGGCTCGCCTATATGCCGATCTACGCGCATCTGGCGCTGGTGCTGGCGGCCGGCATCTACCTGCCGCCGGCGCTGGTCGGCTGGTTCCGGCATGTCGCCGGACTTCTCGGCTAGGGGGGCGCGGACGATGACGGAACGCGACTGGCAGGGCATCTCGGGGCGACTGGCTGAGCGTCATTCCGGCGCGCCGCGGCTCGATGTCGACGCCGACAACTGGTTGGCCGCCGCCTCGGCCCTGTCCTCAGGCCGCTTCTCGCTGCTCGGCCTGTGGGGCGACGACGGGGTCGTCCATATGGCCGTCCATGTCCGCGAGGAGCCGGGCGAGATGGCGGTGCTGTCGCTCGCCTGCGAGGGCGGCGACTTCCCCTCGGTCGGGCGGCTGCATGCGCCGGCGATCCGGCTGGAGCGGGCGATCCACGACCTCTTCGGCCTCGTGCCGGAGGACGCGCCGGACTTGCGGCCGTGGCTCGACCATGGCCGCTGGGGCGTGCGCCATCCGCTCGGCCGCGCCGAGCCGGCCGCCGGCGGCGACGACTACGCCTTCCTGCCGGCTGAAGGCGAGGGGCTGCACGTCATCCCCGTCGGCCCGGTGCATGCCGGTGTCATCGAGCCCGGCCATTTCCGCTTCACCGTCAATGGCGAGACCGTGGTGCGGCTGGAAGCGCGGCTCGGCTACACCCACAAGGGCATCGAGGGGCTGATGCGCGGCGCAAGCCTCGACCGCGCCGTTTCCCTTGCCGGCCATGTCAGCGGCGACAGCGCGGTCGCCTATGCGCTTGCCTTCTGCCGGGCAGCCGAAGGCGCGCTCGGGCTGGAGGTGCCGGCGCGGGCGCATCATCTGCGCGCGCTGATGGCAGAGATGGAGCGGCTCGCCAACCACCTCGGCGACATCGGTGCGATCTGCAACGACGCCGCCTTCTCGCTGATGCTCGCCCATTGCGGCGTGCTGCGCGAGCGGACCTTGCGCGCCGCCGAGGCCGCGTTCGGTCATAGGCTGATGCACGGCCTTGTCGTGCCGGGAGGCGTTTCCGCCGACCTGACGGGCGAGGGCGCGGCGACCATCCGTGCGTTGGTGGCGGAAATCCGGGAAAAGTTTCCCGCGCTCGTCGCGCTCTACGACAACACCACCTCGCTTCAGGACCGCACGGTCGCCACCGGCGCGCTGAAGCCCGAGCTCGCCCGCCGCTTCGCCGCCGGCGGCCCGGTCGGGCGTGCCTCGGGGCGGGCCTTCGACGCCCGCAAGGCCTTCGCCTACGCGCCCTACGACCGGTTGTCCTTCGAGGTGCCGGTGTTCGAGGAAGGCGACGTCAATGCCCGCGTCTGGGTGCGCATCCGCGAGGTCGAGCAGAGCCTCGCGCTGGTCGGGCACCTGCTCGGCTCGCTCCCCGACGGGCCGGTGCGCGCGGCAGTCGAGCCTGCCGGCGAGACGCGCGAAGGCGTCGCCGTCGTCGAGGGTTTTCGTGGCGACGTGCTGGTCTGGTTGCGGCTTGGCGCGGACCGCGCGGTCGAGCGCTGCCATCTGCGCGACCCATCATGGTTCCAGTGGCCGCTGCTGGAAGCGGCGATAGAGGGCAACATCGTCGCCGACTTCCCACTGTGCAACAAGTCGTTCAACTGCTCCTATTCAGGGCACGATCTCTAGATGCGCAAGCTGCTGTTCCAAGGCCTGACAAGGCCGGCATTGACCGAGAAACCGCCCCTGCCGTCGCCGGATGCGCTACGCCAGCTTGCCGGGACGGTCGAGGGCGCGGCACGGCGCCGGCTCGGCCGCTCGCTGTCGATCCGCGCCGTCGATTCCGGCTCCTGCAACGACGCCGAGCTCGAGATCCACGCGTTGAACAACGCCTTCTACGACATCGAGCGCTTCGGCATCCGCTTCGTCGCCTCGCCGCGCCATGCCGACGTGCTGCTCGTCACCGGCCCGGTGACGAAGAACATGGCCCAAGCGCTGGAGCGGACTTTTCATGCCATGCCCGACCCGAAATGGGTGGTCGCGGTGGGCGACGATGCCGCAACCGGCGGCGTCTTCGCCGGCAGCTATGCCTGCGAGGGCGGGGCAGGGGCCATCCTGCCGGTCGACCTCACGATCCCCGGCGACCCGCCGTCGCCGACCGCGCTGCTCGAAGGGTTGCTGGCACTGCTGGAGCGCGCCGACAAGGGGTGAGGGGCAAGTCTCCCGAAAGCGAAATCCGATTCCGGGACAAGGGCATGCGTCAGGACGATGAATCGAAACCTGAGGCGCGGCTCCGCACGCAATCGCGTACTCCATCCATCTATCGCGTGTCGCGCCTGTGCATCACCGGTGCCGCTGGCGCCGCCCCTCATCCGGCTGCCGCCACCTTCTCCCCGTGAACGGGGAGAAGAGAGCACATTGTCCCTGCTTTCGCCAATCGCAAGCGCGGCAAAGAAGATGTAGGCGTCGCGGCCGACATCCCTTCTCCCCGTTCACGGGGAGAAGGTGCCCGAAGGGCGGATGAGGGGCGGCGCGGGCGCTCGAAGATCACGCTCCTTCGGAACGGATGACGCGACACGCTTTAGCAGGACGGAATCGTCCGGCTGCGAAGACGTCTCGCCTCAGACCCGCACCCGCACATAGTCGCCCGGCGCGTCGGCGAGCGGCTTCATCTTGCCGCCGCCAACCTTGCGGGCCGGAACGCGGGTGCCTTCTCGGCTTTCGATCCACGATTGCCAGTGCGGCCACCAGGAGCCGGGGTTCTCCTTCGCCTTTTCCACCCAGTCCTCGAACTCGCCCTTTACCGGCCCGCCTGTCCAGTACTGGTATTTCATCTTGTCTGGCGGGTTGACGACGCCGGCGATGTGGCCGGAGCCGGCCATCACATAGGTCACCTTGCCGCCGAAGAACTTGCTGCCGACGAAGACGGATTTCGCCGGCGCGATATGGTCCTCCTTGGTGGCGAGGTTGTAGATCGGGATCTTGACGTCCTTCAGCGACAGCTTTTTGCCGGCGAGCTGCATCTCGCCCTTGCTGAGGGTGTTGTTGAGATAACAATTCCTCAGATAAAACGAATGGTTGGCGGCGGGCATTCGCGTGGAATCTGAATTCCAGTATAGCAAGTCGAAGGGCATCGGATCCTGGCCCTTCAGGTAGTTGTTGACGAAGTACGGCCAGATCAGCTCGGAGGCACGCAGCATGTTGAAGGCGGTCGCCATCTTCGAGCCGTCGAGATAGCCGGTCGCCTTCATACCGCGCTCGATGAGGTCGATCTGCTCCTCGTCGGCGAAGACCTTCAGGTCGCCGGCATGGGTGAAGTCGACCTGCGTGGTGAAGAGCGTCGCCGTGCGGATGCGTTTGTCGCCTTCCTGGCCGTGCAGGGCGAGCGTCGCCGCGAGCAGCGTGCCGCCGACGCAATAGCCGATGGCGTTTACCTCGTCCTCGCCGGTCGCCTGCTTGATCGTGTCGAGCGCGAAGCCGACGCCCTCACGGGCGTAGGATTCCCAGTCCTTGGCCGCATGCCGTTCATCCGGGTTCACCCAGGAGATGACGAAGACCGTGTGACCCTGGTCCACGGCCCACTTGATGAAGGATTTCGCCGGGTTGAGGTCGAGGATGTAGAACTTGTTGATCCAGGGCGGGCAGATGAGCAGCGGCCGCTTCAGCACCTCCTTGGTCGCCGGCTCGTACTGGATGATCTCGGCGAGCGCGGAGCGGGCGACGACCTTGCCCGGCGTGACGGCGATGTTCTTGCCGATCTCGAAGCGCGAGGCGTCGGCTTGCCGCAGCTTGAGGTCGCCCTTGCCGGCGGCGATATCCTCGGCCAGCATCTTCATGCCGCGCACGAGGTTCTCGCCGTTCGACGCCATCGTCTCGCGGAACAGCTCGGGATTGGTCAGAAGGAAATTGGTCGGAGACAGCGCCTGCGTGATCTGCTTGACGTAGAACTGCGCCTTGTGGCGGGTGTGGTCGTCGAGCCCGTCCGCGTGCTCGACGAGGTCGCCGGCCCAGCGCGAGGTGACGAGATAGGCCTGCTTGAGGAAGTCGAAGAAGGCGTTGCGGCCCCATTCGGGGTCCTGGAAGCGCTTGTCGCCCTTGTCGGGCTTGATCGCGTCGTCCTGCTCCTTGTCGCCGGCCGCCACGCGCTGGATGGCGTTCGACCATACGTTCATGTAGCCGGAGAAGAGCCGTGTCTGCGCCTCGACCGCGCGGGCCGGCTCCGACAGCCAGTATTCGGTCAGCTTGGAGAAGGTCTTGACCATGTCGGCCGCCGGCTCGGCCATCACGTCGCGCACCTCGCCCTTCTCGCGCGGCGCGGTCCAGGCCGCGGCAGCCTTTCCCGCTTCCTCGACCGCGCGGGCGAGGTTCAGCGTGAAGCTCTCAGGATCCTTGACAAGATACTGCTCGATGGCCGGATGGGGCTGTTCGTGATCCCGGGCTGCGCCCGACTCCTTGCGTGTGGCCATGCTGCGCGTCGATCCTCCCTGCGCGCCGGCGGTTTTTCCCCGGCCTTTTGTTGACACAATACCATGGAACCCTGAAGTTGGTCCAATATCGATCGATAGTTTTGCTTCGGGATAAAATGATGACGATGCGCTGCGTCGCGCTGCTTTTCGGCCTTTTTCTGGCGGGATGCGCCACGGCGACGATCGAGGACGCCGTGCCGTCCGGCGCGTTGGCGGGGACGAACGATGCTGCGACGCCCGCGTCCGCCCGGGAGCCCGCGCCGGCGGCCGATCCCTATCACAACCTCAACGAGCCGCGCGCTGCCGCCGCGCCGCAGATCACCCCGGACGAGAAGGCCAGCGAGACGGCCGATCTGCGCGCCAAGCGCGAGGCGCTCGCCCGCCAGACGCGCGGCGCGGGAACGGGCAACGGGTCGGCCGAGCTCCGCCGGATTGCCGCCACCCACGGCGAGGAGACGCTGAAGGAGATCGGGGGCGAGTAGCCGCCGCGCGCCACGCCGCGCTATCGACCCGATGCCGATTCGGGTGTATAGCCGGCCTCCCGTAACCCCACGCGCAATCGGATTCTCCCTATGGAAGAGTTTCACAAGGTTCGCCGGCTTCCGCCCTACGTCTTCGAGCAGGTCAACAGGCTCAAGGCCGCCGCGCGCGCCAACGGGGCCGACATCATCGATCTCGGCATGGGCAACCCCGACCTGCCGACGCCCAAGGCGATTGTCGACAAGCTTTGCGAAGTGGTCCAGGACCCGCGCACCCATCGCTATTCCTCGTCCAAGGGCATTCCCGGCCTGCGCCGCGCCCAGGCCGCCTATTATGCCCGTCGCTTCGGCGTGAAGCTGAATCCGGAAACGCAGGTCGTCGCGACCCTCGGCTCCAAGGAAGGCTTTGCCAACATGGCGCAGGCGATCACCGCGCCCGGCGACGTCATCCTCTGCCCGAATCCGACCTATCCGATCCATGCCTTCGGCTTCCTGATGGCCGGCGGCGTGATCCGGTCCATGTCGGTCGAGCCGGACGAAAGCTTCTTCCCGCCGCTCGAGCGCGCCGTGCGCCACTCGATCCCCAAGCCGCTCGCTCTCATCATCAACTATCCGTCGAACCCGACGGCGCATGTCGCCACGCTCGATTTCTACAAGGACGTCATCGCATTCGCGAAGAAGCACGACATCATCGTGCTCTCCGACCTTGCCTATTCGGAAATCTACTTCGACGACAACGCGCCGCCGCCGTCCGTTCTGGAAGTGCCCGGCGCGATTGATGTGACGGTGGAGTTCACCTCCATGTCGAAGACCTTCTCCATGCCCGGCTGGCGCATGGGCTTTGCCGTCGGCAACGAGCGGCTGATCGCTGCGCTGACCCGCGTGAAGTCCTACCTAGACTACGGTGCCTTCACGCCGATCCAGGTCGCTGCGACCCATGCGCTGAACGGCGACGGCGCCGACATCGCGGAAGTGCGCAACGTCTACAAGCGCCGCCGCGACGTGATGGTCGATACCTTCGGCAAGGCCGGCTTCGACGTGCCGCCGCCGGCGGCCACCATGTTCGCCTGGGCGAAGATCCCGGAAAAGTTCCGCCACCTCGGCTCGCTGGAATTCTCCAAGCTGCTCGTCGAGAAGGCGGATGTCGCGGTCGCGCCGGGCATCGGCTTCGGCGAGCAGGGCGACGATTACGTCCGCCTCGCGCTGGTCGAGAACGAGCACCGCATCCGCCAGGCGGCGCGCAACATCAAGCGCTTCCTCGGCACCGCGCCCGACACGCTCGACAACGTCATCGCGTTGAATGCCCGCCGTTGAAGCCGGCCGTCCGCGCCTGCAAGGATAGATTTTCAGAGGGAATGCCGGGGGCATGAGCGAAGCGTTGCGTGTGGGAATTGCCGGCCTCGGCACGGTCGGGGCGTCGGTGGTGAAGGTGCTGGCCGGCAAGGCCGCGGAATTGACCCGCCAGTGCGGCCGCGAAATCGTCGTCGTCGCCGTCTCGGCGCGCGACCGGAGCCGCGACCGCGGCGTCGACCTCGCTAAGGCCGCATGGTTCGACGATCCGGTCGCGCTGGCGAAGAGCGACGGCATCGACGTCTTCGTCGAGCTGATCGGCGGCGCCGACGGCCCGGCCCGCGCCTGCGTCGAGGCCGCGCTGGACGCCGGCCGCCACGTCGTCACCGCCAACAAGGCGCTGCTCGCCCGCCACGGGCTGGAGCTGGCCGCCATCGCCGAGAAGAACGGCGTGCTGCTCAACTACGAGGCGGCGGTTGCCGGCGGCATCCCGGTGATCAAGACCATGCGCGAGGCGCTGGCCGGGAACACGGTCAGCCGCGTCTTCGGCATCCTCAACGGCACCTGCAACTACATCCTGACGCGGATGGGCGCCGAGGGGCTGACCTTCGAGGAGTGCCTGAAGGACGCCCAGCGCCTCGGCTATGCCGAGGCCGACCCGACCTTCGACATCGAGGGCTACGACACCGCTCACAAGCTCGCTATCCTGACGAGCCTCGCCTTCGGCAGCCGCATCGCGCCCGACGACATCTATCTCGAAGGCATCTCCAACATCACGCAGGCCGACATCCGCGCGGCGAGCGAGCTCGGCTACCGCATCAAGCTCCTCGGCGTCGCCCAGCGCACCGAGGGCGGCATCGAGCAGCGCGTCCACCCGACCATGGTGCCGACCGCCTCCGTCATCGCCCAGGTCAACGGCGTCACCAACGCGGTGGCGATCGAGACCGACATCGTCGGCGAGCTCCTCTTGTCCGGCCCAGGCGCCGGCGGCAACGCCACCGCCTCGGCCGTGATCGGCGACATCGCCGACATTGCCAAGAGCCGGCCCGGCTTCCAGCACGGCCCGGTCTTCGGCCGCCCGGCGGACGAGCTGGCCCCTTACGTGCGCGCGCCGATGCGCAGCCATGAGGGCGGCTACTTCATCCGCCTGACCGTCCACGACCGCATCGGCGTCTTCGCCGCCATCGCCGGGCGCATGGCCGCCAACGGCATCTCGCTGCAATCCATCGTCCAGCACGCCGACGGCGACAATGGCGAGGCGGAAAAGACGGTCATCCTCGTCACCGCCGAGACGACGGAAGCGGCGGTGCGCAAGGCGGTCGAGGGCATCACCGAGGACGGCCACCTGACGACCAAGCCGCAGGTCATCCGCATCGAGCGCGCCGGCTGACGGCGCAGTCCCGCCGTTCAATCGCCTGTCATTCAATCGATTGATCTTGTGGCGAGCGCCGAATCGCCCTTGCGGGCATTGCGCCTCTTTGACAAAAGGGGCGCAGTTGCGCAGGCAACCCGCTGATCTTTCATAAGGTTCGATAGTATCATGTCCAAAGCCGCCCCGTCCGGTCTCGCTCACTCTGGTCTTGATCGCATCCTGACGCTCGAACTCGTGCGCGTCACCGAGCGCGCGGCCGTTGCCGCCGCGCGCCTGCGCGGGCGCGGCGACGAGAAGGCCGCGGACCAGGCGGCGGTCGACGCCATGCGTGCCGAGCTGAACCGCCTGCCGATCAAGGGCACCGTCGTCATCGGCGAGGGCGAGCGCGACGAGGCGCCGATGCTCTATATCGGCGAGGAGGTTGGCACCGGCGAGGGGCCCGCCGTCGACATCGCGCTCGACCCGCTCGAGGGCACGACGATCTGCGCCAAGAACCTGCCGAACTCGCTGGCCGTCATCGCCATCGCCGAGAAGGGGAGCCTGCTCTACGCGCCGGACGTCTACATGGACAAGATCGCGGTCGGCCCCGGCTATCCGGCCGGCGTCGTCGACATCGACGCCCCGGCGCAGGAGAACATCCAGAACCTCGCAAAGGCCAAGGGCGTTCCGGTCAACGAGATCACCGCCTGCATCCTCGACCGGCCGCGCCACGCGCGCCTGATCGAGGCGGTGCGCGCCACCGGCGCGGCGATCCGCCTGATCGGCGACGGCGACGTCGCCGGCGTCATCCACACCACCGACCCGGCCGAGACCGGCATCGACATCTACATGGGCACCGGCGGCGCGCCCGAGGGCGTCCTCGCCGCGGCCGCGCTGCGCTGCATCGGCGGCCAGATGCAGGGCCGCCTCCAGCTCAACAGCGAGGAGAAGATCGCCCGCGCCGCCAAGATGGGCATCTCCGACCCCAACAAGGTCTACACCATGGAGGAGATGGCGCGCGGCGACGTGCTGTTCGCCGCCACCGGCGTCACCGACGGCAACATGCTGTCGGGCGTCAAGTTCGGCCGCGACATGATCCAGACCCACACCATCGTCATGCGCTCGTCCTCGCGCACGGTGCGCGAGATCAAGGCCCGCCACCAGGACCTCGACAAGTTCTGAGAAGATCGCGCCGCCCCTCATCCGCCCTTCGGGCACCTTCTCCCCATGAACGGGGAGAAGGGGAAGCGGCGAGGTTGCGGCAGTTCCTCCTCTCCCCGTTCACGGGGAGAGGATGCCGGCAGGCAGGTGAGGGGCAGCGCAGCCGGGCCTCTGGAACACGCCGTCCGAACGCCTATCTCTCGGTGTGCTAGGTATCGGGGGCGATGAGCGACAGGCGATTCTTTCTCGACGTGAAGCAATCCGCGACCGGGCTCGCCTGGGCGCACCGGCTCGACGCGCGCGGCGAGAACGCCGCGCTCGCCATCGCCCAGAACCACGGCATCCCCGATATCGTCGCCCGCGTCATGGCCGGGCGCGGCGTCGGCCAGGACGACGCGCCGCGCTTCCTCGACCCCACCATCCGCGACCTGTTGCCCGATCCGCGCTCGCTGACCGACATGGACAAGGCCGCGGCCCGCATCGCCGACGCGGTGGCGCGGCGCGAAAGGGTGGCGATCTTCGGCGACTACGACGTCGACGGCGCTGCCTCCTCGGCGCTGATGAAGCGCTTCCTCGCCCATTATGGCGTGGAGAGCGAAATCTACATTCCCGACCGGGTGTTCGAGGGCTACGGCCCCAACCCCGACGCCATGCGCGAGCTCGTGTCGCGCGGGGCGAAGCTGATCGTCACCGTCGACTGCGGCACCAACAGCGCCGCTGCCATCGCCGCCGCCAACGAGGCGGGCGCGCAGGTGGTCGTGCTCGACCATCACCAGGTCGGCGGGGCGCTGCCGGAGGCGGTCGCGGTGGTCAATCCCAACCGCGACGACGACCTGTCGGGGCAGGGGCATCTGTGCGCCGCCGGCGTCGTCTTCCTCGCGCTGGTGCGCACGGTCGGCGTGTTGCGCGAGCGCGGCTTCGCCACGCCGCCGCCGGACCTCCTCGGCTGGCTCGACCTCGTGGCGCTGGCGACGGTGTGCGACGTGGTGCCGCTCTCGGGCGTCAATCGCGCCTTCGTCGTCAAGGGACTGCAGGCGATGCGCCGCATGGGCAATCAAGGCATCGCGGCGCTGGCGCGTGCCGCGCGCATCGGCGAGCCGCTGTCCACCTTCCATCTCGGCTTCGTGCTCGGCCCGCGCATCAATGCCGGCGGGCGCATCGGCGACGCCGCGCTCGGCAGCCGGCTGCTCGCCACCGACGACCCGGTCGAGGCGGGAGACATCGCCGAGACGCTCGACCGGCTGAACGGCGAGCGCCAGGCGATGGAGCAGGAAATGTTGGCCCAAGCCCGCGCCGAGACCGACGCGGAGCTGGCCGCCGGGGGCGGGCCGGCCGTCATCGTCACCGCCAGTGAGGGCTGGCATCCCGGCATCGTCGGGCTGATCGCGGCGCGGCTGAAGGAGCACGCCCGCCGCCCGGCCTTCGCCATCGCCTTCAACCCGAACGGCACCGGCACCGGCTCGGGCCGCTCGATCCCCGGCTTCGACCTCGGGCGCATGGTGCGCGAGGCGGCAGCGCGCGGGCTGATCGTCAAGGGCGGCGGCCACGCCATGGCGGCTGGCATCACGGTCGAGCGGGCGCGCCTCGGCGATCTGCGCGCCTTCTTCGAGGAATGGGCGGCCGGCGAGGTCGCGCGCCTGCGCGCCGAGGAGATGCTGGAGATCGACGCCGCGCTCTCGGCCGAGGGCGCGACCTTCGACCTGCTCGACCTGATCGACAGCGCCGGCCCCTACGGCTCCGGCCATGCCCAGCCGCTGCTGGTCCTGCCGCGCCACACGCTCGCCGACCTGCGGCCGGTGGGCGCGAACCATCTGCGCGCCGACCTGCGCTCGCAGGCGGGCGGGCGGATACAGGCGATGGCGTTCCGCGCGACGGAAACCGCGCTCGGCGACTTCCTGTTCGCCAATCGCGGCGGCACGGTGCACGTCGCCGGCCACCTCTCGTCCAACTGGTGGAACGGCGCGCGCTCGGTCCAGTTCAGGATCGTCGACGCGGCGCGCGCGTAGCGCGAACCGCGAAAGAATGATACCAGACCGGGCGCCGAACCCGCAGATTTCCCCCGAGGAACCGACCCCCTTAGGAACCGATCATGAGCGAAAGAAGCTGCCTCACCGTCATCCTTGCCGCCGGCGAGGGCACGCGCATGAAGAGCGCGCTGCCCAAGGTGCTGCACGAGGTGGCGGGCCTGTCGCTTGTCGGCCATGTGGTCAAGGCGGCGCGGCGTGAGCCGGGCGTCGATGTCGCGCTGGTCGTCGGCCGCGAGGCCGAGAAGGTCAGGAAGGCGGTCGAGCCCTTCGCGCCGGAGGCGGAAGCCTTCGTCCAGAGCGAGCGGCTCGGCACCGCCCATGCCGTGCTCGCGGCGCGCCAGAAGATCGCCAGAGGCTATGACGACGTCCTGATCCTGTTCGGCGACACGCCGCTGATCGAGCCGCAATCGCTGGCCGAACTGCGCGCGGGGCTGGCGGAAGGCGCGGACGTGGTGGTGATGGGCTTTCACGCGCCTGATCCCACCGGCTACGGCCGGCTCTTGATGAAGGACGGCGCGCTCGTCGCCATCCGCGAGCACAAGGACGCGAGCGAGACCGAGCGGGCGGTCACCTTCTGCAATGGCGGGCTGATGGCGGTCGCCGGCCGCCACGCGCTGTCGCTGCTCGACGCGGTCGGCAACGCCAACGCCAAGGGCGAATATTACCTGACCGACATCGTCGAGATCGCCGCCGCCCGCGGCCTTTCCGTGCGCGCCACCGAAGCGCCCTATGAGAGCCTGCTCGGCATCAACACGCGGCTCGAGCTCGCCGAGGCCGAAGGCGTCTGGCAGGGCCGCCGCCGCCGCGCGCTGATGCTGGCCGGCGTGACCATGCACGCGCCCGAGACGGTGCATCTTTGCCATGACACCGAGATCGAGCCGGACGCGGTGATCGAGCCGAACGTGGTGTTCGGCCCCGGCGTAACCGTCGCCGCCGGCGCGCGCATCCGCGCCTTCTCGCATCTGGAAGGCGCGGCCGTCGGCGAGAATGCCGAGGTCGGCCCGTTCGCGCGGCTGCGGCCCGGCGCGACACTCGGCCGCAAGGCCAAGGTCGGCAATTTCTGCGAGGTCAAGAAGGCGGTGATCGAGGAGGGGGCCAAGGTCAACCACCTGACCTATATCGGCGACGCGCGCATCGGCGCGGGGGCCAATATCGGCGCCGGCACCATCACCTGCAACTATGACGGCTTCTCCAAGCACCACACCGAGATCGGTGCAGGGGCGTTCATCGGCTCGAACTCGTCGCTCGTCGCGCCGGTCAGCGTCGGCGCGGGGGCCTATGTCGCATCCGGCTCGGTGGTGACGAAGGACGTTCCCGACGACGCGCTCGCCTTCGGCCGCGCCCGGCAGGAGAACAAGCCCGACCTCGGCCGCCGCCTTCGTGAGAAGCTGGGCGGAAAGGGACATTAACCCCTTTCGCGTAAGGATGGTCGCCGGCGTCGTTCGTGCCGATATGTGCGGAAACCATATGTGATTTTCGCCACAATCGTCGGGCGACTACGTATGCGGCGCAACGAGCGGAAGGACTGGGCTGAGCCATGTGCGGGATTGTCGGAATTGTCGGGCGCGCGCCCGTTGCGCCGCTCATCGTCGATGCGCTGAAGCGGCTCGAATATCGCGGCTACGATTCCGCCGGCGTCGCCACCATCGACCATGGCCGGCTCGGCCGCCGCCGCGCGGAGGGCAAGCTGGTCAATCTGGAACGCCGGCTGCTTGACGAGCCGCTCGACGGCACCATCGGCATCGGCCACACCCGCTGGGCGACCCACGGCGTGCCGAACGAGACCAACGCCCACCCGCATTTTTCCGGCGACGTCGCCATCGTCCATAACGGCATCATCGAGAATTTCGCCGAGCTGCGCGCCGCGCTGATCGCCGACGGCTACGAATTCTCCTCGCAGACCGACACCGAGGTCGTCGCCCATCTCGTCACCCGCGAGCTGAAGAAGGGGCTCCCCCCGGTCGAGGCCGCCCATGCCGCCCTGAGAGAGCTCGAAGGCGCATTCGCGCTCGCCATCATGTTCCGCGGCGAGGAGGACCTGATCATCGGCGCGCGCAACGGCCCGCCGCTCGCCGTCGGCCATGGCGAGGGCGAGATGTATCTCGGCTCCGACGCCATCGCGCTCGCGCCCTTCACCAACGCCATCACCTATCTGGAGGACGGCGACTGGGCGGTGATCCATCGCGACGGCATGGAGATCTTCGACATCGACGGCAACCGCGTCGAGCGGCAGAAGCGCCAGTCGGTCGGCACCTCCTATCTGGTCGACAAGGGCAATTACCGGCATTTCATGGAAAAGGAGATCCATGAGCAGCCGGAAGTCGTCTCGCACACGCTGGCGCACTATCTCGACTTCACCACCGGCGCGGCCAAGCCCTTCGAGACGCCGTTCGATTTCGCGGCAATAGACCGGCTGTCGGTCTCGGCCTGCGGCACGGCCTATCTCGCCGGCCTCGTCGGCAAATACTGGTTCGAGCGCTACGCGCGGCTGCCGGTCGACATCGATGTCGCCTCCGAGTTCCGCTACCGCGAGATGCCGCTGTCGCAGAAAAGCGCGGCGCTGTTCATTTCGCAGTCGGGCGAGACCGCCGACACGCTCGCCTCGCTGCGCTACTGCCGGCGCGAGGGCGTGCCTATCTCGGCCATCGTCAACGTGCGCGAATCGACCATCGCCCGCGAATCCGACGGCATCTTCCCGACGCTCGCCGGCCCCGAGATCGGCGTCGCCTCGACCAAGGCGTTCACCTGCCAGCTGTCCGTGCTCGCCTCGCTCGCCGTGCGCGCCGCCGCGGCGCGCGGCACCATCACCCGCGAGGGCGAGGCCGCGCTGGTGCGCCAGCTTTCCGAGACGCCGAAGCTCATCAACCAGGCGCTGAAGCTCGCCCCCCAGATCGAGAAGCTGGCGCGCGAATTGTCCCATTACAAGGACGTGCTCTATCTCGGCCGCGACACCTCCTATCCGCTGGCGCTCGAGGGCGCGCTGAAGCTCAAGGAAATCTCCTACATCCACGCCGAGGGCTATGCGGCGGGCGAGCTGAAGCACGGGCCCATCGCCCTGATCGACGAGAAGATGCCGGTGATCGTCATCGCCCCGCACGACCGCATCTTCGACAAGACCGTGTCGAACATGCAGGAAGTGGCGGCGCGCGGCGGCAAGATCATCCTCATCACCGACGCCGAAGGGGCGAGGCATGCCACCGTCGAGACGCTCGACACCATCATCGTGCCCGACGCGCCCGAGATCGCCGCCCCCATCGTCCACGCGCTGCCGATCCAGATGCTCGCCTACTACACCGCCGTCTTCATGGGCACGGATGTCGACCAGCCGCGCAATCTGGCGAAATCGGTGACGGTGGAGTAGGGCGCTTCTTTCGGGAGCCTCGGCGCTATCCCTCACCGGCTCGCTGCGCTCGCCACCTCTCCCCGGAGGGGAGAGGAAAGCCGGCCGCAACCTCCCCCTTTTTCCTCTCCCCTCCGGGGAGAGGTGGCCCGAAGGGCCGGTGAGGGGACAGCGCGCCGTAGCCGGACAACTCTACCCCGCCCGCAGCAGCCGGATCGCGTCGTCGCGGCCGTGGAGGTAGAGCAGCATCCGCAAGGCCTCGCCGCGCGGCGAAGAAAGTTCCGGGTCGCGCTCCAGCACCAGCCTTGCGTCGTCGCGGGCGATCTCAAGGAGGTCGCCGTGCCGCTCCAGCCGGGCGACGCGAAAGCCCGGCGTGCCGGACTGGCGCGTGCCGAGCAGCTCTCCCTCGCCGCGCAGCTTCAGATCCTCCTCGGAAATGCGGAAGCCGTCCTCGGTCTCGCGCATCACCGAAAGGCGCTGCTTCGCCACCAGCCCGAGCGGCTCCTTGTAGAGCAGCACGCAGGACGACGCCTTCGCCCCGCGCCCGACCCGCCCGCGCAACTGGTGGAGCTGGGCGAGGCCGAAGCGTTCGGCATGCTCGATGACGATGATGGTCGCATCCGGCACGTCGACGCCGACCTCGATCACCGTTGTGCCGACGAGGATGCGCGTTTCGCCGTCCTTGAAGGCGCGCATCGCCTCGTCCTTGTCGCGGCCGGCCATGCGGCCGTGGATGAGGCCGAGCGCGTCGCCGAAGACCGGCTTGAGCGAGGCGAAGCGGTCCTCGGCCGACATCAGCTTGACCTCTTCCGATTCCTCGACCAGCGGGCAGATCCAGTAGACCTTCTGCCCCTCGGCGACGGCATGGCGCAGGCGCTCGACGAGGCCGGGCAGCCGCTCCAGCGGCAGCGTCACGGTCTGGATCGGCTGGCGGCCGGCCGGCTTCTCGGTCAGGCGCGAAACGTCCATATCGCCGAAGGCGGTCAGTACCAGCGTGCGTGGGATCGGCGTCGCCGTCATCACCAGCATGTCCGGGGCGATGCCCTTGGCGGTCATGGCGAGGCGTTGGTGGACGCCGAAGCGGTGCTGCTCGTCGACGATGGCGAGCGCAAGGTTTTTGTATTCCACCCCCTCCTGGAACAGGGCGTGGGTGCCGAGCACGATGTGGATTTCGCCCGCCGCCAGCCCTTCGAGGATCTGCGCGCGCTCCTTGCCCTTCTCGCGCCCGGTCAGCACGGCGGCGCGCAGGCCGGCGCGCGCCGCGAGCGGCGCGATGGTGGCGAGGTGCTGGCGGGCGAGGATTTCGGTCGGGGCCATCAGCGCCGACTGGCCGCCGGCCTCGGCCGCCCGCGCCATGGCGAGCAGCGCCACCACGGTCTTGCCCGAGCCGACATCGCCCTGAAGCAGCCGCAGCATGCGCTTTTCCGAGGCGAGGTCGGCATGGATTTCGCTGAGCGCCTGCTCCTGCGCCCCGGTCAGCGAATAGGGCAGCGCGGCGCGGATCGCGGCTTCCAGGCTGCCGTCGCCGGTGAGCGGCCGGCCCGGGACATGGCGCAGCTTCGCGCGCACCAGCGCCAGCGCGAGCTGCCCGGCCAGCAGCTCGTCATAGGCGAGCCTGCGCCACGCGGCGGAATCCGGGTCGATGTCGAGCGGGTCGGACGGCTCGTGCAGGCGGTGAAGCGCCATGCGCAGCGCCGGAAAGCTGCGCCGGCGGATCAGCTCCGGGTCGAGCCATTCCGGCAGGTCGGGCAGGCGCGCCACCGCGCCGAGGATCGCGCGGCGCAGCACCTTGGCCGAAAGCCCCGCCGTCAGCGGATAGACCGGCTCCAGCGCCGGCAATTCGTCGGCGCGGGCGACGGGCACCATATGGTCGGGATGGACCATCGACGGGCGGCCGTTGAACCATTCGAGCCTGCCGGAGACCAGCATCCGCTCGCCCTCGGGCAGCGCCTTTTGCAGCCACTCGCCCTTGGCGTGGAAGAAGGTGAGGGCGATCTCCTCCGTGTCGTCATGGGCGAAGACGCGATAAGGCACGGACCCGCGCCCGCGCGGCGCCGGCTGATGGCGCCCTATCGTGACCTCGATCGTCACCAGCGCCCCGTCCGGCGCGTCGGCGATGGCATAGCGCTGGCGTCGGTCGATCACCGCATGCGGCAGGACGAACAGGAGATCGCCGATCCGGACCTCGCGCCCGCCGGTGTCGGCCGGCACGACATTGGCGATCAGCCCGGCCACCTTCGGGCCGACGCCGTCGAGCGTGGTGGCGGGCGCGAACAGCGGGTCGAGAAGCGAAGGGCGCATGGCGACAGTCTATTGCGCGCGATCGCGCCCGCAAAGGCTGACATCGCTCCGTCCAGAGGCTATATGCGACCTTCGTCCACAAGGGTGTCGCCGACCATGACCGGAAGCGAGCGTTCCAGCGCCGATCTCGATTACCGCCGCCGCAAGGTGCTCTACCGCTCCTGGCATCGCGGCATGCGCGAGGTCGACCTCATCCTCGGCTCGTTCGCAGACGGCGAGATCGCCGGCCTTTCCGAGGAGGATCTGGCGCTCTACGAGGCGTTCATGGCCGAGCAGGACGGCGATATCCTCAAATGGGTGACGGGCGAGGCGAAGGTGCCGGTCCGCCACGACAACACGGTGTTCGCGAAGATACTCACCTATCGCGAAGCGCCGCTGGCCTGACCGGACCATGAGCCTGCTCGACCCCATCCGCCTGCCCGCCGAGGGCGTTGTCGTCGTCGACGGCGTCGCCGACGGCTACGAGGCGTTCGCGCTCGCTTCCATCGCCGCCGGGCAGGGCGAGCGGCCGGTGATCTTCGTCGCGCGCGACGGCCAGCGCCTGCCGGCCATCGCCGAGACGCTGGCCTTCGCCGCGCCGGGCCTGCCCGTGCTCGAGCTGCCGGCGTGGGATTGCCTGCCCTACGACCGCGTCTCGCCGGGGGCGGACGCGGCGGCGCGGCGGCTCGACGCCTTCGTCGCCATGGCGGCGCTGCGCGAAAAGCCGCACCGGGCGGTGATCCTCGCCAGCGCCAACGCCGTGCTGCAACGCATGCCGCCCGCCGAAACCGTTCTCGCCCAGACGATCACGGCCCGGCCGGGCAACCAGATCGACATGAAGGCGCTGGCCTTGCGGCTCGACACCGCCGGCTTCGAGCGGGTCTCGACCGTGCGCGACGTCGGCGAATATGCCGTGCGCGGCGGCATTCTCGACATCCACGCGCCGGGCGGCGAGCCGCTGCGCCTCGATTTCTTCGGCGATTCGCTGGAATCGATCCGCGCCTTCGACCCGGCGACCCAGCGCACCACAGGCCAGCGCACCGAACTGTCGCTGAAGCCGATGAGCGAGGTCGAGCTGACGCCCGAGGCCGTCAGCCGCTTCCGCCGCGCCTATATCGAGGCGTTCGGCGCGCCCTCGCGCGACGACGCGCTCTATGCCGCCGTCAGCGAAGGTCGCCGCTTCGCCGGCATGGAGCATTGGCTGCCGATGTTCCACGAGCGGCTGGAGACGCTGTTCGACTACCTGCCGGATGATGCGACGATCGTCTTCGACCATCTGGCGCGCGAGGCGATCGCCGAGCGCCACGCGCTGATCCTCGACCATTACGAGGCGCGCACCAGGCAGCCCGCCGCCGGCATGGGCGAGGCCGTGCCCTACAAGCCGGCGCGGCCCGAGACGCTCTACCTGTCGCCGGACGAGGTGGCGGCGCGGGCCGGAGAACGGCTCGCCGTCGATTTGACGCCGTTCGACGCGCCGGAGGCCGCCGGCAGGACGCTGCGCCACGCCGGCGCCCATGCCGGCAAGAACTTCGCCGAGGAACGCGCCGACCCCAACGCCAACGTCTTCGATCACGCGGTAAAGCACGTCGCCGATATGAGGGCCGGCGGAAAGCGCGTGCTCGTCGCCGGCTTTTCCGAAGGCTCGCTCGACCGGCTGACGCAGGTGCTGGAAGAGCACGGGCTGGGCAATCTGAAGCGCGTCGCCTCGCTCGCCGAAGCGGAGAAGCTGAAGCCGGGCGAGGCGGGGCTCGCGGTCCTGCCGCTGGAGGCCGGGTTCGAGACGCAGAACCTCGTCGTCGTCGCCGAGCAGGACATCTTGGGCGACCGCCTGATTCGGCGCGCGAAAAGGCGGCGCAAGGCGTCTGATTTCATTGCCGAAGTCGCGGCGCTGTCGGCCGGCGACATCGTCGTCCATGCCGACCACGGCATCGGCCGCTTCGTCGGGCTGAAGACCATCGAAGCGGCCGGCGCGCCGCATGACTGCCTTGAAATCCGCTATGCCGGCGACGACCGGCTGTTCCTTCCCGTCGAGAACATCGAGCTCCTGTCGCGCTACGGCTCGGATTCGGCCGAGGCGGTCCTCGACAAGCTCGGCGGCGTCGCCTGGCAGTCGCGCAAGGCCAAGCTGAAGCGCAAGCTGCTCGAAATGGCCGGCCAGTTGATCCAGCTGGCGGCCGAGCGGCAGATGCGGCCCGCGCCCGTCATCACCGCGCCCGACGGGCTCTATGGCGAGTTTTCCGCCCGCTTCCCCTATGACGAGACCGACGACCAGCTCGCGGCCATCGAGGCGGTGAACGACGACCTCGCCGCCGGAAGGCCGATGGACCGGCTGATCTGCGGCGACGTCGGCTTCGGCAAGACCGAGGTCGCGCTGCGCGCCGCCTTTCTCGCCGCCATGGAAGGGTTTCAGGTCGCGGTCGTGGTGCCGACCACGCTGCTCGCCCGCCAGCATTTCCGCACCTTCAGCCAGCGTTTCGCCGGCCTGCCCGTCACCGCCCGGCAGGCCTCGCGCCTCGTCGGCACGAAGGAGCTGGCGGAGACCAAGAAGGGACTGGCCGAAGGCACGGTCGACATCGTCGTCGGCACCCACGCGCTGCTCGGCTCGTCGATCACCTTCAAGAATCTCGGCCTGCTGATCGTCGACGAGGAGCAGCATTTCGGCGTCAAGCACAAGGAGCGGCTGAAGGAGCTGAAGAGCGACGTCCATGTGCTGACGCTCTCGGCGACCCCGATCCCGCGCACGCTGCAGCTGGCGCTGACCGGCGTGCGCGAGCTTTCGCTGATCGCCACGCCCCCGGTCGACCGCATGGCGGTGCGCACCTTCATCTCGCCCTTCGACCCGCTGGTGATCCGCGAGACGCTGCTGCGCGAGCGCTATCGCGGCGGCCAGAGCTTTTATGTGGTGCCGCGCATCTCCGACCTCGCCGACATCAGGCGCTTCCTCGAGGAACAGGTGCCGGAGCTGAAGGTGGCGACCGCCCATGGCCAGATGGCGGCGGGCGAGCTCGACGACATCATGAACGCCTTCTATGACGGCCAGTACGACGTGCTGCTCTCGACCACCATCGTCGAATCCGGCCTCGACATCCCGACCGCCAACACGATGATCGTCCACCGGGCCGACATGTTCGGCCTTGCCCAGCTCTACCAATTACGCGGCCGCGTCGGGCGCTCGAAGCTGCGCGCCTACGCGCTGTTCACGCTGCCGGCCAACAAGACGCTGACGCAGCTCGCCGAGCGGCGGCTGAAGGTGCTGCAATCGCTCGACACGCTGGGCGCGGGCTTCCAGCTTGCCAGCCACGACCTCGACATCCGCGGCGCCGGCAATTTGCTCGGCGAGGAGCAGTCCGGCCATATCAAGGAGGTCGGCTTCGAGCTCTACCAGCAGATGCTGGAGGAGGCGGTGGCGGAACTGCGCGGCACCGGCGAGGCGGCGGACGGAAGCTGGTCGCCGCAGATCACCATCGGCACCGCCGTGATGATCCCCGAAAGCTACGTGCCGGACCTCCAGCTTCGCCTCGGCCTCTACCGGCGGCTGGCGGACCTTCAGACGCCGCAGGAGATCGACGGCTTCGGCGCCGAGCTGATCGACCGCTTCGGCCCGCTGCCGCCGGAGGTCGACCACCTCCTGAAAGTGGTGTTCATCAAGGCGCTGTGCCGCAAGGCCAACGTGGAAAAACTCGACGCCGGGCCGAAGGGCGTGGTCATCCAGTTCCGCAACCGCGCCTTTCCCGAGCCGGCCGGGCTGGTGCGCTACATCGCCGAGCAGGGCGCGCTCGCCAAGATCAGGCCCGACCAGTCGCTCGTCCTGATGCGCGACTGGCCGACCCCGGAAAAGCGCCTGTCGGGCGCGGCCGTGGTGATGACGCAGCTGGCGAGGCTGGCCGAGAAAGCCGGAAGCTGAGAAAAGGTCAGGCCGAGCGCCGGTAACCGCCCGTTGCCGCCGGGGCCCGCGTCTGCGGCACGAGCGGCAGCTCCTCCATCACCCGCTGCGGCGGGAAGATGGCGATGGCCTCGGTTCCCTCGCGCAGCCGCGAGTTGAGCTTGAACTCGCCGCCATGCAGCGCGAGCAGGCCCTGGACGATGGGCAGGCCGAGGCCGGTTCCCTCCTCGGCGCTCTTGATCGCGATCGACCCTTGCCCAAAGGCCGAGAGCACGACCGGAATCTCTTCCTCGGGTATGCCGGGGCCGTTGTCCTTGATCGAGACGTACTGGCCGCCGCCGGCCGTCCAGCCGATGCGCACCCGGACGTCGCTGCCGCTCGGCGCGAACTTGACCGCGTTCGACAGAAGGTTGAGCGTGATCTGCCGCAGCGAGCGCTCGTCGGCGAACAGGCGCGGCAGATTCGGCTCGAACTCCTGCACGATGCGGATGTCCTTGTTGCGCGCCTTCAGCTCCATCAGGTGGCAGCATTCCTCGACGATATGCTCGAGCGTCACCGGCTCCTCGTTGAGCTGGTAGCGCCCGGCCTCGATGCGCGACAGGTCGAGGATCTCGTTGATGAGATGGAGAAGGTGCCTGCCCGAGGCGTGGATGTCGCCGGCATATTCCTTGTAGGTCGGGTTCTGGAGCGGCCCGAGCACTTCTCCGGCCATCACCTCGGAAAAGCCGAGAATGGCGTTGAGCGGCGTGCGCAATTCGTGGCTCATCGTCGCGAGGAAGCGCGACTTGGCGAGGTTCGCCTCCTCGGCGCGGCGGCGCGCCTCGTCCGACATCGACTTCGCCGTTTCCAGCTCGGCGATCAGCATGTCCTTCTCGGCCCGAAACGACAGCAGCATCACGGTCGAGGAATGGAGATGGCCCGCGACATAGGTGAAGAAGGGCAGGGAGACGAACAGCAGCCCGACCATGATCGCGTCGACCGGCTCCCATTCGGGCGAGACGGCGAGCAGGAACACGAACACGGCGACGGGCGCGGCGAAGGTGGCGACCAGCGCGCCGCGCAGCGCCGAGGCCATGATCGCGGTCGCGGCCATCACCAGCAGCAGCACCACGGCCTTCAGCACCATGAACTGCTCGATCTTGCATTCGTCGCAGCCGAGCCAGGCGAAATAGGCCCAGCCGAGCCCGCTGACCGCATGGGCGGCGAGGAAGGCGCGCTTGATCGTGTCGGTCTCGATCCCGGCCATGTCGGTGCGCACGACCTTGCGCGCCACCAGCGAGAGCCCGGTGTAGCAGGTCATGGTCACGAAGGCCCAGACGACGATGTCCGGCCCGACCCCGGCGGCGAAGCCGGCGATGCAGACGGCGAGCACCATCAGCGGGATGGCGAGCGCGGTGTTGAGCACCGCATTGGCGTGCAGCTTCAGCAGCTCCCGGTCGTAGACGGGGGTTCCGGCCTGCTCGGAAAGGCGATCGCGCGTGCGGCGCACGGCCCGGGCGACATCGCTGTTGCGGCGCGCCTTTGTGCGGTCCACAATGTTCTTGTCGATGCTGGTCGGGCGCTGCTCTGGCATTGAAAGGTTCGACATTTCCGCAGGGAAACTTCCGGTGGATGCAAGCTAGCCGCGAATGATTAAAAGAGCCTTCCCCCGATGAGGACGCCATGACGGGAGGCCGGCCGACGCGGGGGCGGGCGCGGAGGGGCCGCTCGCGCCGGAGCGGCTTCGCCGATCTCGCGCTCGCGCTTGTCGTCCTCGGCGCGGTCGCGCTTGCCGGTGCGTACGCCCCTTTGCTGCGCGAGGCCGAGACGCTGCGCGGCACGGCGCGGGTCGCCGATGGCGACTCGCTGATCCTCGATGGCGAGCGCGTCCGCCTCCAGGGGATCGATGCGCCCGAGCTGACGCAGACCTGCACACGCGCCGGCGCGGACTATCCGTGCGGGCGCGAGGCCCGCGAGGCGCTGGCGCGGCTCGTCGCCGGCCGCGCAGTCTCATGCGAAAGCCGGCAGCGCGACCGTTACGAGCGGGTTCTGGCGACCTGCGCCGCCGGCGGCGTCGAGGTGAACCGGGCGATGGTCGAGGCCGGCTGGGCGGTTGCCTATGGCGATTACCGCGACGCAGAAGCGGTCGCGCGGCAGGCCGGACGCGGCCTGTGGGCCGGCTCGTTCGAGCGGCCGCAGGACTGGCGGCGCATCCATGGCGGCATTGCCGAGGAAAGCCATGACTGGCTTTCCCCGATGGTGGGCTGGCTGCGCCGCCTGTTCGGCGGCTGATCCTGCTTTAAGGAGAGAGTTGCGCGGGCTGCGGCGTTCCGGCCGCGCGGGTCTGGCCCTTTTCATCCTCCGCTCCCGCGTCCCCGGCGAAGGCGCGGATCGCGGCGGCGAGGGCGGGGTCGCGCACGAGGCCGGCCGCTTCCTGCGGAGAGAACCAGCGCCGCTGCCGCTCGCCCTGCCGTTTCCAGTGCGAGAGCGTGCCGCGCACCTTCATCGCGAACACGAGGAGGTCGGCATCGGCCGAGCCGTGCAGCGGGACGGTGTCGATCTCGCCGATGATTCCGGCTTCCTCGAAGGCGTGAAGCGCCGCGGAGAGGAACGAGGCGCGCTCGGCCACCGGCGCGCCGGCCGGTACCGTCCACTCGCCATCCATGGATCCGACGAGCAGGATGCGCAGGCCGGACTTGCGCGCCATGCGCCACGGCAGGACGCCGTGCAGAATCTCGCCCGCCGGCTCGGCAAGCGGGGGAAAGGGGAGTAGCGCCTTCATCGGCCGTCTCCCGCGAATGCTTCGGCGAAGTCGCCGTGAAAAAGGGGCGCGGTGTGGCCGCCTGCGCGCAAGGGCGTCTTGCACCAGGGGCAGCGGCTGGCGGCGCGCGGCAGGTTGCGGTTGCAGGCCCGGCAGAACGGCCGGGCAGAGCAATTCCAGGAAAAGTGTGAAGCACTTTTCCGTCCGGAATTGCGTAAAAACAAGGAGTTAGGCCGTTTCACCTCGGTAAGACGATGAAATGGTCTAGGGGAAAAGAACATCATACGCTCCATCAAAGCGGCGTCGGCGCCGCAGAAATGAACCGCAAATCTCGGCTGGGTGTCCCGGAGCGGTGGAATCAGGTGCGGTGTTCCGGATTCGACGGGAAGCCGCCCCGGGCGAAGGACCGTGCTTCCCCGGCAAGCCTCAAGATTCTGACGAATGTCCGCATGCACATGAGCTGTGTCTAGGCGACGATTGCGGCAATAGAACGACACGATAAGAATAAATATTTCAGGACGTTGCGCGGATGTCGTGATTCATCGTCTTCAGTGCCCGACGCGGCGCGGAACTGGCTCGCCCAAAACTCCTTTCCGGTGATAACCTTGGGTCGACGGGGGCTGGAATGGCCCCGCGACGGGAGAGGAGATTTCGCATGAGACTGTTCGACGGCGGCAAGGCGCCCAATCCGCGCCGGGTGCGCGTCTTCCTGGCCGAGAAGGGCATCGAGGTGCCGCTGGCGCCGGTCGACATGGGGGCGATGGGCCATCGCGCGCCCGAGGTGGCGGACCGCAACCCGCTGCGCCGCCTTCCCGTGCTCGAGCTCGACGATGGCACGGTGATCACCGAGTCGGTGGCGATCTGCCGCTATTTCGAGGAGGTGCAACCCGAGCCGCCGCTGTTCGGCGCCGGCGCGGTCGGCCGGGCAAGAGTGGAGGAATGGCAGCGCCGCATGGAGTTGAACCTCCTGATGCCGGTCGCCCATGCCTTCCGCCACATGCACCCGGCGATGAAGGAGTGGGAGGTGCCGCAGGTCGCCGAATGGGGCGAGGCCAACAAGCCGAAGGCGCTCGATTTCCTCGCCCTGCTCGACCGCGAGCTGGCGGGACGCGAGTTCGCCGCCGGCGACGCCTATTCCATCGCCGACATCACCGGCCTGATCGCCGTCGACTTCATGAAGCCGGCGCGCATTTCCGTGCCCGAGGAGCTCGCCAATGTGCGGCGCTGGCACGCCGCGCTGGCGGCGCGGCCGAGCGCGGCGGCCTGAAACAGGCGTGAGGCGAGAGACGGCCGGCGCGCAAAACCAGTGCGCGCCGGACCGCCGGGTTAGGTTCTGCACGCCGGAATCTGCCGCCTGACAGGAAAATATTTCTTGCCGGCCTATCGGGCGCTGTCCATATTGGCATGAAATTCTACGGAGATGCCGAATGGACCGCCTCGATCGCAAAATTCTTCGCCTGTTGCAGGAGGATTCGACGCTCGCCGTTGCCGACATCGCCAAGAAGGTCGGCCTTTCGACGACGCCGTGCTGGCGCCGCATCCAGAAGCTGGAGGAGGAGGGCGTCATCCAGCGCCGCGTCGCCATCCTCGACCCGGTCAAGGTCAACACCCGCGTCAACGTCTTCGTGTCGATCCGCACCAACGCCCACTCGATGGAGTGGCTGCGCCGGTTCTCCGAGGTGATCCAGGAGTTCCCGGAGGTGGTCGAGTTCTACCGCATGAGCGGCGAGGTCGACTATCTGCTGCGGGTCGTGGTGCCCGACATCGCGGCCTACGACGCCTTCTACAAGCGGCTGATCGCCAGGATCGAGATCCGCGACGTCTCCTCGGCCTTCGCCATGGAGCAGATCAAGAACACGACGCAGCTTCCGCTCGACTACCTCGTGCTCGACAAGGAAAGCGGGGCGAGCGCGGCTTAAGGCGGCGGCTCAGGTCTTCTGCCTCACCCGCGCGAGGGTCTTCTCGTCCGAAAGCTCGCGCGCGGCGTCCTTGCCGATCCACCGCGCCGTCCTGTCGTCGCAGGCGGCGAGCCTTTCGGCCAGCGCGAGCGCCGGGGCGTGGCAGGCCATGCTGCGCTTGCCGATGTTGCGCAGCGCCCAATTGACGGCCTTCTTCACGAAGTTGCGGCCGTCGCCGGCATGGCGCTCGATCAGCGGCAGCCAGGCGAGGAGGGCGGCGTCCGGCTCGCGCTTGAGGTGGACCGCCGCGCCGGCGATCATGGCGAAGGCGGCGCGGCGGACGAACTCGCGCTCGTCTGCGGCGAATTCCGGCACCAGCACCGCTTCCAGCCGTGCCTCCACGAAAAGATCGGCCGCGGCGTCGACGATCTCCCAGGAAGCGAAGTCGGCGGCCCATCGCCGCGCCTCGTCGGCCGTCAGATGGCCGGGCTCGGCCGTGTAGAGGGCGAGCATCCGCGCCTCGCGGATGCCTGTCCGCCAGAGCCCCATCGCGCGGGCGTGGTCTCGGCCGACCAGCCGGGCGATCTTCCGCATGTCGGGGTTGGAGATGCCGAGCGCGGTGTCGGTGCGGATGCCGTAGCGCGCCATGCCGGCGACGTTCGTTTCCGAGCGCAGCGTTTCCATATGCGCCGCGATCTCCGCGGCCGTCGAGGCGGACGAAAGGCCGGCCGCGGCGGCCATCGCGAGCCTACCGCTCCAGTCGCGCCAGCAGCGAGGAGGTGTCCCAGCGGCTGCCGCCCATTCCCTGCACGTCCTTGTAGAACTGGTCGACCAGCGCCGTGACCGGCAGCGACGCGCCGTTGCGGTCGGCCTCGGCGAGGCAGATGCCGAGGTCCTTGCGCATCCAGTCGACCGCGAAGCCGAATTCGTAGCGGCCCTCGCTCATGGTCTTGTGGCGGTTCTCCATCTGCCACGAGCCGGCCGCGCCCTTGGAGATCACCTCGATCACCTTCTCGATGTCGAGCCCGGCCTTCTTGCCGAAATGGATGCCTTCCGAGAGCCCCTGCACGAGGCCGGCGATGCAGATCTGGTTGATCATCTTGGTCAGCTGGCCCGCGCCCGCCGGCCCCATCAGCCCGACCATGCGGGCGAAGGATTGGATCACCGGCTTCGCCTTTTCGAAGGTCGCCTCGTCGCCGCCGCACATCACGGTCAGCACGCCGTTCTCGGCCCCGGCCTGGCCGCCGGAGACGGGCGCGTCGATGAAGCCGAGCCCGCGTCCCCTGGCGTCGTCGCAGAGCTCGCGCGCGACCTCGGCCGAGGCCGTGGTGTTGTCGATGAAGATCGCGCCCCGCTTCATCGCCCCGAACGCGCCCTCGGGCCCCATCGTTACGGCGCGCAGATCGTCGTCGTTGCCGACGCAGGAGAAGACGAAGTCCTGTCCCTCGGCCGCTTCGGCCGGCGTCCTCGCCGCGCGCCCGCCATGCTCGGCCACCCACTTGTCGGCCTTGGCCGCGGTGCGGTTGTAGACGGTGACGTCGTGGCCGCCGCGGCTCTTCAGGTGCCCGGCCATCGGATAGCCCATGACGCCGAGCCCGAGAAATGCAACCTTCGCCATGACGGCTCTCCTTCGCTTATGATCCTGTTTGGAATGTATGCCGCTTCACCGCTTGAGATGCGCGGTGATGCGGCGCTCGATCCAGTCGATTATGTTGCGCAGCGTCTCGACGATCGCAAGATAGATCACCGCCGCCCACAGATAGGTCTGGAAATCGAAGGTGCGGGAATAGGCCCGCCGCGTCTCGCCCATCAGGTCGAGCACGGTGATGATGGCGACGATGGCCGAGCCCTTGATCATCAGGATGATCTCGTTGCCGTAGGGGCGCAGCGCCACGATCAGCGCCTGCGGCAGGACGATCTTGCGCAGCGTCAGCCAGCGCGGGAGGCCAAGCGAGGCCGCGCCCTCCCACTGGCCGCGCGGCACCGACTGGACCGCGCCGCGCAGGATCTCGGCTTGATAGGCGGCGGTGTTGAGCGTGAAGGCGAACAGTGCGCAATACCACGCGTCGCGGAAAAACACCCACAGGCCGATGGCTTCGAGCTGCGGGCGGAAGCTGCCCATGCCGTAATAGATCAGGAACGCCTGCGCGAGCAGCGGCGTGCCACGGAAGAAATAGACATAGGCATAGGCCGGCCAGGCGACGAACGGGTTCTTCGAGCCGCGCGCCCAGGCGACGGGCAACGAGAGCGCCGCGCCGAGCAGGATCGACAGGCCGACGAGCGAGAGCGTGACCTTGAGGCCCGACAGGTAGTTCGGCGCGAAGCGGGCGAACAGCGCCGGGTCGTAGGCCGAGTAGAGGAAGGCGGCGAGCCCCAGCCCGCCGGCGATCCACACCGCCATCAGCGCGTGGCCGGCGATGCGCGCGCGCGTCCAGCGGCGCGGCGGCTCGGGCGGGCGCTCCTGTGCCGCGAGCGGCGGGCTGGCGGAGGCCCCGCTCATCGCGCAGGCTCCGTCTTGCCGGCCCAGCGCTCGATGAAGACGAAGGCGACCGAGGACAGGATCGCCAGCCCGAGATAGATCAGGCAGGCGACGCCGAAGAACAGGAACGCCTCGCGGCTGACGCGCGCGGCGATGCCGGCCTGTCGGATGACGTCGGACAGGCCGATGACCGAAACGAGCGCCGTGTCCTTGACGAGGATGAGCCACAAATTGGACAGGCCCGGCAGGGCGAGGCGGATGAGCTGCGGCAGGATGACGAGCCGCATCGTCTGCCAGTTGGTCAGGCCGATGGCGTGGCCGGCCTCGTACTGGCCCTGCGGAATGGCGCGAAACGCCGACAGGAACACCTCGCTGGCATAGGCGGAGAACACCGCGCCCAGCGCCACCATGCCGGCGACGAAGGCATTGATCTCGATCGAGGCCCCGGGGCTGAAGAAGGCGACGACACGCTGGATGCCGAGCTGCGCGCCGTAGAAGACGAGGAACAGCGTCAGCAGCTCCGGCAGGCCGCGGAAGATCGTGGTGTAGATGTTCGCCGCCATGCGCAGCGACTTCTCGGGCGACTGCTTGGCGAGCGCGACCGCGAAGCCCGCCGCCAGCCCGAGCGGCAGCGTGGCGAGCGCCAGCGACACGGTGACGACGAGGCCCGAGGCCAGTTCGTCGCCCCAGCCGTCCGGCCCGAAGGCGAGGAGTTGCAGCATCCCTTCCATGAGAAATCCCGCCGGAAGCGGCGGCCGAGCCTCCCCGATATGGCAGTTCGTTGTGGCAGTTCCCTTGCCGCTACCGTGTCACGGAAGCGCCGGGCGCTCTAGTTCTTTTACGAGGCTTGTGGAGAAAACCGTTCCCCGGCTTCGATCCGGCCGGCAGAAACGGGACGGCGGGTTGTCCCGCCGTCCGTGGGGCTGGTGCGGCCCGCTCACTCGCCGAAAATGTCGAACGGGAAGTACTTGGCGTTGATCTCGGCATATTTGCCGTTGGCGCGGATCGCCGCGATGGCCGCGTTCAGCTTCTCGGCAAGCGCGGTGTCGCCCTTGCGGATGGCGATGGCGATCTTGTCGTCGTTGCTGACGGCGTCGCCCTTGAACTCGCAGCATTCCTTGCCGTCTTCCTCGAGCCAGCCGTACTGGACGCCGAAATCGGCCAGCACCGCGTCGAGGCGGCCGTTGGAGAGATCGGCCCACGCCTCGAGCTGCGAGGGATAGCCCTTCACGTCGGCGTTGGGATAGTGCTCCTCGGCGAAAGACGCGGCGATGGTGCCTTCCTGCACGCCGATCGACTTGCCGTCGGCGTTCTCCGGCATCAGGTCGGACGCCTTCGGCGCGACGAACACCAGCGAGTTGGTGTAGTAGGGGTCGGAGAAGTCGACCTGCTTCAGACGGTCCTCGGTGATCGACATCGAGGCGACGATGGCGTCGAAGCGGTTGGCCTGAAGCGCGGGAATGATGCCGTCCCAGTCCTGTGTGACGAACTCGCACTCGACCTTCATCTCCTCGCAAAGGGCGCGGGTGATGTCGATGTCGAAGCCGACGAGCTGGCCGTCGGAAGTCAGGTTGTTGAAGGGCGGATAGGCGCCCTCGGTGCCGATGCGGAGCTTCTCCTGCGCCCCGGCGGCGCCGATGCCGAAGGCCAGCGCGGCTGCCGACAGAACCAGTGAAACCCGTGACGTGATACGCATGTCGTTCCTCTCTGTTGGTGCGTCCGCCGCTTTCCCGATGGGCGCGGCGATGAACTCAAGCGCGGTCGCACGCCGCACTTTGAATCCGATATTCCCATTGTTTTCAGCATGAATGCAATCGTCAAATAAGGTGGTGCGGCAAAGCGCTTCCGGCGTTTCAGCGCAGGCCGGCGGCCTTTTCGACGAAATCGGCGATGGCCGGGACCGCATCGAGCGCAAAGACGGGAACGGCCGCATCAGCGACCGGATGGTCGGCGGCGATGGCGACGACATTGGCCGATGCGGGCAGGGGCTCGTGGTCGCGGGCCTCGCGCCGCCGCGTCTCGATCTTGGGGTGGCCGCCGCGCTTGAACCCCTCGACGACGACGAGGTCGCACGGCGCGAGGCGCGCGAGGAGGTCGTCGAGCGCCGGCTCCTCCTCGTCGCGCAACTCGTGGACCAGCGCCCAGCGGCGGCCGGTGGCGAGGATCACCTCGCTCGCGCCCGCCTGACGGTGGCGGAAGGTGTCCGTGCCCTCATGCTCGACGTCCGCGTCGTGATGGGCGCGCTTGATCGTGGAAACGCGCCAGCCGCGGCGGCTGAGCTCTGCGACCAGCCCGACGGTGAGCGTGGTCTTGCCCGAATTCTTCCATCCGGCGATCCCGATGACGTGGCCCGTCATGTCGGCCCGCGCGATCGCCTCCGCCTCGGCGAGGTCGGACGGCGTGTTGACGTTGAAGAATGGATCGCGCCCGCCGATGGCCAGGAACTCGACCGTGACATGGGGATGCCGCCCGATGAACGCGCCGGCGCCGCGTTCGCCCCGGGCGAGGCTGGCGGCGAGGTCGTCGGCGATGTCGAGCGGCCACAGCGCGACCGTCGGGTGCCATGCGCCCTGCGAGGCGGCGACGGCGATGGTGCCGGGCCCGCCGGATGCGGCGGCGAGGCGCGCCGTGAGGTCTTTGGGAAAGAAGGGCGTGTCGACGGCCACCGAGACGAGCGCGCGCGGCGGGGTGCCCAGCGCCTGCGCCCAGCGCAGACCGGCGAGGATGCCGGCGAGCGGGCCGGAGCGGCTTTCGTCCTCGTCGGCGACGACGTCGATGCCGGGCAGGGCGTAGCGGCGGGGATCGCCGTTGGCCGACAGCGCCAGGCGCTCGACCTGCGGCGCAAGGCGCGCGGCCGCGCGCGCGACCAGCGTCTGCCCGGCGAGCATCGCGAGGGCCTTGTCGCCCGTTCCCATCCGGCTCGACCGGCCGCCGGCGAGGATAAGGCCCGCGAGTGGCATCGGCGCGATCTCCTTTCGGCTGCTTCTATCCGCTTTTTCTATACGCCAGCGGCAGGGAAACGAGAATTGCCGCGAAGCCGGCGACGAGCATCAGGGCGAGCAGGGCGAGGACGCCGGTTTCCACCGTGACGACGATGCCGGCGAAGGCCGACACAAGCGCCGCGAAACCGAGCTGCAGCGACCCGGCGAGGCCGGAGGCGCTGCCGGCGAGCTCGGGGCGCACGCTGACCACGCCGGCGGCGGCGTTCGGCAGGGTCATGCCGTTGCCGATGCCGACGATCACCATGGGGCCGAACAAGGCGAGGGCGTTGCCGAGGCCGAACCAGAACAGGCCGAAGGCCAGCGCGGTGCCGACCACCGCCATGACGTTGCCGTTCAGCATCATGGTGTCCAGGCCGACCTGCCGCGAATAGCGCCCCGATAGGAAGTTGCCGATCATGTAGCCGAGCGACAGCATGCCGAAATAGAGGCCGTATTCGGAAGGGCGGAGCCCCAGAAGCTCCGTCGCGACGAACGGCCCGGCGCCGACGAGGACGAAGAACATCGCCATGCAGAAGGCGCCGGTGAGCGCATAGCCCCAGAACGGCAGCGACCTGATGAGGCCCGGATAGGCGCGCATCTGCGCGGCGAGGCTGGCCGAGGCGTTGCGGTTGGTCTCGCCGAGGTCGAGGAACACGAGCAGGAAGGCGATCAGCCCGAAGACGATCATCATCACGAAGGAGGCCCGCCAGTCGTAGATCTCGTCGAGCAGGCCGCCGATCATCGGCGCGACCATCGGCACCATCGCCATGCCCATGGTGATGTAGCCGATCCGGCTGGCGGCTTGGTCGCTGGCCACCGTGTCGCGGACGATGGCGCGGGCGAGCACCATGCCGGCGGCGGAAAAGGCTTGCAGGATGCGCGCCGCCAGCAGGAGCTCGATGGTCGGCGCCAGGATCGCCGCCAGCGAGCCGAGCGTGAAGATGCCGAGGCAGACGAGCATCACCGGCCGCCGGCCGAAGCGGTCCGAGGCAGGGCCGATGCCGAGCTGGAGCACGGCGGTGGCCGCGAGGTAGATCGACACCGTGAGCTGGGCGAGCGCGTAGTCGGCCTCGAAATGGCGGGCGATGCCGGGCAGCGAGGGCAGGAACACGTTGGTCGCCAGCGCCGACACCGAGGTCGCTATGACGAGGGTGAGGATGTGCGGCGGCGACGCCCGGTCGAGAAAGTCGGCCATGGCCGCCCCTCAGCCTTCGCCGCGGGCGGCGCGGGCGCGGCCCCCCGACCGGGGAAGAAGGGTACGGCCCGGGCCGGCCGGGATGCGGGCCGCCGGGCCCGGGATAATGCGCTGCGCCGTCCTCATAGGCCGTCCGGCGCCATGTTGGGGCTGGTGCTTTCGGCGGCCGGCTTGCCCTTGCCGACGACCTGCTCGCGATAGAGCGCATAGAGGCCGGACAGGACGATGAACGACGCGCCGGCGATCATCGCGAAGCCGGGAACCTCGCCGAACACGAGATAGCCGAGCACCAGCGCCCAGATCAGCGCGGTGTAGCGGAAGGGCGCGACGAAGGAGATGTCGCCCTCGCGCATCGACATGATGATGAACTGGTAGCCGACGAGCAGCAGCACGGCCGTCATCAGCAGGAGGCCGAGCGATCCCGTGGAAACCGGGGCCCAGTCGCCCGAAACCACCGTAAGAACGCCGCCGAAGAGCGCCACCATCATCGCCGTCATGGTCGAGACGAGCAGCGACGGCACGTCGCCGGGGATGTGCCGGGTGATGAGATCGCGCCCGGCGGCGAAGACCACGGAGCCGAGCGCGAGAAGCGAGTATACGGAGAAGCCGTCGAACCCCGGCTGGACGATGATCATGACTCCGGTGAAGCCGAACAGGATGGCGAGCCACCGCCGCCAGCCGACCTGTTCGCCGAGGAACAGCGCCGCGCCCATGGTGACGGCGAGCGGCAGCGCCTGCAGCACGGCCGATGCGTTGGCCAGCGGCATATGGGCGAGCGCGCCGAGAAAGCACACGGTCGACATCATCTCGCACACCGCGCGCAGCGCCATGGTCGGGTGCAGCAGCTGCCGCGGCCGCGCCAGCGCGCCGCGGTTCCAGGCGAGGATGAAGATCATGGCGGTGGCGAAGATGCCGCGGATCAGCATCACCTGGCCGAGCCCCATCGACACCATCAGCTGCTTGATGATGGTGTCGTTGGCCGTGAAGCCTGCCATGGCGATGACCATGAACAGGGCCGCGCGCAGATTGGAGGAGATGGGCACTGGCCTGTCCGTCGAGTTGCTCGGTGTCCACCGTTCCTCTAGGCCGTGGCCCGGATTCGCGCAACGGATCAGCGATCCCGAATCATGATGCCATGAAAAAGCGCCGTGCGGCCCCGTTCTAGCCGCCGGTCACGCTCATGTGGCGCGCGACGGAAGGCCGGCGCGTGTTCCGGTCGATGACGAAGTCGTGGCCCTTCGGCTTGCGCCCGATCGCCTCGTCGATGGCGCGTGCCAGCGCCTCGTTGCCTTCCGAGGAACGCAGCGCGGCGCGCAGGTCCGCCGCGTCCTCCTGCCCGAGGCACATATAGAGCGTACCCGTGCAGGTCAGCCGCACGCGGTTGCAGCTTTCGCAGAAATTGTGGGTCATCGGGGTGATGAAGCCGAGGCGGCCGCCCGTCTCGGCGACCGTGACATAGCGGGCCGGCCCGCCTGTCCGATAGCCGGTGTCGATAAGGGTGAACTGCCGCTCGAGCCTCGCCCTGAGGGTCGACAGCGGCAGGTACTGGTCGGTGCGGTCGGCGTCGATCTCGCCCATCGGCATGGTCTCGATGACGGTCAGGTCCATGCCGCGGCCGTGCGCCCAGCGCAGCATGTCCGGCAGCTCGTCCTCGTTGAAGCCCTTGAGCGCGACGGCGTTGAGCTTGACCTTCAGCCCCGCCGCCTGCGCCGCGTCCAGCCCGGCCATCACCTTGCCAAGGTCGCCCCAGCGGGTGACAGTGCGGAACTTCTGCGGGTCGAGCGTGTCGAGCGAGACGTTGATGCGGCGTATCCCGCACGCGGCGAGCTCGTCGGCGAAGCGGGCGAGCTGGGAGCCGTTGGTCGTCAGCGTGAGTTCGTCGAGCGCGCCGCTGTCGAGGTGGCGCGAAAGCTGGCGCACGAGGTGCATGACGTTTTTGCGCACCAGCGGCTCGCCGCCGGTCAGCCTGAGCTTCCTGACTCCCTTTTCGATGAAGACGCTGCACAGCCGGTCCAGCTCCTCGAGGCTGAGCAGGTCCTTCTTGGGCAGGAAGGCCATGTCCTCCGCCATGCAATAGGTGCAGCGGAAGTCGCAGCGATCCGTCACCGAGACGCGCAGGTAGCTGATTGCGCGCCCGAAGGGATCGATCATGCGCGGGCCGTTCATGCGGTTTGCGGGTCCTTTGGCTTTTCGCGTCGTCAGGCCAATGTCGGCCGCCGGCCGGGCAATTTCAAGATCCCCGTTAATTTCAGAGATCATTGTCTTGCGGCCTTCTGGCGGCTTGTCATGCCGGCCATATTGGAGGAACTTCAGGGGACCATGCGCGATTGACAAAGGTCAAGGAGCGGATGCGCCGCCAAAGGCACAGTGAACCCGTCGGCGGCGTGAAACGCCGGAGCCCTCGGAGAAACACAGATGACTTACAAGACGATTCTCGCCGTTCTGCAGACCAGGGCCGACGCCGAACGGGTGCTCGACTGCGCCATACCGCTGGCCGCCCGCTACGGCGCCCACCTGATCGGGTTCCATGCCGAGGCCATGGCCATGCCCTACGTGTCGCCGATGGGGTTCCCCGACACCGACTTCATCGCCGCGAGCGAGGAGGCGAACGAGCAGCGCAGCGCCGAGATCCGCGCCCTGTTCGAGGCGCGTTGCAGCAGCGAGGGCATCTCGCACGGCTGGCGCGCGATGACCAACGTGTCGGGCGACAGCGCGGTGAGCGCGCTCGGCCTTGCCCGCGCCTGCGACCTGATCGTGGTGCAGCAGGCCGATCCGAACGCCGATTCCGGCCTTCTCGCCGATGTCGAGGCGCTGCTGTTCGAGAGCGGCCGCCCGGTTCTGTTCATTCCCTACGCGGTGTCCGTCGACTGCGCCTTCCGCAAGGTGCTCCTGGCCTGGAACGGCTCGCAGCAGGCGGCGCGCGCCGCCTTCGACGCGCTGCCGTTCATCCGCGCCGCCGAGGAGACGGAGGTGCTGTCGCTCGACGTCTCCGACGACGCCGACCAGGACGCGGCGGTCGCCGGGGCCGACATCGCCGCGGCGCTCGCCCGGCACGGGGCGAAGGTCACCTATTCGGCGGGTTTCTCCGCCGGGATCGGCGCGGGCGAGGCGATCGAGAACCGCATCGCCGACATGCGCGCCGACCTTCTGGTGATGGGCGCCTACAGCCAGTCACGCCTGAAGGAGTTCTTCTTCGGCGGCGCGACCCGCACCCTGCTCCAGTCCATGCCCGTCGCGACGCTGATGTCGCGCTGACGCCCGCTTGGGGCATTTTGCAGTCAAGTGGAATCACTTGACGTCGCATAAATGCGGCAAAGACAAACAGATAGAGCGGCAGCCCGGATTTTTCCGGGCGCCCGCCGCTCTAGCCGACCGGCTGGAAGCTCATGCGCCCCGCGTGGAGGAAGCACGCCTTGCTGAAAAGCGACAGGTCGAGCGCGTTGGGCAGCCTGACGTCGGCGAGATCCGGCAGCGGCTTCGCCGCCGCGTCGTAGCTGCGGTCGATCTGGCTGATGAAGGCGAGGACGATGCCGCGCGCGCGGGCGAACGCCCTCAACGCGCGGATTTGCGCGTCGAGCGCCGGCTTGTCGCGCCGCTGGTCGAGCAGCTGGAGATAGTCGATCGCCGCGAACGTCCCGGCGGGCGCGTCGGCCAGCGTCTCCATGACATGGCCGGCGCATATCGCGTCCGAATCGTCGAAGGTGAAGCGGGCGTCGAACTGCGCCGGCTCGACGCCGATGGCGCGGAAGCGCCCGGCCATGTCGAGAGGCGTGTATTCCAGCGAGAAGAACACGCTGCGGCGGCCGGCCCGCATCGCCTCGACCGCCAGCTTCAGCCCCATCAGCGTCTTGCCCTGGCCCGGCCTTGCCCCGATCAGCAGGAGATCGCCGGGAACGAGGCCGGCAAACACCGCGTCTGCGGCAATGCCTTCGCCGGGCGTGTCCCTGAGGCGATAGGCGAGCATGCTCCAGCTCGCGAACCCTTCCTCGCGCGCGACGTGGTCGAGCGCGGCGTGGAGCGCAATGCCGTGCACGCGCGCAAGCAGCTTTGCGCGCCGTTTCAGGCGATGGGCGGGGGCGGACGGCTTCATTTCAAGGTACCTCCTGATGCGAGCAGGTGCTGCAATCCCTCCTTATGCGCGATGCTCGAACAGTCGGTTCGTGAAGGTCGATGGCCCTGCATGAAGAATGCTTTCCCGTGCGGAGGGAGGAGGCGCGGGCCGCGCCTCCGGCCAGTCTATGGCGAGTCGGCCGGGCCGGGAAGCGGGATCGCCGCGCGGGCGGCCCTTGCCAAAGGCCGCCGGTTCCGGCTAATCCAAACTGCATTCCACACCAGCCGGAGTGCGCCGATGTCCCTTCCCGAAAAGGCTTTTCCCGTCTCCTGGGACCAGTTCCACCGCGACGCGCGCGCGCTCGCCTGGCGGCTGGCCGGCATCAATGCCGAATGGCGGGCCATCGTTTGCATCACGCGCGGCGGGCTGGTGCCGGCGGCGGTGATCGCGCGCGAGCTCGGCATCCGCCTGATCGAGACGGTCTGCATCGCCTCGTACCACGACTACACCGAGCAGGGCGAACTGAAGGTCCTGAAGGAGGTGGTTCCGGCCCTTCTTGAGAACGAGGGCGCGGGCGTCCTGATCATCGACGACCTGACCGATACCGGCAAGACCGCCTCGATCGTGCGGGCGATGATGCCCAAGGCGCATTTCGCCGCCGTCTACGCCAAGCCCAAGGGCAGGGCTGTGATCGACACCTTCATCACCGAGGTTTCGCAGGACACCTGGATCTATTTCCCGTGGGACATGGGATTCGCCTACCAGAAGCCGATTTCCGAGGATCATCGCTCCTGAGCCGGCTGAAACTTGCCCGGGGCTTGCCGATGCGCCGCGCTTGACGCCGTTTCGCCCGCCCTGTCCGGGGAATTGCACATTTTTTCCTTTATCTTCACATAATTGCGCGTAATCTCGATTCTCGAATTCCATTCATTCGGGATGAAAGGCCGATGATGATCGGGCGCAGCAGGCTGAGTCTGCTCAGGGAGAGAATCCGTCGTTTCCTCGGAGGCGTGCCGCCGCACGTCCAGGTGGCGGCGCTTCCCTGGCGGGTGAGCGGCGAGGGAAGCCACGAGGTGCTGCTGGTGACGAGCCGCGGCACCGGCCGATGGGTGCTGCCCAAGGGCTGGCCCGAGAAGAGCGAGCCGCTGCACGAGGCCGCCGCCCGCGAGGCCGCCGAGGAGGCGGGCGTGGCCGGGCCGGTCAAGCCCGCCGAGATCGGCCGCTTCTACTACGGCAAGGTGTCGCCGACCGGCGCGCGCCGCCGCTGCGAGGTGCGCGTGTTCCCGCTCGAGGTCGAAAGCGTCGCCGACAAGTGGCCGGAGCGCAAGCAGCGCAAGCGCCACTGGTTCACGCCGCAGGAAGCCGCCGATCTCGTCGCCGAGGTCGAGTTGCGCGAACTGATCGCGTCCTTCGCCACTAATCCACGAAAATTTGCCGCCTAACGATGTCTTCCGGCCTTCGCCGCTTGAGATAGTTTGCCGGCATGCCTAGAGCGGTAGGATAAACGCGCCGCGCGCGCGGGTCCGAAGCCTGCCCTCCGGGAAAGCCGATGAACGAATTCGCCGCCGAGACGCGCAAGAAGACGCTCGACAAGGATCTCGAGAAGCTCGCCCATGTCGAGGAGGCGGCGAGCTTCGTCGCCCGCGGGCTGGTCGCGCCGGGGCTGGGGCTGCTGTTCCTCGCGTTGTCGGGCATCATCGCCGCGCTGTTCGTGATGGGCGAGCCGGGCTCGGTGATCATCATCGCCGCCGCCGCCATCGGCGGCTATATGGCGCTGAACATCGGCGCCAACGACGTCGCCAACAATGTCGGCCCGGCGGTCGGCGCCAGGGCGCTGACGATGGGCGGAGCGCTCGCCATCGCCGCCGTGTTCGAGAGCGCCGGCGCGCTCATCGCCGGCGCCGACGTGGTGACGACGATCTCCAGCGGCATCGTCGATCCCGCGGCCGTCGCCGACAAGGGGGTGTTCATCCGCCTGATGCTGGCGGCGGTGATCGCCTCTGCCCTGTGGATCAACATCGCGACATGGATCGGCGCGCCGGTCTCGACCACGCATTCGGTCGTCGGCGGCGTCGCCGGCGCCGGCATCGCCGCGGCGGGCTTCGCGGCCGTCGACTGGGCGACGATCGGCGGCATCGCCGCGAGCTGGGTGATCTCGCCGATGCTCGGGGCGCTGTTCGCCACCGCCTTCCTCGCCTTCATCAAGGCCAACATCATCTACCGCGACGACAAGATCGCCGCCGCGCGCCTGTGGGTGCCGATCCTGATCGCGGTGATGGCCGGCGCCTTCGGCGCCTATCTCGCCACCAAGGGGCTGAAGCGGGTCGTCTCGATTTCCGGGCTCCAGATCGCCGTGCTCGGCCTCGGCTGCTTCGTCATGGTCTGGGGCCTGGCCAAGATCGGCGTCGAGAGGCAGGCGGCCGAGCTCGAGAACCGCAACCAGTCGCTGCGCAAGCTGTTCCGCCTGCCGCTGATCTTCTCCGCGGCGCTCCTGTCCTTCGCCCACGGCGCGAACGACGTCTCCAACGCGGTCGGCCCGCTCGCCGCCATCGTCCATGCGGCCTCCGGCGAGGAGTCGTCCGTCGTCGGCATTCCGCTGTGGGTGATGGTCATCGGCGCCTTCGGCATCTCGCTCGGCCTCGTCCTGTTCGGGCCGAAGCTGATCCGCATGGTCGGCGGCCAGATCACCAAGCTCAACCCGATGCGCGCCTTTTGCGTCGCGCTGTCGGCGGCCATCACCGTCATCGTCGCCTCGTGGTTCGGCCTGCCGGTCAGCTCCACCCACATCGCGGTCGGCGCGGTGTTCGGCGTCGGCTTCTTCCGCGAATGGTACACGGCGAACTCGCCGCGCCGGCGCGCCTATCTGGAGCGCAAGGGCAACAAGGCGCGCGCCGCCCGCAAGCAGGGCAAGGGGCATGACGAGGCCGAAGCCGGCAGCGCGGCGATCGGTGATCCCGATATCGACGACGTGCCGGTCTCGCGCGAGGAGATCGCGCGCCGCAGGCTCGTGCGCCGCGCCCATGTCATGACCATCGCCACCGCCTGGGTGACGACGGTGCCCGCCTCGGCGGTGCTGGCGGCCGTCATTTTCCTGCTGCTCAACCTCCTCACCTGATGGGGAAGGCGGCGGCGCATTCTCCCCGCTATCCACATTCCTGCACACAAGATGTTGGGGGCGTCGTTCTCGGCAAAACGAGTTCTTGACGGGGCATGGCGAGTCGCTTTTTATGGCGCTCGTGTCCGCGTTCCGGATGCGGCCGGAAAGTCTGTCCTTCGGCCTTTTTCCAGCTCTGTGCGAGTTTACCAGGGTCCGGCCGCCTCGTGGCGGCGGCCGGGAGAGGGATTTTTTTGCCCTCTCGGAGTGGGCGGTCCAGCCGTCCGGCGGCTAGCGTAAATTTCCTGTTAACACTATATTTAGTGTTTTATATCAGGATAAATGCTAGATATGTGGTTAGCCGGTGTCGCAACGCGCCACCGGCGAGGGCGCCGGAAGGCGCATTCGGGACAAGCTTTCCGCCGGAAGGCGCGTTGGAGCAAGCGTTTCGAGGGTGCCTGCGTTCATGCCGCCGATTCGGGGAACCGCCCCCGCCGGCATGCCGGGCAACGGGGAATTTCCGCCGCCGCGATGCGGCGGGCAGGGGCTGACGGGACGTGGACGAGGGATGCTGTTCCCGCAGCCGAAAGACACTATATTTAGGATAGGGACCGAGAAGAGATGCGCATCGAACGTCGTTTCACGAAGGAAGGGCAGTCGCCTTACGCGGAGATCGAATTCCGCAAGGCGGTGAGCGAGATTCGCAACCCGGACGGCTCCGTGGTCTTCCGCCTCGCCGACATCGACGTGCCGGCGCAGTTCTCCCAGGTCGCGGCCGACATCCTGGCGCAGAAATATTTCCGCAAGGCCGGCGTGCCCGCGCGCCTGCGGAAGGTCGAGGAAAACGGCGTCCCCTCCTTCCTGTGGCGGTCCGAGGCCGACGAGGCGGCGCTGGACGAGCTGTCCGAGGACGAGCGTTACGGCTCGGAAACCGACGCGCGGCAGGTGTTCGACCGCCTTGCCGGCACCTGGGCCTACTGGGGCTGGAAGGGCGGCTATTTCAAGGCCGAGGAGGACGCGCTCGCCTTCCGCGACGAGCTCGCCTACATGCTCGCCACCCAGCGCGTCGCGCCGAACTCGCCGCAATGGTTCAACACCGGCCTTCACTGGGCCTACGGCATCGACGGCCCCGGGCAGGGGCACTATTACGTCGATCCCTTCACCGGCAAGCTGACCCGTTCGGCCTCGGCCTACGAGCATCCGCAGCCGCATGCCTGCTTCATCCAGGCCGTGGGCGACGACCTCGTCAACGAGGGCGGCATCATGGATCTGTGGGTGCGCGAGGCGCGCCTGTTCAAGTACGGCTCCGGCACCGGCTCCAACTTCTCCCACCTGCGCGGCGAGGGCGAGAAGCTGTCGGGCGGCGGCAAGTCCTCGGGCCTGATGAGCTTCCTCAAGATCGGCGACCGCGCCGCCGGCGCCATCAAGTCGGGCGGCACCACCCGCCGCGCCGCCAAGATGGTCGTCGTCGACGCCGACCACCCCGACATCGAGGCCTATATCGACTGGAAGGTGAACGAGGAGCAGAAGGTCGCCGCCCTCGTCACCGGCTCCAAGATCGTCAAGCAGCACCTCGCCGCGATCATGAAGGCCTGCGTCAACTGCGAAGGCAGCAATGACGACTGCTTCGACCCGGCGATGAACCCGGCGCTGAAGCGCGAGATCCGCGCCGCCAAGAAGAACGCGGTGCCGGAGAACTACGTCAAGCGCGTCATCCAGTTCGCGAAGCAGGGCTACACCTCGATCGAGTTCAAGACCTACGACACCGACTGGGATTCGGAGGCCTATCTCACCGTTTCCGGCCAGAACTCGAACAATTCGGTCTCGCTCAAGGACGATTTCCTGCGTGCCGTGGAAGCGGATGGCGAGTGGAACCTGATCCGCCGCATCGACGGCAAGGTCCACAAGACGCTGAAGGCGCGCGAATTGTGGGAGAAGATCGGCTACGCCGCCTGGGCGAGCGCCGATCCGGGCCTTCACTTCAACACGACGATGAACGACTGGCACACCTGCCCGGCGGCCGGCCCGATCCGCGCGTCGAACCCGTGCTCGGAATACATGTTCCTCGACGACACGGCCTGCAACCTCGCCTCGATCAACCTTCTGCCCTACCGCAACGGCGACGGCACCATCGACATCGCCGCCTATGAACACACGGTCCGGCTGTGGACCGTCGTGCTGGAAATCTCGGTGATGATGGCGCAGTTCCCCTCGTGGAAGATCGCCAAGCTGTCCTACGAGTACCGCACGCTCGGCCTCGGCTTCGCCAATATCGGCGGCCTCCTGATGACCGCCGGCATCCCCTACAATTCCGACGAGGGCAGGGGCCTGTGCGCGGCGCTGACCGCGCTGATGACCGGCGTCGCCTACGCCACCTCGGCCGAGATGGCGTCCGAGCTCGGCGCGTTCCCCGAATACCCGGTCAACGCCCCGCACATGCTGCGCGTGATGCGCAACCACCGCCGCGCCGCCTATGGCGAGAGCGAAGGTTACGAGAAGCTGTCGGTCGCGCCGGTGCCGCTCGACGAGACCCATGTCTGGCAGAAGGAGCTGGTCGAGCACGCCCGCGCCGCTTGGGATAAGGCCATCGACCTCGGCGCCGAATACGGCTTCCGCAACGCGCAGGCCACGGTCATCGCGCCGACCGGCACGATCGGCCTCGTCATGGACTGCGACACCACCGGCATCGAGCCTGACTTCGCGCTGGTCAAGTTCAAGAAGCTGGCCGGCGGCGGCTACTTCAAGATCATCAACCGCGCGGTTCCCGAAGCTTTGCGCACGCTCGGCTATTCGGAAAGCCAGATCGCCGAGATCGAGGCCTATGCCGTCGGCCACGGCAATCTGAACCAGGCGCCGGGCATCAATCTCGGCTCGCTGAAGGCCAAGGGCTTCACTGACGAGAAGATCGAGGCGCTGAACGCGGCCACGGCTTCCGCCTTCGACATCAAGTTCATCTTCAACCAGTGGACGCTCGGCGCCGACTGGCTGAAGGAGACCTTCGGCTTCACCGACGAGCAGCTTGGCGACTTCTCCTTCGAGATACTGCCGGCTCTCGGCTTCTCGAAGAAGGACATCGAGGCCGCCAACATCCATGTCTGCGGCGCGATGACCCTCGAGGGCGCGCCCCATCTGAAGGACGAGCACCTGCCGGTGTTCGATTGCGCCAATCCCTGCGGCAAGATCGGCAAGCGCTACCTGTCGGTCGAGAGCCACATCCGCATGATGGCCGCGGCGCAGCCCTTCATCTCGGGCGCCATCTCCAAGACGATCAACATGCCGAACGAGGCGACCGTCGACGATTGCAAGAGCGCCTACATGCTGTCGTGGAAGCTGGCGCTGAAGGCCAACGCGCTCTACCGCGACGGCTCGAAGCTCTCGCAGCCGCTCAACGCCTCGCTGATCTCCGACGACGAGGACGAGGCCGACGAGCGCGCCGAGGAGCTGGTCGCCCAGCCCGCCGCCGCGCGCGTTGCGCAGGTGACGGAGAAGATCGTCGAGCGCGTCGTCGAGAAGGTGGTGCGCGACCGCGAGAAGCTGCCGAACCGCCGCCAGGGCTACACCCAGAAGGCGGTGATCGGCGGCCACAAGGTCTATCTGCGCACCGGCGAATTCGGCGACGGCCGCCTCGGCGAGATCTTCATCGACATGCACAAGGAGGGCGCGGCCTTCCGGGCGATGATGAACAACTTCGCCATCGCCATCTCGCTCGGCCTGCAATACGGCGTGCCGCTCGAGGAATATGTCGAGGCCTTCACCTTCACCCGCTTCGAGCCGGCCGGCATCGTGCAGGGCAACGACGCGGTCAAGAACGCGACGTCGATCCTCGACTACGTCTTCCGCGAGCTGGCGATCTCCTATCTCGGCCGCCACGACCTTGCCCATGTCGACACGTCGGATTTCTCCAACACCACGCTCGGCAAGGGCATTCAGGAGGGCAAGACCAACCTGATCTCGACCGGCTGGACGCGCGGCTACAAGCCGACGCTGGTGGCCGGAACGGGCGGCGCGGCGGGCGGCGAGCCCAAGGGCGCTTCCGGTTCCGCGCCGCGCGCCTCCACCTCCGGCGGCGCGACGGTGACGGCCATCGGCACGGCCACCGCCCGCAAGCTCGACGCGGAGACGGGCGTCGTCACCGCCTTCCGCCGCGACTACGAGGAGCGGGCGAAGGAACTGGCCGAGGAAGCGGCGATCGAGGAGCAGCTCGAGGCTGCCGCCGACGAGCTGTTCACCGAAATGGCCGCGAAGGAGGCTTCCGACGCCAAGGCGCTGGCCGCCGAGCGCCGGGTGCAGGCGATGATGCAGGGCTATACCGGCAACATGTGCACCGAGTGCCAGAACTTCACCATGGTCCGCAACGGCACCTGCGAGAAGTGCGACACCTGCGGCTCGACCAGCGGCTGCTCGTGAGGCCGATGCCGCGCACGCCCGAAGCGTGCGCGTGAGACACATGAAAACGGCGGGCCGACCGGATGGTTGGCCCGCCGTTTTCATTGGCGGTCGAAGCGCGGCGCGATCCTTCGGATTCGCCTTCCGCGCTTCGGATAATTGATCGGGGTCAGAAGCGGCCCGTCACCTGGATGCCGAACGACCTGCCGTCGCCGATCGTGGCGTAGGTTCCGCCCGACGAGATGCTGGTCAGGTACTGCTCGTCGAACAGGTTCTTGGCGAAGGCGGTGAAGGTCAGGTTCTCGGTCTCGTAGCCGATCTGGGCGTTGACCAGCGTGAACGCGTCGACGAGCTGCGCCGGCGTGTTGGAGATGTTGCCCTTGCTGTAGTAGCCGTCGGTATAGGACACGTCCGCCCCGGCGAAGAAGCCGGTTTCGTGGCGCCAGATCGCGCCGAGCGAGGCGGTCACGGCCGGCGCCTCGGTGAAGCTGTTGCCTTCGAGGCTGTTGCCGGCCTCGTCGATGCCCTCATCGAAGCGGGTCTTCAAGAGGCCGAGGCCGGCGAAGAGCTCCAGATTGGGCGAGGCGCTCCAGCGCGCCTCGATCTCCGCGCCGTAGGAATGCGATTTCGCTGCGTTGACCGTGATGGTGTGGAACGGGAAGCGGAAGTCGAACGCGACCGGGATCTGCTGGTTGCGATAGTCGTTGTAGAAGACGTTGGCGTTGAGATGCAGCCGCTCGTCCAGCCAGCGCGAGCGGTAGGCCAGCTCGTAGGACCACACCGACTCGGCCTCGACCTCGTTGATCGCCGTCGAGCCGATCACCAGCTCGGAGAAGCCCGGCCTGTAGCCGCGGCTGACGGTCGCCGCCAGCGTCTGGTCCTCGGTCAGCTTGAAGGCGAGGCCGATCTTCGGCAGGAAGGCGGTGTTGGCGATGGAGGTGTTCTCGTCCATCGACGCGGCGAAATCCGCGAAATCCGTCACGTCGAGCAGCTGGCCGGCATAGTTGCTCGACACCTTGTCGTAGAGCAGCCGGCCGCCGGCGAGCAGCGTCCACCTGTCGGCGAAATCGTAGCGGACATCGGCATAGGCCGCGATCGATTCGCTCTTGTTATCGGCATTCAGCCGCTGATACGGCGTCCGAGTGCCGCCGCCGGACAGGAAGTCCACGAGGTTGACCGCATCGACCGGGTCCGCGCCCTGTCCGATCAGCATGCCCACCAGCGCGAAATTCTGCACGTCGATGTTCGAGTTGATGCCCATCGTGGAGCGGCCGGCATAAACGCCGAACACGCCGGAGAACGGCGAGTCCGGTGAATCGTAGGTGAAGCGCAGGTCCTGCGAGAAGTCGCCGCCGTCGCGGATGTCGTCGCGCACGAGGATGGACGTCGCGGGCGAGGTGATGTCCACCTTGGTGTCGACGAACGAGGTGACGGACTTCGCCGTCCAGTCGGGCGTCAGCTCGTAGGTCAGGTCCGCGGTGTAGCGATTGACCTTGGTGTCGCGGAACTCGGCCGCGCTCATGTCCACGTCGGCGAAGACGCGATCGAAATAATCCGGGCCCGTCACCAGCGCCCATGCTGGCTTGTCATGGGTGTGGCTGACGGTGAACAGGCCGGTGAAGCCGGGCAGGAAGTCCGGCGTGAACAGCAGCTTGCCGCGGAACTCCTCGAACTCGTCCTCGCCGAGCGAGGCGAGGGCGGGATCGACATAGGTGATGTCCTTCTTGTCGCGCAGCACCTGCCCCGACAGGCGGAACGCGAGCTGGTCCTTGAAGATCGGCGCCGAGAGCGCGAACGCGCCCGACTTCATGTCGTCGGTGTCGGCAAGGCCCTCGACGATGAACTCCGGCTCCCATGTCGGGTCCTTGGTCTTGATGACGACGGCGCCGGCGAGGGCGTTGCGCCCCTGAAGGGTGGATTGCGGCCCGCGCAGCACCTCGATCTGCTCGACGTCCCAGACCCCGCGCGTGCCGCGCCGCGTCGCCTCGATGCCCTGCTCGGCGCCGTCGACGGTGACAGAAATAACGGGATTGGAGCGGCTCGGCTGGGTCGCGCCCTCGGCGTTGTTGCCGCGGATGACGATGTTGGTGTTGCCGTCGCCGGTCTCGAAGGCGCGGATGTTCGGCGCGCTGTTCAACGCCTGGCCGAGCGTCTTGCGGACATGGGCGTCGAGCTGCTCGCTGGTGACCACCTCGACGCTGGTATAGGTCGTGAAGGGATCGCGGGCGAACTTCTCGCCGCCGACGATGATAGTGTCGAGGACGATGGCGTCGTCCTGCGCCGCCCCGTCCTCCTGAGCCATCGCGACGGACGCGCCGCCGAGAAGGGTCGTTATCGCGATGACCCAGCTTGCGGTGTTGCCGGCCAGACGCCTGCTTGCGGATGTCGATCTCATGTCCCGATGGTCCCCGGATTCCATTGCCCAAGTGAAAACGATGCTCGCTCACTTACGGGGCCAAACATGAGAAAATCAATCATATTATAGGGCGGGCCGCGCGAGCGCCGTTGGTGTCACCTATCTGCAACAGGTGCGCGTGCCTTAAGCGCCGGCACGCAAAGGGGTTTTCCGGTGAACGGGTCGACGAGGACCGAGCAGGCGAGCCCGAAGACGTCCTCGATCGTCCGTGCGCTCATCAGCTCTTCCGCGCGGCCGTGGGCGACGAGGCGACCATCCTTCAGGAAGGCGATCCGGTCGGCGTAGCGGGCGGCGAGGTTGAGGTCGTGGAGCACGGCGACCACGGTCTTGCGGCGCGCGACGGTCAGCTCGCGCATCAGCTCCAGAACCTCGACCTGATGCGCGAGGTCGAGATAGGTCGTCGGCTCGTCGAGAAGCAGGATGTCGGTCTCCTGCGCGAGCGTCATGCTGATCCATGCGCGCTGCCGCTGGCCGCCGGAGAGGCTTTCGAGCAGCCGGTCCTTCAAGTGCAGCGCGCCGGTCTGCGCCAGCGCGTCGGCGCACGCCGTCTCGTCGGCGGCGCTCCAGCGGCTGAACAGCGAGCGGTGCGGATAGCGGCCCTGCCGGACGAGCTCGGCCACGGTCATGCCCTCCGGGGCGGCGGTTCCCTGGCCGAGCACGCCGATGCGCCGGGCGAGCTGCCGCGCGGAGAGCCCGTCGATCGGCCGGCCGTCGAGCGCGATCGTGCCGCCGCGCAGCGGCAGAAGCCGCGCCAGCGCGCGCAGCAGGGTGGACTTGCCGCTGCCGTTCGGGCCGAGAAGGGCGGTGAAGCTGCCTTTCTCGACCGCGAGGTCGAGGTTCTGGACGATGACGCTGCGGCCGTAGCCGATCGAGACGGCGTGCGCGGCGAGAGCGGGTTGCGTTGGCATGTCAGGCCCGGCGCCTCCACATGAGATAGATGAAGAACGGCGCTCCGAGGATCGCGGTCGTCAGGCCGACGGGAAGCTGGGCCGGGGCGATGACGGTGCGGCCGGCGAAATCGGCGCAGATGACGAGCAGCGCCCCGATGAGCGCCGAGACGGGAACCAGCCGCGCATGGGCATGGCCGACGAGCCGCCGCGCGATGTGGGGCGCGACGAGGCCGATGAAGCCGACGAGCCCGGCGGCCGAGACGGCGGCCCCGCAGGCCAGCGCGCACAGGAGCATCATCGCCGCCCGCGCCCGGTCGACGCGCTGGCCGAGGCCGCGCGCCGCAAGGTCGTCGAAGGTCAGGACGTCGAGTTCGCGCGACAGCAGCCAGATCAGCGCCACCGGCGGCGCGACCCATGCCAGCGTCACGCCCAGCTTTTCCCACGAGCTGTCGTAGACGCTGCCCGCCAGCCACACCATCGCCTGCTGCATTCTCGCCACCTCGCCGAACGTGGAGATGAACGTCGCCGCCGCCCCGGCCAGCGCGTTGAGGCCGATGCCGACGAGGACGATGCGCATGGCCGACGTTCCCCCGCGCCACGACAGGAGATAGAGCAGGACCGTCATCGCCAGCGCGCCGAGGAAGCTCAGCCACGGCAACAGGTGCAGCGAGCGCCCCTCGAGATGGACGATGACGACGACGGCCGCGAGCGCGGCCCCGCTGTTGATGCCGAGTATGCCCGGCTCGGCCAGCGGGTTGCGCATGATCGCCTGGGTCACCGCCCCGGCGACGGCGAGCGCGACGCCGACGACCATGCCGAGCAGGAGCCGCGGCAGCCGGAACTCCATGACCACCAGCGCCGCCTGCGGGTTCGCCTCGCCGCCGGTGAGGATGCGCGCCAGCTCGGGCAGGGCCACCGGATAGTCGCCATGCGACAGCGCCGCCGCCGAGATTGCGGCGATGGCGAGGAGGAGGGCGGGGACGAGCCTTGTCATCGCAGGCCCGTCCGGCTGCGGGCGAGATGGATGAAGAACGGCGCGCCGATCAGGGCCATGGTGACGCCGACCGGCACGTCGCTGGCCGGCATAAGATGGCGCAGCGCCGCGTCGGAGACCACCACCAGCAGCGCCCCGCCCGCGGCGCAGAACGGAATGATCCAACGATAGTCGGTTCCGGCGGTCAGCCTGACGATATGCGGGACGACGAGGCCGACGAAGCCGACCGGGCCGGCGAGCGCCACCGCCGAGCCGGCGAGCACGATGACGCAGGCCCCGCAAACGAGGTTCCACAGCGCGAGGTTCTGGCCGAGCGCCCGCGCCACGTCCGCGCCGAGGCTCAGCGTCGTCACCTGCCCCGATATGACCACCGCGGCGGCGAGGCCGAGGACAGTGTAGGGCAGGACCGTGAGCACCGAGGACATCTCGGGCGCGGCCAGCGAACCGGCCGTCCACAGCCGCACGGCGCCCAGCGTCCTTGCGTCGAAGATCAGGATCGCCGCCGTCAGCGAGGCGAGGAAGGTGGCGAAGATCGCGCCGGACAAAGCGAGCTTGACCGGCGTCGCCCCGCCGGGCCCGGTCGAGGCGATGGCGAAGACCAGCGCGGCCGCGACGCCCGCGCCGGCGAAGGCGTACCAGATATGCGCCTCGCGCGACGGCGAGCCGAGGAAGACGAGCGCCAGCACCACCGCGAAGGCCGCGCCGGCATTGATCCCGAGAATGCCCGGCGAGGCGAGGGGGTTGCCGGTCATCGCCTGAAGGATCGCCCCGGCGACGGCAAGCGAAGCGCCGACGATCATCGCCGCGACGATGCGCGGCACCCGCACGGTGGCGACGACGAGATGCTCGCGCGAGCCGTCCGGCCGGGTCAGCGCCGCGATGATGTCACCGAGCGCGATCGGCGCGCTGCCGATCGTTGTCGCCCATGCCGCGGCGGCGGCGAGCAGCAGCACGAGCAGCGCAAGGACGGCCGGGCGCCGGTCCATGTCAGGCGCCGGGCCGGCGTCGGCCCCGGCAGAGGACGGGCTCCCGGCTCACTGCTTGCCGACGAAGTAGCGTTCGATGTCGTCGAGGACCTTGTGGGCGGAGCCTACGCCGCTGAACTCCATCCATGTCGCCGGATCGACCCGGTAGACCCGCCCGGCCTGCACCGCCGGCAGCTGCTGCCACAGGGGATTGTCCAGAACCTCTTCCAGCCGGCCGTCAGTGTCGGAGGTGTTCGTGCCGCCGACGATGTAGAGCAGCACGTTGCCGTCGAGCCCGGCGAGCTGTTCCCAGTCCGGCCGCTTCAGGGTCTCGGCGCCGTCGTCGGAGGTTTCGTAGGCGGTCCGCCTGACGCCCGCCTCGCGCAGCACCGCGAAGGGCGCATAGGCGTCGGGTGAGTCGAGATAGACCTGGAAGTCCCACGAGGTGATCCTGACGACCGAGACCGTGAGGTCCTCGGGTATCTCGTCGCGCAGCCGCGCGACGCGGCTTTCGTAGTCCGCCAGCACGTCCTCCGCTTTCCTGTCGCTGCCGGAAACCTCGATCAGGGCGCGAAGATAGTCCTTCCAGTTCTGGGCGGTAATGAAGGCGGCCGGCGCGACCCGGGAAGCCAGCGCAAGGGCGTTTTCGCCGAGGAACCCGCTGCCGAGGATGAGATCGGGCTGGAGGCCGATGATCTTCTCGACGCTGGGCTCGGTCAGGCTGCCGAGATTCTCGACGGAAAGGCTCTCCGCCTTCTCGCGCAACGCCTCGTCGCTCATGCCGAAAAGGGGCGCACCTGCGACCGGCAGCCCGAGCTCGATCGCCATGCCGAGCGTGTAGCCCGCATCGAGCGAGACGATGCGCTGAGGCTTGTCGGGAACGCAGGCCGGCGAGGGCATGACGTGCGGACTGTCGACGAGACGCCCCTCGCACGCGGCCGACGCGACCGCAGGAAAGAGGATGCCGGCGATGAGGGCGAACAGGAAGCGGAATGCCATGGCGGGCCGATAAAACTTGAGTGTCGATGTCGACAATGACTAGCCTCGCGGCCGGGCCTAATCAACCCGCGATTTGCCGCCCTCGCGGCTATCGCGTCCAGTAGACGGCCGCGCGCATCTCGGTCTTCGCGAGGCCGCGCTCGCCCATCAGCCGGCGCGCCGCCGCGGTTTCGGCGCGCTCGCCGGCGAACCAGACGAACCGGTCGGCCGACGGCATCTCCAGCGCCGCGAGCGCCTCGACGAGGCCGGCGTCCCTCCCGCGCACCAGCCAGCGGACGGACACGGCCTCCGGGCGCTTCATCTCCTGGATGTCGCCGGGGTCTCCGATCATGATCGTGGCGATGCCGGCACCCTCCTCGGGCATCGCCTCGAGGATGCGGGCGATGGCCGGCAGCGCGGTCTCGTCGCCGAACAGCGCCATCCAGCCGGCCCTGGGATACCACTCGCCGCCCGGCCCGATGATCGCGATTTGCGCGCCGGGTTGCAGGGTCTCGCACCATGTCGTCACCCGCCCGCCGGGATGGGCGAAGACATCGAACTCGAGCGTTCCCGCCCCGGCGTCGATGGTGCGCACGGTGTAGACCGGCCGGTGCCAGGCGCCCATGCCGCCCGGCCATTCCGTGCGGCCGGCCTCGTTCATCACCGGCCATTCGCCCGCATGCTCGGCCGGCGCAAAGAGCAGGCGGAAATGCAGCCCCTCGCGGGCGAAACGCTCGACCGACGGCCCCGACAGGCGCACGCGATAGTAGGACGGCGTCAGGCGCCGGCACGAGACGACGGCCATGAACGTCATGTTGGGCGGGTTCGCCCCGGTCTCGGCGAACGACCAGCGCCGGTCCGGGCAGAGCGCGGCCTCGTCGAGTGGCCGGTCGATCGCTTCCTGAAGCGAGTGAAGCCGGGCGCGGTCGCTCGCGCTCAGCGTTAGGCGTACGCCGCCGGCCTCGCGCGCCGCCACGACCTCGCCCCACGGCAGGGTCAGCTTCAGCCCGTCCTCGCGCTCCTCGACGGGCAGGGCGCGGAGCGCCGCGCCCGCCTTCAGCAGCATGAACGCGCTTTCGGGAGCGAGGGTCAGCAGGGTGGTCGTCTGGAGCAAGTTCGGTGTTTCCTCGGCCGATGCATCGCGCCTAGATAGCCGCGTCGCGTCGCGATCCCAAGCGTTTTGTCACGGACGCGGAGGCGGAGCGGTCCCGATGGCGACCGCCCGCGCAATCCCCGAGGGAAAGCGGCGCTTTCGGCCAGAAATCGGTTTTGTGCCGTGGTTTTTCCCCGCTATGCTGGGTTTCCCGGACCCTGCTTCGCGCAGATGCGTCGGGTCCGGCCGCAACAGGACAGTCAGCAAATTGCCGCAACGAAACTCCACGCTCGCGCCCTTCCAGCACATGAATTTCCGGGTGCTGTGGACGGCGACGCTGGCGTCCAATCTCGGCGGCCTCGTCCAGGCCGTCGGGGCGGGCTGGATGATGACGACGCTGACCAGCTCCCACGTCATGGTCGCGCTGGTGCAGGCGGCGACGGCGCTGCCCCTGATGCTGTTCTCTCTGGCCGCCGGCGCGCTCGCCGACAATTTCGACCGCCGCGCCGTGATGCTGATCGCGCAGGGCCTGATGATGGCGGCGTCGGCCACGCTCGCCGCCCTTGCGCTGCTCGACATGCTGACGCCGTGGACGCTGCTGGCGATCACCTTCCTGACCGGCTGCGGCACCGCGCTCCACAACCCGTCGTGGCAGGCCTCGATGGGCGACCTCGTGCCGCGCGAGGTGCTGCCGGAAGCGGTGACGCTGAACAGCATGGGCTTCAACATGATGCGCAGCGTCGGCCCCGCGATCGGCGGCACCATTGTCACGGTGGCCGGCGCCAGCACCGCCTTCATCGTCAACGCCGTCAGCTACATACCGCTGATCGCGGCGCTGGCGATCTGGAAGCCCGCGCCGCGCCAGACCGCGCTGCCGCGCGAGCATTTCTTCAGCGCCATGTCGGCCGGGCTGCGCTACGTGGCGATGTCGCCCAACCTTCTCACGGTCATCCTCCGCTCGTTCCTGTTCGGCTTCGCCGCGATCGCGCCGCTGGCGCTGATGCCGGTGATCGCAACCAGCCTGCCGGGCAGCAGCGCGCTCGTCTACGGGACGCTGCTGGGCGCCTTCGGCATCGGCGCCATCCTTGGCGGCATGGCGAACACCCGCGTGCGCGAGCGGTTGAGCAACGAGGTCATCGTCCGCGCGGCCTGCGTGGGCTTCGCCGCTGCCATCGTCGGGATCGCGCTCAGCCCGAGCGTCGTTCTCAGCCACCTCCTGCTGCTGCCGGCGGGCATGTGCTGGGTGCTGGCGCTGTCGCTGTTCAACGTCACCGTGCAGCTCTCGACGCCGCGCTGGGTCGTCGGCCGGGCGTTGTCGCTCTACCACACGATGACCTTCGGCGGCATGGCCATCGGCGCGTGGGTGTGGGGCGTGCTGGCCGACCGGTTCGGCCCGCCTTCGTCTCTGGCCATTGCCGGCGGCGCGCTCATTCTAACCGCGCTTGTCGGCCTTCGCCTGAAAGTCCCCGAATTCGGCTCGCTCAACCTGACGCCGCTCGCGCAGTTCCGCGAGCCGCGGCTGCGGCTCGGGCTCAAGGCGCGTAGCGGCCCGATCATGATCATGGTCGACTACGTCATCGCCCAGGAAGACATCCCGGCCTTCCTCGCCGCGATGAGCGAAAGGCGGCGGATCCGCATACGCGACGGCGCCAAGCAGTGGGTGCTGCTGCGCGACCTCGAGGACCCGACGATCTGGTCCGAGAGCTACCACGTCCCGACCTGGGTCGAATATATCCGCCACAACCAGCGCCGCACCCATGCCGACGCCGAGGTGACGCGCCGGCTGACGGAGCTTCACAAGGGGCCGGGCGGTCCGCGCGTCCACCGCATGATCGAGCGGCAGACCGTGCCGCTCGAGGACGACCTGCCGCTGAAGGACTATACCGACATCGCCCCGTAGGGCCGGCGTATTCCGTTCGGAGAGGAATTGGATAGGCGTCGCCCCGTCAGGCGCCGGAGACGAGGATGCCGTTTTCCGGCCGCCACGAGAACGGCAGCGTGTCGCCGATCTTCGGCACGCGCGTCGCCCCGTCTTGGTTCTGGTGGTGGACGGTGATCGCCTGGTCCATGCCGTCGACCTGGAGGACGACCTCGGTGGTCGCGCCGAGATAGGTCGCCGAGGTGACCTTGCCGACGAGGCTGTTCGCGCCGTCGCCGGCGGAAAGGGCGATCTGCTCGGCCCGCAGGCACAGCTTCTGCTCCGACCCGACCGCGAAGGGCCTTGTGTCGCAGGCGACCTCGAAGCCGCGTCCGCTGAAGCGGCCTTCGCCGGCGACCTTTCCCGACAGAAGTTTGGCGTGCCCGAGGAAGCTGGCGACGAAGGTGTTTACCGGGCGCGCGTAAAGCTCCTGCGCCGAGCCGCTCTGGACGATCCGGCCCCGGTCCATGACCACCAGCCGGTCGGCCAGCGCCAGCGCCTCGTTCTGGTCGTGGGTGACGAACACCGTCGTCAGCCCCAGCTCCTGCTGGAGTGCGCGGATTTCCTGGCCGACGCTGTAGCGCAGCTTGGCGTCGAGGTTCGACAGCGGCTCGTCGAGCAGGAACGCGTCCGGCTGGACGACGAGGGCGCGGGCGATGGCGACGCGCTGCTGCTGCCCGCCCGAAAGCTGCTTGGGATAGCGCTCGCCCATCGCGTCGAGCCGCACGAGGCGCAGCACCTCGGCCACCCGCCGCTCGATCTCCGGCTTGCCGACGTCGCGCATCTCGAGCCCGAAGGCGATGTTGCCGAACACGGTCATGTGCGGGAACAGCGCGTAGGACTGGAACACCATGCCGGTGTTGCGCTTGTAGGGCGGGTTTTCCGAGATGTCCTTGCCGCCGAGCAGGATGCGGCCGCTGCGGGTCGGGATGAAGCCGGCGATCATGCGCAGCAGCGTCGTCTTCCCGCAGCCGCTCGGGCCGAGCAGCGCGATCAGCTCGGACGACTCGACGTCGAGCGAGATCGAATCCAGCGCCTGAAAATCGCCGAACCAGTGGGAGACGTTGTCGACTTTCAAGTGTTGCATCAGACGATCCTGCTCAGTTTGACGAACCTGTCGGTGATGACGAGCAATCCGGCGATGACCAGGATCTGCACGGTGCTGATCGCCGCGATCGTCGGGTCCATATTGAACTCGAGATACTGCATGATGGCGATCGGCAGGGTGGTCTGCCCGGGGCCGACGAGGAACAGCGACAGTTCGAGATTCTCGAACGAGATGATGAAGCTGAAGAGCGCGGCGGCGATGACGCCGGAGCGCATCTGCGGCAGCGTCACGCGATAGAACACCACCCAGGGATTGGCGCCGAGATTGGCCGCCGCCTCCTCGATCGAGCGGTCGCCGCCGATCAGGTTGGCGCTGATCAGCCGCACGCACCAGGGCAGCGTCAGGAGAAGGTGGGCGCAGACGAGCGAGGGGATGCCGCCCGAGACGTCGATGCCCAGCCGGTCGGAAACGCCGATGAAGAACATGTAGAGCGCGGTTCCGAGCACGATGTTCGGCACCATCAGCGGCGAGAGCAGCAGGGTGTTCATCGTCCCGCGACCGGGAAAGCTGCCCCTGACGAGAACGAGGCTGGCGGCGGCGCCGAGAATGACGCCGAGCGTGGCGGTTATCGCCGCGACCTGGAGGCTGACGACGAAGCCGTTGATAAAGGAGGGATAGCGGATGGCCGCGTCGAACCATTTCAGCGTGTAGCCACGCGGCGGAAAGCTGATGAACACGCTGTCGATGAACGCCGACCAGACGATCATCACCACCGGCGTCAGCAGCAGGAACGCGACGATGACGATCGAGGCGCCGACGAGAACGTTGGCGGGGGAGGGCAGGCGCAGCGACGATTGGCGGTTGCGGCTCATTTCACCATCTTCCCGAGGGAAACCTGTTCGCTCCCGGCTGAGCCGGTGCGCGCCTCGATCGACCAGTCACGGGAGCGCTTGATCTGCATCTCGAGCGTGGCCAGCGCCGTCTCGAGGTCGCGGTCGCGGATGGCGTTGGCGATGACCAGATGCTCGGCGCCGGCGTCGGCGAAACGTTGCTTGCGCGAGCTCGGCAGCCGCACGACGAGGAGGAAATCGACGATCGCCCGGTAGAAGGTGGTGACCCATGTGTTCGCCGCCTTCTCGATGAAGAAGGCGTGGAATTCCCGGTCGCGCATGAACATCACCTGCGGCGCGGCGGCGACGCAGGTCTTTTCCGCCAGCGCGACGAAATGGTCGCGGTCCGCGTCGGTGAAGTTGGCGTCGGCCTCCTTCAACGCCAGGGTCTCCAGCACCAGCCGCACGTCGTAGCACTGCACGATCTCGGCGATGGACGGGCAGATCACCCGCGCGCCGCGCCGGCCCTCATATTCGATGAGGCTGTCGCCCTTCAGCAGGCGCAGGGCCTCGCGCACGGGCGTCGCGCTGACCCCGAGCTCCTTGGAGACGGCGAGCTCGCCTATCCGCTGGCCCTGCTTGAGCTGGCCGGTCAGGATGCGTTCACGCAGAACGGCATAGACCTTCTGCGAGAGCGTATCGCGCCCGATTATGTCCCCTGCGGCGGCTTTCGTCACTCTGGTTCACTTTCCTCGAAGTGCCCGGCATCCTGACGATGCCGGGCATGCTGTTGAAAGACCTAATTCACGGCTTGAGGCGCGAGGGGTCAAGACCGTTTCCGAGCTGCCGGGCGGCCTGCTCGATGGGCAGCTTGATGCCGACGTTCTGCTCCAGCGCGAGCTCGAGCACGCGCTGTCCCGCCGCCACGTCCCAGACGCCGATGCCGTGCGACTTGAAGACCGTGATGTCCTTGTCGGACTGGCGCCCGGGAATGGTCCCGGCCAGCACGTCGCTGATCTCCTTGATGTCGTCCCACGAGATCACGCCCGCCGCGGTGGCTTCGATGTACTCGCCGGCTTCCAGATGCGCCTGGTTCCAGTCGTCGACGGTCAGCAGCGCTGCGCGCTCCAGCGTCCGGTCGTCGACCTCGCGGCTGGTCGGCTTCATCGCCCCGACGAGGTTGACGTGCGCGCCTTCCTTGAGCCAGTCGCCCTTGAGGATCGGCGTCTTCGATGAGGTGATGGTGACGACGACGTCGGCATCGGCGACCGCCTCCTGCGCGCTGGCGGCCGGGACGACCTCGACGCCGAGCTTCTTCGACTGCTCGTCGGCGAACTTGCGCACATTCTCCGGCGTGCGGCTCCAGGCGTAGACCCTGTCGAGCTTGCGGGCGTGGCAGATCGCCTCGATCTGGGCGCCGGCCTGATAGCCGGTGCCGAGCACCGCGCCGATCCGCGCATCCTTGCGCGCGAGATGCTTGGTGGCGACGCCGCTCGCGCCGGCGGTGCGGATGAGGCCGATATGCTCGGCCTCGATGATGGCGTCGAGGCTGCCCTGGCTGCCGTCGAACAGCATCACCCAGAAGCGCACGCCGCCCGGCGCGGTGGTGTAGGTCTTGAAGCCGACCCTGTTGATGGCCGGAACCGACGCCTGCAGCACCGACAGGCCGACCTTCTCAGTCTTGACGATGCGGCGCGGCGTGTTGACCGTGGACTTCCTGCCCTGGTCGATCATCGCCTTTTCCAGCATGTCGACATGGTTGGGAACGGTGAGCAGGCTTTCCACGTCGTGCTCGTTGAGGAATATGGTCATCTTTGTCTCCTTTCCATATTCTATAGAATAATGAACGCAAAACTCAAGGCCCTGTCCCCCTTTCGAGGGGAGGATGGGGAGGGGTCAGAGGGTGACGGCGACGTATTGGGGTTCGAGGAATTCCATCAGGCCGTGATGGCCGCCCTCGCGGCCCAGCCCGCTTTGCTTCATCCCGCCGAACGGGGCCGCGACATCGGAAACCAGGCCGCGGTTGAGACCGACCATGCCGCTCTCGATGGCCGCGGCGACGCGCAGGCCCTTTTGCAGGTCGCGTGTGTAGACATAGGACACCAGCCCGAACTCGGTCCGGTTGGCGAGGGCGATCGCTTCTTCCTCGGTCCTGAACGTGACCAGCGGCGCGACCGGGCCGAAAATCTCGTGGTCGAGGATGGCGGCGTCCGGCGGCACCGAGGCGAGCACGGTGGGCGGATAGAAATAGCCGACGCCGTCGAGCGGCTCGCCGCCGGTGAGCACGCGCGCGCCGCGCGCAGTCGTGTCGGCGACCAGCTCGCCGACCTTGTCCCGGCTCGCGGCGTTGATGAGCGGCCCGAGCTCGGTCGCGGGGTCGTAGCCCGGCCCGACGGCGAGGGCCGCCATCCGCGCCGCGAGGCCCTCGGCGAAGGCCGCGCCGATCCCTTCCTGGACGTAGAAGCGGTTCGCCGCCGTGCAGGCTTCGCCGCCATTGCGCATCTTGGCGACCATCGCGCCCTCCAGCGCCGCATCGAGGTCGGCGTCGTCGAAGACGATGAAGGGCGCGTTGCCGCCGAGCTCCATCGAGCAGCTGATCACCTGATCCGCCGCCTCCTTGAGCAGCAGCCGGCCGACTTCGGTCGAGCCGGTGAAGGAGAGCTTGCGCACGGCGGGATGATGCAGCATCGCGCTGACGACTGCGCCGGAACGGGAGGTCGTGACCACGTTGACGACGCCGTCGGGCACGCCGGCTTCCGCCAGTATGCCGGCGACGGCATAGGCGGTCAGCGGCGTCTCGGTCGCCGGCTTGAGGACGCAGGTGCAGCCGGCGGCGAGCGCCGGCCCGATCTTCCGCGTCGCCATCGCCGCCGGAAAGTTCCACGGCGTGACGAGGACCGAAACGCCGATCGGCCGGTGCTGGACGATGATGTGGTTGTTGCCCGAGGGCGAGCGGCCGATCTCGCCGCCGATGCGCACCGCTTCCTCCGCGTACCAGCGGAAGAACTCGGCCGCGTAGGCGACCTCGCCGCGTGCGTCGGCAAGCGCCTTGCCGTTCTCGCGGCTGATGAGGACGGCGAGCGCCTCGGCGCGCTCGCTCATCAGCGTGAAGGCGCGCAGGAGGATCTGCGACCGCTCGCGCGGGGAGCGCGCGGCCCAGCCGGCCGCGGCCGCCACCGCCGCCTCGACCGCCGCGATGCCGTCGGCGACGGTGGCGTCCGCGACGCTGGCGATGACCTCCTCGGTCGAGGGGTCGGCGACGGGAATCCGGGCCTCCTGCGAGGCGCCGCGCCATTTGCCGGCGATGAACAGATCCGTCCTGAGGTCCGTTTGAGTGACCATCATGCAAGTCCTTGAAGGGAATGGTTTTATCGTCAGCGCAACACCTGCGCCTGCCTGGAGAGTAGGTAGGTCGACGCCAACGTGGCGATCAGCGTGACGAGGATCAGGATGAAGGCGAGGGCCGAGCCGAATGGCCAGTTCGACGCCACGGAAATCTGGCTGTAGAGGATCGGCGACATCATCTTGAACGACGACCCGCCGAGCAGCACCGGCGTCGCATAGGCGTTCATGCCGAGCATGAAGACCAGCACGCAGCCGGCGGCTACGCCGGGCATCGACAGGGGCAGCACGATGCGCCGGAACGAGGTGGAAGGGTTGGCGCCGAGGTTCTGGGCCGCGCTGATGAGGTTGGGATCGATGTTCTCCAGCACGCCCTGCAGGGTCAGGATCATGAAGGGCAGCATGACGCCGAGCAGCCCCATGAACACGGCAAGCGGCGTGAACAGCAGCTCCAGCGGCTCGCTGATGATGCCGGTCTGGAGCAGCACGTAATTCATGATGCCGCCGCGCCCGAGAAAGGCCATCCACCCCGCCGCGCGCACCACGTTGCCGATCAGCAGCGGGAAGAGGATGATGATGAGCATCAGGCTCTTGAAGCGCGACTGGGTGCGGGCGAGGAAATAGGCGACCGGATAGCCGAGGATCAGCGACGAGACCGTGCACAGGACTGACAGGCCGAGCGTCGTCAGCAGCACTTCCTGAAAGTACGGCTCGACCAGGAAACGCACATAGTTCTCGAAGGTGAACGCCTCCGTCATCAGCTCCGTCGGCGTGAACCGGTTGAAGCTGTACCTCAGCAGCGTCAGAAGCGGCAGGATCTGGAAGCAGATGATGACGAGGAGGGCCGGCCCCAGCGCCAGGCTGGCGCCGAGGGTCGGGCCGTTCCAGCGCCTGACGGCGGGCGGATAGGAACCCGTCAACGTGTTCATCCCTTGAACTTCTGGTTCCACCAGTCCAGCACCTCGCTGTCGTGGTCGGCCGCGTATTCGAGGTCCAGCTTGAGGAATTCTGCGCGCTCCTTCTCTGAGAAACCGACGGCCGCCTCGAGATCGGCCGGAATCCCGGAGTTCTTGATAACCGGAGACTGTCCGATCGCCCGCGCCAGCGCGAGCTGCGGCTCCTGCTCCAGCATGATGTCGAGGAAGTGGGCGGCGTTTTCCGGTGCGCCGCTGTTGCGGACGATGCCCATGTCGAAAGAAGCGGGGAAGGCGCCTTCGCTCGGCATGGCATAGGCGAGAGGCAGGCCGGCCTGCGACCATTGAACCGCGCGTCCTTTCCACTGGATCCCGGCAATGATCTCCTCGCTTGCGAAGGCGTTGCCGACGGCCTCGTTGGAGGGATAGGTGCGCACGCCATTCTCTTTCAGTGCCATGAGGGCCTCATAGCCCGAGGCGTAGTCGGTGATGCCGCTTCCGAACACGGCGGAAGCGATCGGGACGACCTGGTTGAACGTCAGGTCAGAGAACCCGATCTTGCCGGCATATTCCTTCTTCCAGAGATCCTTCCACGACGTCATCGAGGAAATATGGTTCTTGTTGTAGACGAGGACGAGCGCGCTGAAGTTCGTCGGCACGCTGTAGCCTGTCCTGAACTGATCGATGATCGTGTCGTATTTCGAGACGTTGTGCGCGCCGATCTCGGCAAGGTAGCCTTGCCGCTGCATTTGGAACAGGTCCGCGTCGGTAAGGTGCACGATATCGAGGCTGTGCACCGGGCGCGCCGCCTCGGCCATCAGCTTGGTCTTGCGAGCCGAAGGCGTGCCGGTCTCGAAAAGCGGCGCCGCGCCGTAACGGCTTTGGAACATTGCTCCGGCGGATTCGCGGATGGTGCGCTCGTTGTCGCCGCCCCATGTCGCGACGACAAGCGGGCGAGCGGCATGCGCCCTTCCCATCGCACCCAGTGCGGCAACACCGGCGCCAGCGCCGAGCGCCATGATCTGTCGGCGATTGAGCTTCCAGTTAGACGGCATCTTTCTTCCTCCTGATGATCTTCGTGTCATCGCCGGTTCGGACATACCGCTTCGCGAGCATGAAATGTGCGCCTTTCAGGCTGCTTACCGCTTGCGTGATGCGTATGTCTCCGGCGAGGCTGCACAGCGTATAGGCGTCGCCGCGGGGCATGCCGGTCCGTGCTGCCACAAGGTTCACCATCTCCCGCAGGGCGATGGTCATCGCCCTGTCGGTGTCGGGATCGAACCCCATCGTGATGAGGTGTTCCGGTGTCTCGGCCATGGGCCATTCGAGCGACATGTCCTTGCGGGCATGGAACTCGAACTTCCCCGTCAGGCCGGTTTCGATGGCGGTCCCCGTGACCTCGCCGTCGCCCTGCGCGGCGTGGCCGTCGCCCACCGAGAAATTCCCGCCGTCGACGAAGGCCGGCAAGTATAGGGTGGATCCGGCCACCAGCTCCTTGTTGTCCATGTTGCCGCCGTTGTTTCGCGGCGGCAGCGTCGAGATCCTTCCCCATGCAGGCGGCGGCGCAACGGCCATCAGCCCGAAGAAGGGCCGGACCGGCAGTTCGGCGCCGCAGGCCAGCCTTGCGACCATCGCCTCCCTGTCGAGCGGAATATGCGCAACGGCCGGCTGTTCGAATTCGCCGCGGAGCAGGCCGGACGAAGGTCCGTAGGCATGCCATCCCCAATCCTGGGAAAGCTGAATGTCGACGATGCGCACCTCAAGCACGTTGCCTGCCTTCAGACCCCTGACCGCCACCGGCCCGGTGCAGATATGTCCCGGCATCGCGGCCCGGCATTCCCGGTGAATCGTGGTCAGCGCGTCGGGAACGACGAAGGGCGCCGCGGGCATCCTTTCAGGACCGCCATTGACGGCCGACATGACCACGGTCTCGCCGCTATCGATGACCAGGCACGGTTCTTGCGATGCGTCGAAGAAGCCCCAGTGAATGGTTTCTGGAGTGGCATTGAGATGATGCATGGCACTCAATTCGGGCTGAACGGACAGTCGGTGCGCCGCAGGATGGCGGGCACGGCCGGCATGGAAGGCTTGCCGGCCGTGCCGTCGCTGCCGACGCCTATGACTTGAACTTCTGGTTCCACCAGTCCAGCGCTTCGGCGGCGTGGTTGGCCGCGTATTCGTGGTCGAGCTTGATAAAATTCTGGCGCTGCTCGGCGGTGAACGCAACCTTCTCCTGAAGCTCGGGGGGCAGGGCGGCGTCGTGGACGACGGGTGCCTGGCCGATCGCCTCCGCGAGCGCGAGCTGCGATTCCGGCCTCAGCATGAAGTCGAGGAACGCGCCGGCCTCCTCGATGTTGCCGCTGTTCTTGGTGATCGCCATCTCGAAGGAGGTCGGATAGCCGCCTTCCACCGGCACGGCGTAGTCGAGCGGCAGCCCGGCCTCGGCCCATTGTACGGCGCGTCCCTTCCACTGGATTGCGGCGACGATCTCCTCGCTGGCGAAGGCGTTGCCGCAGGCCTCGTTCGAGGGGTAGATGCGCACACCCAGTTCCTTCAGCGCCAGCAGCGCCTCGTAGCCGGGGGCATAGTCGCTCGTTCCGCTGCCGAAGGTCGCCGACGCGATCTGGATGATCTTGTCGTAGGACAGGTCGGTCATGCCGATGCGGCCCTTGTATTCGTCCTTCCACAGATCCTTCCACGACGTCATCGAGGAGACGTGGTTGCGGTTGTAGACGAGGACGAGGGCGCTGAAATTCGTCGGCACGCTGTAGGGCGTGCGCAGCTCCTCGAGGATCCGGTCATATCCCGGAACGACCTGCTCATTGATGTCGAGCAGGAAGCCCTGCCGCTGCATCTGGTACATGTCGGAATCGGTCAGGTGGACGACGTCGATGCTGTTGCGGGGCCGGCCGGCTTCCGCCAGCAGCTTGGTCTTGCGCGCCGAGGGCGTGCCGGTGTCGAAGATGACCGACGTGCCGCGCTCCTGGCCCATGGCCGCGCCGGCGGACTCGCGAATGGCCCGCTCGTTGTCGCCGCCCCAGGTCGTGACCACGATCTGGCCGGCGGCCCGCGCGGGCATTCCCGTCAGCATGACGGCGCCCGCGGCGGCGCCCATGCCGAGGACCGACCGACGGCTGAAATGCGATCTGAACATCCCTTCTTCTCCTCATGATGATCGCGCAGCGTCCCCTTCGCCGGATGCGCCATCTCTGTTTCTGATTTCTATAGAATGCAGAATTTGGAGATAGCTGTCAACACGGCGCCGAAGCGAATTCCGGGGGAGATCCACCGCTATGCGGCCTCGTTCGTTTTCGGGCGCGTACCGGCCCTTCCATGCGCTTGCCCGGCCATGTGCGTGCCGTCCGGGCGGCCCTTGGCGAAGGAGGCCGATCCCGACGCGGGATCGGCCGTGGTCTTGCTCCGGAGAGAAGGTGCCGCGGGTCGAAGCGGGTGATGCGGGCCGCCGGCACCCTGGCGGCCGAAGAGTGGCGGCGGTTTCGGGAGCGAGGCGCCGTCGCATGTCTCCGCGCACCGCGTGATCGGCATGCTCAGCATCTCCGCCGCAACAGCCCGCAGCACTGAACTGGTTGACAGAAGCCATTTATCATTAGATAATAATTATATTATCACTGAGTGAGAAATTATCCCGCATGGCTTCGATATGCATCATCAATCCGACGTCGACCGTTCATCTCGACCATGGGATCGACGAGGCCGTGCGGCCTTTGAAGGTCGCGGGCGGCCCCGACTTCCGGGTGGTTCATATCGAGCACGCCCGCCCCGCGGTGCAGTCGCAGTCGGACAGCGACCTCGCGGGGACGCAGGTCATCGATCTCGTGGCAAAGCTTGATCGCGAGGGCGGCATCGACGCCTTCGTGATCGCCTGCTTCAGCGACCCGGGGCTCCATGCCGCGCGGGAAGAGACGCGCGCGGCGGTTTTCGGGATCGGGGAGAGCGGCATGCTGACCGCGATGACGCTCGGCCAGAAGATCGGCGTGATCTCGATCCTGCCGAACTCGATACCGCGCCACTGGCGCATGTTCGGCGCGATGGGCATCGAGCCCCGGATCGGCTGCGACGTGTCGGTCGGCATCGGCGTCGTCGAGCTGGAGACCACGCCCGATGCGATGGACCGCATGGTCGAGAAGGGCCTGTGGCTCAAGGATCAGGCGCAGTGCGACGTGATCGTGCTGGGCTGCGCCGGCATGGCGCCGTTCGAGGCGGAACTGACCCGCCGCATCGGCATCCCGGTCATCGACCCCGTCCGCGCGGCAGCCGCCCACGCGCTCGGGCGCGTGCTGCTCAAGACGGGAGCCGTCCGTTGATGAAGACGACCGTCGGACGGACCCTGGCTATCCTCGAATGCGTGTCGCGCTCGGATGGCATCACGCCGGCCGAAATGGCCAAGGCCGTCGGCCTACCCGCCAGCACGATCTACCGCTATCTGGCAATCCTGGTCGAGCAGGGCTTCGCCCGCAAGGACGGCAACCGGTTCATGCCGGGGCACCGGCTGCATTCCATGCAGAACGGCGAGCCCGGCTACCAGGAATTCGTCTCGCTGATCCATGACGACCTCGAGGCGCTGACCTTCGAGGGCGGGGCGACGGTTTTCCTGTGCGTGCGCGAAGGCGCCTATTCGCACGCGATCAAGGTGATCGAGCCGGCGCAGCGCCTGAAGCTCACCATGCAGGCGGGAGAGAGGCTGCCTCTCTATGCGTCGGCCTCGTCCAAGATCCTCCTGGCGTTCGCCGACGAGAATTTCCAGCGCGCCTATCTCAAGACGACGGAGCTCAAGCCGCTGGCAAGCGGGACGATCAGGGACCCCGAGGAGCTCAGGAAAGGCCTTCAGGAAATCCGGAGCCGCGGCTACGCGATCAGCATGTCTGAAGTCGACGAAATGGCGGCCGCGGTCGCGTTCCCGATCGTCGACAGGAACGGCTCGACGGTGATGTCGCTGGCCGTCTCGGGCATCGAGCAGCGCTTCGTAGGCCAGTCCGGGGAAGAGCTCGTCGCGCTGGTCGGGAAATACGCGTCGATCATCTCGGAGAAGCTCGCCCACTACCAGAACCTCGGAGCCGGGACGCTGGGCGAGGGAGGCCGCGATGCAGACGATTAGCCGCGAGCGCGCCGATTGCTACGCGCTGGACCACCGGCTGCCGCCCTTGCTGAGCGTGCGCGAGGGAGAGCGGTTCGCGGCCGAGACGCAGGACACGGCCGCCGGCCGGCTGGTTTCCGCCAGCCAGCACCCGTCCGAAAGGGGCGGGCAGGACGTCCGGCCGCCGAAGTCGAATCCGTTGGCCGGCCCGATCCATGTCGAGGGCATCCGCAAGGGCGACCTGATTCGGATTTCAATCCACCGGGTCGACATCAGCCTCCGCCAGAGCATCACCTTCACCTCCCGGAGAGGCCCCTTGAAGGATTCCGCGCGCTGGGGCGCGGCGGACGAGCCCGGGGTGCATGTCCTGCGCCACGAGCTTGGCCCGAGCGGGACGATGGCCGACGGCCGGGTGCATTTCAACGAGCGGGTCAGCTGGGCGGCGGCCCCCTTCATCGGCACGCTCGCGGTCGCGCCCGAGCGCGAGGTCCATTCCAGCCTGCTGGGGCAGGGGGCGTTCGGCGGCAACATCGATTGCCGGGACATCCGCGCCGGCTCGCATGTCTATCTGACGGCGCAGGTCGACGGGGCGCTGCTGTTCGTCGGCGACCTGCACGCGTCGCAGGGCGACATGGAGTTCACCGGCGTCGCCGCCGAAACCGAAGGCACGGTGGAGCTGTCGGTCGAGAAGGTCGGCACGAGATTTCTCGCCGCGCCGCGCATCGAGACCGATGACGCGCTCATCGCGCTTCACCTCTCGCGGCCGCTCGACCACGCGCTGAACGGCGCGGCGCTGTCGATGATCGAGTGGCTGGTCGAGGACCACGGCATGACGGCCCGGGATGCCTATCTGCAGCTCTCGGTCAATCCGCTGGTCCGCGCGAATGTCTACCAGATGCTCCCGCAAATGACGCTGGACTACGTCGCGGGCATCCAGTTTCCGAAATCCTGCATTGGCTGAGCCGATTTATTTTCAGGGGTGTTACATGAATGAAATAGAGAAGAAGATCGTCGGCCAGTTCGATGTCGCGAAGGCCTGGTCGCATGTCCAGCACCTCGTCGAGAAGCTGCCCGGCCGCTATACCGGGTCGGATCAGGAGCGCCAGTCGGCCGAGTTCATCGCCGCAAGGCTGCGGGAGATCGGCGTCGAGCCGCAGATCCAGCCGGTCGACTCGTGGCTCGGCGTTCCCGACGGGGCGACGATGCGCATCGAGGCGCCCGAGCCGATCGACATCCCCTGCGCGCCCGATACCGGCCGTGGCCAGCTGATCAGCGGCGAATTCATCGTCATCGAGACGCCGGAGGAGGCGCGGCAGCTTGCCGGCAAGCTCACTGGCAAGATCGTCGTCATCCCCTATTCCTACTCCTACCCGATCACCCCCGAGGAAGCGCGCAAGCAGGGCGCGGCCGGCATGATCTACGGCAATTGGGGGCCGTCCGACGTCGACATCCTGCGCGTCACCGCGCCCCAGACCTGGACCTATTGGGGACTGCCCGATCCCGACGCCTTCCGCATCGGCGAGCAGGAGGCGATCCCGCAGGCGCATATCGGCCGCCAGAGCTACGAGCGGGTGCGGGATCTCTGCCGCAAGGGCAAGGTGACCGGCAGCTTCAGCGCCAACATCAGGTCGTTCTGGGGCAAGTCGCATCAGGTGATCGCCGATGTCGGGCCGGACCATCTCGGCGACGATGCCGACTTCATGATCATGGCCGCCCATCACGACTCGTGGAACCCCGGCGCGTCGGACGACGGCGGCGGCGTCGCGGTGCTGCTGGAGGCGGCCCGCGTCCTTCATGGCGCGCGGCAGTCGCTCAGGCGCAAGGTGCGGTTCATGTTCGTGTCGGGCCACGAGAACGGCGCCTATGCGACGTCGACCTGGTATCTCGACAACCACTGGCAGGCGCTGCGCGAGCACGCCATCTGCTTCTCGTTCACCGACAATCCCGGCTTCGCCAACGCGCCCGAGTTCAAGATCGAGGCGAACGAGGAGCTGATGGATTTCGCGCTGGCCTGCGCCCGCGACGTCGTCGGGGACGAGCCGAAGATCAACGTCCACCGCGCCAACAAGACCGCCGACCGCGGCTTCTTCGGCATCGGCGTGCCCGGCATCTACACGCGCGGCGCGTTCACGCAGGCGCAGGCCGACGCCTGGGGCGGGGCGTTCCTCGGCTACTGGAACCACTCGAACCACGACACGCTGGACAAGATCGATCCGGTGAATCTCGAGCGGAACGCCAGGATCCGGCTGCTCGAGGCGGTGCGCCTGTGCAGCGCCGAAATCCTGCCCTACGACTTCCGGCGCACGGTCGCAGGGATGCGCGAGCGTCTGGAGGGATGGCAGGCGGACGGTCGCTACGACGTTTCGGGCACGCTTGCGCTGGCCCGGAAGTTCGCGGAGCATCTCGACGCCTTCTACGGCCCCGCCGGCACGCGTGATGCCGCCCGGACGAACGAAACGCTCAAGGCGCTGGCGCGCGAGCTGTCCTGGATCAACTACACCTACAAGGGCCGCTACGGCCAGGACATCTTCGGCGTCGACCTGAAGAAGCCGCTCCCGATCATGAACTCGATCGACGAACTCGCGCACCACGCCGCGGGGTCGCCGATGGACCTGATGCTGCGGGCGCGCATACGGCGCGATCAGAACAAGGTGGAGGACGCGCTCCGCGCCTCGATCGCGCTCGTCACATCAAGCTGAACGCAATCCATAACATCAAGAAAGGGGAATAAGCATGGGCAGATATCTCACAATCCTTGGCGTCGTCGTCGGCCTCGCGGCCATCGCGGCGCCCTATCACACCGCATCCGCACAGGACGCCGGGCCGCTCCGGGCGGCGGCCGATCCGACGTTCCCGCCCTTCGCGTTCCGGACTCCCGCGGGAGTGGTCGAGGGCTACGTTGTGGACGTGGGCGCCGCTGTCGCCGCGAAGATGAAGCGCGAGTTCGAGTTCGTGCCGCAGGAATGGTCGGGAATCTTCTCCGGCCTCTACGCCGGTCATTTCGACGTCATCATCGCCCCGGTGACGATCACCGCCGAGCGCGCGTCGAGCATGGCCTTCACCGAGGGCTATCTCGAGACGTCCCTCGGCTTCCTGACCAAGTCCGATGCGGAGATGCCGAACCTCGAAGCCCTGAAGGGCAAGACCCTCGCCGTCAACAACGGGTCGGTGTCCGACAACTGGGCCAAGGACAACGCCGAGAAGTACGGCTTCGAGATCCAGCGCTACCTGAACGTCCCCGACACCGCCCAGTCGGTGCAGTCCGGGCGCGCCTTCGCGGCGCTCGCCGAGACCGGCAGCATGGCCTATCTCGCGACGCGCCAGCCGACGCTCAAGGTCTCGCAGACCATCGCTCTCGGCGGTGCGTTCGCTTTCGCCATCAAGCCGGAGAACGTCGAGCTGCGCAACGAGATCGACATGGCGCTCGAATGCCTCAAGCAGGACGGCACGATGGCGTCGATCTACGAGAAGTGGTTCGGCTTCGCGCCTCCGCAGGATTCGCCCGCGGTGAACATCGTCGCCGGCTACGGTCCTGAAGGTTTCGACAATTACGACGCGACCCCGCACGAACTCGCCTGCGAATGAGGCCGGGGTTGCGCCAACCGAACCACGGGGATCGCGCATGACAACTGACAGCCCCTTGATCGAGCTCGAGGGTGTGTCGAAGCGCTTCGGATCGTTCGAAGCGCTTCACAGCATCGATCTGAAAGTCTTCAAGGGGGAGTCCGTCGTTCTGATCGGCTCCTCCGGATCGGGAAAAAGCACGCTCCTGCGCTGCATGAATCTGCTCGAGGTGCCCGAGCGCGGCAGCGTGCGGTTTTCCGGCCTCGAGCTGACAAACAACCGCAAGCGCCTGCGCGAGATTCGCGGAAGGCTTGGAATGGTGTTCCAGTCGTTCAACCTCTATCCGCACATGACCGCGTTCGGCAACGTGTCGCTGGCGCTTCGCCGCGTGAGGAAGATGCCGCGCGAGCTGGCAAGGGAGGCCGCCATCGAGGCGCTGTCCACCGTCGGCCTGCGCGACAAGATCGACAGCTATCCGGCGCAGCTTTCGGGCGGCCAGAAGCAGCGCGTCGGCATCGCGCGGGCCATCGCGATGAATCCCGACGCGGTGCTTTTCGACGAGCCGACGTCGGCCCTCGATCCCGAACTCGTCAACGAGGTCCTCGACGTCATGGTCAAGCTGCGGGAGACCGGCATGACGATGGTCACCGTCACCCACGAGATGCGCTTCGCGCGTCGCATCGCTGACCGCATCGTCGTGATGGCGTCCGGCCGGATCATCGAGGAGGGCCCGGCGGAGAAGATATTCGAAAACCCCGAGCACGAGCGGACACGTCAGCTCATCAGATCGCACGAGCACTAGCGGAGGGCGCGGGTGAGATGGAAGACATCCTTCGCTACTTTCTGAACGTGGACGTCGCCCTCGCGACCTTGCCGGCGCTGCTGCAGGGTTTCTGGGTGACGATCAGGATGGCGGTCGGCGCCGTCCTTCTGGGAATACCGGCAGGGCTGGTGATCGCCATCCTGCGCGCCTACCGGATCCCTGTCCTCGACCAGCTGCTGGTCCTGTTCATGGATTTCTTCCGCGCCGTGCCGTCGCTGGTGGTGCTGGTGATCATCTATTTCGGGCTGCCCTATGTCGGCGTGTCGCTGTCTGGCGAAAGCGCGACCGTGATCGGCCTCGGTCTCGTCCTTTCGGCCTATGCGGCGGAAATATTCTGGGCGGGGATCAAGACCATTCCGCTCGGGCAATGGGAAGCCGGCCTCTCCAGCGGCCTGCACTTCTCCGAGGTCCTCGCCATCATCGTCCTGCCGAGGGCGGTGCGGCTGGGAATTCCGGTGCTGACGAACAGGACCATCGCCGTCGCCAAGGGAACCGCCTACGGCGCGATCATCTCGGCCGAGGAGATACTCAGCGTGTCGCTGAGCGCCCAGCAGACCTACGCGAACCCGACGCCGCTGATCGTCGGCGCGGTTCTCTATCTCGCGGTCTTCGTCCCTCTCGTCCAGCTGAGCCGCTGGATCGAGCGGACCTACACGATCCGCATGTGAAGGACGGTCCGGCCATGGACGGCTTTGTTGCCACATTCTTCAACATCGACATAGCGCTGGAGATCCTTCCCGCTCTCGGAAGGGGACTCCTGAACACGATCTACCTCGCGCTCATCGTCTTTCCCTGCAGCTTCGTCGCCGGGCTCGGGCTGAGCATCATGGGCATGTCGCGGTCGTGGATCGTCCGGGCGATGTCGGTGACCTATATCGATTTCTTCCGCTCGTTTCCGCCGGTGGTGCTCCTCATCGTCATCTTCTACGGCCTGCCTTTCTTCGGCTGGCGGATCGATCCGCTCCTTGCCGCGTCGCTCGCGCTGATCCTCAACGCGGCGAGCTACTACGCCGAGGTCCAGCGCACCGGCATCGAAAGCGTGGACCGCGGCCAGTGGGAGGCCGCGCACTCCACCGGCCTCAACCCCTCGGAGACCTATCTGTGGGTGGTGCTGCCGCAGGCTCTGCGCAACGTCGTCTCGCCGCTGATCGGAAACACCATCGAGCTGGTGAAGCTGACGGCGATCGCCTCGGTAGTCTCCTATTCGGAGCTGCTCAAGGTGGCGAAGGAGATGCAGAGCCTCATGTTCAGCCCGACGCCGCTCGTTGCCGCCGCTCTCATCTACTTCCTGATGCTGTGGCCGTTCGTGAGATGGCTGTCCCGCTTCGAACGCGGGTTCATGGAACGCGACTGATCTTGCGCCGACCTCGAAGACGGGGCGACGGCGAGGATGTCCGAACGAATCGAGGTGCCCGGCAAATGGTTCTGAAGATCGCCATGCTGCAGACGCTGTCGCCCGAGTTGCGGGACCGCGTCCTGCCGCTCGTTCCCGAAGGGTTCGTGCTCGACGTCACGCGCTCCACCGATCTGCCGGATCTCCTGGAGGTGATCGGCGACGCCGACTACGCCGTCGCCTTCGGCATGTCCGTGCCCGAGGAGGCGCTGAGAGCGGCGAAGCGGCTGCGCCTGCTCCATCGCTGGGGCGTCGGCGTCGACGGCGTTCCGCTCGATACGTGCGGGGAGCTCGGCGTCGTCGTCGCCAAATGCACCGGCAGCAACGCCCGGCCGGTCGCCGAGTTCGCGGTCGGCGCCATGCTCGCCTGCTCGCGGTCGCTGATCGTGGCCGATCGGTCGACGAAGGAAGGGCAATGGCTGAAGAAGCAGGTTTGGATGCGGAACACCATGCTCGCCGGCAGGACCGTCGGGCTCGTCGGCTTCGGCGCTATCGCGCGAAAGGTCGCCCAGCTTCTAAGCGGCTTCGGCTGCGATGTCCTCTACACCAAGCGCACCCGACTGCCCGAGGATGAGGAAGCTGCGCTCGGGGTCCGGTTCGCTGCCATGGATGCCATCCTCGAGGCCGACATCGTTTCTCTTCACTGCCCCTTGAACGACAGGACGCGCAACATGATCGGCGCCGCCGAGCTCGACCGGATGAAGCCGCACGCGATCCTCGTCAACACCGCGCGCGGCGGGCTGGTCGACGAGGACGCTTTGGCCACGGCGCTGCGGACGGGGAAGATACGCGCGGCGGCCATCGACGTGTTCGAGCGCGAGCCGGTCGATGCGGACAACCCGCTGCTCGGGCTCGACAACGTGATCCTGTCGCCGCACATCGCGGCGAACGCGTTCGACAACATCGACAACGAAATCCGCCACTGGATGACGAATATCCAGAAGCACAGCAACGGCGAGGCGATAGACCCTCAGGATATCGTCGGGTGAGCGTCGTGCATTTCGATTTCACGACCCTTCCGGCCCGGGATCGCTACAAGCTGCTGGTCAGCGTCGTGGTGCCCCGGCCGATCGCTCTCGTGACCACCGTCGACGCGCAGGGACGGGCGAATGCCGCGCCGTTCAGCTTCTTCAACGTCGTCTCCGACGATCCGCCGCTGCTGGTTCTCGGCATCGGCGGGCGGGAGCCGCGGCGTGACGGCCACAAGGACACCGTCCGCAACATCGGCGAGACCGGCGAATTCGTCGTCAACCTCGTCGATGAGCCGCTGATGGAGCAGATGAACATCTGTGCCATCGATTTCCCGCCTGACGTCGACGAGCTGGCAGCCGCCGGGCTGACGCCGGTCGCTTCGTCGCGCGTGCGGCCGCCGGGGCTGGCGCAATCCCCCGTGCGGCTGGAATGCCGGGAGTATATGAGCATCCCGCTGGGAACCGAATGGCGCACGCTGATGATCGGCGAAGTCCTCGCCATGAGCGTGCGCGGCGGCATCGTCTCGCCGGATACGCTGCATGTCGATCCGGACGCATTCAGCCCCGTGGGCCGGCTCCACGGAGGCGGATGGTATCTGCGCCTGACCGACCGCATGCGCATGGACCGCATGACCGGCCTCGATGGCGACGCAAGCTCGCGCGCATAGGGCAGGGGTGGGCTATTGCGGCTGAGAAGGGCGGTGGCGCCCTTCCTTGCGGCCCGCCCAGATTCCCCGCGTGTGATTGATATGCTTGCCCATCAGGGTGACCGCGAGGTCCGCATCGCGCTTGATCAGGGCGTCGAGGATGTTGTGGTGCTCCCGCATCGTCTCGGTGAGCGCCCCTTCGCGTAGCAGTGCGGCGATGCCGTAGAGCCGCGTCTGGTCGCGCAGGTTCTCCACCAGCCTGACCAGCCTCCTGTTGCCGGTCAGCTCCATCAGGCGGATATGGAACGCCTGGTCGATGCGCAGGAACTCCGTCACGTCGTGCTCCGACGCCACCTGCATCCGCTCGAGGATCGGCCGCAGCGACAAAAGCTCCGCATCCGTGGCGTTCCTCACCACCATGGCCATGGCCGGAACCTCCAGCATCTTGCGAAGGTCGCGGATCTCGTCGAGGTCCTCGTCCGAGATCGACAGCACGCGAAAGCCGCGGTTGCGGATGATCTCGATCAGGCCCGAATGCTCGATGTCGAGGATGGCCTCCCTGACCGGCGTGATGGAGACGCCCATGTGCTTCGCGATCGCCGCGGCGGAATAGACCTGACCGACCCCGAGCTCGCCCGAGACGATGTTGGCCCTGAGCATCGCCACGATCTGGCTTCTCAGATCGGTTCGCCGAAGCTGCATCGGACCGGCGTCGCCGCCGAACCCTCGCGCACCCGGCGCGTCGTCGTCGTAAGTCAAGAGCGTGGTTTTCTCCGGCAATGAGTCTCTCATATATGTTCCGATCTGCGTTTCATTGCCAGAATAGCATGTAAAGATCGCGGCCGGAAAAGAAAGCTGCCGGTCTAACAATCACGCAGCGGCATAAAGCTTTGCAGCGGCCGTTCAAACCGCCCCGCGATAGTTCGAGGTCCGCCACCTTCTGTATATTTCCGCGGCGATCGCCAGATCCTCGAAGGCGATGCCGACGGATTTGAAGATCGTCACGTCGTCGTCGTTCCGGCGGAACGCCGCGTTCCCGACCGCCTCGCGCAGGTCGGTCTCCAGCGCGTCGGCGGTGATGTGCCCCGCCTCGATCGCCTGAACGATGTCGCCCGCCTCCTGCAGGGCCGAACGCCGCTCCTCGACCAGCAGCCGGCCGCGGGCGACCAGCGGCCCGTCCAGCTCGCGCATCCTCGCATTGAAGGCGCCGACTGCGTTGATGTGGCATCCCGCGCCGACATCCGTGTCGGACACGACAGGGGTAACGCTATTGGTGCAGGTGCAGATGATGTCCGCCTCGGGCAAGGCCTCGCGCCCGGCTATCCGCACGTCGTCGATGCCGCTCTGCCGCGCGAAGTCGGCCAGTTCGCCGGCCGTCGCCGGATTGCGCGCGACGATGGTGAGCCGCTCGACGGGGCGCACGGCGAGCATGCCCGTGACATGCCCGCGCGCCTGGGCGCCTGACCCGACGATGGCGAGATGCCTGGCATCGGCGCGGGCGCCGAGGTCGGTCGCCAGGGCGGACACCGCGGGCGTGCGGATATCCGTCAGCGTGTCGCCCTGCATCGCCGCCAGCGGCGACAGCGTTTCGGCATCGAACAGGACGTAGAGCGCCTGCACGGTCGAAACCCCCCGCCGGGAATTCCCGGGCGCGACGCCGACCAGCTTGACGCCGACGTGGCAGGTGTCGCTGGCCGGCATGACGAGGAAGTGGCCGGCCGGGACGGAATGCGCCGCGCGCAGGATCAGCGCCTGCGGATCGAAACGGCGATAGGCTTCCCGCAGCACCTCGACGGCCGTGCGCATCGGCAGCAGGCGCTCGATGTCCTTGCCGTCGATATAGGGAAGGCTGTCGGGAATCGCGGAGTTGGGGATCAGCACCTTATTCCTGTCCTGTCGTCACGGTGTCTCGGGGAGCCGACGTCCTCGACGGCCGGGATTGCCGGCCGAGCTCGTTCAGCGGAATGTGGCAGAAGACCTCGTGCCCGGCGCCGTCCGTCTGGCATGGAGGGGCCTCGGTCTCGCAGATCGCGCCGACCTTGCGGAAGCAGCGCGTGTGGAACACGCATCCCGTCGGCGGGTTGGAATGGCGTGGTATCTCGCCGGTGAGGGTGATGCGCCGTGCGCCGGCCTTGCGCCTGTCTTCGGTCGCGGTTTCCATTTGCGGAGCCGCAGAAAGCAGGGCTTCGGTATAGGGATGGTGCGGGCCGTCGAACACCGCCGCGGCCGGCCCGATCTCCATCACCCGTCCGAGATAGAGCACCATGATCCGGTCGGAGATGTAGCGGACTACGCCGAGATCGTGCGAGACGAAGACGAGGCTGAGCCCTTCGGTCCGCTGAAGGTCGGCGAGGAGGTTGACGATCGCGGCCTGCACGGACACGTCGAGGGCCGATGTCGGCTCGTCGCAGATGACGAGCCGGGGCTCGCCTGCGATGGCGCGGGCAATGGCGACGCGCTGCTTGAGGCCGCCCGAAAGCTCGACGGGCCGCGCCGCGATATGGTGCCCGTCGAGGCGCGCCTTCCCGGCGACCGCATCGATGCGCGCCGTGCATGCGGTGCCGGACAGGCCGAGCTGGCGACGGATGGTGCGCGACAGGATCTGGCCGACCGAATGGCTCGGGTTGAGCGAGGAGCCGGGATCCTGGAACACCATCTGGATGCCCCGGGTCTGCTCGGCGCTGCGTTTGCGGACGTGGCCGGGAAGGGGCGAGCCGGCATAGACCAGCGACGTTTCGTCGTCCGGCGCCTCCAGCCCGGTGATCACCTTGGCGAGGGTTGATTTCCCCGAGCCGGATTCGCCGACGATACCGAGCACCTCGCCGGCGCGGATCGCGAGGTCGATTCCCGAAAGGACCCTGACCCGGTGCGGCCCCTCGCCATAGCTCTTGTCGAGCTGCCGGGTCTCGAGAAGAACGGGGGCGGATGCGTCGCGCGCGGCGGTGCCGGCGAGGCGCGCCGTCCGGTCCGCTCCGGCGGCGAGCGAGGGGACCTCCTGATGCCGGTGGCACCACGTCACGTGGCCCGCCTCGTAGGCGACGGCCGGCGGCGGCGTGGTGCGGCATACCGGCTGGGCGAGGGGACAGCGCGCCTCGAACACGCAGCCCGCGATCGCCTCGCCCGGGCGGGGCGGAAAGCCGGGGATCGTCTCCAGCGGGCCGTCCGCCTTCTGCGCGCCCCAGTTGGGCGCGCAGCGCAGCAGCCGCGACGTGTAGGGATGGCGCGGGTTGCGGAACAGCGCCCCGGCGTCGCCTTCCTCGACCAGCCGTCCCGCATAGAGAACCCCGACCCGGTCGCAGACCTGGGCGACGAGCCCGAGATTGTGGCTGATGAAGAGATAGGAGACGCCCATTTCCGCACCGAGATGGCGCAGGAGGTCGATGATGTCGGCCTCGACGGTGGCGTCGAGGCCGGTCGTCGGCTCGTCGAGGATGATCAGCTCGGGCGATGCCGAGATCGCCATCGCGATCACCACCCGCTGCTGCATCCCCCCCGAGAGCTGGTGCGGATAGCTGCGCATGACCTTGGCGACGTCCGAGATCTTCACCTTGCGCAGGGCCGCCTCGGTCTCGCGCAGCGCCGCCTCGCCGGACAGGCCCTTGAGCTCGAAGACCTCGGCGACCTGCCGCGCTATGGTCAGGGTCGGGTTGAGGGCGGTGGAGGCGCTCTGGTAGACCATCGAGACGATGGACTTGCGCATCAGCATCAGCTCGCCGGCGGAAAGCCGCGACACCTCCCGTCCGGCGATGCGGATGGAGCCGCCGAGGGGCACGACGTTGTCGGGCAGATAATGCACCGCCGAGAAGGCCACCGTCGACTTGCCGCAGCCGGACTCGCCGACGAGACCGTAGGCCTCGCCCCTGCCGATGCTGAAGGACACGCCGCGCACCGTCTCGCGGGCGCGGCCGGCGATCCGGTAGGCGAGGCGCAGCCCCTCGATCTCCAGGATCGGGTCGGCCGGCTTCGCGACGGGCAGCAGCTGCGTTTCAACGGCCATTGACGAGCGTCTTCTCCGCGATGATGTTGATGGAAACCACGAGGCTGGCGATGGCGAGGGCCGGGAAGGCGACGGGCCACCAGAAGCCCGCGCTGATCAGGCCGTAGCTCTCGTAGATGGAGAGACCCCAGTCCGGGGTCGGGGGCTGGACGCCCATGCCGAGAAACGACAGGGTCGCGGCGACGAAGATCGCATAGCCGAGCCGCACCGTGGCCTCGACCACGATGGTGCCGAGGATGTTGGGCAGGATCTCGCGGAACAGGATGTAGGGCGTGTTCTCGGCCCGCATCAGCGCGGCGTGGATATAATAGCAGTTGCGCTCGCTCAGGACCGCCGCCCGCACCGTTCGCGCTACGACCGGGACGAAGACCAGGCCTATCACCAGCAGGACCGTGACCGAGGAAGGTCCGACCGCGACGATGGCGATCATAGCCAGCAGGACGACCGGCACGGCGAGGATCGCCTCGAATATCCGCATGATGAGGTCGGAGACGAAACCGCGGAAATAGCCGGTCAGCAGGCCGAAGAAGGTTCCGATGGTGATGGCGATGGCCGTGGCGGAAAGGGCGATCTGGACGACGCTGCGGCTGCCGGCCATCACGCGGGAAAGGACGTCGCGGCCGAGCCGGTCAGTGCCGAACCAGTGTTCCGGCGAGGGCGCCTTCAGGCGCTCTATGACGGAGACGGCAAGGGGATCGTAGGGCGTTATCCTGCTGCCGAAGATGGCGCAGACGATCCAGAACCCGACGATCAGCACGCTGATGGCCAGTCCGGGCGACGGCAGGCGGAGATTGCGGCTTGGCCGGTCTGCGATGTCGCTCATCAGGCGCCTCCGCTGCGCAGGCGAGGGTCGAGCGCCGCCTGGAGGATGTCGCCGAGGATCGTGACCAGGAAGAAGACCGCGCCGACGATCATCACGCCGCCCTGCAGGACCGGGAAGTCCTTCTGGCTGGCGGCGACGTAGAGCGCCTTGCCGACGCCGTTGTAGTTGAACAGGACCTCGATGACGACGAGGCCGCCGAAGATGTAGCCGATCTGGGTGGCGACCACCGCGATGGTCGGGATCAGGCCGTTGCGCAGGACATGGCGCACCACCACAACCTTGGCCGGCAGGCCCTTGAGGTGGGCGGTGCGCGCATAGTCGCTTTCGAGCGCGAGGATCAGGCCGGCCCGCGGCATGCGCAGGACATAGCCGCCCAGCCCGATCACCATGCATAGCGCCGGCAGCACGAGATGATGCAACTGGCTGAGCAGGCCCGCGTCGCGCGGCGCCGTGCCGCTGATCGGAAACCAGCCGAGCCCGACCGAGAACACGATCAGGAGGGTGATCCCGGTGACGAAATCGGGGATCGTCGTCGCGCTCGCCGCGCCGAGCGTGATGACGTGGTCGGTGGCGGTGCCGCGCCGGATCGCCGCCCAGATGCCGCCGGCAATGGCCAGCGGCACGAGCATGGCGACCACCAGCAGCGTCAGCTTGAACGAATTGAGCAGGGCCGGCCCGAGCAGTTCCGTAACCGGCATCTTCAGGCTGTAGGAGCGGCCGAGATCGCCCCGGAGCACGCCGAGGAGCCAGTCCGTATACTGCTCGATGGCCGGTCGGTCGGTTCCCAGCTCCCGGTTCAGCGCCGCGACCGCGGCGTCGTTGGCCGTGCCGCCGAGAATGCGGCGGCCGACATCGCCGGGCAGCACGCTGGTCGTCAGGAACAGGATGAGGCTCAGCAACAGCAGGGTGAACCCCGCCATCAGCAACCTGTAGATCCAGAATCTCATCCGGCCGTGCCTCCCTCAGGCGCTGGAAAGCCGGCTCAGGAACGCGGCCGAGGCCGTCGCTCCCACCACTTGCCCGTGGGCGCCGCGAAAGTCGCCGCTGAAGAACTCGCCATGGACGACCTTGCCATCGGCCAGCCAGGCGAGCTCATCGATGCCCGACGGGGTCGGCAGGAAGCTGATCGCTCCTTCGCCGCTCGTCGTGACCAGCGACGACGACGACAGCACGTCCCGCCTGATGATCTGCTGCAGCATCACCTCGTCCCGCTCGACGGAAGGGATGGATTGCAGGAGCAGGTTCGGCGTCCGCGCGACATCGGCGGGCGCGGTCCGTTCCTGTCCCGGCTCGTCGATCACGAGGGACAGGTCGAAGCGGGCGGTCGGCCGGGTCATGGTTCCGCTGACGACCCGCCCGGAGCGCTGCATCGAAAGCTCCGCCTGCTTGATCGGAAAGCCCGCGGCCTCGCGGCCGGGATAGATCCCGTAGTCCTTGTTCTTGAAGCAATGGGCGTAGTAGCCGCCGATATGCTCGCCGTAGCGGACGGGAACGACGACCCCGAACGAGCCGTAGGGAGGGCCGGAATTATCCTCGTAGCCGGCCATGCCGAAGGTGGTGGGGTAGACATAGGCCTCCACCCAGGCATGCGCCGAGACGAAGTCGAACGGCGTCGGTTCGAGCACGCGCGCGACCGCATCGGCATCGACTTCCATAAGCAGCGAGATGCCGAAGCAGTCGCCTCCGTAGTTTCCCACGCTGCGGTAGAGCGGATGGTGCAGGGGAACGGCACCGGAATGCGGCTCGGTCATGAATACCTCCTCGTCTCCGGCGCTGCGCGGAGACCTGACATGGTTTCGCGAGGACCCGTACGGTCGGGCTGGGTCAGACGCCCAGCCGCTTGCGCAACTCGGGCGAGGCCGTGGTCGACAGGACCGTTCCGAACGCGCCCCGGAACTTGCCGCTGAAGAACTCGCCATAGATCGGCCGCCCGGCCTTAAGCCATGCGAGCTCGTCGACCCCCGAGCCCGTCGGCAGGAAGTCGACGGCGGGCTCGCCGGCCACGGCGGTCAGCGACGACGACGACGAGACGTCGCGCTTGATGATCTGCTGCAGCATCACCTCGTCCCGCTCGACCGAGGGGATGGACTGCAACAGCAGATGCGGCGAGCGCACGACGTCGACCGGCGGCTTCGCCGCCCCGTCGCCGATGACGAGCGAGAGATCGACGCTTGCCGTCGGGCGCCGCGTCGTGGCGGTGACGGCGCGGCCGACCTTCTGCATGCGCAGCTCGGCATATTTGATGGGAAAGCCCATCGCCTCGCGGCCGGGGGCGGTCCCGTAGTCCTTGTTCTTGAAGCAATGGGCGTAGTAGCCGCCGGTATGCTCGCCGAAGCGGGCGGGGATCACCACGCCGGTGGAGCCATAATAGTCCCCGAACGTGTCCTCGTATTCGGCGAAGCCGGTGATCGTGGTGTAGATATAGGCCTCGATCCAGGCATAGGGCGCGACGAACTCGAAGGGCGTGGGAGCAAGGACCTTTTCGATCTCGCTCCGGTCGACCTCCATCAGGATGGAGATGCCGAGGCAGTCTGCCGCGCGGTATCGGCCGCCGGCATACCCGGGAGCGGCATCGGCATCGCCGCGGGCCGGCCGAAGCTCTCCTCGTGATAATGCGCCATGTCGAAGCCGGCGCCGCAGAGAATGTCGCGCACGCCCTGCATGAAAGGCTCCGGCCCGCAGCAGAACGCTTCCCGCTCGAGAAAGTCGGGAGACAGGAGCGGCAGGCGCGCGGCGTCGATCCGCCCCCTGTGGCCGGACCAGCTTTCGCAGCCCGACCGTTCCTCGACGAGGAAGGACAGCGAAAGACCCGGCATGAGGCTGCCGAGCAATTCGAGCTCCCGGCGGAAGATGATGTCCTGCGGCCGCCTCGCGCAGTGGACGAAGGCGACGTCGGCAGCCGGCGCGCAGTCGCTCAGCCAGCGCAGCATCGACATCGTCGGCGTGATGCCGGAGCCGGCGGAAACGAAGAGATATCTCGCCGCCGGATGGTTGTGATGGGAAAAATCGCCGGCCGGCCCGTACGCCTTGAGCCGCGCCCCGATCGCCAGATTGTCGAACATCCAGCGGGTGCCGATGCTGTCGGCCTGCGCCTTCACCGTCACCGCGATGGAGAAGGGGCGCGAGGGCGAGGACGACAGCGTGTAGGTGCGCATGATCGGCCCGCCCTCGACGGGCAGTTCGAGGGTGACGAACTGTCCGGGCTTGTAGCGGAACCATGTCTGCGCATCGGAGCGGAAGACGAAAGTCTTCACCTGCGGCGCCTCGTCGAATATGCCGGTCACTTCCAGCACCTGGAGCCGGTCGTTCCACGGCGTCATCTCGTCGAGGTGGCGGTAGGGGGAAAAATCGGTGATCGCGTTCATCGCTGTTCCTATGCCACGTCGCGCAGCGCGGGCTTGCCGGTCTCGGCGAGACGCGGCCCGATGGACGCCGCATACCATTCGAGGAACTGCATCACGCCGCCCTCGTGTTCCGCCGAATAGGGTCCGGGCTCGTAGGCCGGCGATCCGATGCCGAACGCGTTCTCCTCGACGATCCGCCGGTCCTCGTCGTTGGTCATGGTCCAGACATGGGTGAGCTCTTCAAGCGTGTAGTCGACGCCCTCGACCGCATCCTTGTGGACCAGCCATTTGGTCGTCACCGCCGTCTCGGTCGGGCCGAGCGGCAGCACGCGGAAGGTCACCGCATGGTCGCCGAGCACATGGTTCCATGTGGTCGGATAGTGATAGAGCAGCAGCGCGCCGATGCGATCGGCCGAGACGCTGTCGGACAGGTTGCGCCGGACGGCGCGCCGGCCGGTCATCGTGTAGCTGACGGCATCGCGCAGAAGGGGAGCGCGGGTGGCACGGTACTGCCCGCTTTTGTCGATGCCGAAACGCGAGGGCAGGCCGGCGGCCTCGCAATGCTCCCAGTGCGCCAGGATGTCCGGGTCGCTTTCCGCCCCGCTCACTCCGGTCACGGTCGGGGCTTCCGGATAGGTCTTGCACAGTTCCGGATGGTTGGCCGCGCAGTGGTAGCACTCGCGGTTGTTTTCCCAGACCAGCTTCCAGTTGCCCTTCTCGATGATCGTGGACTCGTAGGCGACCTTGGCCTCGACAAGCCGGTGCGGCGCGAAATAGGGCTCCATCAGCGCGCGGAACGGCGCGAAGTCGGCCGGCTCGTCCGCCAGGCAGATGAAGATGTAGCCGGCGACGCTCTCGCAGGCGACGGGTTTCATGCCGAAATCCTGCTTGCGGAAATCGTCTCCCATCTGGCGGGCGAAGACCAGCGAGCCGTCGAGGTCGTAGGTCCACTGGTGGTAGGGGCATACGAGCTTCGCCGCCATGCCCCTTTGCGCGGTGCACACCCGGCTGCCGCGGTGGCGGCATGTGTTGTGCAGGGCGCGGATGACGCCGTCGCGGCCGCGCACCACCACCACCGGATAGGCCCCGACCTGCAAGGTGAAATAGCTGCCCGGCCTGGCGATCTCGCAATCGTGACCGACAAACAGCCAGTCGCGATACCAGATCAGCTCGAGGTCGAGCCTGTAGAAATCCGGATCGACATAAAAAGGTTGTTCGAGGCTGAAGCCGTCGCGCCGCGCGTGGATCAGCCTCAGCATTTCATTGCGCGCATCCATGTCCGTCCTCGCATTCTCACAAGGACTGAACTGGTGGTGATTTGAGGGGAGATGGCCGCGGGCACGGCATTGCCCGATGCGCGTCTGCCTCTTGACCGCCCACCGCGATCAGTCGGGTTGTACCGTCCAGGGCTGGTTTCCGGGCTCCGGAGCCGTCCGTTTGAAGGACTGTCCCGACGCCTTCCCGGACCTTTTCGATCCAGTGGCGTCCGTCGGGACTTTCAGCTCCGCTACCGTTGCGGGGGCAGCGCCGGCGTCAAACCGGCTTCCCAATTATCTCTCCGGGGAATCCTCCGGGGAGCACCTTGAACGTCACGATCAGATCACGAACGCGGCGAGATCGCGAGCGCGAAAGCGACATCGGCGTGAACCAAAGGCGACAGGCGCTTCTTTTCAATAGGAGCGGCGAGCATATTGACATAAAGATGTCTTTATGTGACGTGACTGTATGTCGCATCAGGAACGCAGGGCGTCGCAAATGTCATCTCTCGACGAGCTCTTCGGCCCCGTCGCCCCCAAACGGGATGGCGCGGAAATTCTGGCCGCCCTGCAAAAGGCGGCGCGCGAGCGCATCCTCGTTCTCGACGGCGCGATGGGCACCCAGATCCAGGGGCTGGGCTTTGCCGAGGATCATTTCCGCGGCGACCGCTTTACCGGCTGCGCCTGCCACCAGCAGGGCAACAACGATCTGCTCATCCTCACCCAGCCGAAGGCGATCGAGGACATCCATTATGCCTACGCCAGGGCGGGCGCCGACATCGTCGAGACCAACACTTTTTCCTCGACCTCCATCGCGCAGGCCGACTACGGCATGGAGGAGATGGTCTACGAGCTGAACCGCGACGGCGCGCTGCTGGCGAAGCGCGCGCTGCGCCGCGCGGAGCAGGAGGACGGACGGCGCCGCTTCGTCGCCGGCGCGCTGGGGCCGACCAACCGCACCGCATCGATCTCGCCAGATGTCAACAATCCCGGCTATCGCGCCGTCACCTTCGACGATCTGCGCCTCGCCTATGGCGAGCAGCTGCGCGGGCTGATCGACGGCGGCGCCGACATCATCTTGATCGAGACGATCTTCGACACGCTCAACGCCAAGGCGGCGATCTTCGCCTGCGGGGAGATATTCACGGAAAAAGGGATCCATCTGCCGGTGATGATCTCCGGCACCATCACCGACCTTTCCGGCCGCACCCTTTCAGGCCAGACGCCCACGGCCTTCTGGCATTCGATCCGCCATGCGAAACCCTTTTCGGTCGGTCTGAACTGCGCGCTGGGCGCGGCCGCGATGCGCCCGCATCTGACCGAGATTTCCGGCGTCGCCGACACGTTTACCTGCGCCTATCCCAATGCCGGCCTGCCCAACGCCTTCGGCCAGTATGACGAGACGCCCGACTTCATGGCCGCCCAGGTCGAGGAATTCGCGCGCGAGGGACTGGTCAATGTCGTCGGCGGCTGCTGCGGCTCGACGCCGGAGCACATCGCCGCCATCGCCGAGGCGGTTGCGAAGCACCCGCCGAGAAGCGTTCCGAAGCTGAAGCCGCGGATGCGCCTGTCGGGGCTGGAGCCGTTCACGCTGACGAAGGACATCCCCTTCGTCAATGTCGGCGAGCGCACCAACGTCACCGGCTCGGCGCGCTTCCGCAAGCTCATCACCGCCGGCGACTACGCCGCCGCCCTCGACGTGGCGCGCGACCAGGTCGAGGGCGGCGCGCAGGTCATCGACATCAACATGGACGAGGGCCTGATCGACTCGCAGAAGGCGATGGTCGAGTACCTCAACCTGATCGCCGCCGAGCCCGACATCGCCCGCGTGCCGGTGATGATCGACAGCTCCAAATGGGAGGTGATCGAGGCCGGCCTCAAATGCGTTCAGGGCAAGCCCATCGTCAACTCGATCTCGATGAAGGAGGGCGAGGACGCCTTCCTTCATCATGCGAGGCTGTGCCGGATGTACGGCGCGGCCGTCGTGGTCATGGCCTTCGACGAGGCCGGGCAGGCCGATACGAAGGAGCGCAAGGTCGAGATATGCACCCGCGCCTATAAGCTGCTGACGGAGACGGCCGGCTTCGCGCCCGAGGACATCATCTTCGATCCGAACGTCTTCGCCATCGCCACCGGCATCGAGGAGCACGACAATTACGGCGTCGACTTCATCGAGGCGACGCGGGAGATCACCGCTACCCTGCCGCACGTCCACATCTCGGGCGGCGTGTCGAACCTGTCCTTCTCCTTCCGCGGCAACGAGCCGGTGCGCGAGGCCATGCACGCGGTGTTCCTCTACCACGCCATCCAGGCGGGCATGGACATGGGCATCGTCAATGCCGGTCAGCTCGCCGTCTACGAGTCCATCGATTCCGAGCTGCGCGAGGCCTGCGAGGACGTCGTGCTCAACCGCAAGCCGGCGGCGGGCGGCACGGCGACGGAGCGGATGCTCGACATTGCCGAGCGTTTCAGGGGCGCGGGCGCGAAGGAAGCGAAGGAGAAAGACCTCGCCTGGCGTGAATGGCCGGTCGAAAAGCGCATCGCGCACGCGCTGGTCAACGGCATCACCGAGTTCATCGACGCAGACACGGAGGAGGCGCGGCTCAACGCCGAGCGCCCGCTCCACGTCATCGAGGGACCGCTGATGGCGGGCATGAACGTCGTCGGCGACCTGTTCGGCGCCGGCAAGATGTTCCTGCCGCAGGTGGTGAAGTCCGCCCGCGTCATGAAGCAGGCCGTCGCGCTGCTTCTGCCCTACATGGAGGCGGAGAAGGCGGCGAACGGCGGCGGCGCGCGCGAGAGCGCCGGCAAGATCCTGATGGCGACGGTGAAGGGCGACGTCCACGACATCGGCAAGAACATCGTCGGCGTCGTGCTTGCCTGCAACAATTACGAGATCATCGACCTCGGCGTGATGGTGCCGGCGACGAAGATCCTCGAGACGGCGAAGGCCGAGAAGGTCGACATCATCGGCCTTTCCGGCCTTATCACGCCGTCTCTCGACGAGATGGCGCATGTCGCGGCCGAGATGGAGCGCGAAGGCTTCGACATCCCGCTGCTGATCGGCGGGGCGACGACCAGCCGCGTCCATACGGCCGTGAAGATTCATCCACGCTACAGCCAAGGCCAGGCCGTGCATGTGAACGACGCGAGCCGCGCGGTCGGCGTGGTGTCGAACCTCCTGTCGCATGACATGAAGCCGTCCTATGTCGAGAACCTGCGCGCCGAGTACAGGAAGGTCACGGAAGCGCATGAGCGCTCCGAGCGCGAGAAGCAGCGCCTGCCGCTGGCGAAGGCGCGCGCCAACGCCCACAGGATCGACTGGGCGGACTACCACCCGCCGAAACCCTCTTTTACCGGAACACGGGTATTCGAGACGTGGGATCTGGCCGAGCTTGCGCGCTACATCGACTGGACGCCGTTCTTCCAGACCTGGGAGCTGAAGGGTCGCTACCCCAAGATTCTCGATGACGAGAAGCAGGGGCCCGCCGCGCGCCAGCTCTTCGAGGATGCGCAAGCGATGCTGGCCAGGATCATCGACGAGAACTGGTTCGCGCCGAAGGCCGCGATCGGTTTCTGGCCGGCCAACACCGTTGGCGACGATATCAGGCTGTTCACGGATGAAAGCCGTTCAGGCGAACTGGCGACCTTCTTCACCCTGCGCCAGCAACTGACCAAGCAGGCCGGCAGGGCGAACGTCGCCCTGTCGGATTTCGTCGCGCCGCTGGACAGCGGCAAGCCCGACTGGATCGGCGGCTTCGTGGTGACGGCCGGCATCGAGGAAGTGGCGATCGCCGAGCGCTTCGAGCGCGCCAACGACGACTATTCCTCGATCATGGTCAAGGCGCTGGCCGACCGCTTCGCCGAAGCCTTCGCCGAGCGCATGCACGAGAAGGTGCGCAAGGAGTTCTGGGGTTACGCGCCGGACGAGAGCCTTTCGCCGGACGACCTGATCGGCGAACCCTATCAGGGCATCCGGCCGGCGCCGGGCTACCCCGCCCAGCCCGACCATACCGAGAAGGTCACGCTCTTCCGTCTGCTCGACGCGGAAAGGAACGCCGGCGTCAGCCTGACCGAAAGCATGGCCATGTGGCCGGGCTCCTCCGTGTCGGGCATCTATCTCTCCCATCCCGAAAGCTATTATTTCGGCGTGGCGAAGGTGGAGCGCGATCAGGTCGAGGACTACGCCGCCCGCAAGGGGATGGATCTCGCCGCGGTTGAACGCTGGCTGGGGCCGATCCTGAACTACGTGCCGGCATCCTATGCCGAGGCGGCCGAATAAACAGAGTGCCTTTATCCCAGACCATCACGAACCCGGGTCGGATGGGGAGAGTAGGCCAGGTATCTGATTTGATTGGCACGCCCAACGGGACTCGAACCCGTGTTTCCGCCGTGAAAGGGCGGCGTCCTAGACCGCTAGACGATGGGCGCTGGCCGGAACGAAGTGGCTTATAGGGGGCAAAGGGCCGGCGGGCAACCCACCGGCGGCGCGATCGGAAGGAAAATTTGCCGCGTCCACAATATCGAAGGATGAAGGCGGATCGCCGCCTGATGGCGGGGAGGGCGGCCTATTTGCGCCGGCGGCAGCGCCAGTTCCAGTCGCGCTCGGGGCCGACGTCGATATGCACGGAATCGGTGTGGCAATAGGTGCCGACGCCGCCGCGGCCGGGCATCGAGCGCACGAAGCTGGCGAGCTCCCATTTCGAGACGCCCTCGACCTGCACGTCGGCCGCCGCGCAGTACATGTGCAGCGAGTTGCGCGCGCCGCGCGCGCGGCGGTTCTTGTCGGGCGAGCGGTAGCCCGAGGTCACCACGACCTTCCGGCCGTAGTTCTTCTCCACCGCCTTGAGCACGCGCACCAGAGACGGCTTCAGGCAGGCGACGTCGACATGGTCGGTCTGCTTCATCAGCCCGTTGGGCGCGAGGCGCGCCAGGCCCGCGGCCGAGGCGAACTGGACGCCCGGCTCCTCGCCCTCGTGCAGGTCGATGTCGCTGTCGTCGTCCATGCCGGAGCGGCGGGATATCTCGTAGAGCGCGCCGCCCTCGCGCACGCCGGGAAGCGGCGAGGCGTTGCCGGACGACGGGCCGGTCCTCACCAGCGGCGCGGCGGGCTGGCCGGTGGAGGCCAGTTGCACGATCGGCTGGGCGGGCGTCGCCGTCGAGGCGGCCGCCGGCCGCGACGCCGTCGGGTCGATCAGGGGGCGGGCGGTCTTCTGCTGCGGCGCGGCCGGCGCGGCGGGCGAGAAGAACGAGGACAGGAAGCTGCGCTTCTTCTGTGCCGGAGCGGTCGGCGCGAGCGCCGCGATCGCGACCGGGGCGGCGTCGCCGGCAGCTGGCGCGGCGGCCTCTGTGCCGTCGGTCGAGCCCTGCTCCTCGAGCCTGTCGGAAGGGGTGGGCATCGCCGTGGCGGGCTGCCCCGTCGCGGCCACCGCGACCTCTGTCGCTGCCGCGGCTTCGGAGCCGGGGCGCAACGCCGGCGCGGCGACGACGCTGTCGGGAAGGAGCGGATCGCCCTCTTCGACGACGAAGCTCGCCACAGTCTCGGTCGGCGCGGTCTGGCCGGCGTCGGCGGCGAGCGGCGGCTCGGCCGGGGTCTGCTGCGACTGGATGGGAGCGATGTCGGCGGTTGCGAAGCCGAAAGGCACGTCGGAATCGGAGGTGGCGCAGGACGCGAGAAGCGCAGATGCGAACGCGGCCAAAAGGGCGCGTTTTCCGCTGCGTATCAGGCGCGTCCCCTCAGCTTTCAAAGATCCATCCCTCTTCCAAAGACCGGATAAACCGCGGCCGACAAAACGTCCGGCGCCCTCGGCATGTCGACGGTTTCCGATTGCCGGAACGAGACCTAACGAATCCCGAACCGCTCCGCAACCTTCCGGCTAGGGATGAATTAAGGCAAGATCATGATTCCGCCGCGAATTTGCCCGCATTTGCCGGGGTCTTTCGCAGGTCGGTCAGGCGAGGACGCCGCGCAGCCGTTCCAGTTCGCCCAGTTGCGCCCGCGCGGTCTCGTAGCCGAGGCGGATCGCCTCGTCGGCGCGGTGGAACTCGGTCAGCCCGATATGGCCGAGCTTCGGCAGCAGCGACAGATCCGGCGGATCGCCGGCCATGCGCGCGCGCGAAATCCGGTCCTGGATGATGTTGAACGCCTCGACCATGACGCCGGTGATGCCGAGCTTGGCCTCGCGCTCGCTCGGCCCGCGGTCGACGACCAGCTCCGTCTCGCCTTCGCCTTCGGCCGTGTCGGCGCTGTGCTTGATGACGGCGGCGCGGCCGAACAGGTCGTAATGCAGGTTGACCGCGACGACGAGCGGCTGCTCGTAGGCGCGGCAGACCGACACCGGCACCGGGTTGACCAGCGCCCCGTCGACCAGCACGCGCCGGTTGCAGGCGACGGGCTCGAACACGCCGGGCAGCGCGTAGGAGGCGCGCATGGCGGTGATCAGCGAGCCGTTCGACAGCCAGATCTCGTGGCCGGTGCGGATCTCGGCGGCGACGCAGACGAAGGGCCGGCTGAGGTCCGAGAAGGTGGTGCCGTTCAGATGCTCCTGCATCTTGGCGGTCAGCTTCAGCCCGCCGAGCAGGCCGCTGCCGCCGAGGTGAAATCGAGCAGGCCGAAGATGCGCCGCTTGGTCAGCGAGCGGGCGAATTCCTCGAGCTCGTCGAGCTTTCCGGCGAGATAGCAGCCGCCGACCAGCGCGCCGATCGAGGTGCCGGCGATCATGTCGATCTCGATGCCGGCCTCGTCGAGCGCGCGCAGGACGCCGATATGCGCCCAGCCGCGGGCGGCCCCGCCGCCCAGCGCCAGCGCGATGCCGGCCTTTTTCTTCGGTGTCGGTTCGACGATACGCGGCTCGGTCGGCAGGTCGCCGCCATTGCCGCCCTCATGCCTGCTACGCAAAGACGCCCACTCGAGCATCGCACTTCACTCCCGTTCCCCAAGGCCACCATACGCCCCGGTCGTATCGAAAGCGTGAATGCGGCTTCGTGGCCGTTTTATGGGGACGGGTCGGCTAGTCCTTGCCGCCATAGACGGCGCGGGGGTCGAATTTCGCCCCGCTGCCGTCGTCGGCCAGCCGCGCCTTCCCGTCCTCGATGCGCACGCTTCTGTAGAAGCAGGAACGCCGGCCGGTGTGGCAGGTTGCATCGTGGCCTCCTACCGAGACCTTCAGCCACACGGCGTCCTGGTCGCAGTCGGTCCTGACCTCGTCGACATGCAGAAGATTGCCGGAGGTCTCGCCCTTCTTCCACAGTCTGCCGCGCGAGCGTGACCAGAAATGGGCGATGCCGGTTTCGAGGGTCAGCCTGAGCGCCTCGTCATTCATGTGGCCGACCATCAGCAGCTCGCCGTCGCCGGCGTCGGTGACGACGGCCGTCACCAGCCCGCCGGCATCGAAGCGGGGCGTGAACAGGTCGCCTTCCTCAAGCTCGGCCTTGTCGGAAGCGGGGAGGGGAAAGAAGGGCATGTCGGGGCCTGTGGTTTGCGGGGCGGCGCGGCGTCCGGCCGGATCAGCCGGCAAGGCCGTTCCGCAGCATCATCATGAAGCGGGCCTGCTCTTCCGGGTGGTCCCGGAACGCGCCCGTGAACGTCGTGGTCAGCGTGGTCGAGCCTTCCTTGCGGATGCCGCGCATGGCCATGCACATATGCTCGGCCTCGATGATGACCGCGACGCCGCGCGGCTTCAGCGTCTCGTGGATCGACCCGGCGATCTGCGCCGTCAGCGCCTCCTGCGTCTGCAGGCGGCGGGCGAAGATGTCGACCACGCGGGCGATCTTGGAAAGGCCGACGACCCGCCCGGCCGGCAGGTAGGCGACATGCGCCTTGCCGATGATCGGCACCATGTGGTGCTCGCAATGCGAATGGAAGCGGATGTCCTTGACCAGCACCATGTCGTCATAGCCTGCGACCTCCTCGAAGGTGCGGCCGAGCTCCTCTGCCGGGCACTGGTCGTAGCCGGAGAACATCTCGCGGAAGGCGTTGGCGACGCGCCGCGGCGTGTCGACCAGCCCCTCGCGCTCGACGTTGTCGCCGGTCCAGCGCAGCAGGGTGCGCACCGCCGCCTCAACCTCGTCCTGCGAGGGGCGGTCGGTGACGGGCTTGTCCATATAGGCGGCACGCGCCTTTTCCGGCTCGCCGGCGGCGGGTTGCGTGGAATCGGCGCGAGGAGGGAAGGTCTTGACCACGGCGTCCATGAGGGCGTCTCCCGTAGTTCCTTTCGCGGAAGGAACGAGTTGAACGGACCACTGCCCTTCACGGGAAGCTGGCGGGCCAGCCTCCGGCAAGCGGCGGCATTGTTGTCGTCCCGAGGCCATCATGCCGCGCCGGGCGCGGCTTGTGGCTGGCGGAACCCGACCATTATATAAGGGCAATCGGCGCGATTGGAAGGTGTGCCGTCCTGCAAGAGCCGGCGAGGCCGAAAATCCATGATCGACGAGATCTACAACGCCAGAATTCTTGGCTTTGCCGGCAATATCGGCCGCATCGGCCGCCTCGATGCGCCGGACGCGACCGCGACCGCCCATTCGAAGCTGTGCGGCTCGACCGTGATCGTCGACATCCGCATGGACGGCGACACCGTCGCCGATTTCGCCCATGAGGTGAAGGCGTGCGCGCTCGGGCAGGCCTCGTCCTCGGTGATGGCGCGCAACGTGGTCGGCGCAACAGTGGCCGAGCTGCGTGACGTGCGCGAGACGATGCTGAGGATGCTGAAGGAGAACGGCCCGCCGCCTGAAGGGCGGTTCAGGGACCTGAGATATCTCGAGCCCGTGCGCGACTACAAGGCCCGCCACGCCTCGACCATGCTGACCTTCGATGCGGTGGTCGACGCCATCGACCAGATCGAGAAGAAGCGCGCCGCGGGGGCCTGAACGGGAGGCGCGGGCGATGTCCGACAACAGACGTTCGCGCAACTGGCCCGGCCCGTGGCGCAAGACGCCGGGGCGCATCCTCGGCACCGCGCTCGTGCGGCTCTACCAGCTCACCCTTTCCGGCTTCGTCGGCAATTCGTGCCGCCATTTCCCGACATGCTCGGAATACGCCTACGAGGCCATCGCCCGCCACGGCCTGTGGGCCGGCGGCTTCATGGGGCTGTTCCGCTTCGCCCGCTGCGGGCCGGGCGGCACCCATGGAATCGACCTCGTGCCCGAGACGCTCGATTCGGCCTATGTCTGGTACAAGCCGTGGCGCTACTCGGCGATTTCGCGGAAAAAACCGGGTACAGACCGTAAAAGCTGAGGCGCGGAGGCTGCTTTTTCTTGACTGCCATATGCGTTCGGGCTGAATTTCCGTCAGGGACACCGGAATCAGTCAACAGGAGAGGCATCGATGCACAAGTTCGAGATCTACAAGGACAAGGCTGGCGAGTATCGCGTCCGCTTCAGGTACAACAACGAGATCATGTTCTCGACCGAGGGATACACCTCGAAGGCGAGCGCCCAGAACGCCATCGACTCGATCAAGAAGAACGGCCCCGGCGCGCCGGTCGAGGACAACAGCTAGATCCTGCCTCCTTCCTGACAGACGAAGAGCCGGTGCCGCGAGGCGCCGGCTCTTTACGTATTGGAGGCGCGCTTATATGTGTGCGCCGTGACGCCGGCCGTGCATCGCCGCCGGCTCTAGCATTTTGCAGTCAAGTGGAATCACTTGACGTTGCATAAATGCGGCTAAAACAAACGGACAGAGCGGCAGCCCGGATTTATCCGGGCGTCCGCCGCTCTGATCTTGACTGGCCACCCGCGTTCGTAGGCGGGACTGGATAGGAGAATTTCCGATGGCACCCGTTTCCATGACATTTCCCGATGGCTCCGTCCGCGAATACGACGCGGCGACGACCGGCGCCGCGCTCGCGGAATCGATCTCGAAGTCGCTGGCCAAGAAGGCCGTCGCCTACGCGGTCGACGGCACGCTGCGCGACCTTTCCGATCCGCTGGGCGCTTCCGGCAAGGTCGAGATCGTCACCCGCGACGACCCGCGCGCGCTGGAGCTGATCCGCCACGACGCCGCCCATGTGCTGGCCGAGGCCGTGCAGGAGCTGTGGCCGGGAACGCAGGTGACCATCGGCCCGGTGATCGAGAACGGCTTCTATTACGACTTCGCGCGCAACGAGCCGTTCACGCCCGACGACTTCCCCGCCATCGAGAAGAAGATGCGCGAGATCGTCGCCCGCAACAAACCCTTCACCAAGGAGGTATGGGACCGCGAGAAGGCGAAGCAGGTGTTCCGCGACAAGGGCGAGGCCTACAAGGTCGAGCTGGTCGACGCGATCCCCGAGGGGCAGGACCTCAAGATCTACTATCAAGGCGACTGGTTCGACCTGTGCCGCGGCCCGCACATGGCCTCGACGGGGCAGATCGGCAGCGCCTTCAAGCTGATGAAGGTGGCCGGCGCCTACTGGCGCGGCGACGCCAACAACCCGATGCTGACGCGCATCTACGGCACGGCATGGGCCGACCAGGCCGGGCTCGACCAGTATCTCCACATGCTGGAGGAGGCGGAGAAGCGCGACCATCGACGCCTCGGCCGCGAGATGGACCTGTTCCATTTCCAGGAGGAGGGGCCGGGCGTCGTCTTCTGGCACGCCAAGGGCTGGAAGATGTTCCAGAACCTGATCTCCTACATGCGCCGCCGCCTCGGCGACGACTATCAGGAGGTCAACGCGCCGCAGGTGCTCGACAAGTCGCTGTGGGAGACCTCCGGCCACTGGGGCTGGTATCAGGAGAACATGTTCGCGGTGAAGTCGGCCCACGCCTTCACCCATCCCGACGATCCCGAGGCCGACCAGCGCGTCTTCGCGCTGAAGCCGATGAACTGTCCAGGCCACGTCCAGATCTTCAAGCACGGGTTGAAGTCCTACCGCGATCTGCCGATAAGGCTTGCGGAATTCGGCAACGTCCATCGCTACGAGGCATCCGGGGCCTTACATGGTCTCATGCGGGTCCGCGCGTTCACGCAGGACGACGCCCACATCTTCTGCACCGAGGACCAGCTCGAGGCGGAGATCCTCAAGATCAACGACCTGATGATGTCGGTCTACAAGGATTTCGGCTTCGAGGAGGTGGTGGTGAAGCTCGCCACAAGGCCGGAGAAGCGCGTCGGCACTGACGCGGCATGGGACCACGCCGAGGACATCCTGCGGCGCGCGCTCCAGCGCATGGCGCGCGAGGACAACCGCATCAAGACCGGCATCAACGAGGGCGAGGGCACGTTCTACGGCCCGAAATTTGAGTATACGCTCAAGGACGCCATCGGCCGCGAATGGCAGTGCGGTACCACGCAGGTCGACTTCAACCTGCCGGAGCGCTTCGGGGCGTTCTATATTGGCGCGGATTCGGAGAAGAAGCAGCCGGTGATGATCCACCGCGCCATCTGCGGCTCGCTGGAGCGCTTCCTCGGCATCCTGATCGAGAGCCATGCCGGCCACATGCCGCTGTGGTTCGCGCCGGTGCAGGTGGTGGTGGCGACCATCACCTCCGACGCCGACGACTACGCGAAAAGCGTCACTGCTAGGCTGAAGGCCGCCGGGCTGGCGGCCGAGGCGGACCTGCGCAACGAGAAGATCAACTACAAGGTGCGCGAGCATTCGCTCGCCAAGGTGCCGGTCATTCTCGTCTGCGGCCGCCGCGAGGCGGAGGAGGGGACGGTCAATCTGCGCCGCCTCGGCTCGCGCGATCAGGAGGCGATGACCCTCGACGCCGCCATCGCCGCGCTGGTCGACGAGGCGACGCCGCCGGACATCCGGCGTGTGCGGGACGAGGCGCAGGCGGCGTAGCAGGGCGTGAAAACCGTCGTTTGCTGGCGCTGCCCCTCATCCGCCCTTCGGGCACCTTCTCCCCGTGAACGGGGAGAAGGGGAAGCGGCAAGGTCGCGGCAATCTCTCCTCTCCCCGTTCACGGGGAGAGGATGCCGGCAGGCAGGTGAGGGGCAGCGTCGGCGGTCGATCATCGAGGCCGACGCATCTCAGCGGGAATCTCAGTCCGTCTCCGCGTCGGCTTCCGCCTCCGTCACCAGCACCTCGACGTCCTGGTTGCGGCCGGCGGTGACGGTGAACTCCCGCTGGTAGATGCGCTCGCGGTTCTTGGCGACGACGGCGTATTCGCCTTCGGCCAGCACCATCGAGGCGAAGGCGCCGACGCTTTCGTGGACCACGTCGCCGGAATCGGTCAGCACCGACCACGAGGTGTCGGCGATGGCTTCGCCGCCCTTGTCGCGCACGAGCTTCAGCGTCAGCTCGGCCGCCTTGTGCTCGACCGTCGCCTCGGTCAGCTTGCCGGCCTCGACATGGATGTCGGAGCGGATCACCGCGTTGACCGTGCCGTAGGTCGAGACGACGTGGTAGGTGCCGGAATTGAGCCGCACCACCGTGTTCGGCTGCACGTCGGGGATGATGAGCGCCCGCTCGCCGTTGACGTCGGCCTCCGCCTCGTAGATCGAGAAGCGCAGGCGCGCCGGTGGGATGCGCACGCCGCCCGACAGTACCGCGTCGAGCTTGAGGCCGCCGGCGTTGAGCACGACCGATTCGGTCTTGGCGTCCTTGCCGATGGTGATGCGCTTGGTCGCCCCGGCGCGGCCGAACGAGGCATGGATAAGGTAGCTGCCCGGCTCCAGCGTGAAGATGCCGCTGCCGCCCTGCGACGAGGCGACCATCGGCAGCTTGCCGTCGGCGTCCGCGTCGGGGCTGAACACGCGCCAGACAAGCCCGCGCGTGATCGCCGGGCCGTCCTCGGTCAGGTGGGCCGACAGCGTCACCTGGCCTTCGCCGCGCGCGGCGAGCGGCCCCTGCTGGGCCGGCGAGGCGTAGCCGGAAAGGCCGGGCATGTTGAGGTTGCGCAGCACGTCGCCGCCCGGTTCCTGCGCGGCGGCAGGAGCCAGCGCGGCGCACAGCGCCAGCCACCCGGCGAAGCCTTTGGCAAGCAGCCTTGTGAACGGTGTGGTCACAGCCCCTCTCATGGCTTGCCTTGAACCGCAGAGCGGTGGCAATTTCAAGGCGAGAAACGCATCCTCCTTCCCGCGATGCGTCCCCGACAGGCATCCGGCGTGAAGTCCGGTACCCGACAACCGGCTTTCCCCAACCTCCGGGAGACGAGAAGTGAACCAGCCAGTCATCGATTTCCTTTTGTCGCGCAGGTCGAAGCCGATCGGCGAGCTGAAGGAGCCCGGCCCTTCGGACGCCGATATCCGCACCATGCTCACCGCCGCCGCCCGCGTGCCCGACCATGGCCGGCTCGCCCCGTGGCGCTTCATCCTCTATCGCGGCGACGCGCGCCACCGCGTCGGCGAGGCGCTGGCCGCGCTGGCGGAAAAGCGCGAGGGCGAGCTGCCCGAGCATCGCCGCCAGCAGGAGCTGGCGCGGTTCTCGCGCGCGCCGCTGGTCGTCGGCGTCGTCTCGGTTCCGCGCGACCACCCCAAGGTGCCGGATTGGGAAAAGTTCCTCTCCGGCGGCGCTGCGGCGATGAACCTCCTGATCGCGGCCGGCGCGCTCGGCTACGGCGCGAGCTGGATCACCAACTGGTACGCCGACGACGAGGAGGGCAAGCGCATCCTCGGCATCGCTCCGGCCGAGCGCGTCGTCGGCTTCGTTCATATCGGAACCTACGACGGAACGACGCCCGAGCGCCCGCGCCCCGAGCTCGCCGACATCGTTTCCAATTACGCCGGCCCGTGGCAAGGATAGGCAGCAAAACCATGTTCTACGAACCGTCGAAGGGCCACGGCCTGCCGCACGACCCGTTCAAGGCTATCGTCGCCCCGCGCCCCATCGGCTGGATCTCGACGGTTCGTGGCGACGGCTCGCCCAATCTCGCGCCCTATTCCTTCTTCAACGCGCTGGGCACCGACCCGCATCTCGTCATGTTCTCGTCCGAGGGCGAGAAGGACAGCGTGACGTTCGCGCGCGAGACCGGCGAGTTCGTCGTCAATCTCGTCAGTCACGATCTGGTGGAGAAGATGAACGCGTCGAGCGTCGACGCCCCGCGCGGCGTCTCCGAGTTCGACTATGCCGGGCTGACGCCGCAGCCCTCGCGGCTGGTCCGCCCGCCGCGCGTCGGCGGGGCGCATGCCGCGCTCGAATGCAAGGTGACGGAAATCCACCGGCCGAAGGGGCTGGACGGCGAAAGCGGCGAGCGGTTCATGGTCATCGGCGAGGTCGTCGGCATCCACATCGACGAGGCGATGATGACGGACGGCCTGTTCGACATCGTCAAGGCCGGCAGCGTCGCCCGCCTCGGCTACATGGACTACGCCGCGGTGACGGAAATCTTCTCCATGCAGCGGCCGCGCTGGAAATAATGAGGAGGCCGAAGGCCGGCGCCGCATTCGCAGGCGATGCCGCGTCAGTCGACGCGCGTCACGTCGACCGTGACGTCGCCCGGCCTGTCGAAGATCGACACGTCGCCCTCGACCTGTCCCAGGACGATGATGCCCGGCGACGGGACGCGGCCGCTGCGGTAGTAGACAACGAAGTCGCGGCCGCCCCACAGGCCCAGCGTGCCGACGGAGAAATCGCGTTGCCGGGGCAGCTCGGGCAGGGCGGAGGGCAGCCTGCCGGTCTTTTCCTGCCGCAGATGGTCGCTCATCCCGATGGTCAGCGGCAGCATGGCCGACAATTCGCGGGCGGCGGCGTTGTCGGCCAGCACGGCCGTGACCTCGCCCCAGCCGGAGGAAATGCGGATGCGGTCTTGCGCCATGACGGCTCCGGTCGTTGCCAATGTGACGGCGGTGGCGGTCAGCAGGGATCTCAGCATGTCGTCGCTCTGCTCCCTTTGGCGGAAAGCGGGGCCTGCACGGGCAGGCCCCGTCCACCTTAAGCGGAAAGATGCTGCGCGAAGAAGGATTGCAGCCTGTCGAAGGGGATCATATCCGCCTTGTCGTAGAGATCGACATGGTTGGCCCCCGGAACGATCAGCAGTTCCTTCGGCTCAGCCGCAGCCTCATAAGCGGTTTCGCTGAAGTAGCGCGAATGGGCGTTCTCGCCGTGGATCAGCAGGACCGGACGCGGCGCGATCTCCTTGATGTAGGTCAGGATCGGCATGTTCATGAACGACAGCGGCGTCGTGATCGTCCAGGCGTTGCCCGAGTTGACCGCGCGCGCATGGTAGCCGCGCGGCGTCATGTAATAATCGTGGTAGTCGACCAGAAACTGCGCCTCGCCGCCGTGCAGCTCGTTGTAGGGCGGCTGGTAGGCCGGTGTTCCGTTCGCCGCGTCTTCCCAGCGCTGGCGGCTCAGTTGCTCCAGCGTCTGCGCGCGCTGTTCGGGGGTGACGCTGTCGTTGTAGCCCCGGGACATCACGCGCGTCATGTCGTACATGGTGCTGGTCGCGACGGCCTTGACGCGCTTGTCGGCAGCCACGGCGTTCAATGCCATGCTGCCCCAGCCGCAGATGCCGATGACGCCGATGCGCTCGCGGTCGACCGAAGCGTGGAGGCCGAGATAGTCCACCGCCGCCATGAAATCCTCGGTGTTGATGTCGGGCGAGGCGACGTTGCGGGGTTCGCCGCCGCTTTCGCCGGTGTAGGACGGATCGAAAGCCAGCGTGACGAACCCACGCTCGGCCATGGTCTGCGCATAAAGACCCGACGACTGCTCCTTGACCGCGCCGAACGGCCCGCCGACGGCGATGGCCGGAAGGCGGCTGCCGGCACGATCTTTCGGCAGATAAAGACCGCCCGACAGCGTGATGCCGTAGCGGTTGGTGAAGGTCACCTTCTCGTGGTCGACCTTCCCGCTGCGCGAAAAAGTCTTGTCCCATTCGTTCGACATAGTCTGAGCCTTTGCGTTGGAAACGGTGAAAATCGAGGCCGCGCCGAAGGCGGCGATGCCGGTCCCGGTCAGCTTCAGAAGGTCGCGCCGGGCAAGGCCCGCATGGGGGGATTTGGTCCTGTTCATGTCGATCTCCTGTTTTTTTGGTGGGACGCGTCAGACCGTCTGGCCGCCGTCGACGACGACCGCCGCGCCGAGCGTGAAGCCCGCACCTTCCGAGCAGAGCCACAGCACGCTGGCCGCGATTTCCTCCGGCCGGCCGAGGCGTCCGATCGGCTCCTGTGCGATCGCGGCCTGCAAGCCCTCGGGCGTGCCGCCGGTGAAGCGGTCGATCATCGCGGTATGGACGATGCCGGGGCAGATGGCGTTCACGCGGATGTTCCTGCCGGCGTAGTCCAGCGCCGCCGCCTTGGTCAGGCCGATCACGCCGAACTTGGCGGCGTTGTAGATGGCATGGCCGGCGAACCCCTTGACGCCCGCGCCGGACGAGGCGTTGACGATGGCCCCGCCGCCACGCTCCAGCATCCGGGGCGCCTGCTGCTTGATGCAGTAGAAGACGCCGCTGAGATTGATCGACAGGTTGCGGTTCCACAGCTCGCCCGGAATCTCGTGCGCCGGTCTCAGGACCGGCTCGACGCCGGCGCTGTTGAAGGCGAAGTCGAGCCCGCCGAAGGCCGCGACCGTCTGCTCGACAGCCGCCGCGACCTCGGCTTCCTGCGCGACATCGCAGCGGATCGCGACGGCCTTGCCGCCCGCCGCCTCGATCTGCCGGACGGTCTCGTCCATGCCGTCCCGCGAAAGGTCGACGACGGCAACCTGCGCGCCGGCCTGCGCAAAGGCCAGCGCCGTCGCGCGGCCAAGGCCGCTGCCGCCGCCCGTTATGAACGCGACTTTCCCTGAATAGTCGAATGAAGGGTTCATGGCCGGGCTCCGCACCTGATGCGTCTTGCGATGCCGTATAACTAGCATCGGCCGAACTCATGGATTAGAGACACGTCTTCGTTTAGACTTATCGACTAAAGCCATGAATTGCCTTGATTGGAGAACGCCATGCCCAGACCCGACTTCAACGACCTCTTGTGGTTCCTGGCCGTGACCGAGGAGGGCAGCTTCACCCGTGCCGCCGCGAAGCTGGGTGTCGTGCAATCGACGCTCAGCCACCGGATCAAGCGGCTGGAAACGCGCATGGGCATCCGCTTGCTCGCCCGCACGACGCGAAGCGTCTCGACCACCGAGGCGGGCGAGCGCCTGCGCCGGTCGCTGGCGCCGCGCGTCTGCGAGATCGAGGAGGAAATCGCCTCGCTGATGGAACTGCGGGAAAAGCCCTCCGGCTCAGTGCGGCTGACGCTGTCGCACCATGCGCTGGAGCGCCTCGTATGGCGGAAGCTGCGTCCGATCCTGTCCGACTATCCCGACATCGCGCTGGAGCTGAACATCGACAGCGGCTTCCGCGATATCGTCGGCGAAGGTTTCGATGCGGGCATCCGTCTGGGCGAGAGCATCGGGAACGACATGATCGCGGTGCGCATCGGCCCCGACTGGCGGCTCGTGGCCGTGGCATCGCCAACCTATCTGGCCGCCAACCCGGCCCCCGGGCATCCGCAGGACCTGCTCCGGCACAACTGCATCAACCGGCGGCTGGAGACGGCCGGAGGGCTTTATGCCTGGGAGTTCGAGAAGGGCGGAAAGGAGCTGCGGGTCAGGGTCGAGGGGCAGCTCACCCTCAACGACGACGCCACCATGATCGACGCCGCGCTTCACGGCCACGGGATCGCCTATGTGCCCGAGGATATGGTCGTCGAGCCTGTCGCATCAGGCGATCTCATCCTGCTGCTGGACGACTGGTCGCCGCGGTTTTCCGGCTACCACATCTATTACCCGAGTCGGCGGCAAAACCTGCCGGCGTTCAGGGTGATCGTCGATGCGCTGCGGTATCGCGACGTCTGAAGCGCTGCGCCGATCGTTTGACGCCGTATGGCCGAAGACGGCCGGCTCCATCCCGGCCTTATCGGTCTCCCGCCGCCGTCGCCCGCGCCAGCAGGCGCTCGGCGCGCTTCAGGTGCGGCCGGTCGTACATCTTGCCGTCGATGGCGACGACGCCGGGGTTGCCGGCCGCCGCGAAGGCCTCGACCACGGCGCGCGCTTCCGCCGTCGCTTCCGCCGAGGGCGTGAACACCTCGTTGATGACCGGCACCTGCGCCGGGTGGATCGCCATGCGGCCGGTGAAGCCGTCGCGCGCGCCCTCGCGCGTGTCGCGCAGGAACGCGGCCTCATCGCGGAAGTTGGGGAACACCGTGTCGATGGGCGCGACCTCGGCGGCACAGGCGGCGAGGATGGTCGAGATGCGCGCGAAGCGGAAGACATCGGTGTAGCGCCCGTCCTCGTCGCGGGTCGCCGCCGCGCCGATCTCGGCCGACAGGTCCTCCGCGCCCCATGTCAGGCCGGCGAGGCGGCCGCTGGTCCCGGCATAGCTGCCCGCATAGCTTCCCGCCGCCAGCACGCCGGCCGGCGTTTCGGTGACGATGGGGATGATCCGCGTCGCCCCGTCCGCGATGCCGGCCTCTGCCTCGTGGACGCGCAGGCGCACGCTGAGGCGGGCGACATCCTCGCCGCTGTTCGACTTGGGCAGCATGATGCCGGCCGGCCCCGCCCCGATCACCGCGGCGAGGTCGTCGTCCGTCAGCCCGCTGGCGAGGTCGTTGACACGGACATAGAGCGCCGGGCCACCCTTCGCGGAGGCGATGAACTCGGCCGCCATCCGCCGCGCGGCTTTCTTGTTGGCGAGGGCGACGGAATCCTCGAGGTCGATGATAAGCGCGTCGGCGCCCGAGCCGAGGCCCTTGGCCAGCTTCTTTTCGGAATCGGCGGGAACGAACAGCAGCGAACGCATCAGGCCGGCCTCTTCTGCACCATGGTCTGGCGCAGGCAGCGCGCCACGAGGTCGCCGTGCTGGTTGTAGGCGCGGTGCTCCATCTCGACCACGCCGCGGTCGGGCTTCGATTTCGATTCGCGCACCGAGCGGATCTCCGTCTCGACGCGCACCGTATCGCCGTGGAACAGCGGGTGCGGGAAGGTCGTGTCGGTCATGCCGAGATTGGCGACGATGGTGCCGAGCGTCGTGTCGTGGACCGAGATGCCGATCATCAGGCCGAGCGTGAACAGCGAGTTGACCAGCGGCTTGCCCCACTCGCTCTTCGCCGCATAGTCAAAGTCGATATGCAGCGGCTGCGGGTTCATCGTCATCATCGAGAACAGCACGTTGTCGCTTTCGGTGACCGAGCGTGTCATCGGGTGGCGGATCACCTGCCCGACGGCGAACTCTTCCAGATACAGCCCCGCCATCCGGCAACCCTCCCTTTCGTCGGCGCACTCATGGTTTACGCCCGGTCAAGATTCATGGTGAACCGTTCGTAAACCATTTTTACCTAACGTCCACAGCATTCAAGTTTGGCGTGGGCGTCGATGATTGTCAGGCACTTCCTCAAATGGATCGGCAATGCGCGCGTCGGCGAGCGCGCCGCGGCGGCGGGGGCTCTGGCCCGCGCGCTGCTCGATCACCAGATCGCCTTCGAGGATCGCTGCGAGGCCGAGGCGGCGCTGACGCTGCTGCTCGACGATCCGTCGCCCAAGGTGCGCGCGGCGCTTGCCGAGGCGCTGTCGACCAGCCGCCACGCCCCGCCGCAGATCGTCGCCGCGCTCGCCTCCGACCAAGACGAGGTGGCGGCTTGCGTTCTCGTTCGTTCGCCATTGCTTACCGAAGTCGACCTGATCGATCGCGTCGCATCCTCGCGCCCGTTTATCCAGGCGCTGATCGCCTCGCGCCCCGTCGTGTCGATGAGCCTGTCGGCCGCCATCGCCGAGGTCGGCGCGCTCGAGGCCTGCCTTGCCCTCGTCGCCAACGAGGGGACCGAGATCGCCTCGCTGTCGTTCCGCCGGATGGCCGAGCGTTTCGGACACGAGGCGGCCCTGCGGGCGGCGCTGCTCGACGATCCGCGCCTGCCGGGCGAGTGCCGCCACATGCTGCTGGTGGCGCTGGGCGAGGCGCTGCGCCATGCGCCGCTGGTGCGGGCGCTGATGGGCGAGGCGCGGGCCGAGCGGGTGACGCGCGAGGCCTGCCTGCGCGCCTCGCTGACGCTGATCGAGCACACGGCGGCGAGTGAGCATGCGGCGCTGATCGAGCATCTGCGCCTGCGCGGCGAATTGACCGCCGGCTTCCTGCTTCGGGCGATCGCCCACGGCAAGGTCGACTTCCTCGGCTCCGTGCTGATGACGCTGTCCGGTCATTCGGAGACGCGGGTGAGGGCGATCCTCGCCTCCGGCCGCGATGTCGCCGTCAGTTCCCTGTTCGGCGCGTCCGGGCTGGCGAAGCCGCTGCACGGCGTCTTCCTGCGCGCACTGAAGGTCTGGCGCGAGGTGGCCGCAGGCCGCCGTGTCGCCGGCGCGCAGGAGGTGAGCTGGCTGATGCTTCAGGAGATCGGCGCCGCGCCGGGCCAGCCGGGTCCCGCCGAGAGCGATCGCGACGTGGCGGCGCTGATCAAGACCATTCACCTCGAAGCCCTGCGCGACAACGCGCGCGAGCACGCGCTGGCCATCGCCGCCGCCTGACGGCGCGGCCGACGGGCCTTACCCGAGCGCGAAGGCGGAGACGACCATGTCGATCATCCGCCGGCGCACCATGCCCCAATCCTCGAAGGTCACGGCGTCGATCGGCACGTTGACGATCTCCGTCACCCCGCTGTGACGCGGGTCCCTGCCGATCGAGCGGAACAGCGCCACGACCGCCGCGTCCGGGCCTTCGAGAATCTGGCACACGCGCCTGTCCTCGAGGGCGAGAACGCCGGTGATGCCATGCGCCCTGTTGAAGGCGGCGGCCTTGTCGACCAGCGCCGCGATGTCGTCTTCCGACACAGCCGGCGCGAGCGTCGAGACATAGACGATGCGCAGCGGCATGAAATTCTCCCGTCGGGGGCGGCGAGCGCCGTCAGATGTCCAGTTCCTCGACGAACTCGGCCCGCTCCTGGATGAAGCGGAAGCGGGCTTCCGGCTTGGTGCCCATCAGCGACTCGACCGAGGCCTTCGTCGCCGCCTCGTCGTCGATGACCTCGACGCGCAGCAGGGTGCGGCGCTTGCGGTCCATCGTGGTTTCCTTGAGCTGCGCCGCCATCATCTCGCCGAGGCCCTTGAACCGGCCGATCTCGACCTTGCCGCGCCCGGTGAACTCGGTCCGGAGCAGCTCGTCCTTGTGGGCGTCGTCGCGCGCATACATCACCTTGCCGCCCTGGCTCAGGCGGTAGAGCGGCGGCACGGCCATGTAGAGATGGCCGCCGCGCACCAGCTGCGGCATCTCCTGGTAGAAGAAGGTCATCAGCAGCGAGGCGATATGCGCGCCGTCGACGTCGGCGTCGGTCATGATGATGACCCGGTCGTAGCGCAGATCCTCCTCGCGGTATTTCGAGCGCGTGCCGCAGCCCAGCGCCTGCACGATGTCGCCGATCTGCTGGTTGGCGGTCAGCTTGTCGTGGCCGGCGCTGGCGACGTTGAGAATCTTTCCGCGCAGCGGCAGCACCGCCTGCGAGGCGCGGTCGCGCGCCTGCTTGGCCGAGCCGCCGGCCGAGTCGCCCTCGACGATGAATAGCTCCGCCCCTTGCGCCGCCGTCTGCGTGCAGTCGGCCAGCTTGCCGGGCAGCCTGAGCTTGCGCACCGCCGATTTGCGGGAAATCTCCTTTTCCTGCCGGCGGCGCAGGCGCTCGTCGGCGCGGGCGATCACCCAGTCGAGCAGCTTGCCGGATTCGGCCGGGTTGTCGGCCAGCCAGTGGTCGAAGGCGTCGCGGATCGCGCTTTCGACGATGCGCACCGCCTCCACCGTCGCCAGCCGGTCCTTGGTCTGGCCGACGAATTCCGGCTCGCGGATGAAGACCGAGAGCATGCCGGCCGCCGAGATCATCACGTCTTCCGAGGTGACGATGGACGCGCGCTTGTTGCCGACCAGCTCGGCATAGGCCTTCAGCCCGCGCGTCAGCACGTTGCGGAAGCCCATCTCGTGGGTGCCGCCCTCGGGCGTCGGGATCGTGTTGCAGTAGGAATTGATCAGCGAATCGCCGCCATACCAGGTCACGGCCCATTCGAGCGAGCCGTGGCCGCCCTGCTTCTCGCTTTTGCCGGCGAAGATCTCTCGCGTCACCTGATAGTCCGAGCCGAGCGAGGCGGCGAGATAGTCCTTCAGCCCGCCCGGGAAGTGGAACACGGCCTTCGTCGGCGTCTCGTCCTTCTCCCCGATGAGCGACGGGTCGCAGCTCCAGCGGATCTCGACGCCGCCGAAGAGATAGGCCTTGGACCGGGCCATGCGGAAGACGCGGGCCGGATCGAAATGGGCGTGTGCGCCAAAAATTTCCGGGTCCGGATGGAAGCGCACCTTGGTGCCGCGGCGGTTGTGCACGTCACCGAGCTCCTCCAGGCCGCCGACCGGCTTGCCGCGCGAAAAGCGCTGGCGGTAGAGCTTCTTGTTGCGGGCGACCTCGACCTCGAGATGGTCGGAGAGGGCGTTGACGACCGAGACGCCGACGCCGTGCAGGCCACCCGAGGTCTCGTAGGCCTTGCCGTCGAACTTGCCGCCGGCATGCAGGACCGTGAGGATGACCTCCAGCGTCGACTTGCCCGGCATCTGGGGATGGTTCTCGACCGGGATGCCGCGGCCGTTGTCGGTGACGGACAGGTAGCCTTCGGCATCGAGATTGACCTCGATGAAATTGGCGTGGCCGGCGACGGCCTCGTCCATCGAGTTGTCGATGACTTCGGCGAAGAGGTGGTGCAGCGCCTTCTCGTCCGTGCCGCCGATATACATGCCCGGCCGCCGGCGCACCGGCTCCAGCCCCTCCAGCACCTCGATGTCGGCGGCGCTGTAGCCGTCGCTGCCGTCGCGGGCGGGCGGCTGGGGCTTCGCCTTCGCCGCCGCGACGAGCGGATCGGCCGGGCGCGCGGCGCGCGCGGGCTCGGGGGAGGCGGGCTGGTCGAGCAGATTCCCGAAAAGGTCGTCCGATTGTGTCATGAGCCTCGGCAGGTAAAGAAAAGCGAATCAGGGCGGCTGTGCCACGGTTCCTGTTCCGTTCGTAGCACATCCGGGCGGGTGGAGTGCAACCCGCATCGCACCTGTCGGAAAGCCCCCGGCGAGGGGGCTTTCCGGCGCATGTCTCCCCGAAAGCGGGGCCGCCGCCTCAGCTCGCCAGCGCCTCGACGGGCGGGCAGGCGCAGACGAGGTTGCGGTCGCCGCCGACATTGTCCACCCGCGACACGGGCGGCCAGTACTTGGCGGCGAAATCCTGCTCTCCGTCCGGGAAGGCGGCGACGGAGCGCGGATAGGCGTGGCTCCACGTGTCGGCCATCGTCTCGGCCGCCGTGTGCGGCGCGTTGACCAGCGGGTTGTCGTCCTTCGGCCATTCGCCGCGCTCGACTTTCGCCGCCTCGTCGGCGATGCCGATCATGGCGTCGATGAAGCGGTCGAGCTCGCGCTTGGGCTCGCTTTCCGTCGGCTCGACCATCAGCGTGCCGGCGACCGGGAACGACATGGTCGGCGCGTGGAAGCCGTAGTCGATCAGCCGCTTGGCGATGTCCTCGACGCCGATGCCGCTCGCCGCCTTGATCACGCGCGTGTCGAGGATGCACTCATGCGCGACGCGGCCGTTGCGGCCGGCATAGAGCACCGGGTAGCGGCCCTTCAGCCGCTCGGCGACGTAGTTTGCCGACAGGATCGCGGTTTCCGTCGCTCGCTTCAGCCCGGCGGCGCCGGTCATGCGGATATACATCCAGGTGATCGGCAGGATCGAGGCCGAGCCGAACGGCGCGGCCGACACCGCATGGTCGGAGCCGAGCGCGACATGGCCCGGCAGATGCGGCTTCAGATGCGCCTTGACGCCGATCGGCCCGACGCCGGGGCCGCCGCCGCCATGCGGGATGCAGAACGTCTTGTGCAGGTTCATGTGGCACACGTCGGCGCCGATGTCGCCCGGCCGCGCCAGCCCGACCATGGCATTGAGGTTCGCCCCGTCGAGATAGACCTGCCCGCCATGGGCGTGCACGGTCTGGCAGATGTCGCGCACCCCTTCCTCGAACACGCCGTGGGTGGAAGGGTAGGTGATCATCAGCGCCGCCAGCCGCTCGGCATACTGCGCCGCCTTGGCCTTCAAATCCTCGACGTCGATGTTGCCGTCCTCGGTGCATTTGACGACGACCACGTCCATCCCAGCCATCGCCGCGCTCGCCGGGTTGGTGCCGTGGGCGGAGGAGGGGATGAGGCAGACGGTGCGGCCCGCGTCGCCGCGCGCGAGGTGATAGCGGCGGATGGCGATCAGCCCGGCATACTCGCCCTGGCTGCCCGCATTGGGCTGGAGCGAGACGCCGTCGAAGCCGGTGATCTCGGCAAGCCACGCCTCGAGATCGTCGGTCATCGCCTTGTAGCCGGCCGAATGGGCCGCCGGCGCGAAGGGATGAAGGTTGGCGACGGTCGGCCACGACACCGGCATCATCTCGGCGGCGGCGTTCAGCTTCATCGTGCACGAGCCGAGCGGGATCATCGCACGGTCGAGCGCGAGGTCCTTGTCGGCCAGCCGGCGCAGATAGCGCATCATCTCCGTCTCGGAGCGGTTGTCGTGGAATGCGGGCTGGGTGAGGAACGCCTTGCCGCGCGGCTTGCCGGGAACGCTGCTCGCGGCCTCGGCCGGCGCGCTCGCCCCGAACAGGGCGGCGATGGCCTGAAGGTCGTCTTCGGTCGAGGTCTCGTCGAAGCTGACGCCGACGCGGTCGGCATCGACGATGCGAAGCAGCCTGCCGCCGGCTTCCGCCTTGTCGGCAATCTCCCTGGCCTTGCCGGGAACGCACGCCGTGACCGTGTCGAAGATGGCGTCGCCCGCGAGCGTCACGCCCGCGGCCTTGAGGCCCGCCGCCAGCCGCTCGGCCAGCCCGTTGACGCGCCTCGCGATGGCCTGCAAGCCTTCCGGCCCGTGCCAGATGGCGAAGGCGGCGGCCATGTTGGCGAGCAGCGCCTGCGCGGTGCAGATGTTGGAGGTGGCCTTGTCGCGGCGGATGTGCTGCTCGCGCGTCTGGAGCGCGAGGCGGAAGCCTGGGCGGCCATGCGCGTCGGTCGACTGGCCGACGAGCCGGCCCGGCATCAGCCGCGTCAGGGCGTCGGAGACCGCGCAATAGGCGGCATGCGGCCCGCCGAAGCCCATCGGCACGCCGTAGCGCTGCATCGAGCCGACGGCGATGTCGGCCCCGCGCGCGGCGGGCGTGTCGGTCAGCGTCAGCGCCAGCGGGTCGGAGACGAAGACGACGACCGCGCCGGCCGCCCTGGCCTTCTCGATAACCGCCGCATGGTCGCCGAACACGCCGTGGGTGTCAGGCCAGGCGACGACGAGCGCGGCCGTGTTCTCACCGATCTCCGGCGCGCCGACAACGAGGCCGAGCGGGTCGGCGCGGGTCTTCGCCACGTCGAGCACCTGCGGGTGCAACTCGCCCGCCAGCACGATTTCTGCCCGCTTGTCGCGATGGTGGCGAACCGCGATGCCGATGGCCTCGGCGACGGCCGTCGCCTCGTCGAGCAGCGAGGCGGAGGCGACGGGAAGCCCGGTCAGCTCCGACACCAGCGTCTGGAAGTTGAACAGCAGCTCGAGCCGCCCCTGGCTGATCTCGGACTGGTAGGGCGTGTAGGCCGTGTACCAGGCGGGGTTCTCGAACAGGTTGCGCTGGATGACCGGCGGCACGTGGACGCCGTGATAGCCGGCGCCGATGAAGCTCTTCAACACCGTGTTCCGGTTCATCTTTTCGGAAAGCTCGGCAAGCGCCTCGGCCTCGCTGGCCGGGGCCGGCAGGTCGAGCGCCCGGCCGAGCCGGATCGACTGCGGCACCGCCTGCGTGATCAGCGTTTCCAGCGACGGCACGCCGAGCGCCGCCAGCATGGCGCGCACATCGTCCGTGCGGAGGCCGACATGGCGGTCGGCAAAACTTGCTTCGGTATGGCTCATTGCGCGGTCCTTCAGCCGATATGGGCCTTGTAGGCGGCCTCGTCCATCAGGCCGGCGAGCTGGCTTTCGTCGGCGATCGTCTGCTTCCACAGCCAGCCCGCGCCCTGCGGCGCGCTGTTGACCAGCGCCGGGTCGGCGGTCAGCGCCTCGTTGACCTCCGTCACCTCGCCGTCGGCCGGCGCGTAGACATCCGACGCCGCCTTGACGGATTCGACAACCACGGTGGCGTCGCCCCTGGAAAGCGTGCGCCCGGTCTCGGGCAGCTCGACGAAGACGAGATCGCCGAGCTGCTCCTGCGCGTAGTCGGTGATGCCGACGGTCGCGACGCCGCCCTCGACGGAGAGCCATTCGTGGTCTTCGGTGTAATAGATCGTTGCCATGAGGATCATCCTTTTCGGTAGCGATGCGGCGTGAAGGGAAGGGGATGGACGGAAACCGGCACGCGGTTGCCGCGCACGTCGGCGAAAAGCTGGGTGCCGGCCTGCGCCAGCGGCGCGGAGACATAGCCCATGGCGACCGGCGCGCCGAAGGACGGGCCGAAGCCGCCGGAAGTGACGCTGCCGGCCGGGTTGCCCTCGGCGTCGAACAGCGCGGCGCCGCCGCGCACCGGCTGGCGGCCTTCCGGCTTCAGGCCGACGCGCTTCCGGCTGGCGCCGGCGGCGAGCGCCGCCTTCAGCGCCTCCGCGCCGATGAAGCCGCCCGTCTCGCGCACCGGCTTCGCCACCGCCCACATCAGCCCGGCCTCGACCGGCGTCGTCTGCGGCGTGATGTCGTTGCCGTGCAGGCAAAGCCCGGCCTCGAGCCTGAGCGAATCGCGCGCCGCAAGGCCGATCCACTCGACGTTCTCGTCGGCGAGCAGCGCCTTGGCGAACGCCTCGGCCGCATCGAGCGGCAGCGCCACCTCGAATCCGTCCTCGCCGGTATAGCCCGAGCGGCTGGCGAACCAGCCCGGCTTGGGCTCGGTGCCGTGCATGAAGGTCAGGTGGCCGATGGCGAGTCCGGCCTTGGCGATGGCAGCCTCGGCCGCCGGTCCCTGAAGCGCGAGGAAGACGCGCTCCAGCGGCTCGACCGTCGCGTCGAAGCCGGCCGCCACCTCAGTGAGGCGAGCGACATCCTGCGCCGCGTTGCCGGCATTGGCCACCACCATGAACCGCGTCCCGCCGAGCCGGGTGACGATCAGATCGTCGAGGATGCCGGCCTCGTCGTCGAGCAGGAAGGTGTATTTCGACTGGCTTTCCTCCAGCGCCGCCGGGTCGAGCGGGCAGGCGCGGGCCAGAGCCTTCGCCGCCTCGGGGCCGGTGACGAGGATCAGCTTCATGTGCGAGATGTCGAACAGGCCGGCCTTCTCGCGGGTGTGAAGGTGCTCCTTCAGGACGCCGAGCGGGTAGGTGATCGGCATGTTCCAGCCGGCGAAGCCGCCGAAGCGCGCGCTCGCGGCCTCGTGCAGGGCTTTCAGGGGCAGTTCAGAAAGGATTTCGTCCGTGGTCGTCGCGGCCATTGTTCCTCCAGAGCAGCACGGGACGGCCGCGCCATGCGGCAGTCCGCGCCCCTCTGTCGGAAGCCTGAGAGACTCGGGGCGCCGGAACCCTGTCGGCGACCCTTACACCTTCGGCGCGGGAACGTGCCGTCCCCGACTTTCCAGAGCGTCTTGACCGGACAACGGTTCTTTTGCCTGAGAGATTTCGGGCGATTTCCCCTTCGGCGGCAGCTGGCGCTGCTCTCTCCCGCAAACCGGCAGGGCCCGAGGACCCTTGACCGGACCAGTCCTAGCCGAAGCCGTCTTCCCTGTCACCTGCCTGCGACGGAAAATGTCGTGCAGGGATCAATGCGCGGCGATGCGGTCCATGTGCCGCTCGAGCCGGACGATGATCTCCGCCGTCTCGCGATGCAGCCGCTTGAGCCGCGCGAGCTGCGGCCCGAGATCCTGCGCCGTCCGCGGGTCTTCCTCCGCCGGGGCCGGGCCGACGCCGTGCAGCAGCCACGACAGGCTGACGTTCAGCACGCCCGCGAGCGTCGGCAGCCGGTTGGCGCGCGGCTGCGAGCGGCCATCCTCCCAGGACTGGACCGTGGCGCTCTGCACGCCGACCCCGCGCGCGAGCTGCGCAGCCGACAGGCCGGCGGCGTTCCGGGCGCGCGCAAGCCTGCCGCCCAGCGTGCCTGAATCGGGAATATCGGAATAGATCGTCGTGGTGTCGGGCACCCGTCCCACCTCCTTTGCCGTGTTCGGAAGACGCCCGCAAAGCGGCGGGCGAGCGAGGGGCCAAGGATAGGAACTGACGGCCCCGATGCAACCCGCCGTCCTTAACACTGTTGAATCAAGGTGTTGAAGAGAATCCCCAAGACCTTGAAGCGATTCGGCTTTTGCCTCACCGCGCCCCGAGCCGCTGCGCGTGCCAGCGCAGGTGGTCGTCCATGAAGGTCGAGATGAAGAAATAGGAATGGTCGTAGCCCTCGCGCATGGCGAGCGTCAGCGCGATGCCGGTTCCCTTGCAGGCGTCCTCGAACAGCCATGGCCGCAAGCCCTCGTCGAGGAAGCCGTCGGCCGTGCCCTGGTCGATCAGGAATTCTGGAAAGCGCGCCCCGTCCTCGACCAGCGCGCAGGCGTCGTAGGCGCGCCACGCGGCTTCATCCGGCCCGAGATACTTCTCCAGCGCCGGCTTCGACCATCCGGCCGTCGAGGGCTGGACGATGGGCGCGAAGGCGGAGGCCGAGCGGAAGCGGTCCGGGTGCTTCAGCGCGATGGTCAGCGCGCCGTGCCCGCCCATCGAGTGGCCGAAGATGCCCTGCCGCGCCATGTCGGCCGGAAACTCTTTCGCGATCAGGGCCGGCAGCTCCCGCGTGACGTAGGAATACATCCGGTAGTTCTTCGCGAACCGCGCTTGCGTGGCATCGACATAGAAGCCCGCGCCCTTGCCGAACTGCCAGTTGTCCGGCTCGTCCGGCACGTCCTCGCCACGCGGGCTGGTGTCGGGGCAGACGACGATCAGGCCGAGATCGGCCGCCAGCCGGCGGTATTCGCCCTTGTCCATGACATTGGCGTGGGTGCAGGTCAGGCCCGACAGATACCACAGCACGGGGCAGGGGCCGTCCTTCGCCTGCGGCGGGACGAACACCGCGAAGGTCATGTCGCAGGCGCATTCCTCCGAGGCGTGGGAATAGACCCCTTGCACGCCGCCGTGGGATTTCGCGGTGGAAACGGTTTTCATAAGGCAGGCTCGATCAGTTCGGTTTCGATGGAAAGCTTGCTCGCCAGCGCGGCCAGTCTTCTGTCGGCGGTGGCGAGCGGCTCGCGCCGCGCCAGCGCGAGCGCGAGATAGAGGCAGTCGTACATCTTGTGGTTGTGAGCGATAGCCAGCGCCAAAGCGTCCGGTACAAGGTCGGCGTCGAAAACCAGCGTGTCGATCGCTTGCCTGATCGTCGAGATCATCGGTCCGATCTGCGTATGCGAGATCGATCCGGCGCGGACGTGGTTGACGAGAGCGTTGGCGGCTTCGGCCATGATGATGCCGGGCGCGGCAAGATTCTCTCGTCCCATGATCGACGCGGCTCGCTCGGCATGGGGCCCGGGCACGGCCCAGTAGACCGCAACGTTCGCGTCGATGATCATGTGTCGTCGTCTGGCGAAAACGGTCTTGCGTCCCGCTCGGCGCGAGCCTTCCGCATGATGCGGATCATCGTTTCGGCATCAACCGGCCTCGTCCGCGCCCTGATCTCGTCCATGCGCCGGATGATCTCCTCACGCGACGGCTTCATCTTCTCGGCCAGCGCCTCGCGCGCGATCTGCTCGGCCGATTTGCCTTCGCGCTTTGCCGCTTCCTTGACGCGTTTCATGACGTCTTCGGGAATGTTGCGTATCACCATGCTGGCCACGGCAGCCTCCATTGATATCACAAAGATATCATCACGGTTTCGCGAGAACAAGCGCGCGCCGCGCCGTCTGGTCGAGCGCAGACAGGAAGGCCGAGCGGTCGCGCGGCGAAAAGCCGGGATTGTAGCCCTTGATCTCGCCCGTCTCGCGCAGATGCTGCTTCAGGTCGCGCATCGCCACCGCCATGCCGATGGTTTCCGGCGTGAACGGCCGGCCCGTGGGGCCCAGGACATGTACGCCCTTCTCGACCAGCCGCGCGGCCAGCGGCACGTCTGCCGTGACGGCGATGTCGTTGGCGCGGGCGTTCTCGACGATCCAGTCGTCGGCGGCGTCCGCGCCCTGCGGCACCACGACATGCCGCACCATCGCATCGCGCGAGGGGCGCAGGCCGCCATTGGAGACGAAGGTGACGATAAGCCCGTGCCGCGCCGCCACCTTGGCCGCCTCGTCCTTGACCGGGCAGGCGTCGGCGTCGACGTAGAGGGACGGCTGCACCGCGATCAATAGACCACGACGGAGCGGATCGATTCGCCGGCATGCATCAGGTCGAAGCCCTTGTTGATCTCGTCCAGCGTCAGCCGGTGGGTGATCATCGGGTCGATCTGGATCTTGCCCTCCATGTACCAGTCGACGATCCTCGGCACGTCGGTGCGCCCGCGCGCGCCGCCGAAGGCGGTGCCCTTCCAGGTGCGGCCGGTGACGAGCTGGAACGGGCGCGTCGAAATTTCCTGCCCCGCGCCGGCGACGCCTATGACGATCGATTCGCCCCAGCCTCTATGAGCGCACTCAAGGGCTTGCCGCATGACCTTGACGTTGCCGGTGCAATCGAACGTGTAGTCCGCGCCGCCGATCTGGTCGGCCCCGCGCTTGGTCATGTTGACGATGTGCTGGACGACGTCGCCGTCGATCTCGGCCGGGTTGACGAAATGCGTCATCCCGAACTTCTCGCCCCATGCCTTCTTGTCGTTGTTCAGGTCGACGCCGATGATCATGTCGGCGCCGGCGAGCTTCAGCCCCTGGATGACGTTGAGGCCGATGCCGCCGAGGCCGAACACGGCCGCCGTCGCGCCGATCTCGACCTTGGCCGTGTTGATCACCGCGCCGATGCCGGTCGTCACGCCGCAGCCGATGTAGCAGATCGTGTCGAACGGCGCGTCCGGGTTGACCTTGGCCACCGCGATCTCCGGCAGCACCGTGTGGTTGGCGAAGGTCGAGCAGCCCATGTAGTGGAAGATCCTGTCCTTGCCGATCGAGAAGCGGCTGGTGCCGTCCGGCATCAGCCCCTGTCCCTGCGTCGCGCGAATCGCGGTGCACAGGTTGGTCTTGCGCGACAGGCAGGACGGGCAGGAGCGGCACTCGGGCGTGTAGAGCGGGATGACGTGGTCGCCCTTCTTCAGCGTGGTGACGCCCGGCCCGACATCGACGACGACACCCGCGCCCTCATGGCCGAGAATCGCCGGGAAGATGCCTTCCGGGTCCGCGCCCGACAGGGTGAACTCGTCAGTGTGGCAGATGCCGGTCGCCTTGATCTCGATCAGCACCTCGCCGGCGCGCGGGCCTTCGAGGTCCACCTCCATGATTTCCAGCGGCTTTCCCGCAGCGATGGCGACGGCGGCGCGAGTTTTCATGGCGTGCTCCCGGTTTCTGGTCTGTTTCGCAACCTTTGCTAACCGACGCGTGCGGCGAATGCCAGAGGCGTCGCGATTCCCCGACCTTTCAGCGGCATGCGCCACGGACTTCAAAACCTTCCCAAATCCTGCCACGGACATATCGTCTGCTTGCCCGACAGTCTTCAGGAGTCGCCATGTCCCGTCATTCCCTTTCGCGCCGCGCCTTCTTCGCCGCCGGTTCCGCCCTTGCCGCGGGTTTCGCCACGCGCGCTCTCGCCGACGCGCCGGACGCACAGGACAAGGTGATCGAAGGCTCCGTCATCTATCGCGAGCGCATGATGCTGCCGCGGGGCGCACGCGTCGAAGTGCAGCTCGTGGACGTCTCGCTGGCTGACGCGCCCGCCGTCGTGCTCGCGAGCGCGACCGTCACGGACGCCGCCGCCAGCCCCGTCCGCTACCGGCTGGGCTACGACCCCGCGCTCGTCGAAAGCGGCCATCGCTACGCATTGCAGGCCCGCATCAGCATCGATGACCGCCTGCTCTTCATCAACGACACCCATCACGCGTTCGAGCCCGGCCAGTCTTCGGCGGATATTCCGGTCGTCCGCGTCGCGGCGCAGCCGGAGCAGGAAGCCCTCGCGCTGACGGGGTCGTGGCTTGCGGAAGACATCCTCGGCGGGGGCGTCATCGACAACGTCCAGACCACGCTGATCATCACGGAGGATGGCACGGTCTCCGGCATGGGCGGCTGCAACGGCTATGGCGGCACGGCGCGGATCGACGGCGAGGCCATCGAGTTCGGCCAGATCGTCTCCACCCAGATGGCCTGCGCCGAAGCCATCATGAATCAGGAGCTTACATTCTTCGAGGCGCTGGGCCGCGTCGCGTCCTTCCGCATCCTCCAGGAAGAGCGCAAGCTGCTTCTTCTGGACGAAGGCGGCGAAGAAACGCTCGTCAGGCTCGCCGCCATGTAGTTGTCAAGCGGCCTGTTGATGGGGCCGTTCGGGACTCGACGCGCCGGGCCGTGTCGGGGACACTGGAGCCCGCCTCCCGAATCGCCGATTGGATGACCATGCCTGAGCAGCGCGCGCGCGAAACCGATCTTTCCGCATCCGGCAAGCCCACCGGTTTCGTGCATCTGCGCGTCCATTCGGCCTATTCGCTGCTCGAAGGGGCGCTGCCGATCGGCAAGATTGTCGGCCACGCGGTCAGGGACCGCGCCCCGGCCATCGCCGTGACCGATACCAACAATCTGTTCGGCGCGCTCGAATTCGCCCAGAAGGCGACGAAGGAAGGCGTCCAGCCCATCGTCGGCTGCCAGCTCGACGTCGCCTTCGACGACGCGGTCGCCGATGCCCAGCAGCGCCATCACCGCCGGCAGGGGCCGCAGGCGCAGCCGCTGGTGCTGATCGCGGCGACGGAAGACGGGTACGCCAACCTCGTGCGGCTCGTCTCCCGCGCCTATCTCGACGTGCCGGCGGGCGAGGCGCCCCATGTCGGCATCGACTGGCTGGCGGCGCTGGCCGAGGGGATCATCTGCCTGACCGGCGATTTTCACGGCCCCGTCGGCGCGGCGCTGAAGGGAGACCAGCACGCGGTCGCCGAATCGCGCCTCATCCGCCTCAAGGAGATTTTCACTGATCGGCTCTATGTCGAGCTGCAACGCTACAAGGGCCACGATCGGGCGGTCGAGGCCGGGCTGATCGATCTCGCCTACGCCCACGACCTGCCGCTCGTCGCCACCAACGAGGCGTTCTTTCCCGGCCGCGACGACTACGAGGCGCACGACGCGCTGCTCGCCATCGCGGAAGGCTCGGTGGTGGCGGTGGACGAGCGCCGCCGCCTGACGCCCGACCACTACCTGAAAAGTCAGGCCGAGATGACGGCGCTGTTCGCCGACCTGCCGGAGGCCATCGACTCGACGGTCGAGATCGCCCGCCGCTGCTCGTACTTCCCGCAGAACCGCAAGCCGATCCTGCCGCGCTTCGCCGGCGCGGGCGTCGCCGGCGAGGCGGCCGAGATCGCCGAGGCCGAGGAGCTGGCGCGTCAGGCGCGCGAGGGGCTCGCCGCACGCCTTGCCGCCCACGGCCCGACCGAGGGCTACACCGAGGACGACTACCGCGAGCGGCTCGAGTTCGAGATATCCATCATCACCCGGATGAAGTTCCCCGGCTACTTCCTGATCGTGTCGGACTTCATCAAATGGGCCAAGGCCCACGACATCCCGGTCGGGCCGGGGCGAGGCTCCGGCGCGGGCTCGCTCGTCGCCTATGCGCTGACCATCACCGACGTCGATCCGCTGCGCTTTTCGCTGCTGTTCGAGCGGTTCCTCAATCCCGACCGCGTGTCGATGCCCGACTTCGACATCGACTTCTGCCAGGACCGCCGCGAGGAGGTGATCCGCTACGTGCAGGAGAAGTACGGCCGCGATCAGGTCGGCCAGATCATCACCTTCGGAACCTTGCAGGCCCGCGCGGTTCTCCGGGACGTTGGTCGCGTCTTACAGATGCCCTACGGGCAGGTCGACCGGCTGTGCAAGATGGTGCCGGCCAATCCGGCCAACCCGGTCAAGCTCAAGGACGCCATCGAGGCCGAGCCGCGCTTCGCCGAGGAGGTCGAGAAGGAGCCGGTCGTCCAGAACCTGCTCGACACGGCGATGAAGCTGGAGGGCTTATACCGCCACGCCTCGACGCACGCGGCCGGCATCGTCATCGGCGACCGGCCGCTCTCCGAGCTGGTGCCGATGTACCGCGACCCGCGCTCGGACATGCCGGTCACGCAGTTCAACATGAAATATGTCGAGCAGGCCGGGCTGGTGAAGTTCGACTTCCTCGGCCTGAAGACGCTGACCGTGCTCGACACGGCGGTGAAGCTGATCCGCCGCCGCGGCGTCGACATCGACCTGACGCGCATCCCGCTCGACGACCCCGACACCTATTCCATGCTGTCGCGCGGCGAGGTGGTCGGCGTGTTCCAGGTGGAATCGGCGGGAATGCGCAAGGCGCTGATCGGCATGAAGCCCGACCGCATCGAGGACATCATCGCGCTGGTCGCGCTCTACCGCCCCGGCCCGATGGAGAACATCCCCACCTACAACGCCCGCAAGCACGGCGAGGAGGAGATCGCCTCGATCCATCCGAAGATCGACCATCTGGTGAAGGAGACGCAGGGCGTCATCGTCTACCAGGAACAGGTGATGCAGATCGCGCAGGAGCTGGCCGGCTACTCGCTCGGCGAAGCCGACCTCCTGCGCCGCGCCATGGGCAAGAAGATCCGCGCCGAGATGGACAAGCAGCGCGAGCGCTTCGTCTCAGGCGCGGTCGAGAAGGGCGTTCACAAGCCGCAGGCCGATTTCATCTTCGATCTTCTGGCCAAGTTCGCCGACTACGGCTTCAACAAGTCCCACGCCGCCGCCTACGCCATCGTCTCCTACCAGACGGCGTACCTCAAGGCGCATTACCCGGTCGAGTTCCTTGCCGCGTCGATGACGCTCGACATGTCGAACACCGACAAGCTCGCCGATTTCCGCTCCGACGCCATGCGTCTCGGCATCGAGGTGGTGCCGCCCTCGGTGACGACCTCGCACCGGCCGTTCGAGGTCGGCGAGAACCGCATCTATTATTCGCTCGCCGCCATCAAGGGCGTCGGCGAGGCGGCGGTGGACCACATCGTCGACAAGCGGGCGGAGAAGCAATTCGCCTCGCTGGAGGATTTCTGCGAGCGGGTCGATCCGCGCATCGTCGGCAAGCGGGTGCTGGAAAGCCTGATCGCCGCCGGCGCGCTCGACTGCTTCGGCCACGACCGGGCGGCGCTGTTCGCCGGGCTGGAGCGGATGATGGGGCTGGCGGCCCGCGCGCAGGAGAACGCGGCCTCCGGCCAGGCCGACATCTTCGGCGCCGCGATGGGCGCGGAGCCGCAGAAGCTGGTGCTGCCGGCCTGCGAGCCGTGGCTGCCGGCCGACCGGCTGCACCGCGAATTCGCGGCCGTCGGCTTCTATCTTTCCGCTCATCCGCTGGACGAATACCGGCAGGTGCTGGAGAAGATGCGGGTGCAGAACTGGACCGAGTTCCAGGCGTCGGTGAAGCGCGGCGCCACCGCCGGCCGGCTCGCCGGCACCGTCACCTCCAAGCAGGAGCGCAAGACCCGCACCGGCAACAAGATGGGCGTGGTCAATTTCTCCGACCGGTCCGGCCAGTTCGAGGCGGTGATGTTCTCCGAGACGCTGGCGCAGTTCCGCGACATGCTGGAGCCGGGGCGCTCGGTCGTCATCACCGTGTCGGCCGAGGACCGGCCGGAGGGCGTCAGCCTGCGCATCCAGACGGTGCAGGATCTGGAGCACGAGGCGAGCCGCATCCAGAAATCGCTGCGCATCTACCTGCGCGAGCCCGGCCCGGTGAGCGCCGTCGCCGCCCAGCTCGCCACGCGCGGCGAGGGGCAGGTGTCGTTCATCGTCATCAAGGGCGAGGGGCAGGGCGAGATCGAGGTCGCCTTGCCCGAGCGCTACCGCATCACGCCGCAGGTCGCGTCGGCGATGAAGGCGGTGCCGGGCGTGGTCGAGGTCGAGCTCGTATAATCAAGGCTGCGGAAGATCGAGGATGGCGGGTGGACCGCCATCCGGTTTCCTTCGATGCCGCGTGCGGCCCGCGCCTTACTGGGGCGCGGGCTGCTGGGCTGGTTCCTGCACCGGCTCCTGCCGCTCGCCGACCGCTTCGGCGATGTGGCCGTTGATCTTCTGGGCGAGGTCGGGATCGGTCTGCGCCGCCTGGATGATCGTGTTGTACTCGTCGAGGGTGATGCCTTCGGCCTCGTTGACGGCCTCGACCATCTTCTCCCCGGCCTCCTGGCGCAGGCGCGATTGGTCCTCCGCCGTGCCGGCCGACTCGATCTGCGGCTGGTAGGACTGGGTCACTTTCGCGACCTCGATGAAGGCGACGGCGAAGGATTTGAGCTTGGCGTCATCCTGTTGCGGCGCCGCGGCCGGGGCTTCTTCGGTCTGCGGGGCGGGGGCAGGGGCCGGCGCGGCGTCCTGCGCGCTTGCGGCGCCGAGCGACGCACCGAGGCCGATGGCCAGCGCCGAAAGGCCCGACAGCAGAATCTTGTTCAGGGTCATGCTTCATTCCTCTTCATGTGTCCGGTTCCGGACGAAAAAAGGCCTTCGCAAGCCGCATCGCCCCCGCGCCGGGATTGCGAACGACCGGTGAGGACCGAACCCCTTCAACCTGCCGAGACTGTGGCGGGGGCGGAAAAAAGTCGTGCGCGGCCGTTCACTTTGTCTGACCGGCGGAGACGTTTCTTTATTGCGCCGCCCGCGCGCCGCCTTTTTCTTCCGCCCTCCATTTGCCGGAATCGCCGCGGAAACATCGGCTTCCATGGAGGTTTGCCGATGCGTCTCGCTCGTCTGGTCGTTTGCGTCCTGCTCCTGTCCGGGCCCGCCCTCGCCGAAGACGGCGTCAGCGAAGCGGAAACGGAGATCCGCGCCGTCGTCGCGCAATGGTACGACGAGCTACTGAAGAAGGAGGAGGGGGGCGTCGACCGCGTCGTCGGGCGGCCCTTCTTCGAGGCGTCGCGCTATTATCACTACGCCGACAACGGCTCGGCCGCGCTCGGCCCGCGCATCTACTCTTCGCTCGCGGCGAGGGCTCTGCAATTCGCCTACGATATGAAGATCAGGCGCGTGGACCCCAATTTCGCCCGGGTCTCGGTGCGGGAGCGCGGCTATTTCTACGCCGCCGCCGCCCAGCGCACTTACGAATCCGCCGCCGATAGCGACTTCATCCTCGAGCGGCAGGAAGAGGACGGCAAATGGCGTATCATCGCCTACCGCTCCGGCTCCTACGGCATCCCGCCCAACATGAGGACCGACCCGATGCCGGACCTGCGCGACCTCTATTATTCCACGCAGGGCAAGGACCGCGATCCCGAGGCCGACGCGCGCGAGGCGGCGAAATTCTAGCCTGTTGCTTGCTCCTGGCGGCTTTTCGCCATATTCGGGGGAAATAGAGCCGACAGGGACATGCACGCGCAGGATTCTGCCGCGTGGAACAATCAGGAGAGGGTTTCAGCAATGAAGAAGATCGTGCTCGGGGTTGCCGCCGCCGCGTTTCTGGCCGGGTGCACCACCGACCCCTATACCGGCCAGCAGAAGGTTTCCAACACGGCGGGCGGCGCGGCGCTCGGCGCGCTCGCCGGCGCCGGCGTCGGCATGCTCGCGGGCGGCGACGACCGCCGCAACGCGCTGATCGGCGCGGGCATCGGCGCGCTGGCCGGCGGCGCCATCGGTTCCTACATGGACCAGCAGGAAGCCGAGCTGCGCGGCTATCTCCAAGGCACGGGCGTCTCCGTCACCCGGAACGGCGACCAGATCGTGCTCAACATGCCGTCCAACATCACCTTCGCCACCGATCAGGACCAGGTCATGCCGGCCTTCCACCAGACGCTGAACGCGGTGGCGCTGGTGCTCAACAAGTACAACCGCACCCTCGTCGACGTGAACGGCCACACCGATTCGACCGGCTCCATGCAGCACAACATGGCGCTGTCGCAGCGCCGCGCCATGTCGGTCGGCAACTATCTGGTCGGCCAGGGCGTCGACGGCCGCCGCCTCGCCATGAACGGCTTCGGCCCCAACCAGCCGGTCTCGACCAACGCGACGCCGGACGGCCGCGCACTGAACCGCCGCGTCGAGATCTATCTCTCGCCAGTGACGTGACGGTCCACTGTCCGCGCCGCCCGGGGCCGGCGCGGGCGCATGAACGATCTTGAAAAAGGGCGCGACGGGATGACCGCCGCGCCCTTTCCCGTTGCGGCAGAATGCGCCGCGCCGCGGCATCTCGTCGCCGGGGAGGGCGCCGGACACCTCTTGAACGCGGCGGCGGATTCCCATAGTTTAGAATAATTCTAAATTAAGGGTGTTCCATGCTCGCGCATCTCCATCTGCCCGATTTCTCCGGCAAGCTGCGTCTCGAGGAACTCGGCGAGCGCGAGGTGCTGGCGCTGGCGATCTCGTCGGAGGAGGAGGACGCCCGCGTCTACGCCACCTACGCCGCGATGCTGCGCGGCGCCTATCCGGCGTCGGCCGCGGTGTTCGACGGCATGGCGGCGGAGGAGGACATCCACCGCCGCAGGCTGATCGACCTCTATGTCCGGCGCTTCGGCGACGTCATCGTCCCGGTCCGGCGCGACCATGTCGCCGGCATGCCATCGCGGCGGCCGGTGTGGCTGGTCGAGAATCTCGGCCTCGAGCGCATCCGCCGCGAGGCGGACGAGATGGAGCGGCAGGCCGGGGATTTCTATGCGCAGGCCGCCGCCCGCTCCACCGATGCCGAGACGCGCCGGCTGCTCGGCGACCTCGCCGCGGCCGAGGCAGGGCATCGCGCCCGCGCCCATGCGCTCGCCGACGAGCATCTCGGCGGCGGCGCAATGGAAAAGGAGGACCGCGCCTCGCGCCGCCAGTTCATCCTGACATGGGTGCAGCCGGGCGTCGCCGGCCTGATGGACGGCTCGGTCTCGACCCTTGCCCCGATCTTCGCCACCGCCTTCGCCACGCAGGACCCGTGGACGACCTTCCTCGTCGGCCTTTCCGCCTCGGTCGGCGCCGGCATCTCGATGGGCTTCACCGAGGCCGCGCACGACGACGGCAAGATCTCCGGACGCGGCGCGCCGTGGAAGCGCGGGCTCGCTTCCGGCATCATGACGGCGCTCGGCGGGCTCGGCCACGCGCTGCCCTATCTCATCCCCTCCTTCTGGACGGCGACGATGATCGCCTTCGCCGTGGTCTTCCTCGAATTGTGGGCCATCGTCTGGATCCAGAACCGCTTCATGGAAACGCCGTTCCTGCGCGCGACCTTCCAGGTCGTGCTCGGCGGCAGCCTCGTCCTCGCCGCCGGCATCCTCATCGGCGGAGCCTGAAGGCCATCCGGGCTTACCGAGCGTCAGCCCGGCGACGGACAGATTTCTCCTTCGTCTTCGCTTTTGCGCAAATTCGGCCGCGCCCTGCCGGCGCTAGGCTGGCTTGCCGCGCGTCATGCCGGCGCGCGCGGGCCGGCGCAGAAACGGCCGCGCAACATGCACCCCATGAGGAGGAACCCCGATGAGCAGCAATCCCGGCAACGCCGATTCCGTGAAACTGATTGTCCCGGCCCTTGGCGGCTTCTACCGATCCTTCGCCCAGCCCGCCGCCTGGGTGGCGCTGCGCGTCGCCGTCGGCGTCATCCTCGCCATCGAGGGCTGGTCGAAGATGATGGCGCCGATGGCCATGACCGGCTTCGTCGAGAGCATCGGCTTCTATCCCGGCTGGTTCTGGTCGCCCTTCCTCGCCGCCCTGCAATTCTTCGGCGGGCTGGCCGTCGCCGTCGGCCTGTTCACCCGCCCGGTCGCGCTCGCCAATGCGGTGATGCTGGCCATCACCTTCTGGTTCCACGCGGTCAATCCCTATGGCGACGCCTTCCTGACGCCGGCCGGCATCGAGGCGCTGACCTCGAACAGCGAGCTGTTCACGCCGCAGGCGATGCGCCGGCTGGCCGATGGCGGTACGCAGTTCCTCCATCAGGTGCAGGGCAAGGCCGAGCACCTGTCGCTGCTGTGGGCGCTGGGCATGGCGCTCTTCGCCGGCTATGGCGGCGGCCCGCTCTCGGTCGACCGCAACGTGCTGAAGAAGGAATTCTGACCGGGAGCCGGAGGCCTGCCCGGAATACCGGGCGGGCCGGCCCGGCCGCTGCCGGGTGGACCCTAGCGCTTGCCGGCGAGGTCGCTGAGCAGCTTGCTCATTTCCTCGTCGAGGGCGTCGTCCAGCGATGCGCTGGCGGCGGGCTGCGGCGCGGGCGCCGGCTGCGGGCGCGGCGCGCCTGACACTTCCTTGTCGAGCGTCACCTCGAGCTCCTTGGCGAGCGCGTCGTCGAGGTCGGCCTTCGGCACGTCCGGCTTGTGCACCGGCGGCGCGACATGCGGCGCGGTGCTCGCCGCCGGCGCGGAAGCGACCACGGGGCGCATCGGCTGGATGCCGGCGGCCGGGGCCGGCACGGGGCGCGGCGCGGCCGGAGTTCCATAGGACGAGGTGCCGTGCGCGGCGGCAGCGGGCTGCGAAGGCCGCGGCTCGGGCCGTGCCGGCGTCAGCGCCGCGACGGGCGCGGAAACCGGTTGCGGCGGCGTGGGGCGCGGCGGCGCGGCCGGCCGGGGCGCCGGCTCGGCATGGCGCGGCGCGCGCGGCTCCTCGGACGCATGGGGATGGTCGTGGAAATGCGGCGGATAGGGCTCGTCGCCGCCCGCCCGCCGCGTCGGCGAGGCGAGGCGGATGTTCTGCTCGACCACCACGTCGGTCGGGCCGCCGATCAGGATCAGGTGCTCGACGTCGTCGCGCCGCACCAGCACGAGACGGCGATGGCTGTCCACGGCGGTCGCGTCCATCACCGCGAGACGGGCCTTGCGGTTCCGCCCGCCCGAGACGAAGGTGCCGATGCTCAGGCTCCGCGCGATGCGGATCAGCACGAGCAGCACCAGCAGAACGATGAGGGCGACGATGGTCCACAACAGGGCCGAGGCGTAATCGGGCCCCACCAGATTCTCCAGCCATGCCTTCATGCCACCCTCCTTGGCGCGGGCCGTGCCGTCGCGCTTTCTTTACCCCGGCGGACAGTAGAGCATCGGGCCGGAAAGGGGAAACGCGTTCTGGGGAAAACCCGACGCCCCCGGCCGCGACGCCCAGGCCCCTGGCGAGCCCGATTCCATCGTCCTTCGAGCGGAACTTGCCCGCCGAAGCTTGAGCGAACCCTGCGCGCCGCCCTCCATGGCCTTGCGGACTGCGAACGCCATGATGTATGCCGGGCCATTCCACGAACCGTTATGGCCACGGCAGGCAGGAACGAATGGCGAAAGAAAGCGGCGATCAGGCCCGTCCTGCTCCTATCGTGGACCAGAGCACGCGCCCCGGCGTCATCGCTCGCCTGTTGATCTTCATCGTCGTGCTGATCTTCGCGGCCATCGCCTTCGTGGTGTTCCGCGACCGGATGGGCGATCCGTTCCTGCTCGGCCTGCTCGGCATCCTGGCGATGATCGGCGTCGGCTTCCTGTTCACCGCCGCCATCGGCTTCATCCACATCGCCCCGCGCTCGACGGCGGACGAATTGTCGCGTTCCTTCGTCGACACGATGGGGCAGGGGCTGATCGTCACCGACGTCAAGGGGCGGATCATCTACGCCAACCGCGCCTATGCCGAGATGACGGGCGCGGCCTCCGCGCCGGACGTGCGCACGGTCGAGGGGCTGCTTTCCGACAGCGTCGAGGCCTCGCCGGTCGTCTACCGGCTCGCTGCCGGCCTGCGCGACGGGGTGGCCGGCGACGGCGAGTTCCGCCTGCCGCGCGCCATCCGCGCCGGGGCCGAGCCGCGCGCCCACTGGTATCGGGTCAAGGCCCGCACCTTCAAGGTTCCCGGCTATCGCCAGCCGCTCTCGGCCTGGCAGATCGCCGACATCTCGGCCGAACGCGCCGAGCAGGAGCGCTTCTTCCTCGATCTGCAAAAGGCGATCGACCATCTCGACCACGCGCCGGCCGGCTTCTTCGCCGCCGACGCGTCGGGCCGCGTCACCTATATCAACGCGACGCTCGCCGAGTGGCTCGGCGTCGACCTCGCCTCCTTCACGCCCGGCTCGCTCACCCTCGCGCAGATCGTCGCCGGCGACGGCATGGCGCTGGTCCGCTCCGTCAGGGCCGAGCCCGGCCAGACGCGCAACGCCGTCATCGACCTCGATCTCCTGACCGCCGGCGGCGCGGGCCTGCCCGTGCGCTTCATGCACCGCGTGGTGGCAGGCCGCGACGGCGCGCAAGGGCCCTCGCGCACCATCGTCTTGAACCGCAACCAGGGCGAGGACGCCTCCGCCGACCTCAGGGCCGCCGAGGTGCGCTTCACTCGCTTCTTCAACTCGACGCCGATGGCCATCGCCGGCATCGACGGCGAGGGGCGCATCCTGCGCACCAACGCGCCGTTCCTGTCGCTGTTCTCGCCGGCCGTCGACCGCGACATGCTCGACCGTCGCATCAAGCTGGAAAGCGTGATCCACCCGCGCGACCATGCCGCCTTCGAGGCGGCGCTTGCCAAGGCGCGCCAGCACCAGGCCGACATCACGCCGATCGACACCGTGCTGCCCGACAACGAGGAGCGCCACATCCGCTTCTACGTCAACGCGGTCGCCGATGCCGGGCCGGGCGAGAGCGTCGAGGAGGCGGCCATCGTCTACGCCGTCGAGACGACGGAGCAGAAGGCGCTCGAGGCGCAGATGGCGCAGAGCCAGAAGATGCAGGCGGTCGGCCAGCTCGCCGGCGGAATCGCCCACGACTTCAACAACGTGCTGACCGCCATCATCATGGCCTCGGACCTGCTGCTCGCCAACCACCGGCCGTCCGACCAGTCGTTCCCCGACATCATGAACATCAAGCAGAACGCCAACCGCGCCGCCTCGCTGGTGCGTCAGCTCCTGGCGTTCTCGCGCAAACAGACGCTGCGGCCGGAGGTGCTGAACCTCACCGACGTGCTGGCGGACCTGCGCATGCTGCTCTCGCGCCTCGTCGGCAACGAGATCAAGCTCGGCATCGAGCACGGCCGCGACCTGTGGCCGGTCAAGGCCGATATCGGCCAGTTCGAGCAGGTCGTCGTCAACCTGACCGTCAACGCCCGCGACGCCATGCCGGAGGGCGGGGCGCTCACCGTGCGCACGCGCAACGTGCCCGAGGCCGAATGCGCCGCCTTCGGCCACCGCGAGCTGCCCGCCGCCGACTACGTCATGGTCGAGATCGAGGATTCCGGCACCGGCATCCCGCCCGAGCTCACCCAGAAGATCTTCGAGCCGTTCTTCACCACCAAGGAAGTCGGCAAGGGCACTGGCCTCGGCCTGTCCATGGTCTACGGCATCGTCAAGCAGACCGGCGGCTTCATCTTCTGCGTCTCCGAGCCGGGCAAGGGCGCGACCTTCCGCATCTTCCTGCCGCGCCACGCCGTGGAAGCGCAGCCGGCCCCGGCCGACGGGGCGGGCGAGGGCGACGGCGCGGCCGCGCAGGCCCAGCCCAAGACGCCGGCCGCCGCCACCGACCTTTCCGGCTCGGCCACGGTTCTCCTCGTCGAGGACGAGGACGCCGTACGCATGGGCAGCGTGCGCGCGCTCGTCTCGCGCGGCTACACCGTCCACGAGGCCTCCTCCGGCGTCGAGGCGCTGGAGCTCTACGAGGAGTTGGACGGCAAGGTCGACATCGTCGTCTCCGACGTGGTGATGCCGGAGATGGACGGCCCGACGCTGCTCGGCGAGCTGATCAAGCGCCAGCCCGACATCAAGTTCATCTTCGTCTCCGGCTATGCCGAGGACGCCTTCGCCAAGAACCTGCCGCAGGAGGCGAAGTTCGGTTTCCTGCCGAAGCCGTTCACGCTTAAGCAGCTCGCCACCACCGTCAAGGAAATGCTCGACTCCTAAGGTCGCTGACTCCGGCACTTCGCGCGGTTGGTAGAATTTGAATCGAGTTTCACGGCCGGATTGAACCGGATCGCTACCGCCGCCCTGCTACGAAGCGGATGAAGGGCTTTGGTACTGCGGTTTGGGGCTTGCAATGCTTGTTACAGGTTCACTTTACGCCGACTTGTTCGCGCGCACCGGCGTGTCCGGTTCGCGGCAGGATGCGTCCGCCTCGCGCGAAACCGGCGCGGCGTTCGTCCGCTCGTCCGCCGGCGATGCGGCGGCGGCCGGAGAGCGCCCGGCGCATTTCAGCGTGATCTCGACGATCAGCCCCGGCTCGCTCGCCGCCGCCTATCAGGTGATGCGGGCGCGGGAGGACGGCGGCGAGACGGCCGCGTCCGGGCCGGCGCAGGGCAGGGCGATCCTGTCGGGTCTCGGCATCCCCTCGGCGCTCGCCGCCTATGGCGAGGTGCTTGATTCCGACTGAGGACCGGCGGCGGCGATGTGGCATTCGTGCAACAGGTATGCGCCTGCCACGTTTCCGCCGCATCTCGCCCCAGCGGAAGCCCCATTTACCGGCCAGTGACGGAACCGGCGCTGGATGTGGCGCGTTCGCCTAAAACGATAACAGGTTCCGGATTTCTTCTGATGTGTGTCAAGACTGCCTCCCCGCTGCGCGAAGGGGCCTCGTCTGCGGGGGCGATGTCGCGCCGCCTGTTCATGGTTTCGATGCCGGCCTTTCTCGCCGCCTGCTCGACGACCGGAGGAGGGCTCGAGAGCATCGCCCCGACCGGCCCCGATCCTTACTACGTCGCGATGTACGGCCCGCAGCCTCAGGAGCAGTTCCCGCTGCCGGCGACCGATATCTCCAAGGTGGACGAGCGCTTCTTCCGCCAGCAGGTCGATTACCATCGCTACGAGACGCCCGGCACGCTGGTCGTCGACACCGCCAACCGCTTCCTCTACCTCGTGCAGGAGAACGGCAAGGCGATGCGCTACGGCATCGGCGTCGGCAAGGCCGGCCTTGAATTCGAGGGCACGGCGCGCGTCGCCCGCAAGGCCGAGTGGCCGCGCTGGACGCCGACGCCGGCGATGATCGCCCGCGAGCCGGACCGCTATGGGCAGTATGCCGGCGGCATGGAGCCGGGGCTGACCAATCCGCTCGGCCCGCGCGCGCTCTATCTGTTCCAGGGCAACCAGGACACGCTCTACCGCATCCACGGCACGTCGGAGCCGTGGTCGATCGGGCTCGCCGTGTCCTCGGGCTGCATCCGCCTGTTCAACCAGGACATCATCGACCTCTACAACCGCATCGCGCTCGATACGGTCGTCGTCGTGCTCCAGAACGAGCCGCTGATGTACCCGCAGAAGGAAGTGCCGGAATGGGTGGCGCGCCAGATCGGCACCGGCCAGCAGCCGGCCGCGCCCCAGCCGGTGGCGGAGGCCTATCCGGCCGAGACCTATCCGTCCGCGGATCCCGGCGCGCCCCAGCCGCGCCGGCCGGCGATCGGGATATGAGTGAGTAGGGAATAGTGAGTAGTGAATAGAAAAACTATATTTCACTACTCACTACTCACTACTCGCTCTCCCTTTCCCCCTGACCCCACGCCCGAACGTATAGCCCGTCTCCACGGCCTTTCCGCCGAATTTCGCCCGCAGCGCGTCGATGGCGCCTTCGGCCTGCGCGCGCTTGCGCGCCGACTGGTCAACGAGGTCCGGCGGGTCGGCGCGCGCGTCGTCGGTCAGGTCGGCGACGCCGATGCCGAGGAGGCGGAAGCGCGTGCCGTCCGTCTCCTTGCGCAGGAGGTCGAGCCCGGTCGAGAAGATGCGGTCGGCGAGGCGCGTGGCGTCGGCGAGGCGGCGATTGCGCGTGCGGATGCGGAAATCGGCGGTCTTCAGCTTCAGCACTACGGTCTGGCCGGCGATGCCCGCCTTCTTCAGCCGCGCCGACACCGTTTCGGACAGGGCCCGCAGCACCGGGGTCAGGTCAGCGAGCGATGCCATGTCGACGTCGAATGTCGTTTCGGCCGAGACGCTTTTCGCGTCGTGGCCGGGATCGACCCGGCGGTCGTCCTCGCCGCGCGATAGGCGGTAGAGCCGGTCGCCCATGGTGCCGTACCGGCGCAGCAGCTCGTCGCGCGCCATGGTCTGCAACTGACCGATCGAGACGATCCTGTCGCGCTCGAGCGTGGCGGCGAACGCCTTGCCGACGCCCCAGATCATCGACACCGGCTTGTCGGCGAGGAAGGCCAAGGCCTCGGCCTCGCCGATGACGGAAAAGCCGCGCGGCTTCTGGAGGTCCGACGCCACCTTGGCGAGGAACTTGCAGTAGGACAGCCCGACCGAGGCGGTGATGCCGATCTCGCGCTCGACCCGGCGGCAGAACTCGGCCAGCACCATGGCCGGCGATTTCCCGTGCAGCCGTTCGGTACCGGAAAGGTCGAGGAACGCCTCGTCGATGGACAGCGGCTCGACCAGCGGCGTCAGCGCCTGCATCATCGCCCGCACCTGTCGTCCCACAGTGGCGTACTTCTCCATGTCGGGCTTGAGCACCACCGCGTCCGGGCAGGCCTCCAGCGCCTTGAACATCGGCATGGCCGAGCGCACGCCGCAGATGCGGGCGATGTAACAGGCGGTCGAGACGACGCCGCGCTTCGCCCCGCCGACGATCACCGGCCTGTCGCGCAGCTCCGGCCGGTCGCGCTTCTCCACCGCGGCGTAGAAGGCATCGCAATCGATATGGGCGAGCGACAGCGAATAGAGCTCCTTGTGGCGCACGAGCCTCGGGCTGCCGCAGGACTGGCAGCGCGTGCGCGCCGTCCGTTGCGGGGTCAGGCAGTCACGGCAGAAACCGTGCTCGGGATCGTTGGCGGCACTGTTCATCGCTTGACCGCAGAAAGAGCGCCGCCACCCTATCGCATGCCGCGCCGAAACGGGAGCGGGCGCGGCGGCGGCGCCATGCTTGGCAACAGGATTCCGAAGCGCCGCTTAAAGCCGCAGTGCGCTGGCGATGCCGTCGCCGGCCTCGCGCCAGTCCATGGCGATGGCCGTGTCCTGCGGCAGCTCGGGCAGCAGCGGGCGCAGCGAGTTGTCGGCGATCAGGTGGAAGAGGTGGGAATCGGTGACCGAGACCCGCGCCGAGGCGAGGTTGTGCGGCATGTCGTCGACGAAGGCGACGGCGCGCCCGCTCTGGCCGCGCAGGTGGCGAATCGCCGGCCCCTTGGCCATTTGCGTGGTCAGCAGCGGGTAGGAGAGGCCGATGCGGTCGAGGAACGTGCGCCGCGTGTCGCGGTGGCGGTGCGGCATGGCGGTCAGCAGCACCACCTCGGCCTTGCCGGCGATCTTCGCCACCGCCTGCGCCGCGCCTTCGACCGGCGTCTGCCAGTCGGTCTGGAGGTGGAAAAAGCCGTCGAGCAGCGCCGTGACCCTGGCGTTCTCCACCGCAACGCCGGTCTCGATCTCGAAGACGTTGCCGAACAGGCGGAAGGTCTCGAGCCGCAGCGTGCAGCCGTTGCGCTCGAAATAACGCAGGAGCGGCCCGACGAAATGCAGCAGCACGTCGTCGACGTCGAGGACGAGCAGCGGCCGCTCGCGGGCGAATCGCTCGTCCGGCACCAGCGCCTCGATCTGGCGCAGCGTTTCGGGGTCCAGCGTCGTCATGTCGAGGCCTCGAAGCGGTCGTCGCCGAAGGGGAGGGCCGCAAGCGCGGCCGCGACATGGGCCGGCGTGACCGGCGCGGACCCGCCGCCGCTCGCCTCGCAGAAGGCGGTCAGCGTCGGCTCGTGCGCCATCAGGAATTGCAGCACGCCGGCGAGGAAGCCGGGTTCGGCCGCCGCGCGCCGGATCTGCCCGGCCTCGATGCCGGTGATGGCGAGGAAGCGCGGCAAGAGCACGGGATCGGCCGCGACGAAGCCGAGCGCGGCAACGGCGATTGCCTCGGCGGTTTCGCGGTCCATTCTGGCGGGAGAGGGCGGGCGCATGGGCAGGCTGTAGCGCAGGCTTGAGGGCCCGGGCAAGCGGGTTTGCCATTCGTCAATCAAATTGCGCTAGGGTAGGCGCGGATTATCAGCCGCCGTGGCGGCCGGATGCCGGGAGCGGGTGTGCGTCGATCCTGGCGGGGGTTAGGGAAGACATGCCGAAGAAGGTTATGATCGTCGAAGACAACGAGCTCAACATGAAGCTCTTCCGCGACCTGATCGAGGCTTCCGGCTACGAGACGGTGCGCACCCGCAACGGGCTGGAGGCGCTCGACCTCGCCCGCGCCCACAAGCCCGACCTCATCCTGATGGACATCCAGCTTCCGGAAGTGTCGGGGCTCGAGGTCACCAAATGGCTGAAGGAGGACGACGAGCTGCACACCATCCCGGTGATCGCGGTCACCGCCTTCGCCATGAAGGGCGACGAGGAGCGCATCCGCCAGGGCGGGTGCGAGGCCTATATTTCCAAGCCGATCTCGGTGGCCCGGTTCATCGAGACGATCAAGTCGTATCTGGGCGACGCCTGATGGCCGCGCCTTCCGTTGTCGTGGAGCTCGTCGCGCAATGACCGCCCGTATCCTTGTCGTGGATGACGTCCCGGCGAACGTGAAGCTCTTGGAAGCGCGGCTGCTCGCGGAATATTTCGAGGTCATCCCGGCCTTCAGCGGCGCGGAGGCGCTCGACGCCTGCGAGAACGGCCGGGTCGACGTGGTGCTGCTCGACGTGATGATGCCGGACATGGACGGCTTCGAGGTCTGCCGCCGGTTGAAGAACGATCCGGCGACCCAGCACATCCCCGTGGTGATGGTGACGGCGCTCGACCAGGTCTCCGACCGCGTACGTGGGCTGGAGGCGGGGGCCGACGACTTCCTGACCAAGCCGGTCAACGATTTGCAGCTGATGACGCGGGTGAAGAGCCTGGTGCGGCTGAAGACGCTGACCGACGAGCTGCGGCTGCGCGCCGCCACCACGCGCAACATCGGCATCGAGGAGCTGCTGAGCCGGCGCGACGCGGTGACGGAAGCGCCGGCGCACGTCCTGCTCCTCGAGGAGCGCGCCTCGGCGGCCGAGCGCGTGGCGAAGATGCTGCGCGGCCGCTGCCGGCTCTCGGTGGCGGTCGATCCCAACGCCGCGTTCTTCCAGGCCGCCGACGGCGACTATGACTGCATCATCGTCTCGACGGCCTTTTCCGATTACGACCCGCTCAGGCTATGCTCGCAGCTGCGCACGCTCGACCGCACACGCTTCGTGCCGATCATGCTGCTGGCGGACCAGGGCGAGGACGCGCGGCTGGCGCGCGGGCTGGAGCTCGGCGTCAACGACTATCTGGTGCGCCCCATCGACCAGCACGAGCTGATCGCGCGCCTCGTCACCCAGATCAAGCGCAAGCGCTACAACGACCATCTGCGCGAATCCGTCGCCCAGACCATCGAGATGGCCGTCACCGACGGCCTGACCGGACTGCACAACCGCCGCTATCTCGACAGCCACCTGACGACCCTGTTCGAGCGCGCGCGCAACCGCCGCCGGCCGCTGTCGCTGATGATCACCGATATCGACCGATTCAAGGCGATCAACGACACATACGGCCACGACGTCGGCGACGAGGTGCTGCGCGAGTTCGCCAGCCGCCTGCGCAAGAACGTGCGCGGGATCGATCTCGCCTGCCGCATGGGCGGCGAGGAGTTCGTCGTCGTCATGCCGGACACGGAAGGCCCCATCGCCGAGAAGGTCGCCGAGCGCATCCGCGCCCAGATCGCCGACACGCCCTTCGTCGTCGGCGCCGACAGGCGCGAGATCACGGTGACGGTCAGCGTCGGCGTCTCGGCGATGATGCGCGAGGCGGATGCCGTGGAGGCGATGATGAAGCGCGCGGACCTCGCCCTCTACGAGGCCAAGAACGGCGGCCGCAACCGGGTCGTCGCCGCTGCCGCCTGATGGCGGAATTTCTGTAAAAATTGATATGAATCAAGCGGCTCCAGCCGCTTCCTGCGCCAAATTTACCCTGTTTGTGGAGAGTTGGCGCCGTAGTTAAGAAAGTGTTGATTTTATTGCGCCTGTGCGCAACTGTGCCCGTGGGACATACGGGCGGGGTTGAACGGGGCGCAAGAGCCCTTCTTTTCCCTTTCCGTAGACGTAACACCCCATGATGCTCAGGTCCGCCGCATCTCCTGGGTTCGTGGGGTCGGCCGGTCGGCGCTGGTACATAGTGGCCTCCTCGTACCGCTGCCAGATTGCTGACCGGCCCCCTTATTTCCGGCACTTGATGGCCGAAACGAAAAACGCCGCCTGAAAAGGCGGCGTTTTTCTCGTCCGCGCCGGGGCGCGGATTACTTGATCTTCGTTTCCTTGAATTCGACGTGCTTGCGGGCGACCGGGTCGTACTTCCGCTTCGTCATCTTCTCGGTCATGGTGCGGCTGTTCTTCTTGGTGACATAGAAGAAGCCGGTGTCCGCGGTGGACAGAAGCTTGATCTTGATGGTCGTAGCCTTGGCCATTTTCGTGTCCGCTGTTCTTGAGGGTCAGGTCGCCGCATAGGTTCGGGCGGCGAGCCCGGCTGCGGAAATCTCGCGCGGAGACATAAACAAGCACGGCGGAAAGTCAAGCCCGTTCGTGCCCGGGCCGGCTTTCAGCCGGCATTCAGAACGTGATCCGGATCGAATCCGCGCTCTTCTTCGCCTCTCCGTGGTAGACGGCCTCGATGTTGTTGCCGTCCGGGTCGATGACGAAGGCGGCGAAATAGCCGGGATGATAGGGGCGTTCGCCCGGCGCGCCGTTGTCGCTTCCGCCATTGGCGAGGCCCGCGTCGTAGAACGCCTCGACGGCCGCGTGGTCCTGCGCCTGGAAGGCGAGGTGGACGCGTCCCGTCAGCCGCCCGAGCGCCGCGGGGCTGCTGACCGAGGAGACGAAGAGCTCGTCGGCCCAGAAATAATCGTCGCCGACGCCGCCGATCGGGATGCCGAGCGCGCCCAGCGCCGCCTCGTAGAACCGGCGGCTCGCCTCGACATCCTGGACGACGAGCTGGATGTGGTCGATCAGGCGGCCACGGTAAAGTTCGTTGGTTTCCATGCCGGCATCCTCGCTGCTTGTTTCGCGAGCCAAGGTAGCGCGTGACGATGTCCCGTCAATGACGGGGTTCAGCGGCGGGATTCTAGCGACGTCCGGCGATGCCGGCGAGCCGCACCGCCGCCAGCGCCAGATAGGCGGCGAAGAACAGCGCCAGCGTCCAGGCGAAGCCGTTGGGGCCGGCGATGTCCATGCCGATGCCGATGGCCTGCGGGCCGATCAGCATGCCGATGCCGTAGCAGAAGACGAAGGCGGCGTTGGCCGAGGCAAGGTCGCGCCCGGAGAGCTTGGAGCCGAGATGGGCGAGGCCGACCGTGTAGAGGCCGGCGACCACGCCGCCCCAGACGAACAGGATCGCCGCGCTCATGCGCCAGTTGCCGGCGACGAACGGCAGCGCGAGCACGCCGATCAGGCCGACGAAGGCGCAGAGCGCGAGCAGGATTCGCCGGTCGCGCATGCGGTCGCTGACGAGGCCGAGCGGAATCTGCAGCAGCACGTTGCCGAGGCCGACCGCGGTCAAAAGCAGCGCCGCGTCGGCCTCCGGATAGCCGATGCGCGCGCCGTAGACGGGAAACAGCGCGAAGCCGCCGGTTTCCACCGCGCCGAAGACGAGGACGGCCGCCGTCGCCGTCGGCACCAGCCAGATGTAGCGAGCGAATCCGCCGCTACTACCATGCGCCGATCCGGCGATGTCCGGGCTCTCGCGCCAGGCGAGCGAGACCGGGATCGCGGCGAGCGCGATCAGCCCGAAGGCGATGCCGAACGGCGCGAAGCCGGCCGACCCGATCTGCGCGAACAGCCACGGCCCGAAGGCGAAGCCGAGCGACAGCACGGTCGCGTAGATGCCGAGGATGAGGCCGCGCCGGTGCGCCGGCGCCGAGGTCGAGATCCAGAACTCGGACAGGATGAACAGCACCGTCAGCGCGAAATGCAGGCCCGCGCGCAGCGGAAACCACATCCAGAAATACGGCACGAAATAGAAGCCGACGAAGGCGAGGCCGCCGGCGAGGATCATCGCCAGCATCAGCGGCACGACGCCGAAGCGCGCGGCGAGCGGCGTGGCAAAGGGGGCGGCGACGATCGAGGCGATGCCGGCGATGGCCGTGTTGGCGCCGATCATGGTCGCCGAATAGCCGCGCGTCTCGAGGATGACGGACAAGAGCGGCACGCCGAGGCCGATCGCCATGCCGACGACGCTGATCGAGGCGATGGCCGCGGCGATCGAAAGCCAGCGCATGCCCTCGGCCTCGCCGGCGGCACCGTTGGAAGCGGACGGCGGCTCTACCATCACGTCACCTGCGATGAGGACGATGTCAGAGGATGTCGCGGCAGAAGCGGTTGTGCCGCATGTAGTAGAACGGCACGGGCGAGGCGGGCGACAGTTCGGGATCGTCGCGCAGCCGCGACAGGAGATCGCCGAGGATGGTGCGGGTGATCGCGGGGATATCGGCCTCGCCGGCCTTTTCCAGCGGAAGCCACATGATCTCCTCGAGCTCGTCCGTCGGGCCGCCTTCGGCCAGCTCGACGGCGACGTCGTCGCGGAACGCGGCGAGGAAGCGGGTGTCGAAGCGGCGCACGCGGCCGGGCGGCGTGATGGCGCGGGCGACGAAGCGCAACCCGTCGAGCGCGGGCGCGACGCGGTGCTCGACGAAGCCGTGCCAGTCGGCCTTCGGGGTGGCGAAATCGCCGGGCCGGCCGATCAGCAGGCCGGCCTCCTCATAGGTCTCGCGCACGGCGGACAGCGCGATGGCGCGCGCGCGCGCCGTCGTGGTGCGCCCGCGGGCGAGCTTCGATTCGACGTCCGGATGGAGGCCGGAGGCGACGGGGATGCGGCTGTCGGCGGGGTCGGTGCGTCCGCCGGGAAACACGAACTTGCCCGGCATGAAGGCATGGCGCATGTGGCGCCGGCCCATCAGAACGCGCACGTCGCCGCCCTTGCGGTCGAGCAGGATCAGCGTCGCCGCGTCGCGCGGGCGCTTCGGCCCGCTGCCGAGGGCGAAATCCTTGTTCTCGACGCGGTCGACTTCCGCCCGCGTCATTCCCGCCATGCCGATCCTGTCGCCCGTCATGCCTGCCTCACAATTCCGGATGTGTTTCGAGCGCGTCCGGCTTGCCCGAAAATCCATGCATTCTCAAGGCCCATTGCAGGCCGACGACCACGCCCTTGGTCGGCTGGAGCAGGCCGATGGTCATCACCAGCGTGATCGGCACCCAGATGGCGAGATGCTGCCACGTGGTCAGCGTGAACATGCTCTCGAATCCCATGAACGCGCCGACGATGATGTGGCCGACGACGACGATCACCAGATAGGCGGGCAGGTCGTCGGCACGGTGGTGGTGGTACTCCTCGCCGCAGACGTCGCAGGAATCGGCGACCTTGAGGAACTTCCTGAACAGGCGGCCCTCGCCGCAATGCGGGCACTTGCCCCTGAAGCCGCGGCCCATCGCCTGCGCCAGGGAGCGCGGGCTCTCGGCCGGCTGGCCGAAGATCTTCTCTTCCATCATCTTCTCCGGGAGCGGCCGCGGGGCTGCGGCCGTTGCGCGCCAGCCCTGCCGCGGCGCGCCTTGTGGAACGACTGTCTCGAGCCGGGCAGGGGTTTCGGCTCGCTCAGCATCGCGAAACGCATGGCGCCGGCCATCGGCGCGACCTCGACCAGCCGCACCTCGACCTCGTCGGCGAGCTGATAGCCCTTTGCGCTCCGCTCGCCGAACAGCGCATGCGCCGATTCGTCGTAGATATAGTAATCGTCGCCCAGCGATGACACCGGTATGAAGCCGTCCGCGCCGTTTTGCGGAAGCTGGACGAACAGGCCCGCCTTGGTCACGCCCGAGATGCGTCCCGCGAAACTCTCGTCCAGCCGCTGCGCCAGATGCGTGGCGATCAGCCGGTCCACGGTCTCGCGCTCGGCGGCCATGGCGCGCCGCTCGGCGGCGGAAATCAGCGCCGAGATCTCGTCGAGCCGCTTTTCCTGCTCGCTGGAAATGCCGTCTTTTCCGAGCCTTAGCGCGCCGATCAGTGCCCGGTGGACGACGAGGTCGGCATAGCGGCGGATCGGCGAGGTGAAGTGCGCGTAGCGTCTGAGGTTGAGGCCGAAATGGCCGATATTCTCCGGCGAGTAGATCGCCTGGCTCTGGCTGCGCAGCACCACCTCGTTGACGAGGGTCTCGTGATCGGAGCCCTTCACCCGCGACAATATGCCGTTGAAGGAGGAGGGCTTCATCTGCGCGCCGCGGGCCAGCGGCAGGCTGAGCGTGGCGAGGAATTCGCGCAGGGATTCCTGCTTGGCGAGCGAGGGCGCGTCGTGGATGCGGTAGATCAGCGGCAGGCGCTTGGCCTCCAGCGTCTCGGCCGCGGCCACGTTGGCCTGGATCATGAATTCCTCGATCAGCTTGTGGGCGTCGAGCCGGTCCGGCACGAAGACGCGGTCGACGGTGCCGTCCGGCTTCAGCAGAATCTTGCGCTCCGGCAGGTCGAGTTCCAGCGGCTCGCGCGCCGCCCGGCCGCGCTTCAGCACGGCATAGGCGTCCCACAGCGGCTTGAGCACGGCGTCGAGGATCGGCCCGGTCTTGTCGTCGGGTCGGCCGTCGATCGCGGCCTGCGCCTGCGGGTAGGCGAGCTTCGCGTGCGAGCGCATCATCACGCGGTGGAACGAGTGGCGGAGCTTGCGCCCGTCCGCGGCGAAGGTCATGCGCACGGCAAGGGCAGGGCGGTCCTCGCCCTCGCGCAGCGAGCACAGATCGTTCGAGATGCGCTCGGGCAGCATCGGCACCACCCGGTCGGGGAAATAGACCGAATTGCCGCGCCGGAGCGCCTCGCGGTCGAGCGCCGAGCCGTCGGTGACATAGGCGGCGACATCGGCGATGGCGACGGTGACGACATGGCCGCCGGGATTGGCCTCGTCCGCGTCCGGCGCGGCATGCACGGCGTCGTCATGGTCCTTGGCGTCGGCCGGGTCGATGGTGATCAGCGCCAGATCGCGGAAATCCTCGCGGCCGGCCATCGTCGCCGGCTTCGCCCCTTCCGCCTCGGCGATCACCTCGGGCGGGAAGATGTGCGGGATGTCGTGGGCGTGGATGGCGATCATCGAGATCGCCTTTTCGCTGGTCAGCGAGCCGAGGACGGTCAGCACCTTGGCGCGCGGCAGGCCGTAGCGGCCGCTGGAGGTCTGCTCGACCTCGACGAGGTCGCCGGCCTTCGCGCCGTTGGCATAGTCGGCGTCGACCGTCAGCTCCGCCTGCCGGCGCTCGACCGGCTCGATGCGGAACGAGCCGTCCTGCAGCACGCGGAAGATGCCGAGAACCGCCTCGCGCCGCTTCTCGAACACCTTCATCACCCGCGCCGTATAGGCCGGGCCTTCCTTCTCGCCCGCCCCCTCGCTTGCCGGGAACACCTTGGCCAGCACCCGCTCGCCGATGCCGGGAACACGCGCCTTGTCGCTGCGCGAGGGGCGGATCGAGACGAGCGGCGTCGCGCCGTTCTCCTGCGGCCACTCGGAAGGGCGGGCAAGCAGCAGGCCGTCGGGATCGCGAGAAAACACGTCGAGCACGACGACATGCGGCAGCGCGCCGGGGCGGGTGAACCGCTTGGCGCGCTTTTCCAAGAGGCCCTCGTCCTGCAACTCGCGCAGCATGTCCTTGAGCCAGACCCGGTCCGCGCCCTTCAGGTTGAAGGCGCGGGCGAGCTCGCGCTTGCCGGCCTGGTCGGGATTGTCCCGCACGAACGCGACGATCTCGTCGCGCGACGGCCGGAAGCCCTCGGACGCGCGTCCGCCTTTGCCCCCGGAAATCCGTCTTGCCAAGCTGCGCTATTCCTTCTTGCTTGCGGTCTTTTTGGCTGGAGCCTTCTTCGCCGGGGCCTTCTTCGCGGCTGGCTTTTTGGCGGGAGCCTTCTTCGCAGCCGCCGTCTTCTTGCCGCCCCCCGACTTGCCGCCCTTGGCGGCGATCAGCGCAAGCGCCTCCTCGACCGTCACCGAGGCGGGGTCCTTGCCCTTGGGCAGCGTGGCGTTGACCTTACCCCAGTTGACGTAGGGTCCATAGCGGCCGTCGCGGACGGTTATTGGTCCACCGTCGGGGTGGTCGCCCAGCTCCTTCAGCGCCGCCGCGGCGGTGCGGCCTCGGCCGTTGGCGAATTTCGACTTCTTCTCGGCGAGCACCGTGACGGCGCGGTTCAGGCCGATGGAGAATACGTCCTCGACGCTCTCCAGATTGGCGTAGGTGCCGTCATGCAGCACGAACGGGCCGTAGCGGCCGATGCCGGCCGAGATCATCTTGCCGGTCTCGGGGTGCTGGCCGACGTCGCGTGGCAGCGAGAGCAGCGCCAGCGCCTTCTCGTGGTCGATATCCTCGACCTTCCAGCCCTTGGGCAGGCTGGCGCGCTTGGCCTCCTTGCCGTCGCCGCGCTGGACGTAGGGGCCGAAGCGCCCGTTCTTCAGCACGATCTCTTCCTGCGTGTACGGGTCCTTGCCCAGCGCCTTGTCGCCGGCCTCGCCGTTGCCATCGCCATCGGCGGCCTCGCCAAGCTGTCGGGTGTAGCCGCATTCGGGATAGTTGGAGCAGCCGACGAAGGCGCCGAACTTGCCGAGCTTCAGCGACAGGTTGCCGGTGCCACATTTCGGGCATAGCCGAGGGTTCGAGCCGTCCTCGCGCGCCGGGAAGACCAGCGGCGCCAGCTCCTCGTTCAGCGCGTCGAGCACGTCGGTGACGCGCAGCTCCTTGGTCTCGTCGACATGGGCCGAGAAGTCGCGCCAGAAATCGCGCAGCACGTCCTTCCACGACAGCTTGCCGTCGGAGATCTCGTCGAGCTTCTCCTCCAGCGCCGCGGTGAAATCGTACTCGACATAGCGCTCGAAGAAGTTCTCGAGGAAGGCGGTGACGAGCCGGCCCTTGGCCTGCGGCAGCAGCCGACGCCGCTCGATCGTCACATAGTCGCGGTCTTCCAGCGTCTTCAGCGTCGCGGCGTAGGTGGAGGGGCGGCCGATGCCGAGCTCCTCCATCTTGCGGATGAGCGAGGCCTCCGAATAGCGCGGCGGCGGCTCGGTGGTGTGCTGCGTCGCCGTCACCGTCTTGCGCGCGAGCGCCTCGCCGGCCTTGATCTCAGGCAGGCGGCGGCTTTCCTCGTCCTCCGAATCCTCGTCCTTCTGCTCGGTATAGGCGGCGAGGAAGCCGTCGAAGCGGACGACCGAGCCGACGGCGCGAAGGGCGGCGGTGCGCGCCCCGTTCACCGCCTCGATCTCGACCGTGGTGCGCTCGATCTCGGCCGGGTTCATCTGGCTGGCGATGGCGCGCTTCCAGACGATCTCGTAGAGCCGCGCCTGGTCGGCATCGAGATATTTGCGCACGGCTCCCGGGGTGCGGCGGAAGTCGGTCGGGCGGATCGCCTCGTGGGCTTCCTGTGCGTTCTTGGCCTTGGTCGAATAGTAGCGCGGCTTTTCCGGCAGGTACTTTTCGCCGAACTCGGCGCCGATGGCCGAGCGCGCGGCGGCGATCGCCTCCGGCGCCATCTGCACGCCGTCGGTTCGCATATAGGTGATGAGGCCGACGGTCTCACCGCCGACATCCGCGCCCTCATAGAGTCGCTGCGCCACCTGCATGGTGCGCGAGGCGGAGAAGCCGAGCTGCGAGGACGCCGCCTGCTGGAGCGTCGAGGTGGTGAAGGGCGGGGCGGGGTTGCGCTTCGTCGGCCTGGCGTCGACCGACAGCGCCCTGAACGCCGCGCCCTCCAGCATCGCCTTGATGCCGGCGGCCTGCTCGCCGGTCTTGATGTCGAGCTTCTGGAGGCGCTTGCCCTCGAAACCGGTCAGCCTCGCCTCGAAATCCTCGGCGCGCGGCGTGGCGAGAAGGGCTGCGATCTGCCAGTACTCCTCGCGCACGAAACGCTCGATCTCGGCCTCGCGGTCGCAGACGAGCCTGAGCGCCACCGACTGCACGCGGCCCGCCGAGCGGGCGCCCGGCAGCTTGCGCCACAGCACCGGCGAGAGCGTGAAGCCGACGAGATAGTCGAGCGCGCGGCGGGCGAGATAGGCGTCGACCAGCGGCGCGTCGATGTCGCGCGGGTTGGCCATCGCGTCGAGCACCGACTGCTTGGTGATGGCGTTGAAGACGACGCGCCGCACCGGCTTGTCCTTCAGCACCTTCTTCTGGCGCAGCACGTCGAGCACATGCCACGAGATCGCCTCGCCCTCGCGGTCGGGGTCGGTGGCGAGGATCAGCGAATCCGCATCCTTCACCGCCTTGGCGATGTCGCCGAGCCGCTTGGAGGAGGGGCCGTCCACCTCCCACGACATGGCGAAGTCGTCATCCGGCCGGACCGAGCCGTCCTTGGCCGGCAGGTCGCGGACATGGCCGAAGGAGGCCAGAACCTTGTAGTTCGAGCCCAGATATTTGTTGATGGTCTTGGCCTTGGCCGGCGATTCGACGACGACGACATCCATGTGGTGACGCAGTTCCCCTCACGCGCGGCGCTTTCCGCCGGCGTCTTTACAGCAAAACAGACCGTGACATGGCCGTGCTTGACGGTCCGGTCAAGGGTCTTGGCTCTTTTCTTGGAACTGGACCAAGAATACAACCGGAAATCGTATTCTGACAGATTGCAATTATAGATAAATTCACTAGGCTCTAATTCACGCATAAGTTGCTTGTTCGGTTTTATGCAATCGACATGTGAGCGACGGAGGAAGGCGCATGCGACAAGAGCCCAACCGGAGACGCACCGAAACGCTGGATTACATGCAGTCCATGCTTGGACAGCTTCGCACCATGGCCGAGGCCGAGCGCTGCGACATGCTGGCCTACCTGATCGAGATGGCCTATGTCGAGGTCAGCGACATTGTCCGTGGCGAGCGGCCGCTACGGGTCGGGGAAGAGAAGCGAGACCGCGCCTCCGGCGTGTCGTTCCAGACGCCCGGCAAGATCAAGTTCCAGTAGCACCGTCGCGAGCTGCGCCGGGTGAAGGCCCGTGTGGCGCAGGAGTTCGTCGCAATGCACCGGCGTGGGGCCGAGCGCCTCCAGCACGATGGCGCGCTCGCCCTCTGCTGGAGGCGGCACGGAAGCGAAGTCCTCCGTTTCCTCGATGGGCAGCATCGGCGGGAATCGGGTTGCGCCGTCCCACGCGCCCGACAGCGGCGTCAGCGCCTCGACCACGTCCTGCGCCTGCGTCACCAGCGTCGCGCCGTCCTTGATCAGGCCGTTGGTGCCGGCCGCGCGCGGGTCGAGCGGCGAGCCGGGCACGGCGAAGACGAGGCGTCCCATCTCGCCGGCCAGCCGCGCCGAGATCAGCGAGCCGGACCGCTGCGCCGCTTCCACGACGACGAGGCCGAGGCCGAGGCCCGCCACCAGCCGGTTGCGGCGCGGGAAGTCGCGGGCGCGCGGAACGTGACCGAAGGGCATTTCCGAGATCAGCACGCCCTCGGCCGCGATCCGCTCGGTGAGCGCGACGTTCTCGGGCGGGTAGGGGCGGTCGAGGCCGCCGGCGAGCACGGCGACGGTGCCGGTGGCGAGGCTCGCCTCGTGCGCCGCCGCGTCGATGCCGCGCGCGAGGCCGGAGACGACGACGAAGCCGGCCCTGCCGAGCCCGGCGGCCAGCATCCGCGCCATGCGCGTGCCGGCGGCCGACGCGTTGCGCGCGCCGACGATGGCCGCCGCCGGCGGCTGGAACAGCGCGGCGTCGCCCTTGACCGCGATCAGCGGCGGCGGCAGCTCCATGCACCGGAGCATCGGCGGGTAGTCCGGCTCGCCGATGGCGGCGAAGCGCGCGCCGAAGCGGCGGGCCGTCTCCATCTCCTGTTCCGCTTCCGCCTCGGAGGGGATGCGCGAGCGCCTGCGCGCCCCGCCGGCGAGCGCCAGCTCGGGCAAGACGGCAAGCGCCGCCTCGGCCGAGCCGAACCGGTTGATCAGGCCGCGAAACGAGGCGGGGCCGACATTCTCGGTGCGGATCAGGCGAAGCCAGTTCAGTCGCTGGCGGTCATTGAGCGTCGGGCCGGCGGGCGCCATCGCCGTCACCCCTTCCGGCCGATTTTCGATTCCGTGCCAGCGAGAAGACGGGAAATGTTCGCGTGATGCTTGACGACGACGATGATGCTCATCACGGCCAGCGCCGCCGCATGGAGGGGCAGGCCGAGGAAATGGAGCGCCAGCGGCGAGGCGACCGCCGCGACGAGCGCCGAGAGCGACGAGTAGCGCGTGAGGATGGCGACCGCGAGCCAGACGGCGGCGAAGACCAGCGCCGCCTGCCAGGCGAAGGCGGCGAGCACGCCGAGATAGGTGGCGACGCCCTTGCCGCCCCTGAAGCCGAGCCAGACCGGGAAGAGATGGCCGAGGAACGCGGCGAAACCGGCGGCGATGCCCGCCTCGACGCCCCAGCGCTGGGCGACGAGGACGGCGAGCGCGCCCTTCAGCGCATCGAGCAGCAGCGTCGCCGCCGCCAGCCCCTTGTTGCCGGTGCGCAGCACGTTGGTCGCGCCGATATTGCCGGAGCCGATCTTGCGCACGTCGCCGAGGCCGGCGGCGCGGGTCAGGAGCAGGCCGAACGGCACCGAGCCGAGGAGATAGCCGAAGGCGAGCGCGATCAGAATGGTCGTCGTCATGCGGCTTTCCCCTCCCGCGAGCCGGCCCTTAGAGCGGCGGACGCCCGGATAAATCCGGGCTGCCGCTCTATCCGTTTGTTTCAGCCGCATTTATGCGACGTCAAGTGATTCCACTTGACTGCAAAATGCTCTTAGGCTTCCAGCCTGTAGACTGTGCGGCCGGCGACGAGCGTTTGCAAGACCTTGCCTTGCAGGCGCGCGCCCTCGAAGCAGGTGTTCTTGGAGCGCGAGCGAATGTCCTCCTCGCGCACCACCCAGGGATGGTCGAGATCGACCACGATCATGTCGGCCGCCGCTCCGGGCGCGAGCGTGCCGCCCGGCAGGCCGTAGAGCCGCGCCGGCGCGGTCGACAGCGCATCGACGAGCCGCATCAGCGGCACCTCGCCATTGTGATGGAGGCGAAGCGCGGCCGAAAGCAGCGTCTCCAGCCCGATGGCGCCGGAAGCGGCGTCGGCGAAGGGCAGGCGCTTGGTGTCGACGTCCTGCGGGTCGTGCGAGGAGACGAGGATGTCGATGGTGCCGTCGCGCAGCGCCTCGACCATCGCCTGCCGGTCGTCCTCGCCGCGCAGCGGCGGCGACAGGCGGAAGAAGGTGCGGTATTCGCCGACATCGTTCTCGTTGAGCGTCAGGCTGGCGATGGCCGCGCCGGCGGTGACGTTGGCGCCGTCCGCCTTGGCGCGGGCAATGGCCGCGGCCGACATCGCGGCCGAGATCTTGGCGGCGTGGTAGCGGCCCTTGGTCAGCCGCGCCAGCATCAGGTCGCGTTCGAGCGGGATCGCCTCGGCCTCGCGCGGGATGCCCGGCAGGCCGAGCCAGCTCGCGTAAAGCCCCTCGTTCATCACGCCGGAGGAGGCGAGGTCCGGGTCCTGCGTCTCGTGGTCGATCACCGCGCCGAAGTCGCGGGCATAGGTCAGCGCGCGGCGCATGACGAGGCTGGAGGCGATGGTGTGCCGCCCCTCGGTGAAGGCGACCGCGCCGGCCTCGCGCAAGAGGCCGAACTCGGTCATCTCCCGGCCTTCGAGGCCTTTGGTGATCGCCGCCGCCGGGAAGATGTTGACGAGCGCCGTGTCGCGCGCCGTGCGCAGCACGAACTCGACCAGCGCCACGTCGTCAATCACCGGGTCGGTGTCCGGCATGGTGATGATCGAGGTGACGCCGCCGGCCGCAGCCGCTTCGCTGGCCGAGGCGATGGTCTCGCGATGCTCCGCGCCGGGCTCGCCGACATGGACGCGCGCGTCGACCAGCCCCGGCAGGATCGCCCGGCCGGCGCAGTCGATAATGTTCGCGCCCTCGGGAATGCCCTGATTGCGCACTGACGCGCCGGCGGCGCGGATCGTCCCGCCCTCGACGATGACGGTGCCGGTCTCGTCGAGATCGCGCGAGGGATCGACGATGCGGGCGTTCTGGAAGACGGTGACGCTCATGCCGCGTCTCCTTCCGCGCCGTCGCGGCGCGGGTCGAGCAGCGCCTCCATCACGGCCATGCGCACGGCCACCCCCATCTCCACCTGCTCCTGGATGACGCTCTGCGGGCCGTCGGCGATCGCCGAGGCGATCTCGACGCCGCGGTTCATCGGGCCGGGATGCATGACGAGCGCATCCTCCTTCGCCGCCTTCAGCTTTTCCGCGTCGAGGCCCCAGTAGCGGAAATATTCGCGCACAGAGGGCACGAAGGCCCCGGCCATGCGCTCGCGCTGCAGGCGCAGCATCATGACGACGTCGGCGCCCTTGAGCCCGTCCTCCATGCGGTTGAAGACCTCGACGCCCATCTGCGGGCCGATGCCGGAGGGCAGCAGCGTCGATGGCGCGACCACGCGCACCCGCGCGCCGAGCGCGTTGAGCAGGATGATGTTGGAGCGCGCGACGCGCGAATGCGAGACGTCGCCGCAGATCGCCACCGTCAGTCCGGCGATTGCCCCGCGGGCGCGGCGGATCGTCAGCGCGTCGAGCAGCGCCTGCGTCGGGTGCTCGTGCGCGCCGTCGCCGGCATTGACCACCGAGCAGCCGACCTTCTGCGCCAGCAGCGCGGCCGCGCCGGCCGAGGAATGGCGGATGACGAGGATGTCGGGGCGCATGGCGTTCAGCGTCATCGCCGTGTCGATCAGCGTCTCGCCCTTCTTCACCGAGGACGAGGCGACCGCCATGTTCATCACGTCGGCGCCGAGCCGCTTGCCCGCCAGCTCGAACGAGGATTGCGTGCGGGTCGAGGCTTCGTAGAACAGGTTGATCTGGGTGCGGCCGCGCAAGGAGGAGGATTTCTTCTCCTTCTGGCGCGACAGGCCGACGGCCGCGTCCGCCCGGTCGAGCAGGAGCTCGATGTCGAGCGGCGAAAGGCCGTTGATGCCGAGGAGGTGTCGGTGGGGGTAGAGCGGGAAGGGCACGCGCGCTGTCATGGTAAAGCCGTGCTATAGGCATGCATGGGCCGACCGGCAAGCCGCTTTCGGGCAATGCCGGCGATTTCCAGCGGTGAATTTCCTCGCACTGCGGCCTCATTTGCCTGTAACTGGGCGCAAGCTCCCGAATCGACCGGCCTGACGGAGGCTTCAGACGTGACGCATCAGGTATTGAACCAAAGCCCGCCCCTGTCGGGATCGAGCGCCTGGCGCGCCGACCCGCTGCTGGTGCAGCTGGCCGAGGGCTGGCCGGAGCCCGTGCGCCGCGATCTCGAGCAGGTCGGCCGCTATGTCCGCTCGTCCGAGGCGCAGGAGATGGCGCGGCTCGCCAACGTCGAGACGCCGAAGCTGAGGACCCACGACCGGCAGGGCCGCCGCATCGATGTCGTCGAGTTCCACCCGGCCTATCACGCGCTGATGCGCCGCTCGATCGCGCTCGGGCTGCACTCCTCGATCTGGGAGGACGCGCGCGAGGAGGCGGGGCGTCGGCACCAGGTGCGCGCGGCGCGCTTCTTCCTCACCGCGCAGCTCGAATGCGGGCATCTGTGTCCCATCACCATGACCAGCGCCTCGCTGGCGGCGCTGATGGCGAGCCCGCAGCTCTTCCGCGATCTCGCCCCGCGGGTGCTGACCCGCAAGTACGACCAGTCGCAGAAGCCGATGGCCCAGAAGGCGGGCCTGACCTTCGGCATGGGCATGACCGAGAAGCAGGGCGGCACCGACGTGCGCGCCAACACCTCGCGCGCCGTGCCCGCCGGCGGCCGCTTCCACAGCCTCACCGGCCACAAATGGTTCATGTCCGCGCCGATGTCGGATGCCTTCCTGATGCTGGCGCAGGCCGAGGCCGGGCTTTCCTGCTTCCTCGTGCCGCGCCTGCGCGATGACGGCAGCCACAACGGCCTCGAGCTCCAGCGCCTGAAGGACAAGCTCGGCAACCGCTCCAACGCCTCCTCGGAGGTCGAGTTCGACGGCGCGCTGGCCGAGATGGTCGGCGAGCCGGGCAAGGGCGTCCGCACCATCATGGACATGGTGACGCTGACGCGGCTCGACTGCGCGCTGGCCAGCGCCGGCATCATGCGCGCCGCGCTCGCCGAGGCCGTCCACCACACCCGCCACCGCAAGGCGTTCGGCACGGAGCTCGCCGACCAGCCGCTGATGCAGCGCGTGCTGGCCGACATGGCGCTCGACGTCGCCGCCGCGACCGCGCTTTCCATGCGGCTCGCCCGCTCGTTCGACGAGGCCGCGCGCAATGCCGGCGAGGCGGCGTTCGCCCGCACCATGACCCCGGTGGTCAAGTACTGGGTGTGCAAGATCACGCCGCCGCTGGTCTACGAGGCGATGGAGTGCCTCGGCGGCAACGGCTATATCGAGGAGGGGCCGCTGGCGCGCGCCTATCGCGAGGCGCCGGTCAACGCCATCTGGGAAGGCTCGGGCAACGTCATGGCGCTGGATGTGCTGAGGGTGCTCGCCCGCGCGTCGCAGCTCTTCGAGGAAGTGCTCGCGGGAATCGGCCGCGACCTCGGCGCGGCCGGCAAGGGCGTGCTCGGCGTGCTGCGCGCCGCGCTCCAGGTCGCGGCCTCGGACGAGGGCTCAGCCCGCATCCTCACCGAGCAGCTGGCGCTGTCGGCCGCCGCCGCCGAGCTGCGCCGGCTGGGGGCAGGGCGCATCGCCGACGCCTTCGTCGAGACGCGCCTCGCCGGCCAGTGGCGCACCAGCTACGGCATGCTCGACGCGCGCCACGATTCGCGCACCATCCTCGAAACGCTCTATCCCGAACTCGGCTGAAACGCTCCGCCGCCGGCGCCGCCAATGCGGCGCACCGGGGTTTTCCCCGGTTCGGGCCCGGCCGTTAACCTTAACAAATGGTTTCCGTTGCCGCTCGCATGCGACGGGTTCAGTGTCGGCCGGTCGCGTCATCGGCGCGGCGTTCCGCTCTCGAGAGGCCGCGCCATGCGTTACATCCTGATCTTCTGGGCCGTGCCGATGGGGCTGTTCTGGGGCTGGTACTATCTGTCGTACCACGACATGAATTTCGGCTTCCTCGTTCTCTCGCGCGCGGTGCACGACTACGCCTTCGGCTTCTACGGCAACATCATCGGCATCGACCCGGCGACCATCGGCCCGATGGTCATGCGCGCCTGCGTCATCGACACGGCGCTGATCTTCTCGATCTACGGCTTCCGCAAGCGGCGCGAGATCGCGGCATGGTGGAACGCCTCGCGCGTCAGCGCGCCAGAGCCGCAAGCCGGTCGAGCGCCCCCTGCAGAATGAAGGCGGCCGCCGCCGAATCGATGCGCTCGCCGCGTTTCGCCCGCGACACGTCCATGGAAATCAGCGCCCGCTCTGCCGCGACGGTCGACAGCCGCTCGTCCCAGTAGACGAAGGGCAGGTCGGTCAGCCGCTCCATGTTGCGCACGAAGGCCCGTGTCGCCTGGACGCGCGGCCCTTCGGAGCCGTCCATGTTGACCGGCAGGCCGACGACGATCGCGGCCGCCTTCTCCTTGTCGAGCGCGGCGAGGAGCGCCTGCGCGTCGAGCGTGAATTTTTTGCGCGCGATCACCGGGCGCGGATGGGCGAAGGAGAGGCCGGCATCCGACATGGCAAGGCCGATGGTCCTGGTGCCGAGGTCGATCCCCGCGAGCGTCGCCCCCGGCGGGAGGACGGCCGGCAATTCGGCAATGTCGATCACCGGCATTTTTCGCTTCGCCCCTTTGCCTCTTCGCTTCCCGCTTCTATCCTGCCGCAGAGCCGAAAGCGAGCATGTGAAGGAGACCCTGCGATGAAGCTGACCTGGTACGGCCATTCCGCCTTCGCCGTCGAGGCGGGCGAGGCGCGAATCCTCATCGACCCGTTCCTGAGCGGCAACCCGTCATGGGGCAAGGGCTGGGAGGAAGCGGCCGAAGGCGTCACCCATGTCCTGCTCACCCATGGCCACAGCGACCATATCGGCGATGCCGTCGCCATCCTGAAGAAGACCGGCGCGCAGCTCGTCGCCAATTTCGAGCTGTGCATGTATCTCGTCGGGCAGGGGGCGAGCGGCGAGCGGATCAATCCCGGCAACACCGGCGGCACCGTCGATTGCGGCGGCTTCACCGTCACCTTCGTCCAGGCGCTGCATTCCTCGTCCTTCGGGCAGGATGGCGGGGCGAACGTCTATCTCGGCAACCCGCTCGGGCTGGTGCTGCATTTCGCCGACGGCCAATCGCTCTATCATATGGGCGACACCGACATCTTCTCCGACATGGCGCTCATCGAGGAGTTGCATGCGCCGAAGGTCGGCATCGTGCCGGTCGGCGACCGCTTCACCATGGGCGGCGCGGTGGCCGCGCTCGCCTGCCGGCGGTTCTTCAACTTCGAGACCGTGATCCCGGCGCACTATGCCACCTTCGGCCTGCTCGACCAGAACGCGGACAAGTTCGTCGAGGGCATGGAAGGCTCGAAGACGAAGGTGCTGGTGCCGAAGATCGGCGAGCCGTTCGCGCCTTGACGGTTCTTTCCCTGTTGCGCCCGGCCTGTTGCGCTCGTGGGGCAGCGCCGCTATAGCCCGGTGAGTTGTTTCCCATCCATTCGCCGGAGCGAAGAATGTCCGTCGATCTCGACACCGTGAAGCGCGTGGCGCGGCTTGCCCGCATTGCCGTGACCGAGGAGGAAGCCGGCCGCATGACCGGCGAATTGAACGTCATCCTCGGCTTCGTCGAGCAGCTTTCCGAGGTCGACGTCGACGGCGTCGAGCCGATGACCTCGGTCATGCCGATGGAGATGCGCAAGCGGCAGGATGCCGTCACCGACGGCGGCAAGGCGGCCGACATCGTCGCCAACGCCCCGGCGACCGAGGAGAATTTCTTCCTCGTTCCCAAGGTGGTGGAGTAGGCGGTGACCGTGGAGATCGCGGTCGAGACGCCGCTGCAGGACGACATACGCCGGCTCGTGGGCGAGTTGAACGCCTACATGATGCCGCTCACGCCGCGTGAGTTCCAGTTTCAGCTTACGGTCGAGCAGATGACCGAGCCTTCGGTGACGCTGTTCGTCGCGCGCGATGCCTCCGGCCGTGCGGTCGGCATGGGCGCGCTCAAGGAGCACGGCGACGGGCTCGGCGAGGTCAAGCGCATGTACACCCTGCCCGAGACGCGCGGCCGGCGCGTCGGCTCGCAGCTCCTTGAGCGCATCGAGGAGCTCGCCCGCGAGAAGGGGCTTGGCCACATCGTGCTGGAGACCGGCGAAGCGCCCGGTTTCGAGCCGGCGTGGCGCGTCTACGAGCGCGGCGGCTTTACGATGTGCGGCGCGGTGCTCGACTATCCCGATTCCGGCTATTCGCGATTTTACGAAAAGAAGCTTTCCTAATGACCGACCTGACGACACTGACGATTGCCGAAGCGCGCGACGGGCTGACGGCCAAGGACTTTTCGGCCCTTGAGCTGACGGACTCTTATTTGTCAGTCATCGACGCCTTCAACCCGACCTTCAACGCCTATGTCACCGTCACCCACGACAAGGCGCGCGCGATGGCGAAGGCGTCGGACGGACGGCTTGCCAAGGGCGAAAGCGGCGCGCTGGAAGGCATCCCGCTCGGCATCAAGGACCTGTTCGCGACCGAGGGCGTCCACACCCAGGCTGCCAGCCACATCCTCGACGGCTTCGAGCCGCGCTACGAATCGACTGTCACCGCCAATCTGTGGGCCGACGGCGCGGTCATGCTCGGCAAGCTCAACATGGACGAGTTCGCCATGGGCTCGTCCAACGAGACCTCGTACTACGGTCCGGTCAAGAATCCGTGGCGCGCCGAGGGCTCGAACCGCGACCTCGTGCCCGGCGGCTCGTCCGGCGGCTCGGCGGCGGCCGTCGCCGCGCGCCTGTGCGCCGGCGCGACCGCGACCGACACCGGCGGCTCGATCCGCCAGCCGGCCGCGTTCACCGGCACCGTCGGCATCAAGCCGACCTACGGCCGCTGCTCGCGCTGGGGCATCGTCGCCTTCGCCTCGTCGCTCGACCAGGCCGGGCCGATCGCCCGCGACGTGCGCGACGCCGCGATCCTGCTGAAGTCGATGGCCTCGGTCGATCCGAAGGACACCACCTCCGTCGACCGCCCGGTGCCGGACTACGAGGCCGCGCTCGGCCGCTCGCTCAAGGGCGTGAAGATCGGCATCCCGAAGGAGTATCGCGTCGAGGGCATGCCGCAGGAGATCGAGGCGCTGTGGCAGCAGGGCATCGCCTGGCTGAAGGACGCGGGCGCCGAGATCGTCGACATCTCGCTGCCGCATACGAAATATGCGCTGCCGACCTACTACATCGTCGCGCCGGCCGAAGCCTCCTCGAATCTCGCCCGCTACGACGGCGTGCGCTACGGTCTGCGCGTGCCGGGCCGCGACATCGTCGAGATGTACGAGAACACGCGTGCCAAAGGCTTCGGGCAGGAGGTCAAGCGCCGCATCATGATCGGCACCTATGTGCTGTCGGCCGGCTATTACGACGCCTATTACGTCAGGGCGCAGAAGGTGCGCACCCTGATCAAGCGCGATTTCGAGGATGCCTTCCACGCCGGCGTCGACGCCATCCTGACCCCGGCGACACCGTCCGCCGCCTTCGGCATCGCCGACCAGGAGCTCGCTTCCGACCCGGTCAAGATGTATCTCAACGACGTCTTCACGGTCACCGTCAACATGGCCGGCCTGCCGGGCATCGCGGTTCCGGCCGGGCTCGACGGGCAGGGGCTGCCGCTCGGCCTCCAGCTGATCGGCCGGCCGTTCGACGAGGAGACGCTGTTCTCCGCCGCCCATGCCGTCGAGCGCGCCGCCGGCCGTTTCACGCCGCGGAAATGGTGGTAGGCGCGGCCGCGCCTTCTCGCCTTCCGCCGCGCGATCCTGCTATCCTCGCCGCAGATTCGAGGTGGAGAGGCTGTTCATGGCGCGGGTGCCGCAGGTAAGGGACCATCAGGCCCGGACGGTCGAGACCTCCGAGAACCGGATCACCATCCGCGAGACGCTCGACGGCCTCGGCATCTACAACCCGGCGCGCCGCAACATCGTCCTCGTCCTCTTCCTCATGCTGTGGCTCACCGGCTGGGCGTTCGGCGAGTATTTCGCACTGTCGCAGATCCTGCGCGGCGGCAATATCTTCGGCTCGCTGTTCCTGCTCGTCTGGGCCTCGTTCTGGACGCTGGGCGGCCTTTTCGCCGCCAGGGTCCTGCTGTGGAACCTGTTCGGCTCCGAGCGGCTGTTCATCACCGAGGGCATGCTGGTCCATTCCTCGGGTTTCGGCCCGTTCCGGCGCAAGCGCATCCACCCGCTCGCCGAGGTCGGCGATTTCCGCCTCAACCTGAAGGGCGATCCTGCCGCCAACGCCATACCGTTGCGCTCGATCGAGTACCGGGCGGGCGGCAGCGTGCGCAGCTTCGGCGTCGGCATGACGCGCGAGGAGGCGGAAGCCTCGCTCGCCGCCATCCGCCGGGCGCTGCCGTTCGACGCGCCCGGCAGCGAGGTCCGTAGCGAGGCCCGTAGCGAGGATTGACGCGCCGGTGTTCTTCTATTTCTCCAAGCTGTTCTGGATCGTCGTCCAGCCGATAAACCTGATCGGCATCCTCGTGTTCGCCGGGATCGTCCTGGCCCTGCTGCGCTTCCGGTGGTCGGGGATCGCGCTGTCCTTCGCCGGCTTCCTCATCCTGGCGCTCGGCGCGTGGTCGAGCCTCGGGGCGGTGCTCCTCCATCCGCTCGAGGACCGTTTCGCCCGGCCCGATCCCGCGCCGCGCGAGGTCGCCGGCATCATCGTGCTCGGCGGCGGCTTCGAGGGCGGGGTCAACCTCGCCCGCGGCGGCTACGAGATGAACGCCTCCGGCGACCGCTTCGTCGAGGCCGCGGTCCTCGCCCGCCGCTACCCGCGAGCGCGCGTCGTCGTCACCGGCGGCACCGGCGCGCTGCTGCTGGCCGGCGAGGGCGACGGCGACACCGCGCCGAAGCTCCTGACGGCGCTCGGCGTCGCGCCCGGGCGCCTCGTCCTCGAGACCCGTGCGCGCAACACGCAGGAGAACGCCCGCTTCACCCGCGAACTGGTCGAGCCGCAGCCCGGCGAGACGTGGCTGCTGGTGACGTCGGCCTTCCACATGCCGCGCTCGGTCGGCCTGTTCCGCAAGGCCGGCTTCGACGTCGTGCCGTGGCCGGCCGACTACCAGACCGCCGGCACCGAGACCTTCGGCCTGGCGCAGGACAACGCCATGGATTCGCTGCGCAACCTCGCGCTGGCGATTCGCGAGTGGATCGGCCTCGTCGCCTATCGCGCCACCGGCCGGATCGACCGGATCCTGCCCGATTGAACGGCCACGATTTCGCCACGCAGGTTTAAAATCCGTCAACACGAGACGGCGTGTCTAATCGTTTGATTTTACATCGAATTGCATCTTTAAACGGTTTGACCTCGCCGCCGCTGCCACGGTTCCGCCTTTTTGTGCATTGCGAAGAGAGGGGGAAAGGTCTATCTAGCAGCCCTCTCGAACCGCAGTCGGGATCGGGACGGAAACTGAAGACAGGGAAAAAATGGACGAAAGCGTTCAGAAATCCTGCTGGGGCGTGACCGCCAAGGCAGTAATCGGTTTCGCCGGCATCATGATGCTGGCTTGGCTTTTCGGAGGCGCGGAAGTCGCGACGGTCGTCGCCGGCGGCTGACAGCCCCACCAGACTGAAGGATCTTTTTTCAAGGACGCGGCCTCGGGCCGCGTCTTTGCGTTTCGGGGTCTGTTTTCCCGTGAAATGTCGCCGGCCGCGCATCGCGTGTCGGCCTGCCTGTTGCGAAACGCCGGGAAAGGCGCGAAACATCGGGCGTCGTTTCGGAGATCGCGATGTTCCTTTCCGTGTTCGAGCTGTTCAAGATCGGTATCGGCCCTTCCTCCTCGCACACGATGGGGCCGATGACCGCGGCGGTGCGCTTCCTCGACGAGATCGCGGGGGGCGACTGGCCGCGTCCGGCGGGCGCGAAGGTCCATCGGCTGACCGCCAGCCTGCATGGCTCGCTCGCCTATACCGGTGTCGGCCACGGCACCGACCGGGCGGTGGTCCTCGGCCTGACCGGCCTGACGCCGCTGACCGTCGACCCCGACACGGTGGAGGCCGTGCTGGAGGAGGTGGCCCGCGAAAAGCGCGTCTCGCCGCCCGGCCATCCCTTCTACCGCTTCGATCCGGCGGCCGATCTCGTCCTCGACAGGAAGACGCCGCTGCCGGGCCACGCCAACGGCATGGCGTTCTGCGCCTGGGACAAGCAGGGGCGGATGCTGCTGCGGCGCATCTACTTCTCCATCGGCGGCGGCTTCGTGGTGTCGGAGGAGGAGTTGCAGCGTCTCAAGGCCGAGGGGCCGGTGCGCGGCAGCGGCGACAAGGGCGTGCCCTATCCGTTCAGGAGCGCGAAGGAGATGCTGGCGATGGCGGCGCGGAGCGGCCTTTCCGTCGCCGCGATGAAGCGCGCCAACGAGGAGGCCCACATGCCGCGCGAGGAGCTCGACGCCGGCCTCGACCGCATCTGGGAGGCGATGCGCGGCTGCATCGAGCGCGGCATCGCGCGAGAGGGCATCATGCCGGGCGGGCTCAAGGTGAAGCGCCGCGCCGCCCGTCTGCACGACAGGCTGCTGGAGGACTCGACCCGCAACATGCCGAACCCGCTGCTGGCCAACGACTGGCTCTCGGTCTACGCCATGGCCGTCAACGAGGAGAACGCCGCCGGCGGGCGCGTGGTGACCGCGCCCACCAACGGCGCGGCCGGCGTCGTGCCGGCGGTGCTGCGCTACTGGCTGCATTTCCATGTCGAGGCCGATCCGGCGTCGATCCGCGATTTCCTGCTGACGGCCGCGGCAGTGGGCGGGATCATCAAACACAATGCCTCGATCTCGGGGGCCGAGGTCGGCTGCCAGGGCGAGGTCGGCTCGGCCTCGGCCATGGCCGCCGCGGGCCTGTGCGCCGTGATGGGCGGCACGCCCGAGCAGGTCGAGAACGCGGCCGAGATCGCGCTGGAGCACCATCTCGGCATGACCTGCGACCCCGTCGGCGGGCTGGTGCAGGTGCCGTGCATCGAGCGCAACGCGCTCGGCGCGGTCAAGGCGGTGACGGCCGCCTCGCTGGCGATCAAGGGCGACGGTACCCATTTCGTGCCGCTCGACGCCGCCATCGAGACCATGCGCCAGACCGGCATGGACATGAACGAGCGCTACAAGGAAACGAGCCTCGGCGGGTTGGCGGTGAACGTCGTCGAATGTTGAGGAAGGAGCGATGAGGGAGTAGCGAATAGCGAGTAGTGAGTAACAGGTGGATAATTTCCCCTATTCGCTACTCCCTATTCGCTATTCGCTCTAGACTGACCCCATGCCTCTCCACCTGATAAAACTCTGCGTCGGCTGCGACAGCGTCGAGGACCTCGAGGACTGGATCGCGCTTAAGCTGGAAGAAAAGCGCCGGGCCGGCCAGCCGGTCGAGCAGTTCCACACCACGCGCATGGTGCCGAAGCGCGTCGACGATCTCGTCGACGGCGGCTCGCTCTACTGGATCATCAAGGGCGGGGTGCAATGCCGCCAGCGTCTGACAGAGATCAGGCCGTTCACCGACGCCGAGGGCATCGGCCGCTGCCGGCTGATGCTCGATCCCGTCGTGGTGCGCACCGAGTGGCAGCCGCGCCGCCCGTTCCAGGGCTGGCGCTACCTCGATCCCAAGGATACGCCGGCCGATCTTGCGGGCGCCGGGACAGGCGAGGAACTGCCGCTCGCCCTGCGGCGCGAGCTGACCGAGCTCGGCCTTCTGTAAGCGCAGCCTTGTGACCGGCTTGTGACCGGGTCGGGGGCTTGCAAGCGGGCCCCGGCAGCCACATCTTGCAGGCATGGGCAAGGACAGGATTCCGCAGCGCAGCGCCTCCGACACGCAACCGGCCGTCAAGCGGTCCGACAGCGCGGCCATTGACGCCTTCGTGCGGCAGGCGAGGGCGCTCGCCACTCCGGCGGGCGAAGGCGAAGGCAGGCTGATCCTCGCGCTCGACGCCACCATGAGTCGCCAGCCGACCTGGGACCTAGCCTGCCGGCTCCAGGGCGAGATGTTCGACGCGGTCGGCAAGGCCGGCGGGCTTTCGGTGCAACTCGTCTATTTTCGCGGCTTCGGCGAGTGCCGGGCCTCGCGCTTCGTGCGCGACACCAGTTCGCTCAAGGACCTGATGACGCGGATCGACTGCCGCGGCGGCCATACGCAGATAAGCAAGGTGCTGGCCCATGCGCTGAAGGAGACCGGCCAGCAGAAGGTCAACGCACTCGTCTATATCGGCGACGCGATGGAGGAGGAGGTCGACGATCTGGCGGCCAAGGCGGGCCGGCTCGGCCTGCACGGCGTGCCGGTCTTCGCCTTCCAGGAAGGGCACGACCCGGCCGCCGAGACCGCGTTCCGCGAGATTGCGAAGCTCTCCAAGGGCGCATGGTTCCGCTTCGACCGCGACGCGGCAGGCACGCTGTCGAAGCTGCTCTCGGCCGTCGCCGTGTTCGCCTCGGGCGGGCTGAAGGCGCTGGAGGCGAGGGGCCGGCCCGAGGACCGGCTGATGATCGAGCACCTGAAGAAGGCGGGCGGGCGCGGATGACGGTGCTGTTCTACGTCGTCGCCGGCGCCCTGGTCGTCGGGCTTTTCGCTGCCGCCTTCGTGCGCCTCGACGCGGCGCGGCTGGCGTCGGGCCTGCGCACCGCGGGGCCGGTCGCGGCCGGCATCGTCGGCGTCGTCCTGTTGCTCGCCGGCCGTGCCGCTGCGGGCGGAATGCTGCTCTCTGGCGCTTTCGCCTGGTACATGAATGCGCGCCGGCGCCGTTCCACGCGCCCGACGCCCGGCCGGCGTTCGCGGGTGCGCACCGCGGCGCTCGAAATGGAGCTCGACCACGACAGCGGCATGCTCGAAGGGCATGTCCTGACCGGCCGGCACGAAGGCGCGCGGATCGCCGATCTGGGGCTGGAGGATCTGCTCGATCTCGGACGGGAGCTGGCCAGCGACGCCGAGAGCGTCCAGCTACTCGAAACCTATCTTGACAGCCGTTTTCCCGTCTGGCGCGAGCACGCGAAGGCGGATACGGGCGGGCGGCAGGCTGGCGCGCCAGCTTCGGGCGCCATGACCAAGCAGGAGGCCTACGAGATCCTTGGTCTTGAAGCGGGCGCTTCCGCGGCGGATATCCGCAAGGCGCATCGCCGCCTGATGCAGCGCCTGCACCCCGATCTCGGCGGTTCCTCGTTCCTTGCGGCGCGGATCAACGAGGCCAAGGAAATTCTGCTGGATGGTCACAGGTAAACTCCCCCTTCGACGCGGGTACACGGGGCGGCGCTAGAGCTGCGCCGCGAAACAATCGATCTTCTGCTTCTTGAGCGCGTTGCAAGCGTTCCACGCCTGGTTCTTCGAGGCGAAGCCGCCGAAGCGCGCGCGGTAGTAGACCGTGCCCTTGTTCTCGAATTCCTCGATGAAGGCGTTGGCCGCGCCGAGGACGCCGGAAGCTTCCTTGCCGGTGCGCACGAGGGCGGCGAACGCCTCGGACTGCGACGGCGACGAGGCGATCTGCACCGCCCAGCCGCTGGTCGGCGCGGTCGAGGCCGTCTGCATCGGGTCGATGGCGTTGGCGAAGCGGTCGTCGGTGGCCGCCACCGGGGTCGGAACCGGCGCGGACGGCACGGGAGCGGCCGTCGTCGGCATCGGCGCGGTATTGCGCGGCGTCGCCGCATAGGCCGTCACGGCGGCCGCGACCTCGACGGTCTCGCCGGTCGGGCGGAAGGCCGGCATCGGGATGTTGGTGCGCGGAAGGGCGACGGCAGCGGCCGCGACGGCGGCGGTGCCCGGCGTCAGCTTGCGCGAGGCCACCAGCGGGCCGCTGTCCTTGCGCGAGGCGCGCGGCAGGTGGTCGCGGATCAGCGCCGCCATGTGGTCATCGCGCGAACGGCCGGACTGGCCGCCCATGACGACGGCCACGACCGAGCGGCCGTCGCTCTGCACCGAGGTGACGAGGTTGAAGCCCGAGGCGCGCGTATAGCCGGTCTTGATGCCGTCAACGCCCTTCACCCGGCCGAGCAGGCGGTTGTGGGTGGAGATGCGCTGCTTGCCGTAGGCGAAGGAACGCGTGGAGAAATAGTCGTAGCGGCGCGGGAAGTGCTCGCGCAGCGCGACGCCGAGGATCGCCATGTCGCGGGCGGACGTGTATTGCTGGGTGTTGGGCAGCCCGTGCGCGTTGCGGAACTGCGTCGAGTTCATGCCGAGCTGCCGGGCCTTGGCCGTCATCATCTGCGCGAACTTGGCTTCGGACCCGCCGAGAAGCTCGGCGACGGCGGTGGCGACGTCGTTGGCGGAGCGGGTGACGAGCGCGCGGATGGCGGTCTCCACGGTGATCGAGCCGCCTGCCTTGACGCCGAGCTTGGTCGGCGGTTCCGCCGAGGCGTTCCGCGAGAACGGCACCTGCGTCTTTTCGGTGATGCGGCCGGCCTCGATCGCCTCGAAGATCATGTAGATCGTCATCATCTTGGTCAGCGAGGCCGGATAGCGCCTTGCGTCCGCGTTGCGCGCGAACAGCACCTGGCCGGTGTTGGCGTCGAGCACGTAAGCCGCATAACGCTGATTGGCTGAGGCCCGATCCGTCGTGCCGCCGAGGGCGACACCCAATGCGACAATGAGAAGGCCGGCATACCCGGCGATCCGCGAAAGAAAGCTCGCCGACGCTTTACTCGAAACCATACCTGCTACGCCCGTTTGTTACCCGAAGAAATCCGGAGCGCCCTGTCCGCACCCTGAGACCTGACGATAACGGCCGGGCCGTTACCAATCCGTTTATGGTAACCGGCCCGTTCACCATTTCGGTCAACTTCAAATTAAGAACCGGACATCGTTCGGGGGAGCGCGTGGCGGAGGTTGGGAATCGCGGTTCTTGACAAATTGTGCAGTGCAACATAAATAGGGTGCAACGCATATGGAATGCGCCTCCACCCTATGAAAGGAACCCGTCATGGTTCAGTCGTTTGAAGACGCCGGCAAGGCCGGCAAGGAATTCCTCGACGCCGGCCTGAAGAATTTCGCCGCGATGTCGAAGAGCGCCCAGGCGCTCGCCGCCGAGGCCGCCGAGTACTCGCGCAAGACGTTCGAGGACGGCGCCGCCGCGCTCGAGAAGCTGACCGGCGCCCGCTCGCTGGAGAAGGCGGTCGAGATCCAGACCGACTATGCCCGTCAGGCCTATGAGAGCTTCGTCGCGCAGTCGACCCGCGTCAGCGAGCTCTACGCCGAGATCGCCAAGGAAGCCTACAAGCCTTTCGAGTCCGTCGTCGCCAAGGCGAAGTAACGGCCGCTTCCGCGATTCGCCGTTTCGGGCCTTCAAGGCCCGGCTTCAACCCGGCCCGCCCCGTCGCGCGGCCGGGTTTTTGCTGTCCCGCGCCCTGCCGGGGAGGGCGATGGCCGACAAATTCACCGGCTCACGCCGGTCCGCCATATTGTCAGCGGGAAAGAAGGGCTTACAATTCGTGCGGGAGTGCCTACATGTCGCACCCTGCGCAAGGTGTGAAGGAAGACGATGTGAAGACCGGCAGGCAAACCATGCCGAACTTTGCGGCAAGGATGCAGGGCGACGATGAACGCGGCGACGGGACTGGCCGCGGGACGGCGGTCATTACCCGCACGCAGCCCAAGACCAAGAAGCCGTCGCTCTATCGTGTCCTGATCCTCAACGACGACTACACGCCGATGGAGTTCGTGGTTCACGTCCTGGAGCGTTTCTTCCAGAAGGACCGCGAGGCCGCGACGCGCATCATGCTGCACGTCCACAACCACGGAGTGGGGGAATGCGGGGTCTATACATACGAGGTCGCCGAGACCAAGGTGGCCCAGGTGATGGATTTCGCCCGACAGCACCAGCATCCGCTACAATGCGTGATGGAAAAGAAATGAGGTTCTGAATGCCGGCATTCTCCCAAGGCCTCGAGCGGGCGCTTCATCAGGCGCTCACCTTCGCCAACGAGCGCCACCACGAATATGCGACGCTGGAGCACCTGCTTCTGGCGTTGCTCGACGACGCCGACGCCGCCGCCGTCATGCGCGCCTGCAACGTCAATCTCGACGAGCTGAAGCAGACGGTCCTGACCTATATCGACACCGAGCTCGACAACCTCGTCACCGGCTACGACGAGGATTCCAAGCCCACGGCCGGCTTCCAGCGAGTCATCCAGCGCGCGGTGATCCATGTCCAGTCGTCCGGCCGAGAGGAGGTCTCGGGCGCCAACGTGCTCGTCGCCATCTTCGCCGAGCGCGAGAGCCACGCCGCCTATTTCCTTCAAGAGCAGCAGATGACCCGCTACGACGCGGTCAACTACATCAGCCACGGCATCGCCAAGCGGCCAGGCGCTTCCGAATCCCGCGCCCCGCGCGGCGCCGAGGAGGAGAGCCAGGGCCAGCAGGGCGGCGGCGAGGGCGAGGACGGCCGCAAGAAGCAGCAGGACGCGCTCACCGCCTATTGCGTCGACCTGAACGCCAAGGCGCGCGCCGGCAAGATCGACCCGCTGATCGGCCGCGACAGCGAGATCAACCGGACGATTCAGGTTCTGTGCCGCCGCTCCAAGAACAACCCGCTCTATGTCGGCGACCCCGGCGTCGGCAAGACCGCCATCGCCGAAGGGCTGGCCAAGCGCATCGTCGAGGGCGACGTGCCCGAGGTGCTGCTCGACGCCACCATCTTCGCGCTCGACATGGGTACGCTGCTCGCCGGCACCCGCTATCGCGGCGATTTCGAGGAGCGGCTGAAGCAGGTCGTCAAGGAGCTCGAGGAGTTCCCCGGCGCGGTGCTGTTCATCGACGAGATTCACACCGTCATCGGCGCGGGGGCGACCTCGGGCGGGGCGATGGACGCCTCGAACCTCTTGAAGCCGGCGCTGTCGTCGGGCGCGATCCGCTGCATCGGCTCCACCACCTACAAGGAGTTCCGCCAGTTCTTCGAGAAGGACAGGGCGCTGGTGCGCCGCTTCCAGAAGATCGACGTCAACGAGCCGTCCGTGCCGGACACCATCGCCATCATGAAGGGGCTGAAGCCCTATTTCGAGGACTTCCACAAGGTCAAGTACACCAACGAGGCGATCAAGGCGGCGGTGGAGCTTTCGGCGCGCTACATCAACGACCGCAAGCTGCCCGACAAGGCCATCGACGTCATCGACGAGACCGGCGCCTCGCAGATGCTGCTGCCCGAGGGCAAGCGCAGGAAGACCATCGGCATCCGCGAGATCGAGGCGACCATCGCCACCATGGCCCGCATCCCGCCGAAGACGGTCTCGGCCGACGACGAGAAGGTGCTGGCCAATCTCGAAGCCGAGCTGAAGCGCGTCGTCTACGGCCAGGACACGGCGATCTCGGCGCTCGCCGCCTCGATCAAGCTCGCGCGGGCGGGCTTGAGGGAACCGGAGAAGCCCATCGGCTCCTACCTGTTCTCCGGCCCGACCGGCGTCGGCAAGACCGAGGTCGCCAAGCAGCTCGCCGCCTCGCTCGGGGTCGAGCTCCTGCGTTTCGACATGTCGGAATACATGGAGCGCCACACCGTCTCGCGGCTGATCGGCGCGCCGCCCGGCTATGTCGGCTTCGACCAGGGCGGCCTGCTCACCGACGGCGTCGACCAGCACCCGCATTGCGTGCTGCTGCTCGACGAGGTCGAGAAGGCGCATCCGGACCTGTTCAACATCCTGTTGCAGGTCATGGACCACGGCAAGCTGACCGACCACAACGGCAAGTCGATCGACTTCCGCAACGTCATCCTGATCATGACGACCAATGCGGGCGCGTCCGACCTGCAAAGGGCGGCGATCGGCTTCGGCTCGTCGAAGCGCGAGGGCGACGATATCGAGGCGATCAACCGGCTGTTCACGCCGGAGTTCCGCAACCGCCTCGACGCCATCATCCCCTTCGGCTCGCTGCCGGTTCCGGTCATCCATCAGGTGGTGCAGAAGTTCGTGCTCCAGCTCGAGGCGCAGCTCGCCGAGCGCCGCGTCACCTTCGAGCTGTCGCCGGAGGCGGTCGCCTGGCTGGCCGACAAGGGCTATGACGAGCGCATGGGCGCGCGTCCGCTCGCCCGCGTCATCCAGGAACACATCAAGAAGCCGCTGGCCGACGAGGTGCTGTTCGGCAAGCTGAAGAAGGGCGGCACGGTCCGCGTCGGCGTGGCCACCGACGAGGCGGGCGACGAGGTGCTGAAGCTCGACGCCATCGCCGACGAGGTGCCGGTGAAGCCGAAGAAGGAAGAGCCGGAGCCTAAGGCTGTACGCGCCAAGCCGGCGAAGAAGCCGGCGGCGAAGGCGAAGCCGAAGGCCGAGCCGAAAGCGAAGGCCGAGCGCGGCCCGCCCAAGCGCAGCTCCGTGCCGCAGCTTCCGCGCAAGTAACCCAACTGTCCCGCCACGCGCGGCAGGCCCCTGAAGGCCGCCGCGCGTGGCGGCATCCACTCCGGGCGGTTCGCCGCGCATCCCTTTCTCCGCTGCGATGGCCGAACCACAGTTCCAGATCGAGCCGGCATTCTCCGACTACCGCCACTGGTTTCTCCGCGGCGTGTGGGCGTCTTTTTCCGTTCCGCTGCTGATCCTGATGAGCGCCTTCGTCGGCTTCGCCGGCCTGGCGCGCGAAGCGGGAATCTCCCTGGCGTACACCGTGTTCATGACCGGAATCGTCTGGGCCCTGCCGGCGAAGGTGGTTCTCCTCGGCGGCATCATGACCGGCGCAAGCCTGCCTGCCGCCGCTTTCGCCGTGGCGCTGTCGTCGGTGCGGCTGACGCCGATGGTGGTCTCCATCGTGCCCGAGCTGCGCACGGAGAAGACGCGGCCGATCACCCTCTACTTCCTGTCGCATTTCGTCGCCGTCACCTCGTGGGTGCTGGCGATGGAGCATATCCGCGAGGTTCCGCGCCCGGTGCGCACGGCGTGGTATTGCGGCCTCGGCAGCGCCCTCGTCATCGTCAATATGGTCGTGGTGGTCGTCGTCTACCTGTTGGCGGCAAGCCTGCCGCCGATTCTCTCGGCCGCGCTGCTGATGCTGACGCCGCTCTATTTCCTGACCTCGCTGTGGGGCTCGGCGCGCGAGAGTGCCAGCCACTTCGCCATGGTCTTCGGCATCGTCCTCGGGCCGGTCTTCCACGTGTTGACGCCGGGCTTCGACCTGCTCTGCGCCGGCTTCGTCGGCGGCGGGGCGGCCTATCTTCTCCACCGCCTCGGCAAGCGCCGGCGCGGCAGGGGCGGCGAGGCGCGGCCATGACGTTCTCCGCGATCAACGCCTGGTGGTGGCCTTACGTCTTCATCCTCTTCGGCGGATGGCTGACGACGGACGGCTTCCGCTTCCTCGGGGTCTATTTCGGCGGGCGCATCGGCGAGGATTCGGAGGCGCTGGTCGCCGTGCGCGCGCTGGCGACGGCGCTGGTCGCCGCCGTCATCGGCAATCTCGTCGTGTTCCCGTCCGGCGCGCTGGCCGAGGCGCCGCTGTGGATGCGCGTCGCCTCGATCGCCATCGGCTTCGCCGGCTATCTCGCCCTGCGCAGGAACGTCCTTCTCGGCATCCTGATCGGCGAGGCCGTCCTCTTGGCCGGCCTCTACGCCGTCGGCTTCGGATAGGCGTCAGGACGCCGCGAGCGCGTCCCTGATCTTCTGCGCGTTGGCGGCAAGCACGCCCTGATCTTCCATCTGCCCGGTATGCGGCTTGAGGGCGACCCCCTCGAAGCGCGGGATGACGTGGAAATGCAGGTGGAACACCACCTGTCCGCCGGCCTGCTCGTTGAACTGCTGGACCGTGACGCCGTCGGCCGCGAACGCCTTCATCACCGCGCGGGCGAGCTTCTGCGTCGTCGCCATCACCGCGTCAAGGCTTTGCGTATCGACGTCGAGGATGTTGCGCGACGGCTTCTTCGGGATGACGAGGCAATGCCCGTCGCCGCGCGGCATGATGTCCATGAAGGCGAAGGTGTCGTCGTCCTCGTAGAGCTTGTGCGCCGGCAGCTCGCCGCGCAGGATCCTGGCGAAGATGTTGTCGGGGTCATAGGCGGACGCGGTCATGGGAACTCCGAGTGAGTAGGGAATAGTGAGTAGTGAGTAGCGAATAGGAGGGGGAAGGTCTACGCCGTTGCCCGCCTCCCGTTCACTACTCACTATTCCCTACTCACTACTCCCTTCCTTCTTGAACGGCCCGTGCTCCTCGAGATACTCGCCCACCGCCTCAACCTCGCGCCGCTCGCGCTCGAGATAGTCGGCGACAGCGCGGCGCAGGCCCGGATGGGCGATGTAGTGGGCGGAGCGGGTGGTGACGGGCCGGTAGCCGCGCGCCAGCTTGTGCTCGCCCTGTGCGCCGGCCTCCACCACCTTCAGCCCGTGCGCGATGGCGAAGTCGATGGCCTGATGGTAGCAGACCTCGAAATGCAGGAACGGATGGTCCTCGATGCAACCCCAGTTGCGGCCGTAGAGCGTGTCCGAGCCGATGAAGTTGATCGCGCCGGCGACGTAGCGCCGCCCGCGCCGCGCCATGACGAGAACGATGTCGCGCGCCATCTTCTCGCCGACAGCCGAGAAGAACGCCCGGTTGAGATAGGGCCGGCCCCATTTGCGGCTGCCCGTGTCCATATAGAAGGCGAAGAAATCGTCCCACACCGCCTCGGTCAGGTCGCTGCCGGTCAACCAGTCGATCTCGATGCCCGGCGCCAGCGCCTCGCGCCGCTCGCGCTTCAGTGCCTTGCGCTTGCGCGATGCGAGGGTGGCGAGGAAATCGTCGTAGCTCCGATAACCCTCGTTGAGGAAATGGAACTGGGTGTCGGTGCGGCGAAGGAACTCCGCTTGTTCCAGTGCCGCGATGTCCGCCGCTTCGGCGAAGGTGACGTGAACCGACGACGCCCCCGTCTGCCCGGCCAGCGCCTTCAGCCCCTGCGCCAGTGCCGCCCGTACTGCTGTGCCGTCCATGCCGCGTCGCACGAGGAGGCGCGGGCCGGTCGCCGGGGTGAACGGCACCGAGACCTGAAGCTTGGGATAGTAGCGCCCGCCCGCGCGCTCGAAGGCGTCGGCCCAGCCATGGTCGAAGACGTATTCTCCTTGGCTGTGGCTCTTGGCGTAGCAGGGCGCGGCGCCGACGAGAACGCCTCCCGCCGTTTCGAGCCGAAGGTGCAGGGGCTGCCAGCCGGTGCGGGTGTCCGCGCAGCCGCTTTCCTCGAGGATCGCAAGAAAATCGTGCGAAACGAACGGGTTGTACGGACTGCCGGACTCAGCACCCGAACCGGCCGGATCGATGCGCGAAGCGCCGTCGAGCGCTGCCCACTCCTCGGGAGAGAACGCCGCCATGCCCTGCGCGACCCGAAGGACGAAATCCCCGTCCTTCTCCGTCATGTTGTCATCGCGGCGCGTCGTCATGGCCTTGCAGATAGGTCGCGGCCTGGGCGCTGCAAGCGGCTCACGCCTCGAAGCCCTCGAAGGTCATCTGGTCGGCATGGGCGAAGGTCGCCGCCTTTGCATGCTCGTTGCGCACGGTCCAGGTGATGACCGGCATGGCCAGCTTCTCGCGCACGAAGGCGACGAACGGGTTGGGCAGGTCGGCGACGCTGAACGAGACGAAGGAGATCGGGTGCGCCAGCATCGAGAAATGCGCCTCCAGCGCCTGCTGCGTGATCTTCTCCGCCGTCAGCCCGGCCGGAATGCCGGGCGCATCTACGGCGAAGCGGCGGACCAGCCAGTGGTCGAACGACATGATCGCGGCCTTGCCATCATAGCCTGCAAGCGTTTTCGCCACCGCGGCAACGAGACCCCCTTCATTGCTTTGGGCATCCTCGCCTTCGACGCCCTTCAGCTCGATGACCAGCGGCACGCGCCCGCGCACCCGCGCCAGCATCTCGGCGAGGGTGGGGATGCGGTCTTCCGTGCCGCCGATCCGCAGTTGGGTGAGCTCGGCCGCCGTCATCTCGTGGACGAAGCCGTCGCGCCCCGCGAGCCGGTTGAGCACTGAATCGTGGAACACGACCGGCACGCCGTCGGCCGAGAGATGGACGTCGCATTCGATGGCGTAGTCGTGCTCGATCGCCGCGTCGAAGGCCGACAGCGTGTTCTCCCAGCGCGTGCGGTTCAGGTCGTGATAGCCCCGATGGGCGATCGGCCGCCGGGTCAGCCAGGACAGGTCGCCCATGATGTCAGGCGAGCTCGGAGATGGCTTCGACCTCAACCGGCGCGTTGAGCGGCAGCGAGGCGGTGCCGACGGCCGCGCGCGCATGCTTGCCCGCTTCGCCCAGCACCTCGACGAGGAAGTCGGACGCGCCGTTGGCGACGAGGTGCTGCTCGGTGAAATCCGGCGTCGAGGCGACGAAAACCGTGATCTTGACCAGCCGCGCGATCTTTTCGAGGTCGCCCGTCGCCGCCTGGAGCTGGGCCAGCACGTTGATGGCGCAGTATTTCGCCGCTTCCTTGCCGGCCGCCACGTCGAGCTCGCGGCCGAGCAGTCCGGTCGCGACGAGCTTGCCCTGATCGAGGGGGAGCTGGCCCGATGTCAGGATCAGCTTGCCCGACTGCGCGAAGGGAACGTAGTTGGCAGCGGGCGCGGGAGCGGCGGGCAGCGTGACGCCGAGCGCGGCGAGGCGATTTTTGATTGTGTCGGCCATGGTCTATTCCTTATGCTGATGCGCGCGGGAAGAGGCCGCGCGGCTACGCCATGCTTCTGCCACGAATGCTCGTCGTGGTGAATAGCGCCCCCGGCGAATAGTGCCCGGCCAGACCCTTGGCCAAGAGTGTGCCCGGCCAGGTCCCTGGCCAAAGAGTGAATGCGGTTTGCCGCATGGAGACCCGATGAAGATGCGCGCCGCGCTTGCTACCAATCTCGTTTTCGCCGCCTCGCTGGCCTCGCCCTTCGCCGCCACCGCGGCCGAGGCGGGCGCGGTGACGCTGGTCCCGCACCGCGCCGTCTACGACCTCGCGCTCGACAGCGCCTCCGACCGTTCGGGCATCACCGGCCTGTCGGGGCGCATGGTCTACGAGTTCGCCGGCTCGCCCTGCGACGGCTATACGGTGACGTTCCGCTTCGTCACCCGCATCGACACCGAAGACACCTCGCGCCTGACCGACCAGCAGACCACGACCTATGAGGACGGGGAGGGGGCGAGCTTCAACTTCGTCACCCGCTCCTTCGTCGACGAGGCGCTGGAGACCGAATTGCGCGGCTCGGCCCGCCTCGACAGCGACGAGACGCTCGTCTCGCTCGAGAAGCCCGAGAAGCAGGACGTGACGCTGGAGGCGGCGCAGTTTCCCACCCGGCACCTGAAGGATCTGCTCTCGCGGGCGAAGAGCGGCGAGACCTTCTACGAAGCCTCGCTGTTCGACGGCTCGGAGGACGCCGACAAGGTGATGACCACCACCGTCATCATCGGCAAGCCGGCGAAGGCGAATGCGTCCGACCCCGAGCTGAAGGCGATGGGCGACCTCGCCGGCGCGGCCTTCTGGCCGGTCGACATGGCCTATTTCGACCTCGCCGGCGACGGCGCCGACGGCGAGGAGCTGCCGACCTACCGCATCAGCTTCAAGCTCTACGAGAACGGCATGACGCGCGACCTCGTCATGGACTACGGCACCTTCTCCATGACCGGCACGCTGGTCGACCTCGCCACCTTCGACGCGCCGGACAACTGCACGCAGTAGGCTTTTTCGCCGCGCGTGGGTGCACGGTTGCGTTTTGCGGCCATACCCTCTATATACGCGCTCATTCCACACACGGGCTTAGGGTCTGCGTCCGGGAGAAATCCGGGCCGGACCTCCGGTGGCGGCAGGGCAAGCGCCCGAACCGTCGATGGCCCGTGGAGGCTAACCGGAAAGGAAGAAACGAATGGCTACGCCTGATTTCAGCATGCGCCAGCTTCTTGAGGCTGGTGTTCACTTCGGCCACCAGACCCACCGCTGGAACCCGAAGATGGCGCCCTACATCTTCGGCGCGCGCAACAACATCCATATCATCGACCTGTCGCAGACCGTGCCGCTGCTGCACCAGGCGCTGAAGCAGGTGTCCGACACCGTCGCCCGCGGCGGGCGCGTGCTCTTCGTCGGCACCAAGCGCCAGGCGTCCGACATCGTCGCCGAATCCGCGCGCCGCTCGGCCCAGTACTACGTCAATTCGCGCTGGCTCGGCGGCATGCTGACCAACTGGAAGACGATCTCGAACTCGATCCAGCGCCTGCGCAAGCTCGACGAGCTGCTGTCCGGCGAAGCCCAGGGCTTCACCAAGAAGGAGCGCCTGAACCTCGAGCGCGAGCGCGAGAAGCTCGACAAGGCCCTCGGCGGCATCAAGGACATGGGCTCGACGCCGGACCTGATGTTCGTCATCGACACCAACAAGGAAGCGATCGCCATCCAGGAGGCCAAGCGCCTCGGCATCCCGGTCGTCGCCGTCGTCGATTCGAACTGCGATCCCGACCGCGTCGATTTCCCGATCCCCGGCAACGATGACGCGGCCCGCGCCATCCAGCTCTACTGCGACCTTATCTCGCGCGCCGCCATCGACGGCATCGCCCGCCAGCAGGGCGCGCTGGGCGTCGACGTCGGCGCCGCGGCCGAGGCCCCGGTCGAGCCGGCGCTCGGCGAGGACGCCGGCGAGAGCAAGGACGCCTGATCCTGCCCGGTCACGGCCATGTGACCGACACCATGTAAGCAAGGCGGGCGCACCTGGACATTCCCATCCCGGTGCGCCGCTCCTTTTGAAGAAGACGGATTTGAAGAGGCGACAATGAGCATTTCTGCTGCACAGGTCAAACAACTGCGCGACATGACCGGCGCGGGCATGATGGACTGCAAGGCCGCGCTGGCCGAGACCAATGGCGACATCGACGCCGCCGTGGACTGGCTGCGCAAGAAGGGCATCGCCAAGGCCGACAAGAAGGCCGGCCGCACCGCCGCCGAAGGCCTGATCGGCGTCGCCGCCGACGGCACGAGCGCCGTGGTGGTCGAGGTCAATTCCGAGACCGATTTCGTCGCCCGCAACGAGGCCTTCCAGGATCTGGTGCGCTCCGTGGCCGAGGTCGCGCTCGGCACTGACGGCACGCGCGACGCAGTCGGCGCCGCCACCTATCCGACCACCGGAAAGCCGGTCGACGAGGCGATCAAGGACGCCGTCGCCACCATCGGCGAGAACATGAACCTGCGCCGCTCGGCGAAGCTCGCGGTTCCGGCCGGCGTCGTCGCCACCTACATCCACAACGCGGCCGCCGACGGCCTCGGCAAGATCGGCGTGCTCGTCGCCATCGAGACGACGGGCGATGCGGACGCCGCGCGCGCCTTCGCGCGCCAGGTGGCGATGCATGTCGCGGCCACCAGCCCGCTGGCGCTGACCCCGGAAGAGGTCGACCCGGCGGCCGTCGCCCGCGAGAAGGAGATCTTCGCCGCGCAGGCCCGCGAGTCGGGCAAGCCGGAGAACATCATCGAGAAGATGGTCGAAGGCCGCATGCGCAAGTTCTTCGAGGAAGTCGTGCTGCTGAAGCAGGCTTTCGTCATGAACCCGGACCTGACCGTCGAGGCGGCGCTGAAAGCGGCCGAGAAGGACATCGGCGCGCCGGCGAAGCTCGCGGGCTTCGTCCGCTTCGCGCTGGGCGAGGGCGTCGAGAAGGAAGAGAGCGATTTTGCGGCGGAAGTCGCGGCGGCCGTCAAGAGCTGATAGCGCCTCGATCTTCAACCGATCGAACGAAGGGCGCCGCGTGACATCGCGGCGCCCTTCGTGTATCGCCTGACCGCGTAGCGCGATAAGAGGATATTCCATGACGTCCAGGCCAGCCTACCGCCGTGTCCTTCTCAAAGCGTCCGGCGAGGCGCTGATGGGCGAGCAGGGATTCGGCATCGACGTCTCCGTCGCCGACCGCATCGCCGCGGACGTCGCCGAGGCGCGTGCCATGGGCGTCGAGGTCGGCATCGTCATCGGCGGCGGCAACATTTTCCGCGGGGTCGCCGTGGCTTCAGCGGGCGGCGACCGCGTCACCGGCGACCACATGGGCATGCTGGCCACCGTCATCAACTCGCTGGCGCTGCGCACCTCGCTCAACAAGATCGGCGTCGAGGCGGTCGTGCTGTCGGCCATCGCCATGCCCGAGCTGTGCGAGAGCTTCTCGCAGCGTCAGGCCACGGCCTACATGGATCAGGGCAAGGTGGTGATCTTCGCCGGCGGCACCGGCAATCCCTTCTTCACGACGGATTCGGCGGCGGCGCTGCGCGCGGCCGAGATCGGCGCCGACGCGCTGTTCAAGGGAACGCAGGTCGACGGCGTCTACACCGCCGACCCCAAGCGCGACCCCACGGCGCGCCGCTACGAGCGCATCACCCATGACGAGGTGATCCGCGGCGGCCTCGCGATCATGGATACGGCCGCAATTGCACTTGCGCGCGAGAACAACATTCCGATAATCGTTTTCTCGATTCACGAGAAGGGCGGTTTCGGCGCCATTCTGCGGGGCGAGGGCCGCGGCACCGTCGTCAGCGACGCCTCCTGAGGCGACACCCGGGCGCCGACAGAACGGGCGCGAACAGCAAGCAAGGATGCCGGCCTGCCGGCAGCGGAGAGTCGAATGAGCAGCACCGGAGTCGATTTCAAGGATTTGCAGCGGCGCATGGACGGCGCGATTTCCGCCTTCAAGCACGATCTCGCCTCGCTGCGCACGGGCCGAGCCTCGGCGAACCTACTCGACCCGATCCAGGTCCAGGCCTACGGCTCGCCGATGCCGATCTCCCAGGTGGCGACGGTCAGCGTGCCGGAGTCGCGCATGCTCTCCGTCTCGATCTGGGACAAGCAGCTCGTCGGCGCGGTCGACCGGGCGATCCGCGAATCCAATCTCGGCTTCAACCCGATCGTCGACGGCACCACGCTGCGCATCCCGCTGCCCGAGCTCAACGAGCAGCGCCGCAAGGAACTGGTCAAGATCGCGCATCAATATGCCGAGCAGGCCAAGGTGGCCGTACGCCACGTCCGCCGCGACGGCATCGACCATGCCAAGAAGGCGGAGAAGGACGGCGACATCAGCCAGGACGACGCCCGCGTCCAGAACGAGAAGGTCCAGAAGCTGACCGACGATACGATTTCCTCGATCGACAGCCTGCTGGCCGAGAAGGAAGCGGAAATCCTGCAGGTTTGAGCGCGGCGCGCCGCGAAACCCGGTATCGGCGCGCCGGCATGGGTTCTCCTGAAAGGGGCCGCATCGTGAAGCCTGCCCATATCGCTATCATCATGGACGGCAACGGCCGCTGGGCCAAGGCGCGCGGGCTGCCGCGCGCCGCCGGCCATCGCGCCGGGGTCGAGGCACTGCGCCGCACCGTGCGCGCCGCCGGCGATTTCGGCATCGACTGGCTGACCGTCTACGCGTTCTCGTCGGAGAACTGGTCGCGGCCGAAGGCCGAGGTGAGCGACCTGATGGGCCTGCTCAAGACCTTCATCCGCCGCGATCTCGCCGAGCTGCACCAGTCCGGCGTCAGGGTGCGGATGATCGGCGCCCGCGAGGGCCTGTCGCCGGACATCCGCGCGCTGGTCGAGGAAGCCGAGACGCTGACGGTGGCCAACCGCGCCATGAACCTCGTCATCGCCTTCAACTATGGCGGCCGCGACGAGATCGCCCGCGCCGCGCGGCAGGTGGCGGAGGCCGTCGCCGCCGGCACGCTCGATCCGGCCGAGATCACGCCCGAAGCGTTCGCCCAGTTCCTCGACACGCGCCTGATCCCGGACCCCGACCTCGTCATCAGGACCAGCGGCGAGCAGCGCCTGTCCAATTTCCTGCCGTGGCAGAGCGCCTATTCCGAGCTCGTCTTCATGCCGTGCTACTGGCCCGATTTCGGCCCTGCCGAGCTCGACGAGGCGATCAAGCGGTTTTCCGAGCGGGAAAGGCGGTTCGGCGGCGTGGTCGCCCGCACGGTCGCGTCATGAGCGGCGGGCAGGCGAGCAACCTCCAGCAGCGCGTCATCTCGGGCGCCGTGCTCATCGTCGTCGCGCTGGCGCTGACCTGGGCCGGCGGCGTCTGGTATCGCCTGCTCGCGGCCGCGATCTCCGGGGCGGTGCTCTACGAGTGGCTCACCATGACCGCCCGCTCCGAAAAGCCCTCGAACCGCTGGCTGGCCATCGGCCTTCTCGCCGTCCTCCTCATCCTGCTCGTCACCGGCGCGTCGAGCTCGTTCCTGTCGATGGCGCTGGTCGGGGCCATCGTCGTCACCGGCGCGCATGCGGCTAGGTTCGAGGCGGGCGTCTGGCCGACCTTCGGCCTCGCCTATGCCGGGCTGCTCGGCATCGCGCTTTCGGCGCTGCGCGGGGCCGACGCCGTCGGCCTCGCGGCGACGCTGTTCCTGTTCGCGGTGGTGTGGGCGACCGACATCCTCGCCTATTTCGTCGGCCGGGCCGTCGGCGGGCCAAAGCTCGCGCCTGCCATTTCGCCCGGCAAGACGTGGAGCGGCGCGGTGGGCGGGACAGTCGCCGCGGTTTTAGCCGGCATCTTCGTCGCCGGCCAGCTCGGCTCGCCGCTCGGCTGGGGCGCGCTGCTGGCGCTGACGCTGGTGCTCTCGGTCGTCTCGCAAGGCGGCGACCTCTTCGAATCCTGGATCAAGCGGCGTTTCGGCGTCAAGGATTCGAGCCAGCTCATCCCCGGCCATGGCGGCGTGATGGACAGGGTCGACGGGCTGGCCACGGCCGCCTTCGCGCTTTTCCTTCTCGGCGCGGCCATTGCCGGGCCGAACACGCCGGCGGACGCGTTCTTCGGTCGTTGACAGCAGAGGGCTCGCCCCGAGCGCGAGCCCGCAAATGAAGAGGTTCTTCATGACGGAACAGCGTGATGTGGCGAGCTGGCGCATCATCCTCGCCTTTCTTCTCGACGCGATCACCGCCTTCGTCGTGGTGGGCCTAGTGGTCGGCGTTGTATTCGGCGGCCTCACCGAGAACGGCTTCCAGCTCGAAGGCTGGAGGGCGCTGCTGGCCTTTGCGCTGATCGTCGCCTATTTCGTCGTCTTCAACAGGTTCCTCGGCGGAACGATCTGGAAGCGTATCCTGCGCGCCGTGCGCTGACGGCATCCCCGAATATCCGTCCCGTGACCTGCCGTTGCGAATTTGGTCAGGCTCGGACACGGAATTGCCGGTATTGGGCTTGATGTCAGCGCATTGCCGGCGCCGAGGGACGGACAGGGATCACAGTGAACGAATTTCTCGCCACATTCTTCAGCTTCGACAACATCGTCTTCACAACCATCATTCCCTTCCTGTTCGTGCTGACGGTCGTCGTCTTCGTGCATGAGATGGGCCACTATCTCGTCGGCCGCTGGTGCGGCATCGGCGTGCGCGAGTTCTCCGTCGGCTTCGGCCCCGAACTCGTCGGCTTCAACGACCGCCGCGGCACGCGCTGGAAGCTGTCGGCCATCCCGCTCGGCGGCTACGTCAAGTTCGTCGGCGACATGAGCGTGACCAGCGATCCTTCGTCGCAGGAGGATGCCGGGCTGAGCGCGCAGGAGCGCCGCACGGCCTTCCACCTCCAGCCCGTCTGGAAGCGCGCCGCCACCGTCTTCGCCGGCCCCGCCTTCAATTTCCTCCTCACCATCGCCGTCTTCGCGGTGATGTTTTCGATCTACGGGCGGATGATCTCAGAGCCGATGGTGGCCGAGGTGCGCGCCGGGTCTCCGGCCGAGGCGGCCGGCTTCCAGCCGGGCGACCGCTTCGTTACGGTCGACGGCACCCGCGTCTACACCTTCGGCGACGTGCAGCGGCTGGTCTCCGGCCGCGCCGGCGATCCGATCGTCTTCGTCATGGCGCGTGGCGAGGAGGAGGAGGTCACCCTGACCGCGACGCCGGAGCTGGTCGAGCAGACCGACGCGCTCGGCAACACCATCCGCGTCGGCATCATCGGCGTCGTCAACAACGAGGAGATGGGCCAGCCGCGCCATATCGAGTACGGGCCCGTCGAATCGGTGGCGGAGGCGGTCAAGGAAACCGGCCACATCATCGCCCGGACCGGCCAGTTCCTCCAACGTTTCGTGTCCGGGCGGGAGGACCGCTGCCAGCTCGGCGGGCCGGTGCGCATCGCCGACATGGCCGGCAAGGCCGCCTCGCTCGGCTTCGAATGGCTGGTGCAGCTCGTCGCAGTCCTGTCCGTCGGCATCGGCTTCCTGAATCTGTTGCCGATTCCCCCGCTCGACGGCGGTCATCTCGCCTTCTACGGGGTCGAGGCGGTGATGCGCCGCCCCGTCTCGGAACGGGTCATGGAGCTTTTCTACAGGGTGGGCATGCTGGCCGTGCTCGCCTTCATGGGCTTCGTCTTCTGGAACGATCTGTTCGGATGCTGAAGGAGCGCACTATCGACCGGACCGGTGGCGTTGACCGCTCATTTACCATAGAACGGCGCAGACGTGACGCGAATGTCACGCCGCGCATTTTAGTAAACGCATGTTAACCCGGAGCCTTGCTTGTAGGGAAAATCCGGGTAATACGGTAGGCGGACTGACCGCGTCGCCCGGTCTTCTCGCCGTGGGGACTACGAGAATAAAAGGTTTCAAAGCCCAATGAAGGCAGTTTCCAGTTTCATGAGCGCCGTTTCGGCGGTGGCTCTTTCGGCCGGCCTCGTGGTTTCCGGCGCGACCGCTCTGCAATTCGCCACCGCCAGCGTGGCCGAGGCGGCGGTCGTCAGCTCGATCGAGGTTCGCGGCAATCGGCGCGTCGATGCCGAAACGATTCGCAGCAATGTCGGTATCCGGCCGGGGCAGAACTTCGGCGCCGGCGATATCGATGAGGCGGTGAAGCGGCTGTTCTCGACCGGTCTGTTCTCGGACGTGCGCATCAACCAGGTCGGCTCGACCCTCGTCGTCAGCGTCGAGGAATATGCGATCGTCAACCAGGTGCTGTTCCAGGGCAACAAGAAGATCAAGGACGCCGACCTCGTCCGCCAGATCCAGCTTCAGCCCCGCAACTCGTTCTCCGATTCGCTGCTTGCTGCGGACGTGGAGACGATTCGCCAGGCCTATGCCCGCATCGGGCGCGACGACGCGACCGTTTCCTCGCAGGTCTCCGATCTCGGCGACGGCCGCGTCAACGTCATCTTCGACATCCAGGAAGGCGACCGCACCAAGATCGCCGACATCGCGTTCGAGGGCAACGACGCCTATTCCGACTCGCGCCTGCGCGACGTCATCGCGACCAAGCGGTCCGGTCTCCTGTCCTTCCTGTCGCGCAACGACATCTATGACGAGGACCGCCTGCGCGCCGACGAGGAGCTGCTGCGCCGGTTCTATTACAACCGCGGCTATGCCGACTTCCGCGTCATCTCGTCCAACGCCGAGTTCGACGACGCCAAGAACAGCTATCGCGTCGTCTTCACCGTCGACGAAGGGCAGCGCTATCGCTTCGGCTCGATCGACGTCGAGAGCACCGTCGCCGGTCTCGACGGCGAGACGCTGAAGGGCTCGATCAAGACCAAGGAAGGCAACCACTACAGCGCCAAGGCTGTCGAGGACACGCTGGTCGCGCTGAACGAGCAGGCTGCCGGCCTCGGTTACGCCTTCGCGCAGGTCACGCCGCGCGGCGACCGCAACTTCGAGAACCAGACGATCTCGGTGGTCTATTCGATCGACCAGGGACCGCGTGCCTATATCGAGCGCATCGAGATTCGCGGCAATGCGCGCACGCGCGACTATGTCATTCGCCGCGAGTTCGACATCAGCGAAGGCGACGCGTTCAACCAGGCGCTCATCCAGCGCGCGAAGCGGCGCCTGGAACGCCTTGATTACTTCGAGACCGTCAACATCGCCACCGCGCCGGGTTCCGAGGCGGATCAGGTCGTGCTGGTCATCGACGTGGTCGAGAAGTCGACGGGCGAGCTGTCGATCGGCGGCGGCTATTCGACGGGCGGCCAGAACAAGGGCTTCTCGGTCGAGGGCTCGATCGCGGAACGCAACTTCCTCGGTCGCGGCCAGGCCATCCGGTTCTCGGCCGGCGGCGGCAAGGATTCGCGCAACTACCAGCTTTCGTTCACCGAGCCGTATTTCCTCGGCCGCCGCATCAGCGCCGGCTTCGACATCTATCGCAACACGGCCGAGTACGACGACTACAAGACCGAGCTGACGGGCGGCACCGTGCGCTTCGGCTTGCCGATCACGCAGGCCCTGACGGCGCAGGTCGCCTACAACCTGACGCAGGAGAAGTACGAGTACACCGATTACTGCGATGAGAACGGTGATGGTATATTGACCGGAACCGAGTGCCGGTCGAGCGGTTCGGTTCGCATCTCCCGCTATCTTCAGCACGCGATTGAAGAGCAGAGCCCGTGGGTGAAGTCGTCGGTGAGCGGCACGCTGCTCTACAACACCATCGATGACATGAAGAACCCGCGCAGCGGCATCTATGCCAACCTGACGCTCGAGACCGCCGGTCTCGGCGGTGACGCGCAGTGGGTCAAGCTTTCGGGTCGCGGCACCTATTACAAGACCCTGTCTGACGAGATGGACCTCGTCGGCATGCTCTCGGCCGGTGGTGGCCATATCGAGAGCTTCGGCAGCGAGGGGCTGCGGGTGTTCGACCATTTCCAGAGCAACGACCGCATCATTCGCGGCTTCAAGCACAACGGCATCGGTCCGTTCGATTCAGCTGCGACCGGACGCGAAAGCCGGCATCTCGGCGGCACGACCTACTTCCACGGTTCGGCCGAGGTCCAGTTCCCGTTCCCGGTTCTATCCGAGGGTATTGGCCTGCGCGGCGCGGTCTTCGCCGACGCCGCCACCCTCTACGGCAGCGATCTAAAGGGGATTCCGGGCGTTACCATTGACGGAACCGGCATGGAGTGGCGCGCGTCCGTCGGCGCCTCCATCATCTGGGCTTCGCCCTTCGGGCCGCTGCGCGTCGACTATGCGGTTCCGGTTGCCAAGGAAGACAGCGACCGGGTTCAGAACTTCAACTTCGGCGTCTCGACCCGCTTCTAGCAATCGGGTAGCGCGCTTCCGGGCCTCGTTAGAGGCCCGGAAGAGAAAGCTTGCATGAGCGATCCGGTATTCTTTGCGCCGTCGCGCCGTTTCAATGCTGACGAAGTGGCGGCATTGACCGGCGCGACGCTTCTCACCCCCGACTATGCCAGCAACGAGATCGTGACCCTCGCCCAGGCCGATCGCGGCGGCAAGGGCGCGCTCGTTTTCGTCGACGGCAAGCGCAATGCCGGCATGCTCGCCGGCGTCGAGGCTTCTGTCCTTCTGTGCTCGCAGGACGTGGCCGCGCTCGCGCCGGCAGGCGTCGCCGTCCTTGTCTCCAGGCACCCGCATCGCGATTTCTCGATGATCGGGCGGCTGATGTTCCCGGCGGCGAGCCGGCCGGGCGCGATGACCGGCGAGACCGGCATTTCCCCCGCCGCCCATATCCATCCTTCCGCGCTCGTCGAGGCGGGCGCGATCGTCGAGGCCGGGGCGGTCGTCGGCCCTGACGCGCAGGTCGGCGAAGGCACGATCGTCGGCCCCAATGCCGTCATCGGGCCATCATGCCGCATCGGGCGCGGCGGCTCTGTCGGGGCGGGCGCGGCGATCCAGCATGCGCTTCTCGGCAATCGCGTTATCGTCCATCCCGGCGCGCGGATCGGCCAGGACGGCTTCGGCTACGTTCCGGGCGCGGCCGGTCTCGAGAAGGTGCCGCAGCTCGGTCGCGTCGTCATCCAGGACGATGTCGAGATCGGCGCCAACGCCGCCATCGACCGCGGCGCCCTGTCCGACACGGTGATCGGCGAGGGGACGAAGATAGATAATATGGTCCAGATCGCCCATAATGTGCGGATCGGGCGCTTCTGCGTGCTTGCCGCGCATTGCGGCATCTCGGGCTCCGTGACCATCGGCGACGGGGCGATGCTCGGCGGGCGGGCGGGTGTGGCCGACCACCTTAGCATCGGCGCGGGGGCGCAGATCGCCGCCGCCAGCGGCGTGATGACCGACGTGCCCGCCGGCGAGCGCTGGGGCGGCGTGCCGGCCCAGCCGATGAAGCAGACCATGCGCCAGATCGCCATGCTGCGTGCGATGGCGGGCAGGAACAGGGACGAGACGAAGAAGGCAGGACGCGATGGCTGAACAGGCGGCGGCGCTCGAAAGCGTCGATATTCTCGGGCTTCTGCGGCTCCTGCCGCATCGCTATCCGTTTCTCCTCGTCGACCGCATCGTCGACATCGACGGCGACAATTCCGCCGTCGGGATCAAGAACGTCACCTTCAACGAGCCGCATTTCCAGGGCCATTTCCCCGGCCAGCCGGTGATGCCGGGCGTCCTCATCGTCGAGGCGATGGCGCAGACGGCGGGCGCGATCTGCATCCGCTCGACCGGCGAGGACAAGCCCTCGCTCGTTTATTTCATGACAATCGACAACGCCAAGTTCCGCCGGCCGGTCGTGCCGGGCGACAGGCTGGAAATCCATGTCCGCAAGCTGAAGCAGCGCGGCAACATCTGGCGGTTCGCCTGCGAGGCGCTGGTCGACGGCACCAAGGCGGCAGAAGCCGAGATTTCCGCCATGATGTCGCCGAAGCCGGCCGCCTGAAGGGAACCGAGATGAGCGGAACCGTCATCCATCCGAGCGCGGTGGTCGAGCCGGGCGCCAGGCTCGGCGTCGATGTCGAGATCGGGCCGCTTTGCTATGTCGGTTCCGGCGTGGTGCTGGGCGACCGCGTCCGCCTCGCCAACCAGGTCTCCGTCATCGGCGACACCGCCATCGGCGCCGGCACGCAGGTCCAGGCCTTCGCCGCGCTCGGCGGCCTGCCGCAGGACAGGAAGCACAAGGGCGGCCCCTCGACGCTGACCGTCGGCGAGAACTGCGACATCCGCGAATCCGTCACCATGCATCGCGGCACCGATTACGGCCGCGCCGCCACCGTCGTCGGCAACAACGGCTTTTTCCTCGCCTATTCGCACGTCGCCCATGATTGCATCGTCGGCGACAACGTCACGCTGACGCATGCCTCCACCCTCGGCGGCCATTGCGAGGTCGGCGACGGCGCTATCATCGGCGGCCACGCCGCCGTGCACCAGTTCGTGCGCATCGGCCACCACGCCTTCATCGCCGGCATGGCCGCCGTCGTCGGCGACGTCATTCCCTACGGCATGGCCATGGGCGACCGGGCGCGGCTGCGCGGCTTCAACATCATCGGCCTCAAGCGGGCGGGAATGAGTCGCAGCGAGCTCGGCACCATGCGCGCCGCCTATCGCATGCTGTTCTCGCCGGAAAAGACCGTGGCCGAGAACGCGGAGGAGGTCCGCAAGGCCTTCGCCGATTCCGCGGCGGTGATGGACATCCTCGATTTCCTGACCAGCCGCGGCAAGCGGCACTTCACCGTGCCGGCGCTCGGCGACCGTGGCGAAGACGCCGGCGATGGCGGGGATTGAGCCATCCACCACCACTGACGAGGCCGGGCGAGGGCGCATCGCCGTCATAGCCGGCGGAGGCACGTTGCCCGTCGCCGTGGTCCGCACCCTGATCGCCAGAGGAAACGCCCCCTTCGTCGCCGTGGTCGAGGGCGAGGCCGACGATGCCGACTACGATGGCGCCGAGCGTTTTTCCGTTTCCGTCGAGGATCTCGGCCCGCTGCTGTCGCGCCTGCGCAAGGAAGGCGTCGGCCGGGTCGTGCTCGCCGGCCTTATCGAGCGCCGGCCGCGCCTTCTTTCCATACGCTGGTCGTTTCGGCTGCTGGCCGGCCTGCCGCGCGCCGCCGCCGGCCTCGTGAGCGGCGACGACGGCCTGCTGCGCGCCGTCATCGGCATGATGGAGGCGAACGGCATCGCGGTCGTCGGCGCGCACGAGATCGTGCCCGACCTGCTGACGCCGGAGGGCGTGATGACGCGCGCAAGACCGTCCGCGTCCGACCGGCGCGACATCGAGGCGGCGGCAATAGCCGCGCGCGCCATCGGCAGGCTCGACATCGGCCAGGCGGCGATCGCCATCGGCGGCCGCGCGGTCGCGCTCGAGGGTATCGAGGGTACGGACGGGCTTCTGGCGCGCACCGCGCAGATGCGCGGCCACGGCCGGCTGGCCGGCAAGGCCGGCGGCGTCCTCGTCAAGTGCTGCAAGCCGCAGCAGGACCGCCGCGCCGACCTGCCGGCGATCGGGCCGCAGACGATCGAAGGCGCGAAGGCGGCGGGGCTTTCCGGCATCGCCCTCGACGCCGGCGCCTCGTTCATCCTCGATTTTTCGCAGACCGTCGCGCTCGCCGACAGGGAAGGGCTGTTCGTCGTCGGCCTGAAGCCGGAGGCCGGCGCATGACCGGGCCGGGTCCGCTGCGCATCGGCGTCGTTGCCGGCGAGGAATCGGGCGACCTGCTCGCCGCCGACCTCGTCGCCGCGCTGTCGCGCCGGACGGGCCGGCCGGTCGAGCTCGTCGGCGTCGGCGGCCGTCATCTCGCCGCGCTCGGCCTGGAGCCGCTGTTCGACGGCTCGGAGATCGCCCTGATGGGCTTCACCGCCGTGCTGCGCGACCTGCCGCGGCTGATGCGGCGGATCGGCCAGACCGCCGCTGCCATCGCCGAGGCGCGGCCCGATTGCCTGATCACCGTCGACAGCCCGGATTTTTCGCTGCGGGTGGCGAAGAAGGTGCGCGCCGCCGCGCCCGGCATCCCCATTGTCCATTATGTCTGCCCCAGCGTCTGGGCCTGGCGGCCCGGCCGGGCGGCGGCGATGCGCGCTCATGTCGACAAGGTGCTGTGCGTCCTGCCGTTCGAGCCCGAGGCGCTCCGGCGGCTCGACGGCCCCGAGGGCGTCTATGTCGGCCACCGGCTGACGGCGCATCCGGGCGTTCTCGCCGCGCGGGCGGCGCAGACGGCCCGGACCGCCGGCACAGGGGACAGACCACAGCGGCTGCTCGTGCTTCCCGGCTCGCGCCGCAGCGAGGTGCGCCGGCTGCTAGGGCCCTTCGGCGAGACGCTGTGCGCCCTCGGCCAGCGCAACAACACATTCGAGGTGATCGTCCCGACCGTGCCGCATGTCGCCCCCCTTGTCGAGGAAGCCGTGTCGGACTGGCCGGTGCGCACGCGTGTCGTCACCGGCGAGGAGGGCAAGTGGCAGGCTTTCGGGGAGGCCGACGCCGCGCTCGCCGCCTCCGGCACCGTATCGCTCGAGCTTGCGCTGTGCGGCGTGCCGATGGTGTCGTGCTACCGCACGGACTGGATCCTGTCGGCCATCATGCCGTTCGTCACCGTCTGGTCGGCCTCGCTGCCGAACCTCATCGCCGACTGGCCGGTCGTGCCGGAGGCCTACAACGAATATCTGCGGCCAGCCTATCTCGCGCGGCTGATCGAGCAGCTATGGGCCGACACACCGGTGCGCGCGGCGCAGGTGGACGGCCTCGCCCAGGTGGCCGCGCGGATGACGACCGAGCGCCCGGCCGGCGACCTCGCCGCCGAAGAGGTGCTGTCGCGGATCGGGAGTGCTCAGGATCAGCTTTAGGAAATTGTCGCAGTGCCAGGATAAGGAAAGAAAAAGGGCGCTTCGAGCGCCCTTTTTCTTTCCGGATGCGAATGCCGCTCAGCGCTTGGCGATCGGCACGTAGTCGCGCGACGGGTGGCCGGTGTAGAGCTGGCGCGGACGGCCGATCTTCTGGCTCGGGTCCTCGATCATCTCCTTCCACTGCGCGATCCAGCCGACGGTGCGGGCCAGCGCGAACAGCACGGTGAACATGGTGGTCGGGAAGCCGAGCGCCTTCAGCGTGATGCCGGAATAGAAGTCGATGTTCGGATAGAGCTTCTTCTCGATGAAATACTCGTCGGTCAGCGCGATGCGCTCCAGCTCCATGGCGACGTCCAGCAGCGGGTCGTCCTTGATGCCGAGCTCGCCCAGCACCTCGTGCGTGGTCTGTTGCATGATCTTGGCGCGCGGGTCGTAGTTCTTGTAGACACGGTGGCCGAAGCCCATCAGGCGGAACGGGTCGTTCTTGTCCTTGGCGCGGGCGACGAATTCGGGGATGCGGTCGACCGAGCCGATCTCGGCCAGCATGTTCAGCGCCGCCTCGTTGGCGCCGCCATGCGCCGGGCCCCACAGGCAGGCGATGCCGGCGGCGATGCAGGCGAACGGGTTGGCCCCGGACGAGCCGGCTAGGCGCACCGTCGAGGTCGAGGCGTTCTGCTCGTGGTCGGCGTGGAGGATGAAGATGCGCTCCATGGCGCGGGCGAGCACGGGATTGACCTTGTACTCGTCGCACGGCACCGCGAAGCACATATGGAGGAAGTTGGCGGCGTAGTTGAGGTCGTTCTTGGGGTAAACGAACGGCTGGCCGATATGGTACTTGTAGGCCATGGCGGCGATGGTCGGCATCTTGGCGATCAGCCGGATCGAGGCGACCATGCGCTGGTGCGGGTCGGAGATGTCGATCGAGTCGTGGTAGAAGGCCGACAGCGCGCCGACGACGCCGCACATCACCGCCATCGGATGCGCGTCGCGGCGGAAGCCGGAGAAGAATTTCGACATCTGCTCGTGCACCATGGTGTGGTGCGTGACGCGGTAGTCGAAATCGTCCTTCTGCGATTTTGTCGGCAGCTCGCCATAGAGCAGCAGGTAGCAGACCTCGAGGAAGTCGCCGTGCTCGGCAAGCTGCTCGATCGGGTAGCCGCGATGCAGCAGCATGCCCTCGTCGCCGTCGATATAGGTGATCTTCGACTCGCAGCTCGCGGTCGAGGTGAAGCCGGGATCGTAGGTGAAGGCGCCGGTGGTGGAGTAGAGCGCGCTGATGTCGATGACATCCGGCCCGACCGACCCTTTTCGGACCTTGAATTCTTGGGTCTTGCCGTCGAAATCAAGCTTTGCGGTCGAACTGCTCATCACCATCACCTCTTAATTCAGGGCGCCCCGCCTCAGTGCCGTCCCTTGGGCCGATCCCTTGGGTCAATCCATTGGATTAAATAGGCAACCAACTCCCGATTGCGCGCCCTTGCTATCCGATTTGCGGGGGCCTGCCAAGCGATTCCGCAATTGCGCTTCGGCGCTGCACCATGGGGTGGAAACGCCGCCGCCTCACGCCGCCTGGTCGCGCAGGCGGGCGAGGCTTTCCTCGCGCCCGAGCACCGCGATCACGTCGAAAACGCCGGGCGAGGTCGAGCGGCCGGTCAGCGCCGCGCGCAGCGGCTGCGCCACCTTGCCGAGCTTCAGCCCGGCCTCATCGGCATAGGCGCGCACCGCCCCTTCGGTCGTCTCCACCGACCAGTCGCCCAACGCCTCCAGCGCCGGGATGAGGCCGGAAATCGTCGCGCGCGCGCCGGCGTCGAGGATCTGCGCCGCCTTTTCGTCGAGGGCGAGCGGGCGCGTCGCGAACAGGTACTGCGCGCTGTCGGCCAGCTCGACCAGCGTCCTGGCGCGTTCCTTCAGGCCCGGCATCGCGGCGAGAAGCATCGCCTTCTGCTGCGCGTTCGGTTCGGCCGGAATCGCGCCCCGCTCCGCGATGAAGGGCAGGGTGGCGAGGAAGCGCCCGAGAAGGTCGGCGTCGTCGCTCTTGCGCATGTAGAGCCCGTTCAGCGCCTCGAGCTTGGCGTAGTCGAAGCGGGCCGCGCCGCGGTTGACGTCCTCGATCTCGAACCAGCGCACCATGTCCTCGGTGGACATCACCTCGTCGTCGCCATGGCTCCAGCCGAGGCGGGCGAGATAGTTGCGCAGCGCCTCCGGCAGGTAGCCCATGGCGCGGTAGGCCTCGACGCCGAGCGCGCCGTGGCGCTTGGAAAGCTTGGCCCCGTCCGGGCCGTGGATCAGCGGGATATGCGCCATCACCGGCACCTCCCAGCCCATGGCCTCGTAGATCACCGTCTGGCGCGCGGCGTTGGTCAGGTGGTCGTCGCCGCGGATGATGTGGGTGACGCCCATGTCGTGGTCGTCGACGACGACGGCGTGCATGTAGGTCGGGTTGCCGTCCGAGCGCAGGATGATGAAGTCGTCGAGGTCCTTGTTGGGGAAGCGCACGTCGTCCTGCACGCGGTCGCGCACCAGCGTCTCGCCCTCCTGCGGCGCCTTGATGCGGATGGCGGGCTTGACGCCCGCCGGGGCCTCCGAGGGGTCGCGGTCGCGCCAGCGGCCGTCATAGCGCGGCGGGCGCCCTTCCGCGCGGGCCTTCTCGCGCATCTCGTCGAGCTCGGCGGGTGTCGCGTAGCAATGATAGGCCTTGCCGAGGCGCACCAGCTCCTCGGCCACCTCGCGGTGGCGTGGCGCGCGGGCGAACTGCGACACCGGCTCGCCGTCCCATTCGAGGCCGAGCCATGTCAGCCCGTCGAGGATCGCGGCAGTCGCGGCCTCGGTCGAGCGCTCGCGGTCGGTGTCCTCGATGCGGAGCAGCATCGTGCCGCCGGTATGCTTCGCGAACAGCCAGTTGAACAGCGCGGTGCGCGCCCCGCCGATATGCAGATAGCCGGTGGGCGAGGGGGCGAAGCGGGTGACGACCTTGTCGGACATGGCTTCCTGCCTGTGAGAAGGGAACGGGTGCGGGCGCGACGCCCGATGATCTTTTTCTGGCGCTCATGTAGCATAGGCGCTTCGACGTGCAAGCGATTACCGGGAAACCAGCCCGGGCGGGGAGCGCGGCATGGAGGCGAGGGAAGCGGGGCGCACCGACGAGCGCCGGCAGTTCGCGCTGCCGGGCGCGGCGCCGCTTGCGCCCATGCCGGCCCGGCGCGAGGCCGTGTCCGCCGACAGCCGCCCGGCCTTGCCGGAACGCCCTCCCTCCCATCCTCCGGTCGCGGTGGCCCGGGGCCTGCCGGCAACGCTGCGCCGCGCGCTCGACGGCGAGCCGGAGCGCGGCAACGGCTTCCTGTTCGCGCCGGTGTTCATGGCGGCCGGGGCGCTCTCCTATTTCACCCTCGCGGCCGAGCCGTCCTTTCTTCCGCTCCTGCTCTCCTTCGTTTTGGCGTCGGGGTTGGCCTTCGCGCTCCTGTCGCGCCCGCTTCTCCATGCCGCTCTCGTCGCGGCGGCGATGGTCTGCGCCGGCATGCTGGCGGGCAAGGTCGAGACGTGGCGCGCGGCGACGCCGATGCTGGGGTCCGAGATCACAACCCGGCTGACCGGCCGCGTCGTGCGCATCGAGCATCAGGCGAGCGGCCGCGTGCGGCTGACGCTCGACCTCGTGGCGACGGAGCGGCCGCAGCTGCGCTACGCGCCGCACCGTATCCGCGCCACCGCGCGCGCCGCGCCGGAGGGGCTGGTTCCGGGCGAGACGGTGCAAGGCGTGGCGCGGCTGATGCCGCCCTCCGGCCCGGTGCGCCCCGACAGCTACGATTTCGCCTTCGAGAGCTACTTTTCCGGGATCGGCGCGGTCGGGTTCTTCCTCTCCCGGCCCGAGCGGGTGGCCGAGACCGGCCCGCCGGACTTCGGCGAGCGGCTTGCCGCATGGGTGGAGGAATGGCGCGGGCGCATGGCCGCGCGCATCGAGGCGCAGATAAGCGGGCCGGAGGGCGCCATCGCCGCCGCGCTGATCACCGGCATTCGCGCCGGCATCCCCGAGGAGATCAACGAGGCGCTGCGCGTCACCGGCCTCTACCACATCATCTCCATATCCGGCCTCCACATGGCGCTGGTGGCCGGTACGCTGATGGTTTCCCTGCGCGCCGGCTTCGCGCTGTTCCCGTCCTTCTCCATGCGCCGCCCGGTCAAGAAATACGCCGCCGCCGCGGCCCTTGCCGCCACCGCCTTCTATCTCGCCCTGTCGGGCGGCGACGTCGCGGCCCAGCGCAGCTTCATCATGCTCGCCGTGATGCTCGCCGCCGTCATCGTCGACCGCGCGGCGCTGACCATGCGCAACCTCGCGATCTCCGCGCTCATCATCCTGATCGTCGCGCCGCACGAGGTCGTCGGCCCCTCGTTCCAGATGTCGTTCGCCGCCACCGCCGCGCTGGTCGCCGCCTACGCCGCGTGGCGAGACCGTCGCGAGCGGCGGCCGCGAGCGTCGATCAGTCGGGGGATGCCCGTCGCCATGCTGCGCACCGGCCTCGGCTACGCCGCCGGCCTGTCGATGACCTCGGTGGTGGCGGGGCTGGCGACGGCGCTGTTCACCGCCTGGCATTTCCAGCAGGTCTCGCCGCTCGGCCTCGTCGCCAACCTTGCCGCGATGCCGGTGGTGTCCGTCGCCGTGATGCCGATGGCGGTCCTTACCGCGCTGCTGATGCCGTTCGGCCTCGACGCCGCGCCGCTGTGGGTGATGGGGCAGGGCATCGCGGCGATGAACGCCATCGCGCTGTGGCTGGCCGAGCGCTCCGCCTTCGACGCGACGGGCGCGATTCCGCTTGCGGCGGTGCTGGTGCTGACCGTGGCGCTCGCCGTGCTGACCATGGCGACGAGCGCCCTGCGCTGGCTCGCGCTGCCGCTCATCGGGCTCGGCGTCGGCCTTCTTGCCGCGCGCGACCTGCCTGACGCCTTCGTGTCGGAGGATGCGGTCCTCGTCGCCATGCGGCTGGAGGACGGGCGCATCGCCGTCAACCGGCCGCGCCCGCGCGCCTTCACCCTCGACAACTGGCGGCGCGCCTTCGGCGGCGGCGAGATCGTCCGGCCGGTGGACGCGGCACCGGGCGAGGTGATGGAAAGCCGGCTGGCCACCGCCGGTTTCTCCTGCCGCGACGGTCTTTGCCTCGTGGACCGGGGTGACGGTGCGGTGCTGGCCCATGCGGCGGATGCCGCTGCCGCGCGCCCGGCCTGCGGCGTGGCTGGGCTGATCGTCATCGCCGATGCGACGGCGCGCAGCCCGTGCGGGCAAGGGGAAGCCGCCGTCATCACCGCCCGCGACCTCGCCCGCAAGGGCAGCGCCGAGATCAGGTTCGGGCAGGGGCCTGCCGCGATCCGCTTCGCGATCACCGAGCCTTATCGCCCCTGGCACGAGCATCGCCGCTTCTCGCGCGCCGCGCGCGGGCTCGCGCCATGGCGGCGGCAGGAACGCGATCAGCCGCGCAGCGACGACCAGACGGGATAGAGATCGCCCTCGGCCGGCGTCGCGGCATGGACGCCGCGCGCGATGGCGCGGGCCATGGTGGCGCCGGCGGCGGCGTAGAGCGCGGCCGCGCCCTCGATGCCGAGCTCGACACCGCTTTTGCCGGTGGCCAGCGCGAAGACGAGATCGCCGTCGGCCGGCGTGTGCGTCGGCCAGATGGCGCGGGCGAAGCCGTCATGCGCCGACACCGCCAGCCGCTTGGCCGCCGCCTTGGACAGCTTCGCGTCGGTGGCGACGATGGTGATGGTGGTGGCGCGGCCGGGCAGCGGTCCTTCCTCGAACTTCCAGCGCAGATCGGTCGCCTCCGGCGGCAGCGGCGCCGGCAGGCCGAGGCCGCCGAACTCGCCGCCGATCTCGAACGGAGCCGCCCAGAAATGCGACCCGCGCCCGACCGTCACCGAGCCGACCGGATTGACGGCGGCGAGCGCGCCGACGGTGACGCCGTTCGGCAGGCGGGTCGAGGCCGAGCCGAGGCCGCCCTTCAGCCCGGCGGTCAGCGCGCCTATCCCTGCGCCCACCGTCCCAAAGGCGAAGTCGGGGCCGGCATTCGCTACCGCCTCGTAGCCCATCTCGCGATAGGGCGGGTAGCGGCCCCAGTCCTTGTCGCCGCCATTGATAAGGTCGAACAGGATCGCCGCAGGCACCACCGGCACCAGCGCCGAACCAACCTTGAAGCCGACGCCCTTCTCGCGCAGCGCCGCCTGCACGCCGGAGGCCGCGTCGAGCCCGAAGGCCGAGCCGCCGGACAGCACGAAGCCGTGGAACTCGTGGAGCGTGTTGTGCGGCTCGAGCGCGTCGGTCTCGCGCGTGCCCGGCGCGCCGCCCAGCACCTGCACCGAAGCGACGCACGGCTCGTCCGGCAGGACGACGGTGACGCCGCTTTTCAGCCGCGCATCGCCGGCATTGCCGACCCTGAGGCCGGCGACGTCGGTGATGAGGTTCTTCGGACCGGGAACGAAGGGCATGGGCGGGCTCTATTCTGTTGGCAGGAAGCGTTCGCCGTCGTAGCGATGGAGGATGACGGGGAAACGCGCCGGATCGCCCTTGTCGTCGAACGACACGGGGCCGACCAGCGTCTCGAACCGCTCGCGCGCGAGCATGTCGGCGGGCGCGAGGTCTTCCGCCCGCGCCCGCCGGAGCGCCTCGATGGCGACGGTGACGGCCGCATGGGCGGGCAGGACATAGCCTTCCGGGACGATTTCCGCTTCGGTGAAGCGCCGGAGCGTATCGCCGTCGATGCGGTCGACCCATTCGGGCGGGGCGATCATCAGCGTCCCGGTCGCCAGCGGCACGTCGCCCGGCGCGCGCAGCGCCTCGCCGCCGGCGAAGGTCAGCGCATGGCCGAGCTGGGCCGCGTCGCGCGCCATGATGGCGATGTCGTCGCGGTCGCCGCCGACGAAGACGTGCGTGGCCCCGGCGCGCGCCAGCCGGCCGACGAGGCCGATCTGGTTCTCCATCTGCGGCCGGTAGGTGTCGAGGAACACCGGCTTCAGCCCGGCGATCTCGGCGGCGAGCCGCAGCGATTCGGCAAGCTCGCGGCCATGGATGGTGCCGTCGTCGACGATGGCGAAATGCTCGGTGCGCCATTGCCGCGGCAGGATGGCGCCGATGGCCGCCGCCTCGGCATCGGCGCGCGGTGCGAGCCGCCATACAAGCCAGCCGGTGCGCACGCGCCGGTCGGTCAGGCCGTTGGCGCGCACCCCGGGCGTGACGACGGCGATGCCGGCTTGCCTGAAGACGGGCAGCGCCGCCTCGATTGCTTCGAGGCACAGGAACCCGGCAACGGCCGCCACGCCGGCCTCCGCGAGCTCCTGCGCCGCTGCCTCGCCGCCTTCGGCCGTGCATTGGTCGTCGGCGACGACGAGCTCGGCTCCCGTATCGGCGGCCGCGATTTCCGCGCCCGCCCGCATCTGCGCGCCGAGCAGGGCGAAGGGCCCGTCGAGCGGCGCGGCGAGCCCGACCCGCAACGTGTCCGCCTGCGCGCCGCCGGCAAGGGCGAGCACGGCTGCGGCGAGCATCGTTTTCAGGGCGGGCTGCATGGTTCGCCTTTTCGGGAAGCCTCGTGCCGGACGGTCCGTCAACTTGGTAAAGGCTGGCGGGAAGGCGTGCAACAGGTTAGGAGCAGCATGTTTGCCGGCGGGGCCGGGGTGCCTATATGCGGCGGAAACCATCAAGTGCAGGTGAAAAACGTGCTGAACAAGAATGCTGTCGAGCCGCCGCTTTACCGCGAGGCGATGAGCCGCTTCGCCGGGGCGGTGCATGTGGTGGCGACCGACGGGGCGCATGGACGGCGCGGGACGACGATCATCGCCGCCTGCTCGGTCTCGGACGAGCCGCCGACGATCCTCGTCTGCCTCAACCGGATGAAGCCGGAAAACGACTGCTTCGCCGACAACGGCGTCTTCGCGCTCAACACGCTTTCGCCGCAGCAGCAGCCGCTGGCCGACGCCTTTTCCGGCCTGACCGGGCTCAGCCAAGACGAACGCTTCGCGCTCGGCGAGTGGGAGACGGGCTCGTCCGGCGCGCCGATCCTGCGCGGCGCGCTCGCCACCTTCGATTGCCATCTGGTCGAAGCGAAGGACTTCGCCACCCACCGCATCCTGCTCGGCCGGGTGACGGATATCCGGATCGGCGAGGCCGAAGAGCCGCTGCTCTACTTCCGGCGCGCCTATCGCCGGCTGGGCGGAGACTGACGGACGGGAGGAGACGGTAGGATGACGCGCACCGGCCACGGCAGGACCAGAGCGATGCCCGTCCTCGCGGCCGCCCTTTCGCTGCTGCTGGCGCTGCCCGCCGCCGCGGCGGAGCTGCTCTCTCCGTTCAAGGACAGGCTGTTCGCCTATCCGGCGACGCTGGCCGAGGCCGATGGCGGTCGCCACGTCACGGTCGACTATCGCGAAGAGCGCGACATCAACGGCCGCGACGAGGTCCCCGAGCGCCGCGTCCACGGCGCCTATGTCGATCTCGGCGTGCGCCGCGCCCAGAAGGATCTCATCGCCGAGACCGCCGCCGGGCGCATCGCCCACATGGCGGTCGGCCGGCAGGAGAAGGCGCGCTTCATCGTCGTCTACCTGCACGGGCAGGGCGGCAGCCGCCGGCAGGGCATGGACGATTTCACCTTCGGCGGCAATTTCAACCGCATCAAGAACCTCGCCGCCGGCAATGGCGGCCTTTACCTGACGGTGGATTTTCCCGATTTCGGCGCCGGCGGCGCGCGCCTCGTCGCCGAGCTGGCGGGCCACTACGCCGCCCGCTCGCCCGGCGCGCCGGTCTTCGTCGCCTGCGGCTCGATGGGCGGCGGCCTGTGCTGGCGCCTCGCCGACGACGCCGCGCTCGCGCCCCGCCTCGGCGGGCTGCTGCTGCTCGGCTCGCACTGGGACGAGGGGTTCTTCGCCAGCCGCGCCTTCAAGCGCAAGGTGCCGCTGTTCTTCGGCCATGGCGGCAACGATCGGGTCTATCCGGTCGAAAAACAGGAAGCGTTCTTCCGCGCGATCCTTGCCCGCGCGCCCGGCTATCCCGCCCGCTTCATCCGTTTCGAAACCGGGAGCCACGGCACGCCGATCCGCATGTCGGACTGGCGCGCGACGCTGAACTGGATGGTCTCGGCCGCCGGCCGCTGAGGCGCTCAGCGATAGTCGACGATCGCCTGCGGATTGATCTCGCCGTCATAGGAGGCGTCGACCTCGTAGTGGACGAGGCGGAACGTGCCGTCGACGAAGGTCCACGTGCCGGTGGACGAGGCGTCGCCCACGCCGCGCCATAGCGAATGGGCGGTGATGGTGCGGGTCTCGGGATCGTAGCCGGAATTGACGAGCTGGCCGGTGGCGGCGAAGCCGGTGATGGCGACGGCCTCGACCTTCTCGTCGCTCTCGCCGGCATAGCGCACGTCGTATTGCGGCTCGGCGAAATGGAGCGGCGCCAACGCGCCTTCGCCGTCGGTGATGTAGTAGACGTGGATTTCGTTGTAGGCGCCGCTGAAGCAGAAGAAGCGGAAGAGATGCGCCGTGCGCTCCGGGTCCTCCTCGGCGTCGTAGCTGTAGCGGAAGCCGATGGCGTGGCTTTCCGGCGCGTTGTCCTCGCTTCCCGGCCCGTCCGGGTCGCAGGTCGCGGCGGCGGTGGCCTCGAACATCGCCTTCGCCTTGTCCTTCAGCGCCGCGTCGCCGGCGGCGTCCTGCGCATGGGCGGCGGTGGCCGTGGCGGCGGCGAAAAGGACAGGCAAGACCATCAAGCGCATGATTCCCTCCATCGGACGCCGGATGGTACGCGCCGTGACGGCGCGACGCAAAGCGTCAGGAGGGGCGGCGCTCCGTCATCTCGCGCGCGATGCGCGGAAAATCGGCCGGGCGGATGCCGATGTCGGCCCGGTCGGCATGGCTCATCGATTCGAGAAAAGCGAGCGCGTTGCGGAAACGCTCGACCTCTTCGGGCCGCGGGCGGGAGAACATCTCGGTGAAGAAACCCATGGCAGGCTCCGATTCGCAAGTCTTCCTCCCTTGGAGATCATAGGCCGGCCGCCTCGAATTGTGCAGCGCAGCATGCACATGGCAGCCATGCAGAAAATCCGCTCGATTATGAGGGGAGGTTTTTAACCTGAACCTGCAACTCTGGCCCCGAGTATGCGTTGCCCCGGGTGGAGGTTTCTGTGGGCGTCAAGGCCGAGCTGGATTTCACCGAATTGCTGGACGATCTGCTTGCCGCCTCGGCCGAAGCCGAGGAGGAGGTTGACGACGCGGCCGCGCCGTCGCTGCGGGTCGACATGCTGGCCCAGATCGAGCGGCTTCAGGCGCACAGCCGCCCGCTCTTCGCCGACCGGGCGATGAAGGAATATGGCGACAACGCCGGCAACGCCGCTCAGGGCGGCGCTCAAACCCGCAAGGCCGAGACGCCGAAGGCCGCGCCCGATCTCCAGCCGGCGCTCGACGACCTGTTCTTCCTCGATCCGCAGTCGATCTCGCGCGAGCTCGGCATCGACGGCATGTCGAAGGCCGAGGAGTTCGACCGCGCGCGGCGCAGCTTCGCCCTGCGCTATCACCCCGACCGGGTGCCCGAGGAGATGCGCGAGCGCGCCGTCCTCAGGATGCAGATCGCCAACATGCTGATCGACGAGGCCAAGCGGCGCGCCAGATAAACGCCGGGTTACCAGCTTCCGATATTGGCCATCGACGCCCAGGGCTCGGCCTTCGGCTGGGCATCGCCCTTCTGCAGAAGCTCGATCGAGATGCCGTCGGGCGAGCGGATGAACGCCATGCGCCCGTCGCGCGGCGGGCGGTTGATCGTCACGCCCTTGTCCATCAGCCACTGGCAGGTGGCGTAGATGTCGTCGACCTCGTAGGCGAGGTGGCCGAAATTGCGCCCGCCCGCATAGTCCTCGGAGTCCCAGTTCCAGGTCAGCTCGACCAGCGGCGCATGGCTGGCGACGCAGGATTCCTCGTCCTGCGGCGCGGCGAGGAAGACGAGCGTGTAGCGCCCCTCGCTGCTCTCGTGGCGGCGAACCTCCTTCAGCCCGAGCTTATTGCAGTAGAAATCGAGGGAGTCGTCCAGATCTTTGACGCGGACCATCGTGTGGAGATAACGCATCGCATTCATGTTCCCGTTTCGTCGACTGGCGATGATATGGCGCGGCTGTCGCGGCTCGGCAACCTCCGAAAGGGCCAAAAACCGGCCCTTTCCCGGCGGGATATGTTGAAAAATACGGCTTGGTACTTGCTAACACACAAAGACGAAGTGCTATTCTGCCAACTCAGAATCAATCGGGTGGTTGCAGGGAAGGTGCGTCAGGATGGGGGACAAGGCCTCCTCGCAAGGGCGATATGCGGCCAGTGACCAAGCCTTGAAGCCGGACAACGGGGACGAGGTCGCGCTGACGGAGATTTCCGGCGCGATCAAGTGGTTCGACGTCGCCAAGGGCTATGGCTTCATCCTTCCTGACGAACCGGGCATGGACGACGTGCTCCTTCACGTCACCTGCCTGCGCAGGGACGGCTTCAACACCGCGCTCGAGGGCGCGCGCGTCGTCTGCCTGATCCATCGCGGCGAACGCGGCCTCCAGGCGTTCAAGGTCGTGTCGATGGACAACACCGGCGCGGTCCATCCCTCCGAGCAGCCGGTCCAGCGCACGCATGTCCAGGTGGTGGCCGAGAGCGGGCTCGAGCGCGCGCTGGTCAAGTGGTTCAACCGCACCAAGGGCTTCGGCTTCCTGACCCGCGGCGAGGGCACCGAGGATATCTTCGTCCACATGGAGACCCTGCGCCGCTACGGCATCGCCGAGCTGCGGCCCGGACAGGTCGTCCTCGTCCGCTTCGGGCGTGGCGACAAGGGCCTCATGGCTGCCGAAATTCATCCCGATATTGGCACGCTGCCGGCATCCCACTGATTTGCCCATTCAATCCCGGCAGGCAAGGTGAACCATGATGCGTTGCTTGCGGCCTCTCCTGCTTGCGTCGGCCCTCGTGCTTGCCGCCGGCCTCGCGCCCGGCGTGGCCGGCCTTTCGCCCGCGCAGGCGTCGGAGCCGATGATCCTGCCCGTCGACCCCGCGCCGCTCAGCGTCGAGACCGATGCCGGCGAGACGCGCTTTTCCATCGAGGTCGCCGACGACGACCGCGAGCGGTCCGCCGGGTTGATGTTCCGCACCGAGATGAAGGACGACCACGGCATGCTGTTCGTGTTCGAGCGCACGCGCCGGCTGTCCTTCTGGATGAAGAACACGCCGATGCCGCTCGATCTCGTCTTCATCGACGAGGAAGGCATGGTGGTCGACGTGCTGGCGGGCGAGCCGTTCTCGGTCGCGCCCATCGCCCCGGAGGCGCCGGCGCGTTTTGTGCTTGAACTCAAGGCCGGAACGGCTGAAAAGACCGGCATTGCCAGTGGCGACCGTGTCAGCCACCCCCGGATCGACGGCGTTTCGCGGGGGAATTGATCGGTCGCGGAAAGGGATCGCCGCAATCGATGTCCAGTTTCGTTCATGACGGGTTCGAGATCGCATTCCTCGACCGCCGGCCGGAAGCCGGCGCGGGAGAGCCGGTTCTCCTCATTCACGGCTTCGCCTCGACCCATCACGTCAACTGGGTCGCGCCCGGCTGGGCCAAGACGCTGGGGGACGCCGGCTATCGCGTCATCGCGCCGGACAATCGCGGCCATGGCCGCTCGCAGAAGAGCTACGACCCGGCGGATTACACCCCGCAGGTGATGGCCGAGGACGCCGCGGCGCTGCTCGATCATCTCGGCATTCCGCGCGCCCATGTCTTCGGCTATTCGATGGGCGCGCGCATTTCGGCGTTCCTGGCGCTGCGGCATCCCGACAAGGTGGCGACGCTGGTCCTCGGCGGGCTGGGCTACGGCATGGTCGACGGCGTCGGCGACTGGGATCCCATCGCCGCCGCGCTGGTCGCCGAAGACCCGGCGACGGTCGACAACCCGCGCGGCAGGATGTTCCGCGCCTTCGCCGACCAGACCAAGAGCGACCGCCTCGCGCTCGCAGCCTGCATTGCCACCTCGCGCGAGCTGGTGTCGGAGGAGGAGATGGCCGGCATCGCCGCGCCGACGCTGATCGGCGTCGGCACCAAGGACGACATCGCCGGCTCCGCCGAGCGCCTTGCCGCGCTGATGCCCGATGCCGAGCCCTTCGACATCGTCGGGCGCGATCACATGCTTTCCGTCGGCGACCGCAGCTGGAAGGCGAAAGTTCTCGAATTCCTGAAGGACCATCCCATCCCATGACCCCGAAGCCGATCGAATTCACCGGCGCCGAAGGCAACCGGCTCGCCGCCGACTTGTGGGACGGGCGCGGCCATCCCGTTCTCCTGCTGCATGGCGGCGGCCAGACGCGCCGCGCCTGGGACATGACCGCCCGCCGCGTGGCGGACGCCGGCATGCGCGCCGTCACCGTCGATCTGCGCGGCCATGGCGAGAGCGAGTGGGCCGGGAGCGGCGACTACAGCTTCGCCGCCTACGGCGCGGACGTGGCGGCGCTGGTGCGCCAGACGGCCGAGCGCTTCCATGCCGCGCCCTCGGTGGTGGGCGCCTCGCTCGGCGGGCTTTCGGCGCTCGTCGCCGAGCTCGATCACGGGCCGCTGCTCGATTCCCTCATCCTTGTCGACATCACGCCGCGCATGGATGTCGGCGGCGTCGACCGCATCCAGGGGTTCATGGGCGCACGCATGGAGGAAGGCTTCGCCTCGCTGGAGGAAGCCGCCGATGCCATCGCCGGCTACCTGCCCAACCGCAAGCGGCCGCGCTCGCTCGACGGCCTGCGCAAGAATCTGCGCCTCGACGCCGACGGCCGCTATCGCTGGCACTGGGACCCGGCCTTCATGAAGAGCGAGCGCAACATCAATTTCCGCTCGCGCGAGACCATGGAGCACCTGCTGGCCGAGCTGCCGCGCCTGCACCTGCCGGTTCTGCTGGTGCGCGGCATGCAGTCGGAGCTGGTGCACGAGGACTACGTCAGGGAGTTCGTCGACCGCGCGCCGTCGGCGAGCTATGTCGATGTCGGCGGGGCCGGCCACATGGTCGCCGGTGATCGCAACGACGTGTTCTGCGAGGCGATCCTCGATTTCCTCACCGACAGGAAGGCGGCGTAGTAGGCCGCACCGTCCCGCTCAGCCGCGGGCTTCGCGGTGGGTCAGGATGCTGCGCGAGGCCAGCACCTTGTCAATGCGCCGGCCGTCGAGGTCCATCACCTCGAAGCGCCAGCCCATGATGTCGACATGCTCGCCGACCTGCGGCAGACGGTGCATGTGCGAGAGCACGAAGCCGGCCAGCGTCTCGTAGTCGCGCTTCTCGGGCAAGGGAATGCCGAGCGTGTCGGCCATCTCGTCGATGGGCATGTAGCCGGCGAGCAGCCACGAGCCGTCGTCGCGTTCGACCGCCATCTCCTCGTCCTCGTCGACGTCGGAGCGGAACACGCCGACGATGGTCTCGAGGATGTCGGCCGGCGTCACCACGCCCTCGAAGTCGCCATATTCGTCATGGACCAGCGCCATCGGCACCTCGGCTTCCTTGAGCGTGGCGAGAACGTCGAGCGCGTCGGCATTGTCGTGGACGATGGGCGCGGGGCGCACGAAGGTTTCCAGGTCGAACGCCTGGCGCCCGACGAGCGCGGTCAGCGCCTCGCGGACGAGCACCACGCCGACCATCTGGTCGACGCTGCCGCGGCCGGCGGGCAGGATGGAGTGGCCGGATTCGAGGATCTTCCTGCGGTTGTCGGTCTTCGAGGCTTCGAGGTCGATCCATTCGACCTCGGTGCGCGGCGTCATGATCGCGCGCACGCTGCGGTCGGCGAGGCGCATGACGCCGGCGATCATCTTGCGCTCGTCGCTCTCGACGACGCCGTGGCTTTCGGCCTCGGCGATCAGGCTGGCGATCTCCTCGTCCGTGACCTTGGTGCCGCCCTCGTCGGCCTGGCCGAGCAGGCGCAGCACCGTGCGGCCGGAAATGTCGAGCAGCCACACCAGCGGCGCGGCGACGACGGAAAGGCCGCGCATGGCCGGCGCGATGCGCGAGGCGACCGCCTCCGGGTTGCGCAGCGCGATCTGCTTCGGCACCAGCTCGCCGATGATGAGCGAGCCGTAGGTGATGACGGCGACGACCGAGCCGACGCCGAGCGTGCCGGCCATCCCCGCGGGCACGCCGGACTGGATGAGCCAGTCGGTCAGCCTGAGGCCGAGCGTCGCGCCCGAGAACGCGCCGGACAGGACGCCGACCAGCGTGATGCCGATCTGCACGGTGGAGAGGAAGCGGCCGGGATTGGCCGCGAGCTTCAACGCCGTCTCCGCGCCCGAATGGCTGCGGTCGGCCATCGCTTTCAGCCGGCCCGGCCGTGAGGACACGACCGCCAGCTCGGACATGGCCAACAGGCCGTTGATGCAGATCAGAACAACGACGATGGCGATTTCGACGGTAAGCATGATGTCGCTGATACCATCAGCGCGGCGCGGGCGCGACAGGAATTTTCACGGAGGCCAACCTGCTAGCGGCAGGCGACGTAGCCGTTCCTGCGGTTCTTGATGTCGAAATGGAAGTGGTCGGCGTGGTCGGCGTCGTAGCCGGGGCCGAGGACGGTGGTGAAGTACTGGCAGCCGCCGGCGCGGACATTGTTGAGCAGCCCGCGCTCGCGGAACGCGAACCAGCCCGGCTTGCGCACGTCGATGTCGCGGCCGTTGCGCAGCTCGATCCGCATCACGTCGAGCGCGTTGCCCTTCGAGTGCTCGGAGGCGACGCCGCCCGAGCGGCGGATGTTGCGGCACGAATAGCTCGATCCCTGATGGATCGTCTTGACGCCGGAGAGATAGCGCCAGCGCGCGGAGGGCGTCAGCTCCTTGCGGGTCCATGTCGCGAAGGCGAGCGCCATGTCGCAGGACAGCGTCGCCGCCGGCTTCATATCGATCGAGCCGGGCAGCCCCGACACCTGCACCGGCCAGTCGATGCGGCAGGCGCCGCCGTCGTTGATCGGCGCGAGGTCGCGGAAGGTGACGCCGAGGCGGCGAAGCTGGCGGCGGCAATCGGTCTCGCTGGCCGGCATCTGCGCGCCCGGCTCGGCGAAGGGGCGTTGCAGGCGCGGATAGCCGACGCTCATCATCGCCGAGGGCGAGGCGAGGCGGGCAAGGCCGCGCGGCTGCGCCCCGACCGACGCGGTCTGCGTGCCGACATCGACGCGCGGCGTCAGGACGTCCGAGGCCGTGCAGGAGGAGACGGCCAGCGCGCCCGCGCCGATCACGCCGAGCGCCGTGGCGAGGCGCGCGCGCCGACGCAGCGCGCCGGCAAGCCCTGCCGCAAGTCTCAATGCCCGGATACGCAACACGCTGGGCTTCCCGAATTCCCTGTCCCTGGAACCGGAATGCTAGCGCCGAACGGTAAAGGAAACCTCAGTGCCGGCCTTTACCCCTGTGGCGCAAATGGGGCGGCGATCACTGGCAGAACGGGTTGCGCCGTTTCGCGAGGTCGAAATGGAAATGATCGGCGTGGTCGGCGTCCGAGCCGGGGCCGAGGACGGTCGCGAACGGGCCGCAGGCCCGCTTGTGCAGCTTGGAGATCAGGGCGAAAGCGCGCGGCTCCTTTTCGGCGTCGTGGGCGCGCACCTCGATGCGCGTGCCGTCGGCCAGCGTCAGCGCGCTCCAGTCGAGCGCGTTGGCGAAGGCGTGCTCGGACAGCTTCGCACCGCCCCTGCGAGCGCGGCAGACATAGGACGACGCCTGCTCGACGGTGACAAGCGGCGCGCCGAACTCCTCCCTGGCGAGCGGGGCGGCGTGGTCGCGCACGAACCGCGCCGAGGCTTCCGCCATGGCGCAGGTCAGTACCGCCTGCGGCTCCAGCGCGACGCCGGCGGAGAGTTTCGAGACGGTGAGGGGATGGGCGGCGGTGCAGCCTTCCGGCTCGCTTATCGGCGTGGCCTCTTCGAAGGCGGCGCCGAGCGCCTTCAGCCGCTCGCGGCAGCGCCTCTCGTCGTCGGGCACCGGAGAGGCGGCGGATTCTGACGCGGGCGAGGGTGCCTCGGCCGGCTTCTCCCGCGGCTTCGGCGCAGGCGTGGCCATGGTCTCCGGCACTTCCCGCGCCTGCGGCCTTTCGGCAGGGGGCGGCATCCTTTCCGGCAAATCCTGCGCATTCCCGCAAACGGGCGGGGCAAAAGCGAGAAAGGGGACGAGAAAGGCCGCGAGGCCTGCGCGTTTTGCCGTGGACATCCCTTCGAGATGGGCAAAGGGCGGGCATCCCGCAACGGCCCGCCGCTTCACTTCGCGTTACGCGCCGTTTCAGGCGCCGATGGCTTCCAGCCCTTCCTCCAGCCAGTCGCCGAGCATCGGCATGCCGAGCAGATAGTTCGACGCCCGTCTGCCTTGGCCGCGCTGGCGCGCCTCGGCGACGACGTCGTCCCATTCGGACGGATCGAAATCGCCGCGGCCGATCCAGGCGAGCGCGATCAGCTCGGCCGCCTCGTCGACATTGAGGTCGTTGATGAGGGCGCGGAGCTCCCGCTCGGTCAGGTCTTCCTCTTCCTCCTCGGCGAGGCCGTCATGCAAGTGGCCGTCGCGCGACTGCTCGTCCAGCTCCACCTCATGCTCGGATCCGGCCTCGTAGTCGCTGCTCAGGCCGGCGGCGATGGCTTTCGCCTTGAGGATGAACAGACGCACCGTGTCCGGGTCGATCGTCAGTTCCCATTCCTTCTCCAGGGGTCTGCGCATGAGAGCCTCCATTGACGGGAGGATGATAGCGGATTTGCCGTGATTTTGACGAGACGGATGTGCCAATGAGATTGCGACTTCTTGTCCGGAAACGATTCGATGTCCCTTCTGTCGCCCAAGATCCTGCCGATCCTGCTTCTCGTCGCCTCCAACGTTTTCATGACCTTCGCCTGGTACGGCCATCTGAAGTTCAAGGCCGCGCCGCTCTACGCCGCCGTGCTGTTCAGCTGGATGATCGCCTTCGTCGAGTACTGGCTGGCCGTGCCCGCGAACCGCATCGGCCACGAGGTCTATTCGGCGGCCGAGCTGAAGACCATGCAGGAGGTGATAACGCTCTGCGTCTTCGTCGTGTTTTCGGTGTTCTACCTCAAGGAGGCGATCACCTGGAATCACCTCCTCGGCTTCGCGCTGATCGCGGCCGGCGCGGCCGTCATCTTCCGGGCGTAGCCCGCTTCCGGCCCTGCGCCTGCGTGACCCGCCGCGCCCGGACGCTTTGCCGCGCGCCAAGATTTCGCGTGAAAAGCGTACAGGAATTGCTATATTTACGCATGAGAAGCATAGAACGGTTCGTTGGCCGAGGCTGCCGGACCGTTTTCTTTTTGTGTGGCGCGCCTTGCGGCGCGGGACGGAAAAGGACGAAAGGTCGAACGACATGAACAAGGTTCCGATGACGGTCGGTGGGTTCGAGGCTCTGAAGGAAGAGCTGCGCTGGCGTCAGCAGGAGGAACGCCCGCGCATCATCGAGGCGATCTCTGAGGCGCGCTCGCACGGCGACCTTTCGGAAAACGCCGAATACCATGCCGCCAAGGAAGCGCAGAGCCTGAACGAGGGCCGCGTCGGCGAGCTGGAAGACCTGATCGCGCGCGCCGAGGTCATCGACGTGACGAAGCTTTCCGGCGACACGATCAAGTTCGGTGCGACCGTTGTGCTCGTGGACGAGGACACCGAGGAGGAGAAGACCTACCAGATCGTCGGCGACCAGGAAGCCGACGTGAAGGCCGGCCGCATCTCCATTTCCTCGCCGATCGCGCGCGCGCTGATCGGCAAGGCCGTCGGCGACGAGATCGAGGTCAACGCGCCGGGGGGCGCGCGCGGATACGAGATCGTCCAGCTGCGCTGGGCGTGAGCCTGCCGCGCGAACCGGGCCCTGAAATCGCCCGCGTCGAGATGGCGCGGGTGGAGGTCGTCGTTCCGAATTTCAAGCAGCGGCTTTCCGGGGTGACCAGCACCATCATCCAGCTCGTCCCCCTCCAGAAGAAGATGATCGGCGTCGCGACGCTCGGTCCCGGCCTGCCGGACGAACTGCCGAGGATCGCCTGGTGGCAGGTCCCGGCGCTGCTCGGGCGGCCGAAGGGCGCGCCGTTCCGCGTCTGGCATGCGCGGCGCAATGTCGAGATGCTCGGCGGGCTGATCCTGCGCCACGTGTTCCGCGCGCCGCTGAAGCTCGTCTTCACCTCCGCGTCGCAGCGTGTGCACACCGGCTGGACTCGCTTCCTCATCGCCCGCATGGACCGGGTGATCGCCACCAGCCGCAAGACCTCGGCCTATCTCAGGGTGCCGAACACCGTGATCATGCACGGCATCGACACCGGACGCTTCCGCCCGCCGCGCGACCGCGCCGAGGCGGCACGGGAACTCGGCCTCGACCCGGAAAGGCTCTATGCCGGCTGCTTCGGTCGGGTGCGCCGTCAGAAGGGCACCGATCTCTTCGTCGACGCGATGATCGCGCTGCTGCCGCACCATCCGCAATGGTCGGCCCTCGTCGCCGGCCGGGCGACGTCCGGCCACGCCGCCTTCGAGGAAGAGCTGAAGTCGCGGGTGGCGCAGGCCGGGCTGGCCGACCGTATTCTTTTCGTCGGCGAGCATCGCGACATCGACCGCTGGTATCGGGCGCTGTCGCTCTATATCGCGCCGCAGCGCTGGGAAGGCTTCGGCCTGACCCCGCTCGAGGCGATGGCGAGCGGCGCGCCGGTGGTGGCGACCGATGTCGGCGCGTTCTCAGAACTGATCGTGCCCGGTGAGACCGGCAGCATCGTTCCCGCGAACGATCTCGGGGCCATGCAAGCCGCCGTCGAGCCCTATCTTGCCGACCCTGCCTTCACGGCAAAGCAGGGCGAGGCCGGCCGCCGCCATGTCGAGGCCAACTTTCGGCTTTCTGATGAGGCCGGGCGACTGGTCGAAATATACAGGCGGCTTGCCGAAGGCCGCGAAGCGAAGGGCCTCGATGCGTGTTGAAGGCTTCGTCATCCATCTCGCGCGCGCCACGCAGCGCCGGCCGCAGGTCGAGGCATTGCGTGCCCGCCTGCCGATGCCGGTCCATGTGATCGACGCCGTCGACGGCCGTGCGATGACGCCGGCCGAGATCGCCGTCGTCTGCCGGCCCGCGCTCTATCGGCCGTATTATCCCTTCGCGCTCAATTGCGGCGAGATCGGCTGCTTCCTCAGCCATCGCAAGGCGTGGCGCGAGATCGTCGAGCGCGGCCTCGACGCCGGGCTGGTCGTGGAGGACGACGTCAGCGTCGACATCGACGGGCTGGCGCGGATCATGGACCTCGTGAAGACGCGCGCCGGGCCGGGGGATTTCGTGCGGTTCCCGCAGAAGCACGGCGGCGAGACCGGGCCGGTCGTCGGCACCGGCAATGGTGGCGCGTCGCTCATAGAGCCTGTGACGCCGGCCTTCGGCATGGTGATGCAACTCGTCGGCCGCGACGCGGCGCAGAAGCTGCTGGCAGCGACGGAAACCTTCGACCGCCCGGTCGACGCCGTCCTCCAGATGCGCTGGCTGCACGGCGTGCGCATCCTTTCGGCACGGCCGCTGGTGACGAAGGAGATCAGCCACGAGCTGGGCGGAACGCTGGTCCAGGCAAGCCGGCGCGGCCTGATCGAGACCATCGTGCGCGAGGTGCGCCGCCCGCTCTATCGCGGCTCGGTGCGCCTGAAGAACCGGCTCGGGACCTAGGAACCGGGGTCGAAAGTGTCCGGCCGTCGCGCGGCGCGGTATTTCTGGTAGAGCATCGCCTCGGCCATGAAGGCATAGGCCGCGCCCGTCGCCGCGTGGATGAAGCCCGGCCAGCCGCACAGGAAGAACCGCTTGGCGAGGTAGAGCTTCAGGAAATAGAGCGGCGGGTTGAAGACCAGCCGGAAGAAGCGCGGCGACTTCCCCTTGCGCAGCAACTGCTTGGCCTTGAGGTTGGCGTAGGTCTTTTCCTTGACGATCTGCTCCTCCAGCGGCAGCGCGCGGGCGTGGAGGATCTTTCCGCGCGGGGCCGTGCGGAACTCGCCCTCGACGAAAAGGCTCTCATGCACCAGCGTGTCGGTGGCGTAGGCGGCGAAGCCGCGCCGCGTCAGCCGCACGGACGCGCCGTAGCGCACCGCCTCCGGCACGTAGCCGTAGGCGTAGAGCGACAGGCGGAAATCGAGGCGCCACGCATTGACGCCGGCGGACGCTGTGACAAGGCGACCGAGTTCCTCCCGCAGCGCCTCGTCGAGGCGCTCGTCCGCGTCGAGCGAAAGGCACCAGGGCTGGCTGCACTGGTCGAGCGCGAACTGCTTCTGCGCGGCGTAACCGGGCCATGGCCTCTCGAACAGACGTATCGGATAGCCCTTGCCGATATAGTCCTCGATCAGCGCCAGCGTGCCGTCGGTCGAGCCCGAATCGACGATGATTATCTCGGCGCAATCGGAAAGGCTCTCGATGCAGCCGCCGAGCCAGGCGACCTCGTCGCAGCATATGACATAGGCGGAAACGGGCAGGCGCGAACCGGTCATCGAGCGTCTCTGCTTTGCAGATGAGGCACGTATGTGGCAGAAGCCGCGCCGGTTGCCAACCGTCGGCGTTTCCCACCATCAGCCGAACAGGTTCAGTCGAACAGGCTTGAGACGGACTGCTCGCTCGCCGTGCGCGAGATCGCCTCGCCGATCAGGTCGGCGATCGAGATCACGCGGATGTTCGGCGCGGCCTCGACCGCCGAGGTCGGCTGGATCGAATCGGTGATCACCAGCTCCTTCAACTTGGAGGAGGTGATGCGCGTCACGGCGCCGCCCGAAAGCACGCCATGGGTGATGTAGGCGGTGACGCTCGTCGCGCCGTTGGCGAGCAGCGCGTCGGCCGCGTTGCACAGCGTGCCGCCGGAATCGACGATGTCGTCGATCAGCAGGCAGTCCTTGCCGCGCACGTCGCCGATGATGTTCATCACTTCCGATTCGCCGGGCTTCTCGCGGCGCTTGTCGACGATGGCGAGCAGCGCGTCGAGCCGCTTGGCGAGCGCCCGGGCGCGCACCACGCCGCCGACGTCGGGCGACACGACCGTCACGTTCGGCAGCTCGTAATGCTTCTTCACGTCGCGGGCGAGGACCGGAACCGCGAACAGATTGTCGGTCGGGATGTCGAAGAAGCCCTGGATCTGCCCGGCGTGGAGGTCGAGCGTCAGCACGCGGTCGGCGCCTGCCTGGGTGATGAGGTTCGCCACCAGCTTGGCCGAGATCGGCGTGCGGCCCGAGGCGCGGCGGTCCTGCCGCGCATAGCCGAAATAGGGGATGACCGCCGTGATGCGCCGCGCCGAGGACCGGCGGAAGGCGTCGATCATGATCAGCAGCTCCATCAGGTGGTCGTTGGCCGGAAAGGAGGTCGACTGAAGGATGAAGACATCCTCGCCGCGCACGTTCTCCTGGATCTCGACGAAGATTTCCTGGTCCGCGAAGCGGCGCACGCTGGCCTTGCCGAGCGGAATGTTGAGATAGCGGGCTACGGCCTCGGCCAGAACCCGATTGGAGTTGCCCGCAAAAAGCTTCATGAACGTTCCCCGGCGAAGGATATGTGCGGGCTTTTAACGGCGTCAGCCCGTATTGCAAGCGCGAAGGGCAAGATACGCCCTGTTTCCGCAGATTGGATCGGCGCCCTGCCTATCCCTGGCGTCCCGAAAGCCAGGTCGCGAGGCGGTCGATGGTCTCGTCGGCGATCGATTCCATCGTCGCCGGGCGCACGTCGTCCCAGCCGTCCGCGCCGGAGGAGGGGGCTTTCGCCTGCCCCTGGATGCGGTGGACTCGGGTGCCGGCGGGGTCGGTCACGTCCCAGACATAGATCACCGTCGTCTGGCCGCTGTCGGAGATGGCCGAGAAATAACCCTTCATGACCAGCGTCGCCGAGGAATCTCCGGTGCCGACCAGCGCGATGCCGTGCGCGCCGGCCCGTGCGGAGAGCCTGCCGGCAAGTGGCGTCGCCGCGTTGGCGGGCGCGCCGACCACGGGCGCGAACTGGACGCGCGCGTCGGTGGCGATGGCCGCGACCTGTCCGGGCGTCGTGCCCGGCGCGGCCGGCGTCGCCAGCGGAAAGGCCGTCGGGGAGGCGGGGGCGGGAGGGGTGCCGACCAGCGCGGTCGGCTCCAGCACCTGCGAGCTGGTGCAGCCGGCAAGGCCGAGTGCCGCGCAGACGAGGCCGGCCGCGGCGAAGACGATGTGAGGCGCGCGTGGCATCATGAAGCCCTCCTGCGCCGCGCACGGCACGACGGCGGCCGCCATCGGCCGTTGCGGCGACATCCGCGCATAATGCCGTCAGCGGACGATCAAGTCGAGACCGTGGCGCGAAAGCGGCTTCGGCGCGCCTTCGCTGGTCAGGTAGGTGCGGCCGAGCGTCATCGCCGTCCCCGAATCGGAGTCCATCACCACCATGTGCGCGAACAGCGTCATGCCCGGCGCGATCGGCTCGGGATTGCCGGCGAGGAACATCTGCGGCTCCATCCACGACGGCGCGAAGCGCGCGCCGACCGAATAGCCGCAGGCGTTCAGCCGGTGGCGGGTCAGGCCATGCGCTTCCATGATTCGGGCATGGGCGTCGAACACGTCGCCGAAGGTGTTGCCCGGCACCATCGCCTCCTCGCAGGCGACCAGCGCGTCATACGCGGCCTCGTAGAGCTCCTGATGCCGCTTCGTCGCCTTGCCGGTCAGGACCGTGCGCATCATCGGCGCGTGGTAGTGGTGGAAGGCGCCGGCCCATTCCAGCGTCAGCTGGTCGTTCTTGTTGAGCTTGCGCCGCCCGCTCTTGTAGCGGCACAGGAGCGCGTCCGCGCCCGAGCCGATGACGAACTCGTTGGCCGGATAGTCGCCGCCGCCGATGAACACCGCGCCCTGCATCGCCGCCAGGATCGCGCCTTCGTCGCCGCCCTGCTTGATGAGCGGCAGCGCCGCGTCTAGCGCGTCGTCGGAAAGCGCGGCCGCCTTTTCCGCCTTGGCGATCTCGGCCGCGCTCTTGAACAGGCGAAGGCGCGGGATGATGGCGGAGGCGTCCTCCGCGGTGCCGAAGGTCTTCAGCTCCTCGTCGAGCAGGCGGCCGTTCTTCGCCGTCAGCCCGTGCGTGTCGTATTCGACGCCGATGCGGCAGCCGAGAAGATCGAGATCGTTCAGCAGGTTGCGCAGCTCGGCCGCCGGGTTGGCCCCGTCGCGGTCGGTCCAGACGACGACGTTGTCGAGGGTCGAGGTCTGGCGTGCCTGCCTGATATCGGCCGAGCGTGTCATCAGCACCATCTGCCCGTCCGCCTTGACGACGAGGCACTGGAAGAAGCAGAAGCCGAACGTGTCGTAGCCGGTCAGCCAGTACATGCTTTCCTGCGCGAACACGAGCAGCGCGTCGAGCTTCCTCTGCGCCATCTCGATGGTGAGCCGGTCGCGCCGCGCGTCGAATTCTGTCTGGTCGAAATGCAGCGCCATCAGCGGTCCTCCAGCACGATTGCCGAAATCTGTCTTCCGTAGTCGCCTTCGCCCCGGTGCGTCGCGCGCCGGTAGGAGAAGAAGCTCTCCTCCTCGGCATAGGTGCAGCGGTCGATGCCGTGCGCCGTCACGCCGGCCTGTGAGAGACGGTCGAGCGTATAGCGGTTCAGGTCGAAAAGCGCATGCCCCGGCTTGGGGGACGGCCGGAAATAATCGCCGTTCGCGGCCGAGGCGGCGGCGAAACGGTCGACGAATTCCGGCCCGACCTCGTAATTGTCCGGCCCGATGGACGGGCCGAGCACGGCGACGATACGCTGGCGCCGCGCGCCGAGCTTCTCCATCGCCTCGATGGTCGATTCGAGAACTCCGGTCAGCGCGCCCTTCCAGCCGGCATGGGCCGCGCCGATCACGCCGGCTTCCGCATCGGCGTAGAGGACCGGGCCGCAATCGGCAGTCAGCACGCCGAGCGCCAGCCCCGGCCGGTCGGTGACGAGCGCGTCGGCCTTCGGCCGCTCGCCATCGAACGGCTCGCGCACGACGAGCGCGTCGGGCGAGTGGATCTGGTAGAGGCTGAGCAGGTTCTGCGGCGCGACGCCGAGCGTCGCGGCGATTCGTGCACGGTTCTCGACGACGTTCTCGCGCGCATCCTGCGAGCCGACGCCGGCGTTCAGCCCGCGATAGATGCCGTCCGACACGCCGCCGGCACGGGTGAAGAAACCGTGCCTCAGCCCTTGTCGCGCCAGCTTTTCGAGCGCGGGGGACCGGATCGGGTCCGGTTTTACGCTGTCGTGCATCCGCTGTCCTGTTGTCCTTCCGGCCGCCCTTTAAAGGCGTGTTTTCGTCACGCCTCGCGACCCCTCGTGGTTCGGCGCGGCCCTGTTGGTTCGCTCCGGATCGTGAGACAGGCGGGGGCGCGCTGTCAATCCGCCCCGTGGCCGCCCCGTGACCGCCCCATGGCCGCCCTGTCGCCGCTGTCAGCCCTGCGCGGCAAATGGCGGCAGCACCGTCCCCTTGCGCGTGACGCACAGCACCTTGAAAAGATCGCCCATCGCCTCCGGCCCGGCCAGCCGCTCGACCTCGCCGCGCAACCGCTCGCGCGTGGCCTCGTCCGCCGCCGCGCCGAGCGCCCCGGCGCGCTCCAGAAGGCCGAGGCCGACGAGGAAAGCGCCCTGCGTCGTCGTCCGTACCTCGAGGCCGTGCGCCTGCGCGATACGGGCAAGGGCGAAGAAATCGACATGGCTTGTCAAATCCGCCTCGCCGGGATTGGCGAGAGCGTCGTCATAGGCATGCTTGCGCACCGCTTGCAGCGTGTCGCCGAGCCCCGGCCGGAGATGGCCGTAGTCGATGAACAGCGCCGCGCCGCCGTCGCGGACGATGCGGGCGGAAATCCCGGCCATCAGCGCCTCGCGCGCCGGGGCGGTCTCGAAGATCGCGCCTTCGGGCGCATCCATGGCCCCGTGCGGCAGGAGGGCGGGGTCGATGCCGGCCGCGCCGGCCATGAAGCGGAGCGCGCCGTCGTTATCGAGGCCGACCACGCGCTCGGGCCAGCCCTGCGCCGTCCTGACGAACTGGCGCACCGGCAGCGCGTCGAACAGCTCGTTGCCGACGATGACGAGCGGCGTCGCGGGAAGCGCAGCGATCTCGGAGAACCATGTCGGCCGGCCGCGCCCGCTGGCGAGCCGCTCCTTCTGGAGCGCGGCGAGGCGCGGGCTCGCCTCGATCAGCGCGATGCGCGCGCGGGTGACGAAGCCGGTGTCGAGCCGGTCGAGCGTGCGCAGCATATCGGCCATCAGCGTGCCGCGGCCGGGGCCGATCTCGGCCAGCGTCATCGGCATCGGCCGGTCCATGGCCGCCCAGGCCGAATAGGCCCAGACCGCGACCAGCTCGCCGAACATCTGGCTGATCTCCGGCGCGGTGGTGAAGTCGCCCGCGACGCCGAACGGCTCGCGGGTTGTGTAGTAGCCGGCGTCCGGGTCGAACAGGCAGGACGCCATGTAGTCGGAAACGGAGATCGGGCCCGCGGCGGCGATGAGCTCCCGCAGCCGCTCCTTCAGCGCCGTCATGAGGCGGCGGCCTTCGCGCGCAGCATCGCCCACAGGCCGATCAGCACCATCGGCACCGACAGAACCATGCCCATGGTCAGCCAGCCGCCGGCCAGATAGCCGATATGGGCGTCCGGCTCGCGGAAGAGCTCGACGAGGATGCGCGCCGTGCCGTAGCCGGCGACCATCGCCCCGGCGACGAAGCCGGGCGCCTTCAGCTTCAGCGCCGAATGGGTGAGGAGCCGCAGCACGAGGAACAGGACGAGCCCTTCGAGCAGCGCCTCGTAGAGCTGGCTCGGATGGCGCGGCTCCGGCCCGCCATTGGGGAAGACGAAGGCCCAGGGCACGTCGCTGACCCGGCCCCACAGCTCGGAATTGATGAAGTTGGTGAGCCGCACCAGCCCGAAGCCGACCGGCACGCCGGCGGCGATGACGTCGAACAGGCTCCACGCGCTGAACCCGCGCCGGCGCGCGAACAGGATCATCGCGACGGTGACGCCCGTCAGCCCGCCGTGGAACGACATGCCGCCCTGCCAGACGGCGAGGATGTCGCCGGGCCTCTCGATGTAGCGGGCGAAATCGTAGAACAGGATGTAGCCGAGCCGGCCGCCGAGGACGACGCCGGCCGCCGCCGAGAGCAGGAAATCGTCGATGTCGACGCCCGAGATCGGCGCCTTGCCGCCCGCCCACAGGCGGTCGTTGGCGACAAGGCGCTTGGCGTACCACCAGGCGAACAGGATGCCGACGACATAGCCGAGCCCGTACCAGTGGACCGCCAGCGGGCCGATGCGGACGATCACCGGGTCGATTTCGGGAAAGGGCAGGGCGGCGAGCGGCAGAAAGAGGAGGTCGCTCAAGACGGGTGTTTCCTTGCCGGTTCAGTGGCTGCGCATGGGGCCGCATATGGAGCGCAAGCGCTGTCGAGGTCAAGGCAAAGACAAGCGCCGCGAAGCGGCCTGCGACGCCGCGCACCTTGCAATCCGCCGCGCCGGGGACTACTTCCCTCCTGTCGAGCGAAAGCAGGGCCGCCAGCCATGACCACCGGACCGAACCGCATTCTGGACGAATTCGCCAAGCTGATGACCGACGCGGCCGGGGCCGCGCAGGGCGTACGCCGCGAGGTGGAGACGGCGTTCCGCGCCCAGGCCGAGCGCCTGTTCAACTCGATGGACATGGTCCAGCGCGAGGAATTCGAGGCGGTGCGCGAGATGGCGCTGAAGGCGCGGGCCGAGAATGAGGCGCTGTCCGCCCGTATCGCCGTGCTCGAGGCGAAGCTCGGGCTCGCCGCGGCCGCCGAAGAGCCGAAGAAGCCGGCCGCGAAGCCCCGGGCGAAAAAAGCCGACTGACGGGCTGGAGCAGTAGGCGTTCTGACGAACGCAGCTTCCGTTGCTCCAGCTTCTTTCCTTCAGCCGCATTTATGCGACGTCAGACGATCCCGTCTGACTGCAAAATGCTCTAAGCTTTTCCACATTGCGGTGCAGCGAAAAAGTGCTTGCGCCAGAGTCGCTTAGGCGTTGCCGCGCGTGGCGCGCCGGCTTTCTATCCACACCGCAGATTGTTACGCCTCAAAAAAGGGGCTGTTCAGACGACTCCGCTGCAATAGACTGAATTTGCTGCATGATTCGAAGCGTGATTTGACGCTCGCATGCGCCGGGCGGCGGGGCCGGCCGGGCAGAGGTTGCGTCGCCCGCCATCCCGCTTTCCTCGAGTGCCGGTTTCCGTAACGCGTGCTCCGACCCATGGCGTACGCGAACGCCCTTTTGCGACTGACAGGAAGAGACTTCCTTATGAATCTTCTGGAACTCGACATTGCCCGCGACCTTCATCCGGTGGATGTCATCGAGCATGTCGCCACGATGAACGACTGGTCCTTCGAGCGCACCGGCGACGACGAGATCGCGATTTCGGTCGCCGGCACCTATGCCAACTACCACGTCTCGTTTTCGTGGATGGAGGATTTCGAGGCGCTGCATCTGGCCTGCGCCTTCGACCTCAAGGTGCCGGAGGCACGCACGCTGGAGGTGATGCGGCTGCTCTCGCTCATCAACGAGCAGATGCTGATCGGCCATTTCGACCTGTGGGAGCAGGAGGGCGCGATCATGTTCCGCCAGGCGCTGCTGCTCGCCGGCGGCGCGGAGCCGACCAGCCAGCAGGTCGAGGTGCTGCTTTCCTCGGCGCTGGAGGCCTGCGAATGCTACTATCCGGCGTTCCAGTTCGTCGTCTGGTCTGGCACCAACGCGCGTGAGGCGCTGGCGAACGTTTTGTTCGAGACGCAAGGGACCTGCTGAGGCCGCCATGAGCTCAGAAGCGTCAGGGGCCGTGCGGCCCGAGATCGGCTATGCCGACTTCGAGCGGGTCGACATCCGAATCGGCACCGTCGTCGCGGCCGAGCCGTACCCGGAAGCGCGCAAGCCGGCGATCAAGCTGCGCATCGATTTCGGCCCCGGCATCGGCGAGAAGAAATCGTCGGCCCAGATCACGCGCCACTACACGCCCGAGAGCCTCGTCGGCCGGCAGGTGATGGCGGTGGTGAACTTCCCGCCGCGCCAGATCGGCAAGTTCCTGTCGGAGGTGCTGACGCTCGGCTTCCCCGATGCCGACGGCGAGGTGGTGCTGGCGGTCGTCGACAAGTCGGTCCCGAACGGCGGCAAGCTGTTCTAGCTCTTTGTTTTTACGCAATTCCGGACGGAAAAGTGCTTCACACTTTTCCTGGAATTGCTCGGGCGCTTCCCGCGCCTCCGAGATGCCCATGACAAACGAAAATGCCTGCCTGCCGGGGAACCCGGCGCTCGGCGAGAGCGGTCTCGCCGTGATCCTGTCGGGCTGCTCGGGCGGCGGGAAATCGACGCTCCTCGATGCCCTGGCGGCGCGCGGCTACATCGTGTGGCCGGAGGCGGGCCGCCAGATCGTGCGCGAGGAGATGCATCTCGGCGGCGACGGCCTGCCATGGGCGAACGCGGAGAAATTCGTCACGCTCGCCGCCTCGCGCACCATGTACTTCTTCAACGCCGCCGAAATCGCGACAAGACCCGTCTTCTTCGACAGGTCGCTGGTCGATCTCACCTCCTTCCTCGAGCTGAAGGGCATCGACGTGCCCGCTCATCTCCAGCGCGCGGTAGAGACCTACCGCTACCGGCGCGACGTGTTCGTGGTTCCGCCGTGGCCCGACATCTTCGCCGCCGACGCCGAGCGCCGGAAATCGTTCGAGGACGCCTGCCGCGAATACGAGGCGCTGGTCGAAGGCTATCGCGCCGCAGGCTACGGGCTGGTCGAGGTGCCGAGGCTCGGCGTAGAGGCGCGCGCCGACTTCGTCCTTCGCCATCTCGACGAGAGCGTCCCCCTTAGGCCGGAATCGAGATGACGGCGCGCAGGCCGCCGAGCGGGCTGTCCTCCAGCGCGATGTCGCCGCCATGGCTGCGGGCGATGTCGCGGGCGATGGAGAGACCGAGCCCGGTGCCGCCCGAATCCTGGTTGCGCGCGTCGTCGAGGCGCACGAAGGGCTTGAACACCTCCTCGCGCTTGTCCGGCGGAATGCCGGGCCCGTCGTCGTCGACGACGATGAGCAGCACGCCGCCGGCATGGGTGGCGTCGACCTCGACGGTCTTCGCATAGCGCAGAGCGTTGCCGATCAGGTTGGAAAGCAGCCGCGAGAAGGCGTTGGGCTTGACGGTGATCTCGGGGTCGCCGGTCAGCGACGTGCGCAGCTGGCGCTTGCGCAGGCGCGCTTCCTCGACCTGCTTCTCGAGGAAGCCGGCGAGGTCGAAGCTGACGGCGCTTTCCCCGGTCTCGCCACGGGCGAAGGCGAGATAACCCTCCAGCATCGACTGCATGTCGTCGACGTCCTGGTTGAGCGCGTCGCGGTCGGCCTTGGAGCCGCCGAGGGCGAGCTGGAGCTTGAACCGGGTGAGAATGGTGCGCAGGTCGTGGCTCACCCCGCTCAACATCGCGGTGCGCTGCTCGATCTGGCGCTCGATGCGCTCGCGCATCTGGATGAAGGCGAGGCCGGCCCGGCGCACCTCGTCGGCGCCGCGCGGCTTGAAGTTGCTCGGCATCGGCCGGCCCTTGCCGAAGCTCTCGGCCGCCTCGGCCAGATTGAGGATCGGCCGGATCTGGTTGCGCAGGAAGGCGACGGCGATGGCGATCAGCACCAGCGAGGTGCCGACCATCCACAACAGGAAGATGTGGGTGTTGGAGGCGTAGGTGTGGCTGCGCCGGGCGAAGACGCGCAACACCTTGTCGTCGAGCCGGATGCGGATTTCGACGATCGAGGAATCGCCGACCGTGTCGAGCCAGAACGGCCGGTTGATCTGGCGGGTGATCTGCTGGCCGAGCGAATAGTCGAGGATGGAGAAGAACGGCTTCGAGCCGGGCGAGGGCAGCGGGTCGGGCGGCAGGAGGTCGATCTTGAGCTGGAGCCGTTCCTGGGCGATGCGGGCGACCTCGGCGAGGTCGCGGTCCTGCGGCCAGGTCTCGATCATGTCGATGATGGCGGCGATGTCGCGGGTGACGGCCGTCGACAGCCGCTCGGTGACGGTCTGCCAGTGGCGTTCCATGAAGACGAAGGCGATGACCGACTGGAGCAGGATCATCGGCGCGATGACGATGATGAGCGAGCGGGCGTAGAGCCGCTTCGGCATCCATTGCGCGATATACCGCCATGGCCACCGCGCGCCCTTGAAGGTTTTCGCGGCCGGGCGCGGAAAGCCGGGATCGGCCGAATGCGCCTCGCTCCTGCGCGTCTCGATGTCGGAACTCGCCATGCAGCCCTTCTCCGCCGCGCAGGGCGGCGCTTCTACTCGACGCTCAGCCGGTATCCGACGCCGCGAACCGTTTGCAGCCACACCGGGTTGGACGGATCGCGCTCGATCTTGCGGCGCAGGCGGTTGATCTGGACGTCGATGGTGCGCTCGCCGACCTCCGAATCCGAGCCGATCAGCTCGTGGCGCGGGATGGTGTCGCCGGCGCGCTCGGCGAAGATGGCGAGGATTTCCTGCTCCCGGTCGGTAAGCTTGATCAGGTCGCCGTTCTTCTTCAGCTCGCGCCGGGCGATCTGGAACGTATAGGGGCCGAAGACGATCTGCTCGACCTTGGGCGCGGGCTGGGGGCCGCCGCGCCGTAGGATGTTGTTGAGCCGCAGCAGCAATTCGCGCGGGTCGAACGGCTTGGGCAGGTAATCGTCGGCCCCGGCCTCGAGCCCGGCGACGCGGCTGTCGGTCTCCGACAGCGCCGTCAGCATCAGGATCGGGACCTTCTTTTCCTCGCGCAGCGAGCGGGTGAGCTGGACGCCGCTTTCGCCCGGCATCATCACGTCGAGGACGATCATGTCGAAGTCGAGCCCGGCGAGCTTGCGCCGCGCCTCGGCGGCGTTGCCGGCCACGGTGACGCGGTAGCCGTTCTCGCTCAGGAACTGCCTGAGCAGGGTGCGGATGCGCGTGTCGTCGTCGACGACCAGGAGGTGAGGGGCGTCGTCGCCCGGAACGACCGCATCGTGCGTCATCGACAGGTGATCCTCCGCTTGGGTGGTGGTCCCGCTCGGCCCGAGTGTAACCTGCCTGTCCATCGCGGTCATCCTGCCCGTTGCGTGCCGGGTGCGATCTGTTCGCGCAGCTCGGGATTGACCATCCCCATCAGGAAGCGCTCGACCACGGCGCGCTCGTCCGGCCCGGCCTCGGCCAGCGCCGCGGCGATGCGGCGCGACTGCGGCGCGGCCAGCGCCAGCGCCAGCGCCCGCCCGCGCACGGTCGGGTAGAGCTCGCGCTGGCGGCGGTCGCGCGGGCCCTGGATCTGGACGATATGGCCGGTGTCCAGCAGCTGCTTGAGCACGCGGGCGAGGCTCTGCTTGGTGATCTTGAGGACGTCGAGAAGCTCGGCGACCGTGAGGCCCGGCCGGCGGTTGACGAAGTGGACCACGCGGTGGTGGGCGCGGCCGAAGCCGTATTCGGCGAGGATCTGGTCGGGATCGGAGGTGAAGTCGCGATAGGCGAAGAAAAGCAGCTCGATGATGGCGAAGTCGAGGCCGTCCCCGGCCGACAGGGCAGCCCTGATCGGTTCGGTGCTGCGTTCGCCGGTCTGCGAGGCCTCGCTCTGGGCCGTGCCGGCATGGGCTGTCGTGGTGTTGCCTGTCATAACTCTCAGTCGCGTTTGTGCCAGTCCGATTTATGTCAGTGTTATTGACATAATTTAGGCGAAGGGATAATTTTTGACAATCTTCTGGGCCGTTCGCGCATGATTGTGAAAGATGGCGGAATTTTCTGCCGGTGTTTCCTTCAATCCGTCTCGCAATCGGCGTAGATTTATGGTTTCGCGCCTCCGGTTAGCGGAGCGCGCGCGGCGCGTCCAATGAAAACAGGGCTTTTCGCCCCCTAGGGAGACATAAATGGCATCCGTTCCTTTCGACCAGCTCGATGGTCATATCTGGATGAATGGCGAATTCGTCAAATGGGCGGACGCCAGGATTCACGTGCTGACCCACGGCCTGCACTATGCCAGTTCCGTGTTCGAGGGTGAAAGAGCCTATGGCGGCGAGATCTTCAAGCTGACCGAGCACAGCCAGCGGCTGCACGATTCGGCGAAGATCCTCGGCTTCACGATTCCCTATTCGGTGGCCGAGATCGACCAGGCCTGCCGGGACCTCCTCAAGATGCAGGGCTTCACTGATGCCTATGTCCGCCCGGTCGCCTGGCGCGGCTCGGAGATGATGGGCGTCTCGGCGCAGAACAACCGCATCAACTGCGCCATCGCCATCTGGCAGTGGCCGAGCTATTTCGACCCCGAGCAGCGGCTGAAGGGCATCCGCCTCGACGTCGCCGAGTATCGCCGCCCCGATCCGCGCACCGCGCCGTCGAAGTCGAAGGCCGCCGGCCTCTACATGATCTGCACGCTGTCCAAGCATGCGGCCGAGTCGAAGGGCTATGCCGACGCGATGATGCTCGACTGGCGCGGCCAGGTAGCCGAGGCCACCGGCGCCAACATCTTCTTCGTCAAGGACGGCAAGCTGCACACGCCGAAGCCGGACTGCTTCCTCGACGGCATCACCCGCCGCACCGTCATCGACCTCGCCAAGCGCCGCGGCATCGAGGTGATCGAGCGCGCGATCATGCCGGAGGAGCTGGACGGCTTCGAGCAGGCCTTCCTGTGCGGCACGGCCGCCGAGGTGACGCCGGTGGCCGAGATCGGCCAGTGGACCTTCACCGTCGGCGACATGACCAAGGCGCTGATGAACGACTACATGGCGGAAGTTCAGCCCAAGCGGGCCGCCGCCGAGTAACCGCGAAAGCCCCGCCGCCAGGGGCGGGGCGTTCCGGCCGATGCGCCTGACGGCGGCCCGTTCCCATCGCGGGGCGGGCCGTTCGTTCATCCCGGACCCGCTCGTTCGCGGGACTGTTGTCCCCGGCTTTGTCCGCGCCGGATTCCATTCCCCCTTTGACTTTGGTCAATTTTAGGCATTCCATCCGCAGGCCGACCGCCGGAGTCGGCTTTTCCGGAGGGAATTTCAGTGGACGCTCTTCTTCCAATCATCATTCAGGTCATTTCGGGTGTGGTCGGCGGTCAGGCCGTCGGCGCGGCCATCAAGACGGCCGCGATGGGCCAGCTTCCCAAGCTGCTCAGCGGCGCTATCGGCGGCGTGGCCGGCGGCCAGATCCTCGGCGCCCTGCTCGGCGGCGGCGGCGCGGCGGCCGATGCGGCGACGGGCGGCGGGCTCGGCGGGCTGCTGGGCGACGTGCTCGGCGGCGCCGGCGGCGGCGCGCTGCTGACCGGCATCGTCGGCGCGGTTCTCAAGAACAAGGGCTGAGCTTCAGCCTTCATGTGCAAAGGGGCGGTCTCGAGCCGCCCCTTTTTTCATGCGCGCAAGCCTTGCGGCATTGCGGCTAGAGCATTTTGCAGCCGGACAGAATCGTCCGGCGTCGCATAAATGCGGCTAAGGAAAGAAGCTGAGCAGCGGAAGCTGCGTTCGTCAGAACGCCCGCTGCTCTAGCCGTCCCGTCCTCCCTCGAAGACGACGAGATGCTTGATTCGGCGGCCGCCTTCGCCGTCCGCACTGGCATCGAGATGGTCGGGCATCAGCGAGGGGCCGTCGATCGTCGGCCGCTCGGCGAGGAACAGGCGCTCGTGGTCGGGGTCGACGACGCGCAGCGTGTCGATCCGGCTCTCCGTCAGGGGATCTGCGCCCAGCCAGTAGGGCCTCTCGACCGGGACGATGCAGCCGAGCGCGCGCAGGCTGCCATATTCGCCGTGCAGCGGCAGGAGCACCATCTCGAACGGGGCCGCCTTGCCGCCCGCCGTCACGCCCTCGAAGGTGACGGCGACGACCGCGTTGTAATGGAACACCGAATAGGCATGGCGCGAAATGATACGCTGGTCGCGACGCGACCACAGGAGAGGGAAGGCATAGCCCTTCAGCTCCCGGCCATGGGCGGCGCACAGGCGCGTGCCGGCCAGCCGGAAGATCGCCTCGCCGCGCGCGTCCTTCTCCAGAATGAATGTGTCGGCCAGCAGCGACTTGATGTCGGCGGGCTCTATCTCGGTCCGTTGCGGCGCGGGCCTTTCTCCGCGCAACCTGTCCCAGTACCGGAACAGGGCAATCGTTCCTTTTTGTTTCATACCCTCAGCGCCCCCTGTCCCATGGTGTCAGACGTTCCATGGGTGTGTCTCATTGGCGAACAGAAGCCCCGACGCGCGGGACCTTCTTGCCTCACCATGCACGGGCCATGCCACCCCCGTTAACCGTTGTTCACGGCTTTCCGTTTTATTAAGGTTAACGAAAGCTTTACGTTGCGAGCGGCCGTGGCGCGTGGCACGTCTTGGCCATCAAGAGGGGAGCGTCCGTACCACAGCACACGGCCGCGATACATCTCAGGGGTGAGCAGGGGGCTCGACCGAAAGCCGTCCGGGGCGCGAAAGCCGCCGTCCCGGACGGCTTTTCATTTGACCGCCCCTCTGATAGCCCTCCTGCCGATGAGCGACTACCAGCACGACCCTTCCGCGCAGGACGATTCGCCGCGCCACGATCCGATGCCTGTGCCGCGCGAGCGGGCGCGCGAGCCGATGTTCAACCTGCCGGGCGTCGTCATCGCGCTGATCGTCGCCTGCGTCGGTGTGCATCTCGTCCGTGTCTGGCTGCTCACGCCGCAGCAGGATTTCGAGGTCATCCTGCGCTTCGCCTTCATCCCGCTGCGCTATTCCGGCGACTACCTGCTCGACGCGGACGCTTTCCTCGCGCCGCTGACCTATGCGTTCCTGCACGGCGGCTGGGGGCATCTCGCGGTCAACACGATCTGGCTCGCCGCCTTCGGCTCGCCGCTCGCCAACCGCATCGGCGCGGTGCGCTTCCTGCTGTTCTGGGCCGTGACCTCGCTTGCCGCGGTGGCGCTGCACTATGTGCTGCATCCTTCCGAGGCCGTGCCGCTGGTCGGCGCGTCGGGGGCGATATCGGGAATGATGGGGGCCGCGGCGCGCTTCGGCTTCCGCATCGACCGCAGCGGCGGCCGGGCCGCCTTCGCCGGGCGCATCCTGTCGATCCCGCAGGTCTTCGCCTCGCGCATGGCGGTCACGTTCCTCGCCATCTGGTTTGCCGTCAACTTCGCCGCCGGGTTCGGCTTCGGCGCGCCGGACGACGGCGGAACCATCGCCTGGGAGGCGCATATCGGCGGCTTCCTCGCCGGTTTCCTGCTCACCCGGGCCTTCGACAGGGCGCGCTGATACTCCCTTGAAAAGTATCGGTCTTCGGCGCACCATGCTTATGCGGCGGGGAGGCAGGCCGGCCATGCGATATCAGCATGCGCCACCAACCGGAGGAGCGCGCAATGACTGTGAAGTCGATCCTTGACGAGAAGGGCCGCGACGTCGTCACCCTCGGCCCGGATGTGACGCTGGCCGACGCGATCGGCCTTCTGGCCGAGAAGCGCATCGGCGCGGTGGTGGTGACGGACGGCGACGGCCGCATCCTCGGTATCCTGTCGGAGCGCGACATCGTGCGCACCATCGGCCAGGCCGGCGCGCAAGCGCTCGACCTGCGGGTTTCCGGAGCGATGACGGCCAAGGTCACGACCTGCCGCGAGACCCACACCGTCAACCACGTCATGGAAGTGATGACGCGCGGCCGCTTCCGCCACCTGCCGGTGGAACGGAACGGCCGGCTCGACGGCATCGTCTCCATCGGCGACGTGGTCAAGCGGCGCATCGAGATGGTCGAGCGCGAGGCTGACCAGATCCGTGAATACATCGCCACCGCCTGACGATGGGGGCCGGTGAAGCGCCCGCCGGTGGGACGGACACTTCGAAGGCGGGCTTCCGCTCAGCGGTTGTCGGGCCGCGCCCGCACCAGCGCGAGGCCGCGCCGGGTGATGCGGTACGGCCCGCCCTTGCTGGAGGCGATGGCCGCGCGGCGGCGCAACCGGCGGAACAGCCCGATGTCGAAGCCTGCGTGACGCCAGTTGTCGCGGGTGTGGCAGTGGGCGGCTTCGATCCGCCCCTTTTCGTCCTTTTCGACGACGATCCATCCGCCCTGTGCGAGCAGATGCAGGATGCGCTGTTCGGCGCGCGTGATGTCCATGATGTGAATCCGGAAAAACCGGGCCTGGAAAGGCCACAGAAGATCGTGCCGTCGCTTGAAGCGGCAGCGGTTCGGTTTTTCACGCCCTGACGGTCGAAACGAGCGTCAGGGCCTCAGCGGGACTCACATGCGTGGCGCATAAACCACCTTTCGTTCGAAGCGCCGATATAGGGGCCTTGCGGCCGCATGCCAAGACTTGCCCGCGCCCGATCCCGCGCAGCGCTTGCATGCGCGCGCGGATTGATCTAGCGAAAGCCGTATCCCGAAGCGGTGCCAGACGGCCGATTTCCACAACCTACCGGATTGCCATGACGATCATCGACACGCGCACGCCCGATCCCAAGCGTCTCATCCCCGGCGCGACCGGCGACTGGGAAATCGTCATCGGCATGGAGGTCCATGCACAGGTCACGTCGCAGTCGAAGCTGTTCTCCGGCGCGTCCACCGCCTTCGGCGCCGAGCCGAACGCCAATGTCAGCCTCGTCGACGCGGCGATGCCCGGCATGCTGCCGGTGATCAACGAGGAATGCGTCAGGCAGGCGATCCGCACCGGGCTCGGGCTCAAGGCGCAGATCAACCTGAAATCGGTGTTCGACCGCAAGAACTACTTCTATCCCGACCTGCCGCAGGGCTACCAGATATCGCAGTTCAAGCAGCCCATCGTCGGCGAGGGCGTGGTCAGGGTGTCCGTCGGGCCGGACCGGCAGGGCAATTTCGAGGAGATCGACATCGGCATCGAGCGCCTGCATCTGGAGCAGGACGCCGGCAAGTCGATCCACGACCAGCACCCGACCATGTCCTTCGTCGATTTGAACCGCTCGGGCGTCGCGCTGATGGAGATCGTCTCCAAGCCCGACATGCGCTCGTCCGACGAGGCCAAGGCGTACCTCACCAAGCTGCGCACCATCATGCGCTATCTCGGCACCTGCGACGGCAACATGGACGAGGGCTCGATGCGCGCCGACGTCAACGTTTCGGTGCGCAAGCCCGGCGGCGCCTTCGGCACGCGCTGCGAGATCAAGAACGTCAACTCCATCCGCTTCGTCGGCCAGGCCATCGAATACGAGGCGCGCCGCCAGATCGGCATTCTCGAGGACGGCGGCTCGATCGACCAGGAAACGCGCCTGTTCGACGCGGTGAAGGGCGAGACGCGCTCGATGCGTTCGAAGGAAGAAGCGCACGACTACCGCTATTTCCCCGATCCCGACCTTCTGCCGCTCGAATTCGACCAGCCTTACGTCGACGCGCTGGCCACGGACCTGCCGGAGCTGCCCGACGACAAGCGCGCGCGGCTGATCGAGAAGCTGGGCCTCTCCGCCTACGACGCCTCGGTGCTGGTCTCGGAAAAGGCGATCGCCGACTATTTCGAGAAGCTCGCCGCCGGCCGCGACGGCAAGGCGGCCGCCAACTGGGTCATCAACGACCTCCTCGGCGCCTTGAACAAATCCGGCAAGGACATTGAATCGACTCCGGTTTCGCCCGACCAGCTCGGCGCGATCATCGACCTGATCAGGGAAGGCACCATCTCGGGCAAGATCGCCAAGGACCTGTTCGAGATCGTCTGGACCGAGGGTGGCGACCCGCGCGCCATCGTCGAGACGCGCGGCATGAAGCAGGTGACGGACACCGGCGCCATCGAGAAGGCCGTCGACGAGGTGATCGCCGCCAACCCCGACAAGGTGGCGCAGGCGCGGGAAAAACCCTCGCTCGCCGGCTGGTTCGTCGGCCAGGTGATGAAGGCGACGGGCGGCAAGGCCAACCCGCAGGCCGTCAACGACCTCGTCAAGGCGCGGCTCGGCATCGAGTAGCGGCCGGGTGTTCGTCCGCACCGCCTCGGCGCGCGACCTGCCGGCGATCCGCGCGCTGCTCGTCGCCACATGGCACGACACCTATGACGGCATCTACGGCGCCGAGCGGGTGACGGCGATCACCGACGAATGGCATTCGCTGCCGGCGCTGGCCGCGCGGCTCGAAAGGCCGGGCTCGGAGTTCCTCGTCGCAGACGACGGTGCCCGCGTAGGCGGCGTCGCCTTCGCGGCGATGGGCGACGACGGCGCGAGCGTTTCCCTGCAACAACTCTATGTCCTGCCCGAGCTTCAGGGCAGGGGGATCGGCGGGCTTCTTCTCGACGAGATCGAAGGCTGCTTCCCCGAGGCCGCCCGCATCGAGGCCGAGGTCGAGGAGAAGAACGCGAGGGCCATCGCCTTCTACCGGGCGCAAGGCTTTGCCGAGCGCGCCCGCCGCAGCGTTTCCGGCGCGGGCGGGGCCGCGATCGACGTTCTCGTCCTCGAGCGCCCCATCGTCTGGGCGGATTGAGGCCTGCGCTCAGTCCGCCTCGTCGACGAGGATCTCGTTGCCTTCCTCGTCCCACAGCACGGCGACGACGCACGCCTCGATGTTCTGGCGGTAGGCGAGGTCGCACAGCACCTTGCCGCCGGCGAGCGCCGCCTCGCGCGAGGGCCATCCGCAGCTGTATTCGCTCCAGTGGATGCCTTCCCTGTGCATGAGACCGACCGCAACCGACCAGCCGGACGGGTAGCACCAGGCGACGGGCGCGCATTCCCCGGCATCGCCGCCGTTCTCGACGCAGTTCCGCTGCGCGCAGGCGATGGTTTGCGCCGCATCCTCGCCCCGGCACATGCCGCTGCCCTGCTCGGGCGCGTAGGAAAAGGCGATGCCCTTCTGCTGCGCCTGCGCGGCAACGGGAAAGGCGAGCCCGAGCGCGGCGGCGAGGATGAATGCGGCCGGCCGCGCCGGCAGCCGGGATACGCGGCGGAGCGATGGCATCGCGGGTCTCCTTTCCGAAGATATTCCCTTGCGTCAGGCCGGACGATGCGTCATCGCCAAACGCGGCGCAATCGAATTCGCCGCACCGCCGCCGCTTGCAAAGCCGGCCCCGTGGCGGCATAAGGCACTGACGGCGGCTGGACGGCCGGAGGAATCGATGAAAGCCTTTCTCGCGCAGTTCTTCACATGGTGGAGCGGACAGACGCTCGGAACGCGCTTCCACACCTGGCGCCACGGCACGCGCGTGGGCGAGGACGAATTCGGCAACGTCTATTACGAGGGCGGCACCGATTCGGACGGCCGCACCCGCCGCTGGGTGATCTATAACGGCTATTCCGAAGCCTCGGCCATCCCGCCCGGCTGGCACGGCTGGATCCATCACCGCGTCGACACCCCGCCGAGCAAGGAAGACTACCGCCCGCGCGAGTGGCAGAAGCCGCACATCGCCAACATGACCGGCACCGCGGCCGCCTACAGGCCGAAGGGCTCGGTGCTCGGCACCGGCGAGCGCCCGCGCGTCAGCGGCGATTACGATGCATGGACGCCGTCCTGAACGTCGGGAAAATCGGCGGCCTGGCGATGAACCGCTTGTCTCGCCACATTTCCCGTCTATGCGGTGGTTATTCACCTGACGCCGGAACCGGACCTTCCCGCCGCATGGGCAACGACCAGATCATGACGTTTCACTTGTGCCGCCGTGTCGCGGCGGGCGTTTTCGCCGCGCTGGCGCTTTCCGTGGCGCCGGCCGCCGCCGAGCGCCTCTCCAACCCGGTCGCCGAGTTCACCGGCGTCGACAAGATCACCGGCCGCATCATCACCTTCGACGTCTATATCGACGAGACGGTGCAATTCGGCGCCTTGCAGGTGACGCCGCGCGTCTGCTGGTCCTCGCCCGAGACCGAGGAGCCGAAGACGGACTCCTTCGTCGAGGTCGACGAGATCACGCTCGACCGCAAGATCAGGCGCATCTTCACCGGCTGGATGTTCGCCGAAAGCCCCGGCCTCAACGCCGTCGAGCATGCCGTCTACGACGTGTGGCTGAAGGCCTGCAAGCAGCAGTCGGACGTTCCCCCGCCCGAGGCCGCCACGAACTGAGGCCTCACGAGGCGCTCAAGGCGCGAACTCGGCCTCGCCCTGCAAGGCCTCTTCCAGCATCGTCTCGTATTTCGCCCGCGGCACGTCGACCGCGCCGAAGCGCTTCAGGTGCTCGGTGGTGAACTGGGTGTCGAGCAGCACGAAGCCGCGCGCCCTCAGCCGCTCGACCAGATGGGCGAGGCAGACCTTCGAGGCGTCGCGCTCGCGCGAGAACATGCTTTCTCCGAAAAAGGCGCGTCCGAGCGTCACGCCGTAAAGGCCGCCGACGAGAGCGCCGTCCCGCCACGCCTCGACCGTGTGGCAGTAGCCACGGGCGAAGAGTTCGCCATAGGCTTCGCGGATCGGCTGGTTGATCCAGGTCGAGGGACGGGCCTCGCGCGCCTCGGCGCAGCCGTCGATGACGCCGGAATAGTCGCTGTCGAAGCGGATGTCGAAGCGGGCCTGCTGGATCGTCTTCCTGAGGCTCTTCGGCACATGGAACGCGTCGAGCGGGATGACGCCGCGCATTTCCGGCCGCACCCAGAACACCTCCGGGTCGTCCGCGCTTTCGGCCATCGGGAAGACGCCGTTGGCGTAGGCGCGCAGCAAGAGGTCCGGCGCGATACGATCTCCCGGCGCGAGAGGCCGTGTCATCCGCGCCCTTTCTTCCGCTACTCGCTTTTTTCGAGGTATTTTTCGAGCCAGTGGATGTCGTAGTCGCCGTTAGCGATGTCGCTGTTTCCGATGAGGTCCCGGAACAGCGGCAGGGTTGTGTTGATGCCGTCGACGACGAACTCGTCGAGCGCGCGGCGCAGCCGCATCATGCATTCGACGCGGTTGCGGCCGTGGACGATCAGCTTGCCGATCAGGCTGTCGTAATAGGGCGGGATGCGATAGCCGGAATAGACCGCCGAATCGACGCGGATGCCCAGGCCCCCCGGCGTGTGGTAGTGGGTGATGGTGCCGGGCGAGGGCGTGAAGGTCCTCGGGTCCTCGGCGTTGATGCGGCACTCGATGGCATGGCCCTGGAAGCGGATGTCTTCCTGTTTCATCGACAGCCCGCCGCCCGAGGCGACGCGGATCTGCTCGTGGACGAGGTCGATGCCGGTGATCGCCTCCGTCACCGGATGCTCGACCTGCAGGCGCGTGTTCATCTCGATGAAGTAGAACTCGCCGTTCTCGTAGAGGAACTCGATGGTGCCGGCCCCCGAATAGCCGAGATCGGCGATGGCGCGGGCGCAGATGCCGCCGATCCTCGCCCGCTCGGCCGCGTTCAGCGCCGGCGAGTTCGCCTCCTCCCACACCTTCTGGTGGCGGCGCTGCAGCGAGCAGTCGCGCTCGCCCAGATGAACGGCGTTGCCCGCGCCGTCGCCGACGATCTGCACCTCGATATGGCGCGGCTTCTCCAGGTACTTCTCGATATAGACGGCGTTGTCGCCGAAGGCCGCGCCCGCTTCCGAGCGCGCCGTCGCCAGCGCCACGGCCAGCTCGCCTTCCGAGCGCGCCACCTTCATGCCGCGCCCGCCGCCGCCGGCCGAGGCCTTGATGATGACGGGATAGCCGATCCCGGCGGCGATGCGCTTGGCCTCGCCCTCGTCGGAGACCGCGCCGTCCGAGCCCGGCACCACCGGGATGCCGAGGCGCTTGGCCGTGCGCTTGGCCTCGATCTTGTCGCCCATGGTGCGGATATGGTCGCCCGACGGGCCGATGAAGACGATGTTGTGCGCGGCGAGGATGTCGGCGAACTTGGCGTTCTCCGACAGGAAGCCGTAGCCGGGATGGATCGCGTCCGCGCCGGTGATCTCGCAGGCGGCGACGATCTGGTGGATGTTGAGGTAGCTGTCGCGCGAGGGCGGCGGGCCGATGCACACGCTCTCGTCGGCGAGGCGCACATGCATGGCGTCGGCGTCGGCGGTGGAATGGACCGCGACGGTCTTGATGCCGAGCTCCTTGCAGGCGCGCAGCACGCGCAGCGCGATCTCTCCGCGATTGGCGATCAGGATCTTCTGGAACACCGGGCCCGCTCCCGTCACTCGATGACGACCAGCGGCTCGCCGAACTCGACGGGCTGCGCGTCCTCGAACAGGATGGCCGTGACCGTGCCAGCGCGCGGCGACGGGATCTGGTTCATCGTCTTCATCGCCTCGATGATCAGCAGCGTCTGGCCTTCCTTGACCTTCTGCCCGACCTCGACGAACGGCGTGGCGCCGGGCGCCGGCGCGCCATAGGCGGTGCCGACCATCGGCGAGGGCACCGCGTTCTTCGACACGTCCGCAACCGCCGGCGCGGCCGCAGCGCCAGCGCCAGCCTGCGCGGCGGGCGCCGGCGCGGCAGCCGCAGCGACCGGCGCCGGCGCATAGGCCTGCACCGGAGCCGGCGTGCGCGAAACCCGGATGCGCAGATCCTCCTGCTCGACCTCGATCTCCGTCAGATTGGTCTCGTCCAGTATCCCCGCCAAATCGCGGATCAGTTGCTGGTCAATCCCGGATCGCTTCGTCGACATCTCTTCCCGTCCCTTGGTTGTTCTTCCGCCCGCCAGATCGTGGCGCCTCCGGCTCAGCCCGTCATTCCCGCATTCCCGAAGGCCGGCTACGGAAGCGCGGCCCGGGGCGGGCAGGTCGGTCTGGCGAAGGCGGCCTCGGGCACGAACGAATTCCTGCCTCACGCACACCGCGCACCTCTATAAAGGGCATATGCAGCGAGGCAAAGAGCGCAAGTGCGTTCTTTTCATGTCCACAGACGATGTGGCCCGCCCGCACGCATCGGGGGACGATCATCAGTTCTGCGCGCGCGCCAGCTCGACCTTTTCCTTCAGCACCGCCTTGCCGAGCGCGCCGAACACCACCTCCTGCCCGACGACGTAGGAAGGCGTGCCGGTGATGGCCAGTTGCTGGGCGAGCTCATAGGTCTCGTTGAAGGCGTCGGCGATGGCCGGGTTCTTCATTTCCTCGCGCAGCGCCGCCTCGTCGACGCCGAGCGCGAGCGCCGCGGCGATGGCGGTCGCCTCGGTGGCGCGGCCGCCCATCAGCAGGGTGCGGTGGAAGTCGCCGTACTTTTCCGGGGCGAGGGTGCGGAACGCCATCGAGACGATATGCGCCTTCTGCGAATCCGGGCCGAGGATCGGGAACTCCTTGAGCACGAAGCGCAGGTCGGAATCGTCGGCCACCAGCGCGGCCATGTCGTCATAGGCGCGCTTGCAGAAGCCGCAATTGTAGTCGAAGAACTCGACCACCGTGGTCGATCCCTGAGGGTTGCCGACGACGCCGTCATAGGCGGCGTTGAAGATCGCGTCCGAGGAATTGCCGATGGCGTCGAGCAGGGCGAGTCGCTGCTCCTCGCGCTGGCGGTCCTCCAGCTCGGCCTGCATGTCGGTCAGGATTTCCGGGTTCTGCAGCAGGTAGTCGCGCACGATCGCCTCGACGTCGCTGCGCGAGACCGCGCGGGCGAGCGACGGCTGCGCCTCGCCGGCGCCGTAGGGCGCGGCATTGAGGTCCGAGCGGTTCCCGGCGACGAAGCCAGCGGCGAGCATGGCGAAGGAGACGGCGACGCCGGTGATGCCGAGGGCGATGGCCTTGCTCATGGAACTGTCCTCAAATCTGCGGCCGTCAGCGGCCGGGTTGCCGGTAATTGATGATGTCCTGCGCGCGCACCCAGGAGGGCGACCCCTTGGCAAGCTTCTGCTGCGCGCGCGCGGCGAAGTTGCGCGCCTCGCGCGTGTTGCCGGAATAGAAATGGCCCTCGGCGGTCGCCAGCTCCGCCTCGCCGACGTCGCCGAGCTGGCCGTAGGCCTGGGCGAGGTAGCGGTAGCCGGCACCGTATTCCTTGGCCCGCGACAGGCCGGACTTCAGCTCGTTCACCGCCTTGCGCAGGTTCTCGGGCTTGCCGGTGGCCATCAGCGCCTGGCCGTAGCCGATCTGGATGATGCCGGACTTGCGCGGGTCGTTGCGCATCGCCGCGGCGAACGCCTCCGCCGCCTCGGCCGGCCGGCCGGCCTTCATCAGGACCTCGCCGCGAATCTCGTGGAAATACGGGTTCTTCGGCGCGGCCTTGACCAGCGCGTCGATCTTCGGCACGGCGGCGCGCGCATTGCCCGACAGCATGGTGCCGATGGCGTCGGCGTAGAGCGCCGGGACGCTGCGCGAGGTGCGGCCGAACAGGCGCGAGGCGGCCGCCTGGCCCTGCGTATAGGCCGCGATCTTGGCGCGCATCAGATCGTGGCGCTGCTGGAGCGCCGGCGGGTCCGCGCGCTCGAAATTCTTGCTGGCCCGCGCCAGCGTCTCGAGGTTGGCGATGCGCTCGCGCGGGACGGGATGGCTGATCTGGTAGGGATCGACCCGGACGCCCGACAGCGCCATCGAGCTCGCCAGCCGCTCGAACGTCTTCAGCATGCCGCGAGCCGATTGCCCGGTGCGCTCCAGATAGGTGATCGCGGAGCGGTCGGCCGTCGTCTCCTCGGTGCGCTGGTAGGCGAGCACCGAGCGCCGCGCCGCTTCCACGCCGCCGACCATGACGCCGGCGCCCGATTGCGCCAGCCCGCCGGTTCCGGTCGCCGCGCCGGCGGCGGCCGCGCCGGCGCCGAGCAGGGTGGCGATGACCGCCATGGTCTGCGCCCGCGAAAGCTGCTCGCGCAGGCGCTGCTGGTGGCCGCCGGCGATGTGGCCGGCCTCGTGCGCCAGGACGCCTATGATCTCGTTCGGCGTCTCCGCCATCAGGAGCGCACCGGTGTTGATGAAGATGCGCCGCCCGGTGACGAAGGCGTTGAAGGACGGATCATTGACGAGGACGATCTCGATGCCCGACTTGCCGAGGCCGGCGGCTTCGAGGATCGGTCGCGCATAGTCGGCAACCAGCGCCTCGATCTCGGCGTCGCGCACCACCGATATGCCGCGCTGGGCGGCAGCCGGCGAAATCGGCGGCAGCGCGAGCGCGACGCACAGCGCGGCGGTGGCGGCGAAACGGGGGAGGGTTCTCGAAAGCACAGACAGCATTGTGAGACACAGCTAGCCGACAGCGGGAACGGTGAAAAGCCACCGCGCGAACATTCATCAACTTGTGATCCCCATATCTTTCGGGCATTTGTGCGGCGCATCCCGTTCAAACAGCCGGAAGGACCAGATATGGCGGTCGCCGTTTCGAAACGCAGCGCGGTCAAGCCGTTCCATGCCATGGACGTGCTGGCCGAGGCGAACAGGCTGAAGGCGGCCGGCCACCCGATCGTCTCGCTCGCCGTCGGCCAACCGTCGGATCCCGCGCCGGCGATCGTGCGCGAGGCCGCCGCCGCGGCGCTCGCCGGCGGGCGCATCGGCTATACCGACGCGCTCGGCCTCGCCGATCTGCGCCGGGCGATCGCGGACCATTATCGCGACCACTACCGGGTCGAGGTCGAGCCGGCGCGCATCGCGGTCACCACCGGCTCGTCGGCCGGCTTCAACCTTGCCTTCCTCGCCATGTTCGATCCCGGCGACCGGGTGGCGATCACGGTTCCGGGCTATCCGGCCTATCGCAACATCCTCGCCGCGCTCGGCATCGAGGCGGTCGAGATCGGGCTGGAGGGGCAGGGGTTCCTGACTGCCGCGCTGCTGGAAGCCGCGCATCGCGAGAAGCCGCTGAAGGGCGTGCTCTTCGCCAGCCCCGCCAACCCGACCGGCGCGATCATCCCCGACGCCGAGCTTGCCCTCCTGGTCGAGGCGGCGCGCGCCATGGGCGTGACGGTGATTTCCGACGAGATCTATCACCGTCTCGCCTATGCCGGGCAGGACAGGACCGCGCTGTCGCTGGGCGACGACGTGACGGTGATCAACTCCTTCTCGAAATATTACTGCATGACCGGCTGGCGCATCGGCTGGATGGTGCTGCCGGAAAGGCTGGTGCGGCCGGTGGAGCGCATCGCCCAGAGCCTCTATATCTCCGCGCCGGAGCTGTCGCAGGTCGCGGCCGCGCGCGCCTTCGAGGCGACGGACGTGCTCGAGGTGGTGAAGGACCGCTACCGCGCCAACCGCGCCCTGCTCGACGCGGCGTTGCCCGAGCTTGGCCTGCCGCTGGCCGCGCCGATGGATGGCGGCTTCTACGCCTATTGCGACGTGTCGCGCCACACCAACGACAGCATGGATTTCGCCCGGCGGCTGCTCGCTGAATGCCATGTCGCGGCGACGCCCGGCCTCGACTTCGACACCGCCGAGGGCAGCCGGTTCATGCGCTTCTCCTATGCCGGCAGCGAGGCTGACGTGGCGACGGCGCTCGAACGGCTGAAGGGTTGGCTCTAAAGCGCGTCGCGCCTTATGTGCATTGCCGGCGCCGCCTGCGCTGCCCCTCATCCGGCTGCCGCCACCTTCTCCCCGTGAACGGGGAGAAGAAAACCATCATCCTTGCTTTCGCCAATCGTAAGTGCGGCAAAGAAGATGTAGGCGTCGCGGCATCCCTTCTCCCCGGTCACGGGGAGAAGATGCCCGAAGGGCGGATGAGAGGCAACGCGAGCGCTCGAAGGCCGCGCTCCCCCAGAGCGTGAGACGCGACGCGCTTTAGCTGAAGCTGGAAATGAAGAAACCGGCAAAACTGCCGGTTTCTTCTGCGTTTGATGGATCAAAGCCTCGGGCGGCAGGGGCTCAGAAGAACCCCTTCCGCTGCCACCATCCGCCCTTGCGCGGCTTCTCGCCTTCGGCGCTCGCGGCCGGGCGTGAGGAGGTGACGACCGGCTCGGCCGGCGCGCGGGGCGCGGCGGGTTCTTCCTCGACCTCGACGGTTTCCACCACCTCGGCGACGGAGGCTTCGGCAGGTTCGGCGGCGGCTTCCGCCACGACCTCGCTGACAGTCGCCGCCACTTCCTCGGCGGCTTCGGCCTTCGCCTTGGCCGTGCTCTTGCGGCGCGGGGCGCGCTTGGGCTTGGCAGGCGCTTCCTCGGCTTCCTCAGCCGTAGGGGCGTCGTCGAGAACCGAGACGGCCTCGACCACTTCCGGGTCTGCCGGCGGCTCGACCTCGATGGGCTTGGCCTTGCGCGGCGCGCGCCGGGCGGGCTTCTTCTTCGGCGCTTCCTCGGCCACGGCGTCCTCGATCTCCGCGACCTCGGCGACGACGTCGTCGGCCGGTGTCGCCTCGATCGCCGCCTGCGCGGCGAAATCGACGATCGCGGTCTCACCTGCTTCCTGCGCGCCGTCTTCCGCGGCACCGGCCTCGTCGCCCGCCTCGTCGCGGCGATTGCGGCGGCCGCCGCGCTTGCCGCGCCGCCGCTTCTTGGGCTGCCCGTCCGTGTCCTCGTCGGTGCCGGCCACTGTCGCGCCGGCCTCGTCGTCGTCCGCCTCGTCGTCGGCAGACCCGGAGATCGCCGCGCTTTCCTCGTCAGACGCGGTCGCCTGCTGCTCGCCCTGCGCGGGCGCGCCGTCGCGGTCCTTGCGCCGCCGGCGCCGCCGCTTGCGCTTGCGCTGGCCGTTGCCGTCCTCGCCGTCGGCCTGGCGGGCGGCCTGCTGCGGGCGCGCCTCCTCCTCGGCCTCGTCGTCCGCTTCCTCGACGATATCGTCAATCTCGTCCTCCGGCTCGTCCGGATAGACGGGCGCCGCGGCCGGCACGAAGCCGGCGGGACGCTCGGCGATCTCGCCCTTGACGACGACGTAGTGCTGCGCGCGTACGCTCTCGTCGGCCTCGACGGTGATGGTGAGGCCGAAGCGGTTCTCGAGGTCGGCCAGCGTGCTGCGCTTGTGGTTGAGCACGTAGATCGCGGTCGAGGTCGGCGTCTTGACGGTGATGTGGTTGCGCGAATCCTTCAGCAGGAATTCCTCGACGGCGCGGATGACCAGCAGCGCCACCGACGATTCCGAGCGCACATGGCCGGTGCCGCCGCAATGCGGGCACACCTGCATCGTCGATTCGAGCACCGAGGCGCGCAGGCGCTGGCGCGACATTTCGAGCAGGCCGAAATGCGAGATCCGGCCGACCTGGATGCGCGCCCGGTCGTTCTTCAGGCAGTCCTTAAGCCGCTTCTCGACCGCACGGTTGTTGCGGTTTTCCTCCATGTCGATGAAGTCGATGACGATCAGCCCGGCGAGGTCGCGCAGGCGAAGCTGGCGCGCGACTTCCTCGGCCGCTTCCAGGTTGGTCTGGAGCGCCGTGTCCTCGATCGAGTGTTCCTTGGTCGAGCGTCCGGAGTTGACGTCGATGGCGACCAGCGCCTCGGTCTGGTTGATGATGAGGTAGCCGCCCGACTTCAGCGTCACCTGCGGCTGCACCATCCTGTCGAGCTGCGCCTCGATGCCGTTGCGGGCGAAGATCGGCACCGTCTCGCGATAGGGCTGGACGACCTTCGCGTGGCTCGGCATCAGCATGCGCATGAAGTCCTTCGCCTCGCGATAGCCGTCATCGCCGGCGACGAGGATTTCGCTGATGTCCTTGTTGTAAAGGTCGCGCACCGAGCGCTTGATCAGCGAGCCTTCCTCGTAGACGAGGGCAGGGGCGGTCGATTGCAGCGTCAGCTCGCGGACATTGTCCCACAGCCGCATCAGATATTCGTAGTCGCGCTTGATCTCGGCCTTGGTGCGGCTTTCGCCCGCCGTGCGCAGGATCACGCCCATGCCCTGCGGCACTTCGAGGTCCTTGACCACGTCCTTCAGGCGCTTGCGGTCCGCCGCGTTGGTGATCTTGCGCGAGATGCCGCCGCCGCGCGCCGTGTTCGGCATCAGCACGGAATAGCGGCCGGCGAGCGAGAGGTACGTGGTCAGCGCCGCGCCCTTGTTGCCGCGCTCTTCCTTGACGACCTGGACCAGCAGGATCTGGCGGCGCTTGATGACCTCCTGGATCTTGTACTGCTTGCGCTGCGGCCGGCGGCGCTCGTGGACCTCCTCCAGCGCGTCGTCGGCCCCGACGGAGACGACCTCGTCGTCGCCGTTGCCGTTGTCGTCGCCGCTGTCGCTGCCATTGTCGTCGTCCGCGCCGGCGCTGTCGCCGGTTTCGGCGATCTCCTCGGAGACGACGTCCCCGGCCACCGATTCGGCCATCGCCGGGCCGTTGCCCGCGTCGTCCTCGTCCACGACGACCTCGGCGACCGCGTCTTCGGCGGCGGCCTCGTCGTCCCCGTCCTCGGGGGCGGCTTCCGCCTCATCGGCGGTCTCGCTGGCAGCAGCCGCCTTGCCGGCGTCGCTGGCCCGGCCGCGTCCACGGCCGCGCCGGCGGCGCTTGCCGTTGCGGCGCTCCTCGTTCTCCTCTTCCTCGTCCTCCTCGGCCTGCGCCTCCTCGGCCTCGGCGCGCAGCAGCGCCTGCCGGTCGGCGACGGGGATCTGGTAGTAGTCGGGGTGGATCTCGGAGAAGGCGAGGAAGCCGTGGCGGTTGCCGCCATACTCGACGAAGGCGGCTTGCAGCGAAGGCTCCACCCGCGTCACGCGGGCGAGGTAGATATTGCCTTTGAGCTGCTTCTTGTTCTGTGATTCGAAGTCGAATTCTTCAATCCGGTTGCCGCGAACGACGACAACCCGGGTCTCCTCCGGGTGGGAGGCATCGATAAGCATTTTGTTGGGCATAATGTCTTGTCTCCCCGGCGCGGGCGGAAAGACGACGCCGTGCTGTCGCGCGGCCGTGTCGTGCGTTTCCGGAAAACGCGCCGGATGATGGGGCGTTCGCTGCGCGCGGCCGGGACCGGCCAGCCATTCCGGCCGCGGCCGTGACGGCGCGGTTTCTTCCGGGCTGGGGCATGGTCGGGCTTGCGATCATCGCGCTACATGCGAACCGTTTCTAAAACCAAGGTCCGCTCCGACGGACCCGCTGATGTGCTCGTACCGAGCCGGCGCGGCCGGGGGCCTTGCCGTTTTCCTCACGCCAGGAACGCACCGCGCAGCGGACGCGACCTGCAAGAAAATTCGTCGGAAACACCGCTACCGGAATCGGTCGGGCCTCGAACGCCGCGAGGCTGATCTTCTCTGCCAGAGCGAAGAAGCATGCGGCAGGCTTGAACGATCACGGACATGATGGTGATCCGACAACGCTTTTATGATCTGGCGCAGGCCGTGGCAACCCCCGATTCATGCGCCGGCGTCGCGCGGCGATGGCGCCGGCCCGGATTAAAGAGTTGCTTAACCATGCGGCGTTACTTCTCCTTAAGAGTACGAACCCGGTCCTGTCGACCGCCAGCCGATGGAACGCCATGCAGACGAATCCCTGCCGGTTTTGCCCCATACTGGTCTGCCGGGCAGGGCTTTCGGCATTGATCTTTCTCGCAGTGCTGCTCGCCGCCTTCGCCGCGCGGGCCGACGACCTGCTCCATGCCCGCGGCTACAAGATGGCGGGTGACGCGGCGCGCATGCGAATCGTCGTCAACTTCAACCGCGATCCCGAATTCCGCTGGTTCGTGATGAAGGCGCCGCACCGCCTCGTCGTCGACATGCCTGAGGCCGGCTTCTCGTTCGATGCCGACGATCTTTCCGCGCGCGGCATGGTCGCCTCCGTCGATTACGGCAATCTCGGGCAGGGGCGCTCGCGCATCATCGTCTCGTTCGACGGCCCCTTCTCGGTCGAGCGCCTCGACATCCTCGCCAACGAATCCGACGGCGGTTTCCGCCTCGTGGCCGACATCGCCGCGTCTTCCGACGCGGCCTTCGACCGGGTAATGGCCGAGCAGGTCGAGACCACGGCCTCGACCCGCACCACGCCCAAGGCCGATCGGCTGGGCAAGATCGCCGCGCCCGGCGACCGGCGGTTCCGGGTGGTGGTGGACCCCGGCCATGGCGGCGCCGATACCGGCGCGGAGGGCGAGACGGGGACGCAGGAAAAGACGATCACCCTGGCTTTCGCGCTCGAGTTGAAGCAGGCGCTGGAGCGCAGCGGGCAGTTCGACGTGTTCCTGACCCGCGACAGGGACCTGTTCCTGCGGCTCGACGAGCGGGTGCGAATCGCCCAGAGCCACGAGGCGGACCTGTTCATCTCGATCCATGCCGACGCCATCCGCCTGAAGAACGTGCGCGGCGCGACGGTCTACACCGTCTCCGACAAGGCCTCCGACGCCGAGGCCGCCGCAAAGGCGATCCGCGAGAACCTTGCCGACGCCATCGCCGGCGTCGCGGTCGAGGAGGAGAATCAGGAGGTCGCCGACATTCTCGCCGACCTGATCCGCCGCGAGACGCAGAGCTTTTCCATCCGCTTCGCCCGTTCGCTCGTCGGCGAGCTTTCGACGGCGATTCGCATGATTCCGACCAATCCGCACCGGTTCGCCGGTTTCCGGGTGCTGCGCGCACCGGATGTTCCTTCCGTCCTGCTCGAGCTCGGCTATCTTTCCAACGCCCAGGACGAGGCGCTGCTGCGCGACCCCGAATGGCGGGAAAAGGCGGCGCGCGGCATCGTCGAGGCGATCGGCGTCTTCGCCGCCGCGCGGCAGGGGGCAGGGGGGTGAGCCCCTCGCCGAAAGGCGCGCCGCCGTTGCCGCCGCCGTTGCCACGGGGCCACAGGCGGTATTTTATTGCAGGAATCACGACAAGGCGCTTTCCTGTCGCCGCAATTTGCCCACAAGGGCGACCGAAAAGGAATTCGGACGCGGAAGGATGCGCGCCTTGCGGGCGCCGCATAGCTTCGGGTCGCTGACTGGAGTGGGCATGATACGGCTTATCGGATATTTCTTCGGCGTCGGCGTGACGCTGGCGCTCGTCGTCGCGGCGGGCGTCGCCATCTATCTCGGCTCGCTGAGCAACGACCTGCCCGACTACGAGGTGCTGGCGCGCTACGAGCCGCCGGTGACGACGCGCGTCCATGCCGCCGACGGCGCGCTGATGGGCGAGTTCGCCCGCGAACGCCGCCTCTATCTGCCGATCCAGGCCATTCCCGACCGCGTCAAGGCCGCCTTCCTGTCGGCTGAGGACAAGAATTTCTACAACCATCCCGGCGTCGACGTGACGGGCCTCGCCCGCGCAGTCGTCACCAACGTCCAGAATCTCGGCTCGGGCCGCCGGCCGGTCGGCGCGTCGACCATCACCCAGCAGGTGGCGAAGAACTTCCTGCTCACCTCCGATCAGACCTATGAGCGCAAGATCAAGGAGATCATCCTCTCCTTCCGCATCGAGCAGGCCTATCCGAAGGACCGTATCCTCGAGCTCTATCTGAACGAGATCTTCTTCGGCCTCGGCGCCTACGGCATTGCCGGCGCCGCGCTGACCTATTTCGACAAGTCGGTGAACGAGCTGACCGTGGCCGAGGTCGCCTACCTCGCCGCCCTGCCGAAGGGTCCGTCGAACTACCATCCCTTCCGCCAGACCGAGCGCGCCATCGAGCGCCGCAACTGGGTCATCGACCGCATGGTCGAGAACGGCTATGTCGAGGCCGAGGAAGGCACGAAGCAGAAGGCGCTGCCGCTCGGCGTCAACCCGCGCCGCACCGGCACCTACCTGTTCGCCGGCGAGTATTTCACCGAGGAGGTGCGCCGCGCCATCATCGCCCGCTACGGCGAGGACGCGCTCTACGAGGGCGGCCTTTCGGTGCGCACCACGCTCGATCCCGTCATGCAGGTCAAGGCGCGCAAGGCGCTGCATCACGGCCTGCTCAAATACGACACGCTGCGCGGCTATCGCGGCCCCGTCACCTCGATCGACGTTTCAGGCGACTGGGGCGTGCCGCTCGGCGAGGTCGCCCGGCTGTCCGACGTGCCGGAATGGCAGCTGGCCGTGGTGCTCGAAGCCGGCAAGGAGGGCCTGACCGTCGGCCTCCAGCCCGGCCGCGAAGTTTCGGGCGCGCTGTCGGCCGAGCGCAAGACCGTCTCCGTCGCCGCGGCCGACATGAGCTGGGCGCTGCGCCACACGGTCGACGGACGGCGCGTCAAGGCCGACTCGCCGGCCGAGGTGCTGAAGCCCGGCGACGTGGTGCTGATCGAGAAGAAGGAAGGCGAGGGCCCGGACAGCGAGGGGGGCTGGCTCCTGCGCCAGGTGCCGGAAGTGTCCGGCGGCATGGTGGCGATGGACCCGCACACCGGCCGCGTGCTGGCCATGGTCGGCGGCTTCTCCTTCTCGCAGTCCGAGTTCAACCGCGCGACGCAGGCTTGGCGCCAGCCGGGCTCGTCCTTCAAGCCGTTCGTCTATGCCGCCGCGCTCGACAACGGCTATACCCCGGCCTCGGTGGTGCTCGACGCGCCGATCTCGATCCGCATCGGCAACCAGGTCTGGGAGCCGAAGAACTACGGCGGCGGCGCGGCCGGCCCGTCGACGCTGCGCGCCGGCATCGAGCGCTCGCGAAACCTGATGACCGTGCGCCTCGCCAACGACATGGGCATGACGCTGGTCGCCGAATATGCCGAGCGCTTCGGCGTCTACGACAAGATGCTGCCGGTCCTGGCCATGTCGCTCGGCTCTGGCGAGACGACCGTCATGCGCATGGTCTCGGCCTATTCGATCATGGCCAATGGCGGCAAGCACATCGTGCCGTCGCTGATCGACCGCATCCAGGACCGCTACGGCAAGACCGTGTTCAAGCACGACCAGCGCGGCTGCGAGGGCTGCAACGCGGCCGACTGGCAGGGCCAGGCCGAGCCGGAGCTGGTCAACGACGCCGAGCAGGTCCTCGACCCGATGACCGCCTACCAGATTACCTCGATGATGGAAGGCGTCGTCCAGCGCGGCACCGCCGTCACCCTCGCCGAGCTCGGCCGCCCGATCGCCGGCAAAACCGGCACCACCAACGAGGAGAAGGACGCCTGGTTCGTCGGCTACACGCCCGACCTCGTCGTCGGCCTCTACATGGGCTATGACAAGCCGACGCCGATGGGCAAGGGCTCGACCGGCGGCGGCCTCGCCGCGCCGATCTTCAAGGAATTCATGGCCGACGTGCTGGAAGGCACGCGTCCTGTCGAGTTCCGCGTGCCGGAGGGCATGCACATGATCGCCGTCGACCGCAAGACCGGCATGCAGGCGCAGGCCGGCGCCGGCGGCGCCATCGTCGAGGCGTTCAAGCCCGGCACCGGCCCGGCCGACAGCTACTGGGTCATTGGCATGGACGAGATCCAGGCCGCCGAGCGCGCCCGCGAGCTGTCGCCCTCCGCCAGCGAGGCCATCCTGCAAGGCGGCGGCGGCCTCTACTGAGGCGGTGCGCCGCCGGCTGCCCCGGCATCGGGGCGGCCGTCAGTCCGGGCTGCTGCGCCCTTTGAGGGGGAAGTTCTCGCGCCACGGCCTCGCCTCGTCCACGACCCGCGCGATCGACGGCCGGGCGAGCAGCCGGGCGCGATAGTCCCGAAGCGCGGCGAGGGACTGCGGGATCGGATGGCCCCAATGGGCGTAGAACAGGGCCGGCGCGGCCGCGCAGTCGGCGATGCCGAACCTGCCGTTCGCAGCCCATTCGCGCCCTTCCATCCACCGGTTCAGCCACCCATAGCTCTTGTCCAGCACCGCCTTGGCCTCGGCGTCGAGATGCGGGTCGCGCTTGTCCTCGTCGCGCAGGACGTTGAAGACCATCCGCGACAGCGGCGTCATCACGTAGTCGTCGAAGATGCCGTCCATCTGCCTCGCCTCGACGGCGGCGCGCGGATCGGCCGGAACCATCGGCGGCGCGTCGCCGTGGTGAAGGTCGAGATATTCGATGATCGCCGCCGATTCGATCACCGTGCGCGCGCCATCGACCAGCACCGGGAACTGGCCTGTCGGGGCGAGGCGGCCGACGGCCTCGACATTTTCCGCGTGGTCGGCGTCGACCATCAGGAACTCGAACGGAACCTCGCGCTCGTAGAGCGCGATGAACGCCTTCCAGCAGAAGGCGGCGAACGGGTGGCCGTAAATGCGCACCATGGCGTCGTTCTCCCGGCCGCGCCGACCGGCGCGCCCTTCCGGCTCATCCTGCCAAATCGGCCGCATCCTTGCAAAGCGGATCGACGCCCGGCCTGAGCGGACGCCGGCACGGCCGTTTCGCCTTTACAGACGACTGCCCGCTCCCTATGGTCCGCGCCGATTCAGTTTTCAGGGACCATTGCTACGCATGCGCGCGGAAATCGAGACGCTCACCGACGAGATCAGGCAGGCCATAACCCTGCTGAGGAGGCATCTTTGACTGGGATCAGGCCGTAAAGCGACTTGATTACCTGAACGCGCGCGCCGAGGACGGCGCACTCTGGAACGACCCGCAGGAAGCGCAGAAGCTGATGCGCGAGCGGCAGGGGCTGGAGGACGGCATCCGGGCCGTGACCGAACTGACCCGCGCGCTCGACGACAACATCGAGCTGATCGCGCTCGGCGAGGAGGAGGGCGACCAGTCGGTCGTCTCCGACGCCGAAAGCGCGATCCGCTCGCTGCGCGGCGAGGTCAAGGCACGCCAGATCGAGACGCTGCTCTCGGGCGAGGCCGACGCCAACGACACCTATCTGGAAGTCCATGCCGGCGCGGGCGGCACCGAGAGCCAGGATTGGGCCAACATGCTGCTGCGCATGTATGTGCGCTGGGCCGAGCGCCGAGGCTTCAAGGTCGAGGTGCTGGAGGTGCATGACGGCGAGGAGGCGGGCATCAAGTCTGCGACCATCCTCGTCAAGGGCCACAACGGCTATGGCTGGCTGAAGACGGAATCGGGCGTCCACCGGCTGGTGCGCATCTCGCCCTTCGATTCCAACGCGCGCCGCCACACCTCTTTCGCCAGCGTCTGGGTCTATCCGGTGGTCGACGATTCGATCGACATCGCGGTTTCCGAATCCGACGTGCGCATCGACACCTACCGCGCCTCGGGCGCCGGCGGCCAGCACGTCAACACCACCGACTCGGCGGTGCGCATCACCCACCTCGCCACCGGCATCGTCGTCGCCTGCCAAGCCGAGCGCTCGCAGCACAAGAACCGCGCCAAGGCGTGGGAGATGCTGCGCTCGCGCCTCTACGAGGACGAGCTGAAGAAGCGCGAGGCCGCGGCCAGCGCCACCGAGGCGTCGAAGACCGACATCGGCTGGGGCCACCAGATCCGTTCCTATGTCCTCCAGCCCTACCAGCTGGTCAAGGACCTGCGCACCGGGGTCGAGAGCACCAGCCCGTCCGACGTGCTCGACGGCGATCTCGACGAGTTCATGGAGGCCGCGCTGTCGCAGCGCATCGAGGGCGGCGCGGGCCAGCCCATCGCCGACATCGACTGAGCGAGGCGGGGCGAGGGCGCCTACCTGTCCTTCACCGTCTCCATCGCCACATAGGTCGAGGTCTGCGCCACGTGCGGCAGGGCCGAGATGCGCTCGCCCAGCACCCGGCGATAGGCGGCGATGTCGCGCGTGCGCACTTTCAGCAGATAATCGAAGCTCGCCGCGATCATGTGGCATTGCTCGACTTCCGGAACGGCCAGCACCGCCTTGTTGAAGGCGTCGAGCGCCGCCGAGCGCGTGTCCGAGAGCTTGACCTGCACGAAGGCGACATGGCCTTCGCCCATGCGCGCGCGGTCGATGATCGCGGCATAGCCGCGGATGTAGCCGTCGCGCTCCAGCCGCCGCACCCGCGCCTGCACCGGCGTCTTCGACAGCCCGACCTTCTCGGCGAGCTCGGCCATCGAAAGCCGCCCGTCGCGCGCCAGCGCGGCGAGGATGCTGCGGTCCATGCGGTCTATCTGGTCTTCCGACATCGAAATTCCGGGTCGAAACTGCTTTATAGGGCCTCATCAATAGACCGGGCGGCCCATAAAGTCGAACGGTTTGGACAGGCCGCCTTTTCCGGCGCATGGTAATGTCGGCGAAAGGTCCAACCCCAATTTTTCCGACGGTCAACAATGGCATCGAACACGCTGGCATCGCTCCGCACGTCCATCCGCGACAACTACCTGCCCGACGAGGACGCCGCGCTCGCGCGCCTTGTCAGGTTCGCCGATCTTTCCGACGAGGCCCGCTCGGGGATTTCCGCCCGCGCGGCCGGGCTGGTCGAGGCGGTGCGCGGCGCGTCGAGCCCCGAGCTGATGGAGATATTCCTTTCCGAGTACGGCCTTTCGACCCGCGAGGGCGTCGCGCTGATGTGCCTTGCCGAGGCGCTGCTGCGCGTGCCGGACGCCGACACGATGGACGATCTGATCCGCGACAAGATCGCGCCGCACGACTGGTCGTCGCATTCCGGCTCGTCGTCGATCTTCGTCAACGCCTCGACCTGGGCGCTGATGCTGACGGGCCGTGTGCTGGAGGACGGCGAGGGCGGCATCGAGGGCACGCTGCGCTCGATGATCCGGCGGCTGGGCGAGCCGGTGATCCGAAAGGCGGTGTCGGCGGCGATGCGCGAGATGGGCGAGCAGTTCGTGCTCGGCCGCACCATCGCCGAGGCGATGAAGCGCGGCCGCGACTTCACCAAGAAGGGCTATCTCTATTCCTTCGACATGCTGGGCGAGGCCGCCCGCACGGAAGGCGACGCGCTGCGCTATCACCGCGCCTATTCGGATGCGATCGGCGCGTTGGCCGAGAGCGCCTCCAGCGACGACATCGCCCGCAACCACGGCATCTCGGTCAAGCTGTCGGCGATCCACCCGCGCTACGAGGCGACGCAGAAGGAGGCGATGCTGCCCGTGATGGTCGAGCGGCTGACGACGCTGGCGCTCGCCGCCAGGAAGGCGCGCATGGGCCTCAACGTCGACGCCGAGGAGGCGGACCGGCTCGACCTGTCGCTCGACGTGATCGAGCGCACGCTGGAGAATCCCGATCTCGCCGGCTGGGACGGGTTCGGCGTCGTCGTGCAGGCCTACGGCCCGCGCGCCGCCTTCGTCATCGACTGGCTGCACGCGCTGGCAACAAAGCTCGACCGCCGCATCATGGTGCGCCTCGTCAAGGGCGCGTACTGGGACACCGAGATCAAGCGTGCGCAGGTGATGGGGCTTTCCGGCTATCCCGTCTTCACCCGCAAGCCCAACACCGACGTCTCCTATATCGCCTGCGCCAGGAAGCTGCTCGGCATGACCGACCGCATCTATCCGCAATTCGCCACCCATAACGCCCATACGGTGGCGGCGATCCTCGCTCTTGCAAATGGCCGCAAGGACGCGTTCGAGTTCCAGCGCCTGCACGGCATGGGCGAGGCGCTGCACGAGGCGGTGCGCGCCAGCGAAGGCACGCGCTGCCGCATCTACGCCCCGGTCGGCGCGCATTCCGACCTTCTCGCCTATCTGGTGCGCCGCCTGCTGGAGAACGGCGCCAACTCCTCCTTCGTCCACCAGATCGTCGACAAGAGCGTCAGCGCCGCCGAGATCGCCCGCGACCCGTTCGATGCCGTGGCCGCGCAAGGCCGGGCTGCGAACCCGGCCATCCCGCGCCCGGCGGACATCTTCGGCGCCGGCCGCGCCAACTCCGCCGGCTGGGACATCACCGATCCGGTGACCATGGCGCGGATCGAGGAAGGCCGGGCGAAATTCGCCGCGCCGCATCGCTGGAAGGCGGGCGCGGGAAAGAAGGCGCGCCCCGTCGTCGATCCAGCGAAGCCCGACGAGGTCGTCGGCGAGGTGTTCGAGGCGGATGCCGCCGCCGTCGAGAAAGCCGTCGGCAAGGCGCTGAAGGCGCAGCCGGCATGGGAGAAGACCCCGGTGGCCGTGCGCGCCGCCGCGCTTTCGAAGGCGGCAGACCTCTACGAGGTCAATGCCGTCGAGTTCTTCGCGCTCTGCGCCCGCGAGGCCGGCAAGACGCTGGCCGACGCGGTTGCCGAGCTGCGCGAGGCGGTCGATTTCCTGCGCTACTACGCGACCGAGGCCGCCGCCGCCGAGAAGGGGACCAGCGCGCGCGGCGTCATCGCCTGCATCTCGCCGTGGAACTTCCCGCTCGCCATCTTCACCGGCCAGGTGGCGGCGGCGCTCGCCACCGGCAACGCGGCGATCGCCAAGCCCGCCGAGCAGACGCCGCTGATCGCCGCCCGGGCGGTCGCGCTCCTGCAGGAGGCCGGTGTTCCCGCCGACATTCTCCAGCTCATGCCCGGCGACGGCCCCTCGGTCGGCGCGCCGCTGACGGCCGATCCGCGCATCGCCGGCGTCTGCTTCACCGGCTCGACCGAGGTCGCGCGCATGATCGAACGTCAGCTGGCGAAGACCGCCGCGCCCGACGCGATGCTGATCGCCGAGACCGGCGGCCTCAACGCCATGATCGTCGATTCGACCGCCCTGCCGGAGCAGGCGGTGCGCGACGTGGTCGCCTCCGCCTTCCAGAGCGCGGGCCAGCGCTGCTCGGCGCTGCGCGTCCTCTATATCCAGAAGGATGTCGAGGAAAAGGTGCTGGAGATGCTGAAAGGGGCGATGGAGGCGCTCAACCTCGACGACCCGTGGCTCGCGTCGACCGATGTCGGCCCGGTGATCGACGACGAGGCGCGCGACGCGCTTCTCGCTTACGCGCGCAAGATGGAGGGCGAGGGCAAGCTCGTCGCCCGGCTGAATGCGCCGTCGTCGGGCCGCTTCGTCGCGCCGCACATCCTGCGCGTTGCCGGGATCGGCGAGATGGAGCGCGAGATGTTCGGCCCCATCCTCCATGTCGCGACCTTCGACGCCGACGACATCGACCGGGTGATCGCGGCGATCAACGGCAGGGGTTACGGCCTCACCTTCGGCCTGCACACCCGCATCGACGCGCGGGTGCAGCACCTCATCGACGGCATCCATGCCGGCAACATCTACGTCAACCGCAACCAGATCGGCGCGGTCGTCGGCTCGCAGCCCTTCGGCGGCGAAGGGCTCTCCGGCACCGGCCCCAAGGCCGGCGGCCCGCATTACCTGCGCCGCTTCCGCAAGGCCGCGTCTGCAGGCGGGGCGAAGCCGGCCGATGCGGCCGCCGTCTCGCTTCAGGCGCTGCGCGACCATACGCCCGATGCGTCCCGCGACGGCTGGTCGGCGAGGGCGGACCGGGTCGAGATCCTGCGCAAGCACCTGCGCGGCAAGGGCGCGTCGGCGATCGCCGCCGCCGCCTCGGTCGATTTCGGTCCCGTCGATCTGCCGGGGCCGACGGGGGAGGCCAACACGCTGCTGCTCTGCCCGCGCGGCACCGCGCTCTGCCTCGGCCCGGATGCCGACACGCTGCTGGCGCAGGCGATCCAGGCGCTGGCGGCGGGCAATGCCGTGCTTGCCGTCGCCCGCGGCGCCCGCGCCGCGCTCGCGCCGCTGATCGGCAAGGGATTGCCGCTCGAGGCATTGGAAGGAACGCTCGACCCGGCAAATCTCCGCGACATCGACGTCGATGTCGTCGCCTGCGATGCCGATCCCGATACGCTGCGCACACTGCGGACGGCGCTCGCCGGCCGCGACGGGCCGATCGTGCGGCTGGTGACGCAGGCGATTGACCCGGTGGTCTACGCCCATGAGCGCGCCGTGTGCGTCGACACCACCGCCGCCGGCGGCAATGCCAGCCTGCTGGCCGCCGCCGACGAGTAGGGCTGAGGCGCGGAAGGTCTCTTGAAAACGAAAACCCCGCCGTGAGGCGGGGTTTCCTTTCGGATGGCCGCGAAGGCCGGTCCGTTATCTGCCATCTCAGCCGTAAGGCGACCTGCACTGGCGGCGCGGGCCATTATAGGGCTGGAAGGTGTTGTCCGACGCGCGATACGAACGGTAGCGGTTGTAGCACCAATCGATATGGGCATTCCCGCGCGGACGATACCGGACCGGGGGCTCGTTGGCGATGGCGCCGCCGATGATCGCGCCGGCGATGAACGCTGCCGGCGGGAACCACCAGCCATTATACTGGCGATAGTCCGGACGATGGTGACGATAGCCGCGATGGCCGCGAAGATAATAGTAATCACCGCGACGCTCCCAGCCGCCGCCATAGCGGGGGCCCGGATGATGGCCACGTCGCCAGTTGCGGTCGCCGCCGCGCCAGTTACGCTCGCCGCGCCACTGACGCTCGCCACGCCGCCATTCCCGTTCAACCTGAACCTGCGTCGCGCCTTGCTCAACCCATGAGGGCGCAGCTTTCGGCATGGCAAATCCGGGCGTTGTCAACGGCAGCGTGAACATCATCGCCGCCGCGCACACAGTGGAAACGATCTTGAACATCACGTTCTCCTGATGGTCCGTCTATTTGCCCTTCTAGTGCAGAATAACAGGTTTTGTGCGGGATGGTTCCATAAAAAGTTGTGCCAGCGTACGCCATCGCACCGTCGCACGGCGACCGATTCCTCAGCGCAGGATAAGGACACGGCAGGCCTCTCCGGCCGCGGCCGGCGGCGCATTCGGCACGCGCACGATCAGCGCGTTCGCTCGCGCCAGCGTCTTCAGCATCGACGAATCCTGCGTGGCGAACGGGGTGACGGAGAGATATTGCCCCTGGACGACCGCTTCGGCGCGCACATAGTCCTGGCGATGGTCGTTCGCCGCCATCGGCGCGGCGAGGATGCCCTCGCGCACGTCCGGGGCATAGGGCAGACCGGCCAGCGCCGCGACCAGCGGCTTGAGGAACAGGTGCGAGCAGACGAGGCTGGAAACCGGATTTCCCGGCAGGCCGAGCACCCGCACGTCGCCGAACCGGCCGAACATCAGCGGCTTTCCGGGGCGCATGGCGATCTTCCAGAAGCCGGGCGACATGCCCTCGGCGGCGAGGGCGGAGGCGACGAGATCGTGCTCGCCGACCGAGGCGCCGCCGAGCGTGACGATCACGTCGGCGCTGACAGCCAGCGCGCGGCGGATCGCGGCGCGCAGCCTTGCCTCGTCGTCGGGCTCGATGCCGAGATCGGCCACCCGTCCGCCGGCCTGCCCGACCAGCGCCGCGACCCCGTAGGCGTTGCAGGCGACGATCTGGTCCGGTCCTGGCGGCGTGCCGGGAGGCACCAGCTCGCTGCCGGTCGACAGGATGGCGACCAGCGGCCGGCGCACGACCGGAACCGCTGCCCCGCCGGTGGCGGCGGCCAGCGCCAACGCGGCGGCGTCGAGGACGCGGCCCCTTGCCAGCACCGCTTCGCCGGCGGCGAAATCGAGGCCGGCGCGGCGGATATGGCGCCCGGCGGCGGCGCTTTCGCGCGCTGTGACGGTGCCGTCCGCGCCGGCATCGGCGTCTTCCTGGATCAGGATCGCATCCGCGCCGTCGGGAACCGGCGCGCCGGTGAAGATGCGCACGGCCTCGCCGGGGCAGATGCTGCCAGCGAATCGCCGGCCGGCAACCGAGCGGCCGACGAGCGCAAGCGTCGCCGGCACGGTTGCGACATCGGCCGCACGCACGGCATAGCCGTCCATGGCCGAGGCGGGGAAGGGCGGCTGCGCCCGCGCGGCGACGATGTCGGCGGCGAGGGCACGGCCAGCGGCCTCGTGGAGAGGAACGTCTTCCGCCGGAAGGGGCAGGACGCCGTCGAAGATCCGCGCCAGCGCCTCGTCGACCGGCAGGAGGCCGGCGGCCATGTCAGTCCGCCTGCCTGCGGTAATCGCCCGACTTGCCGCCACGCTTCTCGACGAGCCGTATGCCGGTGACGGTCATCTCGCGGTCCACGGCCTTGGCCATGTCGTAGACGGTCAGGCACGCGACGGACGCCGCCGTCAGCGCCTCCATCTCGACGCCGGTCTTGCCGGTGACGCGGGCGAGCGCAGTGACACGCAGGCCGGGCAGCGCCTCGTCCGGCACGATGTCGACCGACACCTTGGTCAGCAGCAGGGGGTGGCAGAGCGGTATCAGCTCATGGGTGCGCTTGGCAGCCATGATGCCGGCGATCCGCGCCGTGGCGATCACGTCGCCCTTCTTGGCGTTGCCCTCGAGGATGAGCGCCAGCGTTTCCGGCTTCATGACGACCGCGCCCTCGGCGATCGCCGTGCGCTCGGTTTCGTCCTTGCCGCCGACATCGACCATGTCGGCCTCGCCGCTCGCGCCGATGTGGGTGAGCGAGGCCATGGCCTATTCCGTCAGCCCGAGCAGGGCGCGGGTCGCAGCGGTGACGTCGTCCTGCCGCATTAGGCTCTCGCCGACGAGGAAGGTCTCGATTCCGCTTTCCTTCAGGCGCAGGCAGTCGGCATGGGTGAAGATGCCGCTTTCGCCGATGACGAGCTTGCCGGCGGGAATGAGCCGCGCCAGCCGCTCCGACGTTTCGAGACCGACCTCGAAGGTGCGCAAATTGCGGTTGTTGATGCCGAGGAGCGGCGAGGAAAGATGCTTCAGCGCGCGCTCCAGCTCCGCCTCGTCGTGGACCTCGACCAGAACGTCCATGCCGAGGCCGTGCGCCTCGTCCTCGAGCGCCTTGGCCTCGTCGTCGGTGAGGCTGGCCATGATGACGAGGATCGCGTCCGCGCCCCAGCTCCGCGCCTCGTGAACCTGATAGGGCTCGAACATGAAGTCCTTGCGCAGGGCGGGGAGGGCAGTCGCGTCGCGCGCCTGCATCAGGAACTCGGGCGCACCCTGGAAGGACGGGCGATCCGTCAGCACCGAAAGGCAGGCCGCGCCGCCGGCCTCATAGGCGCGGGCGAGCGAGGGCGGGTCGAAATCGGCGCGGATCAGCCCCTTGGACGGGCTCGCCTTCTTGATCTCGGTGATCAGCGCCAGAAGCCCGGCGCGATGCTTCGCCTCCAGCGCGGCGCGGAAACCGCGCGGCGGGGCGGCACCGGCGGCGCGCGCCCTGACCTCGGCGAGCGGCAGCGCCGCCTTGGCGGCGGCGATCTCCTCGCGCTTGTATGCCTCGATCCGGCGCAGGATGTCGCTCATGCCCCAGTCCCCCGGTTGGAGACCGTTCCCCGGTTGGAGACGTGGCCGAGCAGCTCCAGCACCGAAAGGGCCGAGCCGTTGTCGATCGAATGCGAGGCGATCTCGACGCCTTCGACGAGGGTTCTGGCCTTGCCGGCGACGACCAGCGCGCCGGCGGCGTTCAGCACAGCGATGTCGCGATAGGCGTTCTTCGCGCCGGCCAGCACGGCGCGCAGCGCGGCGGCGTTGTGGGCTGCGTCCGCGCCCTTGAGATCCTGCGGGTCGGCGCGGGGCAGGCCCGCTTCCTCGGGCGTCACCTCGAAGGTGCGGACCACGCCGTTCTCCAGCGCCGCCACCTGCGTCGTGCCGGTCGTCGTCATCTCGTCGAGGCCGTCGCCATGGACGACCCAGACCGCTTCCGAGCCGAGCTCCTTCAGCACGTGCGCCACCGGCTCGACCCATTGCGGCGAGAAGACGCCGACGAGCTGGCGCTTGACGCCGGCCGGATTGGACAGCGGCCCGAGAAGGTTGAAGATGGTGCGGGTGCCGAGCTCGACGCGCGTCGGCCCGACATGGCGCATCGCCGAATGATGCAGCGGCGCGAACATGAAGCCGACGCCGGCCTCGCCGATGCAGGTCGAGATCGCGTCCGGGCCGATCTCGATATTGATGCCGAGCGCGGCGAGGGCGTCGGCCGCGCCGGATTTCGACGACAGCGCCCGGTTGCCGTGCTTGGCCACGGGCACGCCCGCGCCGGCGACGATGAAGGCGGCGCAGGTCGAGACGTTGTAGGAGCCGGAGGCGTCGCCGCCGGTGCCGACGATGTCGATGGCGCCGGCCGGCGCCTTCACCGGCAGCATCTTGGCGCGCATGGTGGCGACGGCGCCGGAAATCTCGGCCACAGTCTCGCCGCGCACGCGCAGCGCCATCAGGAAGCCGCCGATCTGGCTCGGCGTCGCCTCGCCCGACATGATGACGTCGAACGCCTCGCGCGCTTCCTCGAAGGACAGCGGCGTGCCGTTGGCCACCTTGGCGATATGGGCTTTCAGGTCCGCCATCCGCGCGGCCTCAGAAGCTGAGGGCCTGCTGCATCGCCGCACGGTCGACGCTGACCGGATACTGGCTCTGCAATCTCGCGACGAGCTGGTCGAGAAGGTCGTCGGCGAGCCCGCTGGCGTAGCGGTCGCGCATCGCCTGCGGCAGCGCATCCGGGCCGGCATCGACCGGGTGGACGACGTCGGTGACATGGAAGACGATCTGAGTGTCGCCGCTCTCTCCGGGAGTGACGCCGGTCTGGCCGCGCCCGACGCCGAACACGGCGGCGATGCCCGCCTCGCCGAGATCGCTGTCGGTGCCGTCGCGCTTCAGGCCGCGGCGCGTCTGCGCCTCCAGCCCGAGCTCGCCCGCCACCTCGGCGATCGGCCGGCCGCCGGCGATCGCGTTTTCGGTCTCGACGGCCTTCTGCGCCAGCCGGGTCGAGGCCTCGTTGGCCGTCCAGTCGGCGGCGACGCGGTCGCGCACCTCGTCCAGCGTGCGCTCGCGCGCCGGGGCGACGGAATCGACCTCGTAGAACAGGAAGCCGACCGAGCCGATGCTGATCGGCGGGTTCTCCATGCCCGGCTCCGCCTCGAACGCCTCGCGCAGCAGCTCGCTCGACTGCGGAAGGTCGGTCAGCACCGTGCCTTCCGGCGTGCGGCCGTTGCGGTCGATGGCGTCGATGGTAACGACCTTGAGGCGCTGCTTGTCCGCGGCCTCGGCCATGGTGTCGCCGCCGGCGCGGGCGTCCTCATAGGCGTCGTGGACGTCGAGCAGCACCCGGTTAGCCTCGTCGAGCGCGAGTTCGTTGCGCACGGTCTCGGCCACTTCCTCGAAGGGCGTGACCCGCTCGGGGGTGATCGCGGTGACGCGCAGCAGGATCGGCCCGAACGCGCCCGGCACGACCTCGCTCACCGCGCCCTGATCGAGCGAGAAGGCGGCCTCGGCGATGGCCGGGTCCGCCACCTTGTCCTTCTCGAACGTGCCGAGCAGCACGTCGGGCAGGGTCTTGCCTTCCTCGGCCACGATGTCCTCGAACGTCGCGCCGCCGCGGATGCGCTCCAGCGCGGCCGCCGCCTTCGCCTCGTCGGCGAAGACGATCTGCTCGATGGTGCGCTGCTCGGCGCTGGTGAAGCGCGAGATCGTGCGCTGGTAATAGGCGCGGGCGTCGTCCTCCGAGATGGCGGCGGGGTCGGCGATGTCGTCCGGCTCGAGCTTGATGTAGGAGATCTCGCGGTATTCGGGCGCGGCATAGCTGGCCTTGTTGGCCTCGAACCAGGCAGCGACCGCCTCTTCGGACGGCGCTTCCACCGGCTCGACCAGCGAGCGCGGCAGGACGAGATAGTCGACCGTGCGGTCCTCGCCGGAATAGAGCGAGACCGCGCGCAGCAGCGCATCGGGCGCCTTCATGCCGTCGGAGACGGCCTCGACGATCTGCTGGCGTACCGCGACCTGGCCGCGGTTCTTCAGGTAGTCGTTGGCCGACATGCCGACCTGACGCAGCACCCATTCGAACTGGTTGCGGTCGAAGCGCCCGTCGGGGCCGCGGAACGCCGGGTCCTCGGCCGTCAGCGCCGCGAGGCGGTCGCGCGACAGGCCGAGCCGCATCTCGCGCGCCTGCTCGTCCAGCACCGCGCCGGCGACGAGCTGCGCCAGCACCATCTGGTCGATGCCGAAGGCCTGCGCCTGCTCGCGGGTGATCGGGCGGCCGAACTGCTGCGAGAACTGCGCGACCTGCCGGTCATAGGCGAGGCGGTACTCGGTGACGGAAACGCGCGTCTCGCCCACGCTCACCACGTTGGAGCCGAGGCCGCCGGCGATCTGCCCCGAAATGCCCCAGACGGCGAAGGACAGCACAAGCAGGAGGAGAAGCAGCTTGGCGACCCATGTTCCGGCGGCGTTTCTGAGGATGGTGAGCATGTCGTCTTCCGGTTAACAGATGCGAGAAAGGGCAATACCGTCCTTCCCGGCCGGTGTCGATTGCTTTGTGCCCGGTTTTTGCTAGGAAGCCAGCCAACATGGCCAAAGCAAGGAAGGGACAAGCCCGATGACCCCCGGTATCCGCCCGCTCGTCGCCGGCAACTGGAAGATGAACGGCACCAGCGCCTCGCTTGCCGAGGCGGTCGCCATCGGCAACGGCTTCATGCACGGCCTGGAGACCGAGACCGACGCGCTCGTGTGCGTTCCGGCGACGCTGCTCGCCCGTGCGTCCGACGTGCTGCGCAACAGCCCGGTGAAGACCGGCGGGCAGGACTGCCACGCCAGTGAAAGCGGCGCGCATACCGGCGACGTCTCGGCCGAGATGCTCAAGGACGCCGGCGCGTCCTTCGTCATCGTCGGCCATTCCGAGCGCCGCACCGACCACGGCGAGACGGACGCGATCGTCAACGCCAAGGCCATGGCCGCGTGGCGGGCCGGCATCGCCGCCATCATCTGCATCGGCGAGACCAGGGACGAGCGCGAGGCGGGCAGGACGCTCGACGTGCTGTCGACGCAGATCGCGGCTTCCGTGCCGGCGAGCGCCACGGCCGCCAACGCGGTCGTCGCCTACGAGCCGGTCTGGGCCATCGGCACGGGCCTGACGCCGTCCGCCGCCGATGTCGCCGAGGCGCATGCCCATATCCGCAAGGAGCTGGAAAAGCTGCTCGGCGCCGAAGCGGCGAAAGTGCGCATCCTCTATGGCGGCTCGGTCAAGCCGGGCAACGCGGTCGAGCTGATGGGGATCGCCAATGTCGACGGCGCGCTGGTCGGCGGCGCGAGCCTCAAGGCCACCGATTTCCTCGGGATCGCGGAAGCCTACCGCTCGCTCTGAGGCGAAATTCCGCCGCGCGGCCTTTTTTGCTCCGCATCGCGGGGCCATATGGGTTGGAAAGCGCGGCGAAGCCGTGTATTGAGCCGCGTCCGGCCGGCGTCGCCAGCGCCGCGCGCGGAACTAGAATTTGCGGAAGCGAACCATGCAGACACTCCTCATCGTCATCCATCTGATGGTCGTCCTCGCCCTCGTCGGCGTGGTGCTGTTGCAGCGTTCCGAAGGCGGCGGCCTCGGCATCGGCGGCGGCTCGGGCTTCATGACGGCGCGCGGCGCGGCGAACGCGCTGACCCGCACCACGGCGCTGCTCGCGGCCGCGTTCTTCGCCACCTCGCTCGCGCTCTCCATCCTCGCCCGCTACGGCGAGCAGCCCATCGACATCCTCGACCGCGTTCCGCAGACGACCGAGCAGGGCGCTCCGGCCGGCAGTGGCGGCGTGCTCGACCAGCTCGGCGGCTCCGATACGCCGCCTGCGCCGGCCGAACCAGCGCAGCCGCAGGTGCCGAGCGGCCAGTAAGCCGTCTTTCGGCTTCATCGGGGCAATAAAAAACGGGCGGTTACCGCCCGTTTTTCGTTTCCTGGCCTCGCGCGGCGCGTCAGCGGGTGACGAGCACCGAGCAATTGGCGTGGCGCACGACGCGGCCGGCGGTCGAGCCGATGAAATAGTCCTGAAGGCCGGGGCGGTGCGAGGCGACGATGATCAGGTCCGCCTTGGTTTCCTCGGCCAGCTCGAGGATTTCGTTGCCGGGGTGGCCGACGCGCACGGCGATCTCGGCCTTGACGCCGGCATCGGCGGCGATCGCCTTCAGCTTCGCCTCGGCATCCGCGCGCGACTGGTCCATCAGGCCCGCCGGCAGCTCTATCGCGACATAGCCCGGCAGCTCCTCGAGGATGTTGGCGAGAATGATGCGGGCGCCGTCGCCGCCGAGCCGGGTGGCGAGATCGAGGATGCGCCGGCCTTTCGTTTCCTGCGAAAGGTCGATCGGAACGATGATGGTGCTGTACATGGCTTTCTCCCTCTTGATGCGGCCTTCCGCCGTGGAAACCCATATCCTTTCGCATGACAGCTTCCTTGCGCTCGATCAAGCGGGCGCTGCGAAGGCATGCGTTCTGGGAAAAACCGGATTGCGCGATTTTCCGCTGGCGGAATCAGATTCGCCCGGCTAAGGCTCGGTTCCCATGGCGCGATATGTTTTCATAACCGGCGGCGTGGTCTCCTCACTCGGCAAAGGCATCGCTGCGGCGGCTCTCGGAGCATTGTTGCAGGCGCGTGGCTACCGTGTGCGACTGCGCAAGCTCGACCCCTATCTCAATGTCGATCCGGGCACGATGAGCCCGTATCAGCACGGCGAGGTCTTCGTCACCGACGACGGCGCGGAGACCGACCTCGACCTCGGCCATTACGAGCGCTTCACCGGGCGCTCGGCCGACCGTCACGACAACATCACCACCGGCCGCATCTACAAGAACATCATCGAGCGCGAGCGGCGCGGCGACTATCTCGGCGCGACCGTGCAGGTGATCCCGCACGTCACCGACGAGATCAAGAACTTCGTCCTCGACGGCAACGAGGACTACGACTTCGTCCTGTGCGAGATCGGCGGCACGGTCGGCGACATCGAGGCGATGCCGTTCCTCGAGACCATCCGCCAGATCGGCAACGAGCTGCCGCGCGGGCAGGCGGTCTATATCCACCTGACGCTGATGCCGTGGATCCCGACCGCGGGCGAGCTGAAGACCAAGCCGACGCAGCATTCGGTCAAGGAGCTGCGCTCCATCGGCATCGCGCCGGACATCCTGCTCGTGCGCGCCGACCGGCAGATTCCCAAGGAAGAGCGCCGCAAGCTGTCGCTGTTCTGCAACGTGCGCGAATCGGCCGTCATCCAGGCGCTCGACGTGGCCCATATCTATGACGTGCCGATGGCCTATCACAAGGAAGGCCTCGACAGCGAAGTCTTGGCCGCCTTCGGCATCGATCCCGCGCCCAAGCCGCGCATGGAGCGCTGGCACGAGATTTCCGAGCGCATCCACAATCCCGAGGGCGAGGTCACCATCGCCGTGGTCGGCAAGTACACCGGCCTCAAGGACGCCTACAAATCGCTGATCGAGGCGCTCGCCCATGGCGGCATGGCCAATCGCGTGCGCGTCAAGCTCGAATGGATCGAATCGGAGGTGTTCGAGCGGGAGGACCCGTCGCCCTTCCTCGAGAAGGTCCACGGCATCCTCGTGCCCGGCGGCTTCGGCGAGCGCGGCGCCGAGGGCAAGATCCTCGCCGCCAAGTTCGCGCGCGAGCGCAAGGTGCCGTATTTCGGCATCTGCTTCGGCATGCAGATGGCCTGCATCGAGGCGGCGCGCTCGCTGGCCGGCATCGAGAACGCTTCCTCGACCGAGTTCGGTGAAGCCAAGGAGCCGGTCGTCGGCCTGATGACCGAATGGCTCAAGGGCAACATGCTGGAAAAGCGCAAGGCCTCCGGCGACCTCGGCGGCACGATGCGCCTCGGCGCGTTCGACGCCTCCCTCGTCGAGGGAACGCGGATCGCCTCGATCTACGGCGCGACCGCGATTTCCGAGCGCCACCGCCATCGCTATGAGGTCAATATCGACTACAAGGAGCGGCTGGAGGCGTGCGGGCTGGTGTTTTCCGGCATGTCGCCCGACGGCGTGCTGCCGGAGACGATCGAATATGCCGACCATCCCTGGTTCATCGGCGTCCAGTACCATCCCGAGCTGAAGTCGCGCCCGTTCGAGCCGCACCCGCTGTTCGCCAGCTTCATCGCCGCGGCGGTCGACCAGAGCCGGCTGGTGTGAGCACGCGCGGCCTCGACCATCTGGTGCTGCCCGTCGCCGGGCTCGATGCATCGCGGGCGCGGCTGGAGAGGCTGGGCTTCACCGTCGCGCCGCAGGGCACCCATCCCTTCGGCACGATCAACGCCTGCGTCTATTTCGCCGACGGCACCTTCATCGAGCCGCTCACGGTCGGCGATGCGGCGATCGCCGATGCGGCCGTCGCCGCCGGCAACAGTTTCGTCGCCGGCGACCGGCGTTTTCGCGAGACGCGGGGCGAGGAGGGGCTTTCGGGCCTCGTCTTCACCACCGGCGACGCCGAGGCCGACCATGCGGAATTTTCCCGGCTCGGCATGTCCGGCGGGCCGATGGTCGAATTCTCGCGCCCGTCGATGGACCCGGACGGCAAGGCCGACATCGCCTCCTTCCTGCTCGCCTTCGCCGCCCCGGAAGGCGGCGCGGACGCCTTTTTCTTCGCCTGCGAGCGGCGCAAGGTGCCGGCCATCGACCGCTCGGCGCTGGAGCGCCATGCGAACGGCGCGACGCGGATAGCCGCCGTCGCCGCCGAGGCGGCCGACCCGGCGCGCTTCGCCGCTTTTCTCGCCGCCGCCGGCCGCGCCGACGCGACGCAGAAGGGCGGGACGACCGAGGTCGCGCTCGCCAACACCGTGCTGCGTGTCGCCGCAAGCGACGACGCCGTGCGCCCGCGCCTTGGCGCCATCGCGTTCGGCGTGCGCTCGCTGGATGGCACGCGCGCGCTGTTCAACGCCAACGGCATCGGCTACGACGAGCGCGAGAAACGCCTTCACGTGCCGCCGGCAAGCGGGCAGGGCGTCGAGTTCGTGTTCGAGGAAACGCCATGACCGCGCCGAATCCTTCTGTCAGCGTCGGCAATGTCCGCTTCGCCAACGATGCGCCGCTGGCGCTGATCGCCGGGCCGTGTCAGCTCGAGACGCGCCAGCACGCCTACGACATGGCCGGCAGCCTGAAGGAAATCTGCGCGAAGCTCGGCATCGGCCTCGTCTACAAGACCTCGTTCGACAAGGCCAACCGCACCTCTCTTTCCGGCAAGCGCGGCGCCGGGCTGGAAACCGCGCTGCCGATCTTCTCGGACCTCCGGCGCGACCTCGAGCTGCCGCTCCTGACCGACGTCCACACCGAGGAGCAGTGCGCGCTCGTCGCGGGCGCGGTCGACATCCTGCAGATCCCGGCCTTCCTGTCGCGTCAGACCGACCTTCTGATCGCGGCGGCGCGGACCGGCCGGGTCGTCAACGTCAAGAAGGGCCAGTTCCTCGCCCCGTGGGACATGAAGAACGTCGTCGCCAAGGTGACGGGCTCGGGCAACGCCAACGTGCTGCTTACCGAGCGCGGCGCGTCCTTCGGCTACAACACGCTCGTCTCCGACATGCGCTCTTTGCCGATCATGGCCGAGACAGGCGCGCCGGTGATCTTCGACGCCACCCATTCGGTGCAGCAGCCGGGCGGGCAGGGCGGCTCCTCTGGCGGCGAGCGCCGCTTCGTCGGCACGCTGGCGCGCGCGGCTGTCGCGGTCGGCGTCGCCGGAATCTTCATCGAGACGCACCAGGATCCCGACAACGCCCCCTCCGACGGGCCGAACATGGTGCGCCTGTCCGACATGCCGCGCCTGATCGAGACGCTTCTGGCCTTCGACCGCATCGCCAAGGGGCTGTAGCGGAACCTCCTCGCCGTCTGCCCCGTTGTTGATGCACGGGGGCGCAGCCGCACAGGAGAGACCATCATGGCTACCGCCACAGGACATACCCAGGCCATTCAGGCATCGCGCGTCATCGGCACCGATGTCTACAACACCGAAGGCGAGCATATCGGCACCATCGAGGATGTCATGCTCGACAAGTCGTCGAACAACATCATGTACGCCGTGGTCGGTTTCGGCGGTTTTCTCGGCATCGGCGAGAAGTACCACACCGTTCCGTGGGCCAGCCTCGACTACGAGCCGCATCGCGGCGGCTACGTCGTGCCGTTCACCCGCAGCCAGCTCGAAGCGGCTCCGGTCTACGACATCAACGACCTGACCAAGGATGACGGCACGCAGGCGCGCGACGCCTCCTACGATTACTACAAGGTTCCCCGCTACTGGCTCTGAGGCCCTGGCGGAACCACGGCGGGAAATGATGGCGGAGATTGCCTCGGCAGAAGCCTTTCGCTAAGACGGCGGCGAATTTTGCACCGCATCCAGGCGAAGGAACCTGCCATGACCGCCATCATCGACATCGTCGGCCGCGAAATCCTCGACAGCCGCGGCAATCCGACCGTCGAGGTCGATGTCGTGCTGGAGGACGGCTCCATGGGCCGCGCGGCCGTCCCCTCCGGCGCCTCGACCGGCGCGCACGAGGCCGTCGAGCTGCGCGATGGCGGCGCCCGCTATCTCGGCAAGGGCGTGCAAAATGCCGTCGACGCCGTCAACGGCGAGATTTTCGAAGCCATCGGCGGGCTGGAGGCGGAGAACCAGATCCAGATCGACCGCGCGATGATCGACCTCGACGGCACGCCCAACAAGGCGCGGCTCGGCGCCAACGCCATCCTCGGCGTCTCGCTGGCCGTCGCCCGCGCCGCCGCCGAGGCCGCCGCGCTGCCGCTCTACCGCTATGTCGGCGGCGCCGGCGCGCATGTGCTGCCCGTTCCGATGATGAACATCCTCAACGGCGGCGCCCATGCCGACAACCCGATCGATTTCCAGGAATTCATGATCATGCCGGTCGGCGCGGAATCCTTCCGCGAGGGCCTGCGCTGGGGCGCGGAGATCTTCCACACGCTGAAGAAGGGCCTGAAGGACGCCGGCCACAACACCAATGTCGGCGACGAGGGCGGCTTCGCGCCGAACCTGAAGAGCGCGCAGGCCGCGCTCGACTTCGTCATGGCCTCGATCGAGAAGGCCGGCTACAAGCCGGGCGAGGACGTCGCCATCGCGCTCGACTGCGCCTCGACCGAGTTCTTCAAGGACGGCAACTACGTCTACGAGGGCGAGCGGAAGACGCGCGACCCGAAGGCGCAGGCGAAATATCTCGCCAAGCTCGCGGCCGACTACCCGATCATCTCCATCGAGGACGGCATGGCCGAGGACGACTGGGATGGCTGGAAGACGCTGACCGACCTGACCGGCGCCAAGGTCCAGCTCGTCGGCGACGACCTGTTCGTCACCAATTCGGCCCGCCTGCGCGACGGCATCCGCATGGGCGTCGCCAACTCGATCCTCGTCAAGGTCAACCAGATCGGCACGCTGACCGAGACGCTCGACGCGGTCGAGACCGCGCACCGCGCCGCCTATACGGCGGTGATGTCGCACCGTTCGGGCGAGACCGAGGACTCGACCATCGCCGACCTCGCGGTCGCCACCAATTGCGGGCAGATCAAGACCGGCTCGCTCGCCCGCTCCGACCGCATGGCCAAGTACAACCAGCTCCTGCGTATCGAGGAGGAGCTGGGCGCGCATGCGCGCTATGCCGGCCGCGGCATTCTCAAGGGGTAGGGGCGCTCGATGACGGCCCGGAGGCCGGGGGGGGGCTTGACCCGCCGGCCCCGAACCGCCACATCCGCCGACATGTCGAGAGGCTTCTGGAAGACCACCGCGCTGGAAGAGATGACGCCGCTTGAGTGGGAGGCGCTGTGCGACGGCTGCGGCAAGTGCTGCCTCGCCAAGCTCGAGGACGAGGACACCGGCGACATCTACTGGACGAGCGTCGGCTGCCGCCTTTTCGACGACAAGACCTGCCGCTGCCGCGACTACGACAACCGCCTCGCCAGCGTGCCGGACTGCATCCGCCTAACGCCGCAGAACGTGCGCACCATTGCTTGGCTGCCGCAGACCTGCGCCTACCGGCTTGTCGCCGAGGGGCACGACCTCTACTGGTGGCACCATCTCGTCTCCGGCAGCCGCGAGACGGTTCACGAGGCCGGCATCTCGGTGCGCGGCCGGGTCACGGCCAGCGAGGACGATCTGCCCGACCCCGAAGACTATTTCGACCACATGCTGGAGGAAGAACCATGAGCGAAGCCGACACGATTGCGCTGGTCCGCCGCTATATCGACGCCTTCAACGCCGGCGACCGCGACACCATGCTCGCCTGCCTCTCCGACGACGTCGCCCACGACATCAACCAGGGCGAGCGCCAGATCGGCAAGGACAAGTTCCGCTGGTTCCTCGGCATGATGGACCGTCACTACCGCGAGCGGCTGGAGGACGTGGTCGTCATGGCCGGGCAGGGCGGCGGGCGTGGCGCGGCCGAGTTCACCGTCCACGGCACCTATCTCTCCACCGCCGAGGGGCTGCCGGAGGCCAACGGCCAGACCTACGCCTTGCCGGCCGGCATCTTCTTCGAGGTCGACGACGGGCTGATCTCGCGCGTCACCACCTATTACAACCTCGCCGACTGGACGGCGCAGGTCGAGAAAGGCTGAAGCCGTGACGGCTGCGGTCGAGGTCCGGCGGCTTTCGCGCCCGGAGGCGGAGGCAGCCTTCGACGACCTCGCCCGACTACGGATCGAGGTTTTCCGTGATTTTCCCTATCTTTATGAGGGAGACTTCGACTACGAGCGGCGCTATCTCGCCACCTTTATGGCGTCGCCCGGCGCGGTGGTGATCGGCGCGCTCGACGGCGGCGCGCTCGTCGGCGCGGCGACGGCCGCGCCGCTTTCCGACCATTTCGATGAGTTCGCCGGCCCGTTCGCGGCGCGCGGGCTCGACCCGGCCGACTTCTTCTATTTCGGCGAGTCGGTGCTGCGGAAGGCCTATCGCGGGCGCGGGGTCGGCGTCCGCTTCTTCGAGGAACGGGAGCAGGCGGCGCGCGAGGCCGGCTTTTCGCGCTGCGTCTTCTCCTCGGTCGTGCGCCCGGCCGACCATCCGGCGCGCCCGGCGGGCTACGCGCCGCTCGACGCCTTCTGGACGAGGCGCGGCTATGCCCGCATCGAGGGCCTCGCCACCGGCTTTTCCTGGCGCGACGTCGGCGAGGCGCACGAGACCGTCAAGCCGATGGAGTTCTGGCAAAGGACTCTCTAGCCGCGCTCACGCCTTGGGCGCATCGATCCAGATGCCCCGGTTCTCCTGAAACCAGCGGAAGCAGGCATGGTTGGCGTCGTCGCGGCCATGGCCGCGGACGGAGAATTTCAGCAACGAATCGCGGCCGGCGATGCGCCGCTCGATCGAGGGGATCGCCCCCGCGTTCAGCCAGATATTCACGCCGTTCGCGGCGAGGCAGCCCGAGAGCCACGGGTCGTCCACCGTCCACAGGATGTCGGGGATGTCGAAGGCGAAGTCGGGAATGAAGTCCGGCCTGATCATCACGCCGCCGAAGCCTTTCAGGACATCGACATGGCCGGATGAAACCCATGGCGGCGGCGCGTAGAGGCCGAGCGATGCGATCCGGGCCAGCCGGTAGCGCCAGCCCTTGCGGCGCGGCCGGGCGCGCGGGGTGGCGGTGCCCCTGAAGCCGGGAACGAAGCGGCCGGCCTCGACGATCGCGCAGTCGGGATGCGCGCGCCGCGCCGCCACGAAGCGGCCGAGCCATTCGGGATCGTAGATGCGGTCGTCGTCGCAGAACAGGATTTCGACGTCCTCGCCGCGAAGATCGCGCACGGCGGGAAGGATCTTCGTCGCCGGCCCGAGATCCTCGGCACAGCGATGGATCTCGACCCCCTCCGGCACCTCGGGCAGCGCGCCGTCCCAGTCCGGGAAGCGCCTGTAGCGATGCGGGATGTAAAGGCGGATCTCGTCGGGCGGGGTCACCTGCCGCAGGATCGACAGAAGGGTCGGCCCGATGCCGGAAAAACGCGACGGGATCGAGGAGAGGGAGACGATGACGCGCAACGGTGGTACTCGCTTTATCGGTATCGGTACGGGATTGTAGGCGTTGTCCTCGAAGGCGGCCATATCATGCGAAACTGTCAGCCTCCCGAGACTCCGGCCTCGGCGAAGGTCGCCATGCCGGCGTGGCAGGCCAGCGCGCCGCGCAGCACGGTGATGGCGAGGCAAGCGCCCGACGCCTCGCCGAGCCGCATGCCGAGGTCGAGGATCGGGTCGAGCCTCATATGATGGAGCAGCCGCCGGTGCCCGGCCTCGGCCGAGACGTGGCCGGCGAGGACATGCGCCAGCCCGCCCTCGTCCAGCCGGCACAGCGGCGCGAGCGCCGCGCTGGCGACGAAACCGTCGACGACCACAGGAATGGAACGGCGCCGCGCGGCGAGCGCCGCGCCGAACATCGCCGCGAGCTCGCGCCCGCCGACGCGGCGCAGCGCCTCCAGCGGGTCGGCGAGCGCCGCGCCGTGCAGCCGCAGCGCCGCGTCGACGGTCGCCGCCTTGCGGGCGAGGCCGGCATCGTCGACGCCGGTGCCGCGCCCGACCCAGTCTGCTCCGTCGCCGCCGAACAACGCGGCTGCGACGGCCGCGGCGGTTGTGGTGTTGGCGATGCCCATCTCGCCGAGGCAGACGAGGTCGGCCTGCGGGTCGAGCGCCTCCATGCCGGCGCGCACGGCGGCGACGAAGGCGGCCTCGTCCATGGCCGGTCCTTGCGTGAAATCGGCGGTCGGCTCGCCGATCGAAAGCGGCACGACCTTCAGCGCGGCATTCGCCTCGCGGGCAAGCTGGTTGATCGCCGCGCCGCCGGCGGCGAAATTCGCCACCATCTGCGCCGTCACCTCGGCGGGAAAGGCCGAGACGCCGCGTCCGGCGATGCCGTGCGAGCCGGCGAAGACCAGCACCTCGACGCGCTCCAGCCGCGGGACGGCGCGGCCCTGCCAGCGGGCGAGGAACACCGCCAGCGCCTCCAGCCTGCCGAGGCTGCCTGGCGGCTTGGTCAGCGTCGCCTGCCTCGAGGCGGCGTCCGCAGCCGCCAGCTCGTCGCCGGCAGGCAGCGCGGCTGCGAGGGCGCGAATGGCATCGATGGTGGTCGGCGCGGGCATGGCGGTTCCGGTCATGGCAGGAGGAAGACGGTCGCGGCCGACAGGAGGGCGATCTCGCCGGCCTGCTGCGCGCAGCCCAGCACGTCGCCGGTCTGCCCGCCGATCTGCGCCAGCGCGAGGCGCGCGACGAGCAAGGCGACGAGGCCGAGAACCAGCGACGAGACGACGGCGAAGGCGAGGCCGCAGGGCAGGAGGAAGACGAAGCCGAGCGCCAGCGCCGCGAGCGTGGTTCCATTGCCCATGGTGCCGATGCCGGCCGAAAGCCCGTCGGCGCGCGCCGGGGGCAGGGCTGCCAGCAGGGCCGGAAGCACCGCGCGCGAGCCGGCATGCGCCGCGACGCTCGCGAGGATCGCGCCGGCAATCGAGGCTTCCGCGAGCGCGGCGAGCGCCGCCCAGCGGGCGAGCAGCGACAGGCCGAGCGCCAGCACGCCATAGGAGCCGATGCGGCTGTCGCGCATGATGGCGAGCTTGTCGTCACGGCTCCTGCCGCCGCCGAAGCCGTCGGCGGTGTCGGCCAGCCCGTCCTCGTGCAGCGCCCCGGTCAGCGCGACCCCGGCGGCAATGGCGAAGGCGGCGGCAAGCTGCGGCGGCAGGCCGGGCAGCAGCGCCAGCCACAACGCCCCGCCGACGCCGATGCCGACGACTGCCCCGGCAAGCGGCGCGGCCCACTGGATGTCGGCGAAGGTCCGCTGCCGGCCGGCGTCGAGCGGGAGGGGCAGGCGGGTATAGAACGAGATCGCGCCGGCGGCGTCGCGCATGAGGACGGGCAATCCGGGAAGGTGAAAGGACAAGCGGCTTCGGCTCCGGCCGGAACGGGTGGAAGCCGATTTAGGGTTTGCCCGGCGGCGATGTCAACGCGCCGCGCGCCATGGTGCGACGAGGACGATTCGGGGTATGATCCTCGGGCAGGCGGGCTCGTCTGCAAATTGGGGGGAAGAACGATGAAGATCACGATGCAGGAAGGACGCGGCCATGGCTGACCGGCAGGCAAGCCTGACGCTGGTGGTCGGCGGCGCGCGCTCGGGCAAGAGCAGCCACGCCGAGGCGCTGATCGCCGCGCACCCGGCACCCTGGACCTATATCGCCACCGCGCAGGCGTTCGACGACGAGATGGAGGAGCGCATCGCCCACCACCGCGCCCGCCGCGACGGGCGCTGGCGCACTGTCGACGCGCCGCTCGACCTCGCCGAGACGCTCGGCGTGATGCCCGAGGGCGCGCCGGTGCTGGTCGATTGCCTGACGCTCTGGCTCTCCAACATCATGCTGGCCGACCACGACGTCGACCGCGAGATACGCCGCCTCGTCGCCGTCCTTGCCGCGCCGCGCGGGCCGTGGGTCGTGGTCGCCAACGAGGTCGGCATGGGAATCGTGCCCGAGAACGCGCTGGCCCGGCGTTTTCGCGATGAGGCCGGCCGGCTGAACCAGATGGTCGCGACCGTCGCCGACAGCGTCACCTTCACGGTCGCCGGCATGCCGCTCGCGGTCAAATAGACGCCGCCCGCCCGGCGCGTCAGGTATCGTGCGACCTTTTCGCCCTTGTGGTGGAGAGGTCGTGCTTGGTAAATCGCATTTGATATACCAGTTAGAGACGGTCCCCACGACAGGATCGTCCCCATGGAGATCCCGAATGGCGATACCGCGCACGAGACCGGACGGGCTGCCGGCGATCCTGTCCTATGGGTTTCGCCCGTTCTTCCTGTTCGGGGCCATCTATGGCGGGCTGACGGTGCTCGCCTGGGTGCCGATGCTGACCGGCGCGCTCGAGACGTCCAGCCTGTTCACGCCCGTCGACTGGCACGCCCATGAGATGCTGTTCGGCTTCCTGCCCGCCATCATCACCGGCTTCCTGCTGACGGCGATCCCCAACTGGACCGGCCGCCTGCCGGTGCAGGGCTATTCGCTGCTCGCCCTGGTCCTGCTGTGGGCCGCCGGGCGCGTCGCTATCTATTTCTCCGCCGACATCGGCTGGCTGGCGGCGATGGCGATCGATTGCGCCTTCCTTTTCGCCGTCGCCGCCGCGGCGGGAATAGAGATCGTTGCCGGGCGCAACTGGCGCAACCTCAAGGTGCTCGCCCCCGTCCTCGTCCTCTTCCTCGCCAACGTGCTGTTCCATGTCGAGGCGCAAACTTACGGCATCACCGATCTCGGCCGCAGGCTGGCGCTTTCCGCCGCCCTCGTCCTCATCATGATCATCGGCGGGCGCATCATCCCGAGCTTCACCCGCAACTGGCTGGCGCGCGAGAATCCGGGCCGGCTGCCGATCCCGTTCGGGCGCTTCGACGGCGTGGCCATCGTCGTCTCCGCCGTCGCGCTCGGGCTGTGGACCTTCATGCCCGGCGGGCCGCTTGCCGGGCTTCTGCTCCTCGCCGCCGGCGCGCTCAACGTCGCCCGGCTGGCGCGCTGGGCGGGCGAGCGGGCCTGGCGCGACGGGCTGGTCGTCGTGCTGCACGTCGCCTATGCCTTCGTTCCGCTCGGCCTCGTCGTCTCCGGGCTCGCGGCGCTGTTTCCGGCCGCCGTCCCTGCCGTCGCCGGCATTCACGTCTTCGGCATCGGCGCGATCGGGGCGATGACCCTCGCGGTCATGACCCGCTCCACGCTCGGCCACACCGGGCGCGAGCTGAAGGCCGACCGCGCCACCGGTCTGATCTATGTCGCCATCGTCCTGTCGACGGTGCTGCGCTTCATCGCCGCCTTCTGGCCCGGGCAAACGCCGATCCTGCATGTCTCGGCCACGCTGTGGATCGCCGCCTTCTTCGGCTTTGCCCTGCATTACGGCCCGATGGTGCTGCGCCCGCGGCTGAAGCCGCGCCAGCCGAACCCGCGCCCCGCCTGAGCCTGCCGCAACGAAAAGCAAAGAATTCCGCTGCCGGCCAATCGCTGCTTGACCGCGCTTCTTCGCCAATGCGACACAATTCATGGCGTATGCTTTCATGAAGCGTGCGACGCGCAGCAAGGACGGGAGGCCGCGACAGCCGGCGATGGACCAGACCACCAAGCCCAGCCAACAGCAGGAGCCGCGCTGGCTCGGCAGCACCGCGCCCGCGCGCCACGCGCTCATCCCGCCGCTGTCGCTGGCGCGCTGGCTGCTCGTCCTCGTCATCGCCGCCGGCGTCTACTTCTTCCACGGCTTCCTGGTGCCGGTGCTTGCCGCGCTGGTCATCGGCTTCGCCAGCTGGCCGGTCTATCGCGACATCCTGCGCCGCTGCGGCGGCAACCGGGCACTGGCCGCCACCATCGCCATCCTGCTCATTCTCGCCTTCCTCATCGTGCCGCTGGTCATGGCCATCAGCTACACGATCCAGGAGGTCGGCATCTGGTTCACCTGGGCGGTTGAGACCAACCGCACCGGCGCGCCGACGCCCGAGTGGATGGTCGCGCTTCCCGGCATCGGCCAGTGGCTCGACGAGCAATGGTTCCGCTATATCGGCCATCCCGGCGCGCTCGGCGAACTGGTGCAGATCGTCAGCGGCGCCAATATCGGCTCGATCTACCGCGCGGTGCTGGCTGCCGGCACCGGCCTGTTCGACCTCCTGCTGACGCTGCTGTTCATGATGATCGCGCTGTTCTTCGTCTACAAGGACGGCGCCAACTTCGTCGCCCAGCTCGACACGCTCGGCGAGCGCATCCTGCCCGGGCGCTGGGGGCGCATCTCGCGCGTCGTTCCGGCCACCATCAGCTCGACCGTCATGGGCATGACGCTGATCGCCATCGGCGAGGGCATCGTGCTCGGCATCGCCTACTGGATCGCCGGCGTGCCGTCGCCGGTGACGCTCGGCGTCATCACCGGCATCATGGCGCTGATTCCCGGCGGCGCGCCGCTCTCCTTCACCCTCGTCTCCGTCTATCTGGTCGCGTCCGGCTCGCCCTTCGCCGGCGTCGCCCTTTTCGCCTGGGGGGCGACGGAGCTGTTCATCGTCGACAAGACGCTGCGGCCCAAGCTCGTCGGCGGGCCGATCAAGCTGCCCTTCCTGCCGACCTTTTTCGGCCTCATCGGCGGCGTCAAGACCATGGGCTTCCTCGGCCTGTTCATCGGCCCGGTGCTGATGGCGCTGCTCGTCGCGATCTGGCGCGAATGGCTCCACGAGATGCAGACGCAGGAGGTCGTGGCGGCGGCGGAGCCTCCCGCAGTGCCGCCGGTCCTGCCAAGAGGCGAATAAGACGCTGATTCGACGCATTTTTGTCGCGTTCCGCCTGTTCATCCCGTCAGGATTCTGCCATTGTGCGTCTGCATCAGCACAATGTTGCACATTGCCGCTCCCGCCGAATTCAGGCTTGACGGGACCGGCGGTGTCATAGCCTTTCAACTCTCGGGCGCGCCGATGGCGGCGCGACAGATTCGGAACCCATGCATCGCGGATGAACGACGCCAACCTGCTCCTGCTCCTGATCCTGCTTCCCTTCATGGGCAGTGCGCTGGCGGCGATGCTGCCGGGAAACGCCCGCAACGGCGAGGCATGGCTCTCGGGCGGGGTGGCGGTCGCCGCCTTCGCCATCGCGGCATCGATGTTCCCCGAGGTCGCCAACGGCGGCGTGGTGCGCCGCGAGATCGAGTGGATACCCGAACTCGGGCTGAACTTCACGCTCAGGATGGACGGCTTCGCGTGGATGTTCTCGATGCTGATCACCGGCATCGGCCTGCTCGTCGTCATCTACGCCCGCTACTACATGTCGCCGAAGGACCCGGTGCCGCGCTTCTTCTCCTTCCTGCTCGCCTTCATGGGGGCGATGCAGGGCATGGTCATCTCCGGCAACCTGATCCTGCTCGGCATCTTCTGGGAGCTGACCAGCATCTTCTCCTTCCTGCTGATCGGCTACTGGCACCACAACGCCGCCGCCCGCGACGGCGCGCGCATGGCGCTGATCATCACCGGCGTCGGCGGGCTCGGCCTGCTGGTCGGCCTCATCCTGATCGGCCACATCGTCGGCTCCTACGACCTCGACGTGGTGCTGGCCTCGGGCAACGCCATCCGCAACCACGAGCTCTACACGCCGGCGCTGCTCCTGGTGCTGCTCGGCGCGCTGACCAAGAGCGCGCAGTTCCCGTTCCATTTCTGGCTGCCCAACGCCATGGCCGCGCCGACGCCTGTCTCGGCCTATCTCCATTCGGCAACCATGGTGAAGGCCGGCGTCTTCCTGCTCGCCCGGCTGTGGCCGGTGCTGTCCGGCACCGACGAATGGTTCCTGATCGTCGGCATCACCGGGATGGCAACGCTGCTGCTCGGCGCCTATTTCGCCATCTTCCAGCAGGATTTGAAGGGTCTGCTCGCCTATTCGACGATCAGCCATCTCGGCCTCATCACCACGCTGCTCAGTCTCGGCAGCCCGCTGGCGGCCGTCGCCGCGATCTTCCACATGATGAACCACGCCACCTTCAAGGCGTCGCTGTTCATGGCCGCCGGCATCATCGACCACGAGGCCGGCACGCGCGACATGCGCAAGCTGTCGGGCCTGTTCTCCTTCCTGCCGATCACGGCGACGCTCGCCATGGTGGCGAGCGCGGCGATGGCGGGCGTTCCGCTGCTCAACGGCTTCCTGTCGAAGGAGATGTTCTTCGCCGAGACACTGGAGCAGCATCACGGCTCGATCATCGACGGCATGGCGCCCTATGCGGCGACCATCGCCAGCGCCTTCGCCGTCGCCTATTCGGTGCGCTTCATCCACACCGTGTTCTTCGGGCCGAAGCCGGTCGACCTGCCGCGCGAGCCGCACGAGCCGCCGCACTGGATGCGCCTGCCGATCGAACTCCTGGTGCTGATCTGCCTCATCGTCGGCATCATCCCCGGCATGACCGTCGGGCCATATCTCCATGCCGCCGTGGTCGCGGTGCTCGGCGACCGCACGCCCGAATACAGCCTTGCGGTCTGGCACGGCATCAACACGCCGCTGATCATGAGCACGGTGGCGCTGATCGGCGGCGTGCTGCTCTACCTTTCCCTGCGCACCTATCTGGCGCGCGGCGAGGACGGGCCGCCGCTGTTCCGCGAGCTGCAGGGCAAGCGCATCTTCGAGCGCATCCTCGTCACCATCTCGTGGCGCTGGGCGCGCTGGCTCGAGGGCCATCTCGGCACAAGGCGCCTGCAGCCGCAGCTTCGCCTCGTCGTCTCCATCGCCTTCGTCGCCGCGCTGTGGCCGCTGTTCGCCGGCGGGTTCAATCCCGGCTGGCCGAGCCTTGCCGGCGTCGACCCGGTGTTCGCCGCCATCTGGGCCGTCGGGGCGATCTGCGCCGTCGGCGCCGCCTACCAGGCCAAGTATCACCGGCTGGCGGCGCTGATCCTGATGGGCGGCGCGGGGATCGTCACCTGCGTCACCTTCATCTGGTTCTCCGCGCCCGACCTCGCCGTCACCCAGCTCGTCGTCGAGATCGTCACCACGGTGCTGATCCTGCTCGGCCTGCGCTGGCTGCCCAAGCGCATCGAGAAGGTCGACAATTCGGCGCGGCCCATCGCCCGCATGCGCCGCCACCGCGACTTCTTCCTCGCGCTCGTGTGCGGCACGGGCATGACCATGATCGCCTATGCGATCATGACGACCCCGTCGCCCGACACCATCGCCGATTTCTTCCTGACCCGCGCCTATACGGAAGGCGGCGGCACCAACGTCGTCAACGTCATCCTCGTCGATTTCCGCGGCTTTGACACCTTCGGAGAGATCACGGTGCTGGGCATCGTCGCGCTGACCGTGTTCGCGCTGCTGCGCCGCTTCCGCCCCGCCGCCGACAGCGTCGGCGTGCCCGAGCAGCAGCGCATCCAGAACGCCTTCGACGACGAGCGGCCCGACCGCGAGGTCGGCGAGACCGTGCGCGACTATCTGCTCGTCCCCTCGGTCATCATGCAGTGGATGTTCCCGGTCATCATCCTGCTCGCGGCCTACGTCTTCCTGCGCGGGCACGACCTGCCGGGCGGCGGCTTCGCCGCCGGCATCATCATGGCGATCGGCTTCCTCCTGCAGTATATTGGCGGCGGCACCCGCTGGGTCGAGGACCGCCTGCGCATCCTGCCGGTGCGCTGGATCGGCTCCGGCCTGCTGCTCGCCGCATTCACCGGCATCGGCGCGTGGCTGTTCGGCATGCCGTTCCTGACCTCGTACTTCCAGTACACGGACATCCCGTTCATCGGCAAAGTGCCGACGGCCTCGGCCCTGCTGTTCGATCTCGGCGTGTTCTCGCTCGTCGTCGGCGCGACCGTGCTGATGCTCATCGCGCTCGCCCACCAGTCGGTGCGCAGCCATCGCGTGCGCGCCGTCGAGGCGGCCAAGGCCGAGGAGGACGCCTGATGGAACTCGTCCTCTCCCTCGGCATCGGCATCCTGACCGGCTCGGGCGTGTGGCTCCTGCTGCGCCCGCGCACCTATCAGGTCATCATCGGGCTGGCCCTTTTGTCCTATGCGGTCAACCTGTTCATCTTCTCGATGGGGCGTCTCAAGGTGAACGCGCCGCCGATCCTGCCCGGCGCGGCCGAGATCGACCCCGCCACCTTCGCCGATCCGGTGCCGCAGGCGCTGGTGCTCACCGCCATCGTCATCGGCTTCGCCACCACGGCGCTGTTCCTCGTCGTGCTGCTCGCCGCGCGCGGCCTGACCGGCACCGACCATGTCGACGGCAGGGAGCCGGAACGGTGATCGTCGCTCCCGAACATCTCGTCATCGCACCGGTGGTGCTGCCGATGGTGGCTGGCGCGCTGCTGCTGTTCTTCGACGACCGCGAGCGCCTGCTCAAGGCGACCGTGTCGATCATGACGGCCGTCGCGCTGCTCGCCATCTCGGTGACGCTGCTCATCGCCGCCCATTCCGGCGGCGAGCCGGGGGCGGGGCGCATCGTCGTCTATCTGCTCGGCAACTGGCCGCCGCCCTTCGCCATCCTCCTCGTGCTCGACCGCCTGTCGGCGATGATGCTGGTGCTGTCGTCGGTGCTGGCCATCCCCGCGCTGATCTTCTCGATCGGCCGCTGGCAGAAGGCCGGCCCGCACTTCCACACGCTGTTCCTGTTCCTGCTGATGGGGCTGAACGGCGCGTTCCTGACCGGCGACCTCTTCAACCTCTTCGTCTTCTTCGAGGTGATGCTGGCCGCATCCTACGGCCTTGCTCTGCACGGCTCAGGCACGCAGCGCGTGCGCGCCGGCATGCATTACATCGCCATCAATCTCGCCGCCTCGCTGCTGTTCCTGATCGGCGTGTCGCTGATCTACGGCGTCACCGGCACGCTCAACATGGCCGACCTGATCCTGCGCATCCCGGGGGTGCCGCCGGAAAGCCGCATGATGCTGGAGGCGGGCGCGGCGATCCTCGGCGTCGCATTCCTCATCAAGGCCGGCATGTGGCCGCTCTCCTTCTGGCTGCCGACCATGTACACGGCAGCACCCGCGCCGGTGGCGGCGATCTTCGCGATCATGAGCAAGGTCGGCGTCTACGTCATCCTGCGCCTGTCGCTGCTGTTCTCGGCCGCCGGCATGCCCGAGGGCACGTCGAGCTTCGGCTGGCAGCTGCTGTTCCTCGGCGGCATGGCGACCATCGCCTTCGGGGCCATCGGCGTCCTTGCCTCGCAGGCACTCGGGCGGCTCGCCGGCTATTCGGTGCTCGTCTCCTCGGGCACGCTGCTCGCCGCCATGGGCCTGTCGCAGACCGGCGTCACCGCCGGCGCGCTGTTCTACCTCATCAGCTCGACGCTGACGATTTCCGCCTTCTTCCTGCTGATCGAGCTGGTCGAGCGCGGGCAGGACGCCTTCGCCAACGTGCTCGCCGTAACGCAGGAGGCCTTCGGCGAGGGCGAGGAAGACGAGGAGGTCGAGCCGGAGGTCGGCGTCACGATTCCCGCGACGCTCGCCATTCTCGGCATCAGCTTCGGCCTGTGCGGCATCCTGCTCGCCGGCCTGCCGCCGCTGCCCGGCTTCCTCGCCAAGTTCGCGATGCTGACCGCCATGTTCAACCCGCTCGGGCTCGGCGAGGCGGGCGAGATCGGGGCGGCCTCGTGGTGGCTCGCCACGCTGCTGATCCTGTCGGGCCTGTCCGCGCTGATCGCGATGAGCCGCGCCGGTATCCGCGCCTTCTGGGCGCCGGTCGATATCGTGGTGCCGCGCGTCCTGCTGATCGAGATCGTGCCGGTCGGCATGCTGCTGGCGGCGACGCTGTTCCTGACCGTGCAGGCCGGGCCGGTCATGCGCTTCATGGAGGCGACTGCCGAGGGTCTGCACCAGCCCTGGTCCTATGTCGAGAAGGTGATGGAGCAGCCGCGCGCCACCGGCCGGGAGGCGCCGCGATGAGCCGCATCGTCCCGTACCCGCTGATGATGGCCTCGCTGGTCGTGGTGTGGCTCGCGCTCACCAGCTTCTCGCTTGGCCAGCTCATTGTCGCCGTCGCCGTCGCGCTCGTGGCGGGGCAGGGGCTTGCAGCGCTGCACCCGGCCAAGCCTCGCCTGCGTCGCTGGGAGCTGATCCCCAAGCTGATCGGCATCGTGCTCTACGACATCGTGCGCTCCAACATCGCCGTGGTCTCGATCATCCTCGGCGGCCCGCGCCGCGCGCGGCGCTCCGGCTTCGTCTCGATCCCGCTCGACCTGCGCGACCCGACGGGCCTCGCCGTGCTCTCGGTTATCATCACCTCGACGCCCGGCACGGCGTGGTTCGACTACAATTCCGCGCGCGGCATGCTGCTCGTCCATGTCTTCGACCTGGTGGACGAGGAGGGCTGGCGCGACCTGATCAAGAACCGCTACGAACACATGCTGATGGAGATCTTCGAATGAGCGAGACGATCCTCTCCGTCGCCGTCACCGCCGCCCAGGTCATGCTGGCCGCCGCCATGGCGCTGGCGCTGGCGCGGATGATCCGCGGGCCGCGCGCGCAGGACCGCGTGCTCGGCCTCGACACGCTCTATGTCAACGCCATGCTGATGCTGCTGGTCTTCGGAATCCGCACCGGCTCGACGCTCTATTTCGAGGCCGCGCTCGTCATCGCCATCCTCGGCTTCGTGGCGACGGCGGCGCTCGCCAAGTTCCTGATGCGCGGCGAGGTGATCGAATGAGCCACGCCGCCGATCTTCCGCTCTGGGCGGCGATCCTCGTCGCGGCCTTCCTGCTCGTCGGCGCGGGGCTGACGCTGATCGGCTCCTGGGGCTTCTTCCGGCTGAAATCCTTCTACGACCGCATCCATGCGCCGACGCTCAGCACGAGCTGGGGCACCGGCGCGATCGTGATGGCGTCGATGATCTGCTTCACCGTGCTGCAATCGCGCCTCGTCATCCACGAGATCCTCATCGGCATCTTCGTGACGGTGACGATGCCGGTGACGCTGATGCTGCTCGGCCGCGCCGCGCTCTATCGCGACCGCGCCGAGACGAACCCCGACGTGCCGGCGATGGACCCGCCGAAAGGGTCGCTCGTCGTCTCCGGCGAGACGGAGCCGGCGGCCGGACAGGACGCGGCACAAACGTGAGGCGATTGCGGCAGGACAAGGAAACGACGCGTCCCGCGCCTTAGGCTTCGATCATGGCGCCCGCCGCTGCCGGAAGCCGGCGACAGGGGCGAGAGGAAGCGAGCGGGACAACACCGGTAAGGGAGCGCGGCGCAGCCATGCAATCGGTCACGCGGCAGATCATCGCTGGTGTGCTCACCATCATCCCGCTCGGCGTCACCGCGTGGATCCTGTGGTTCGCGGTCGACATGCTGATCTGGATCGGCCGGCCGGCGACATTCGCGCTGTCCGGAGCGTTGCGCCCGACCTCGCCCGATCTCGCCGACCTCATCCTCGAAGGCTGGTTCCAGTCGGCGGTGGCGCTGGTCCTCGCGCTGCTGTTCCTCTACCTCATCGGCCGCACCGCCAACGCGGTGCTGGGGCGGCGTCTCCTCCATGCCTTCGACCGGCTGGTCGAGGCCGTGCCGTTCGCCCGCACCGTCTACGGCGCGACGCAGACGCTGATCCGCTCGCTCGGCGGCGACGGCACGCCGACCGGCCAGCGCGTGGTGCTGATCGAGTTCCCGTCCGAGCACATGCGCGCCGTCGGCATCGTCACGCGCGTCTTCCCGGCGAGGGGGAGCAATCCCGAGCTCGCCGCCGTCTACGTGCCGACGACGCCCAACCCGACATCCGGCTTCGTCGAGATCGTGCCGACCTCGCGGCTGGTCTGGCTCGACTGGACCAAGAACGACGCCATGGCCTTCATCGTCTCCGGCGGCGCGATGGCGCCCGAGAACGCGCCGATCGAGTGGCCCGATATGCCCCCGGCCGGGCCGTCTATTCTTCCTGCCGGGAAAACTGCCAGCGCTCGAAGCCGAGCACCACGAAAAGCGCCATGATGAACGGCACGATCAGGTAGAGCAGGCGGAACACCAGAAGCGCCGCCAGCACGTCCACCGGGTCCATTTCCGACAGGCCGGTGATGAAGACCAGCTCCAGCACGCCGAGGCCGCCCGGCGCATGCGACAGCAGCGCGGCCGAGAACGAGATCAGGAAGATGCCGAGCACTATCATGAAGCCGGGATTCCCGGCCTCGGGGAGGGCGAAATAGATGATGCCCGCCGCGCCGATCAGCTCGATGGGGGCGATGAAGAGCTGGCGCAGGACGATGGGAAGCCGCGGATAGGTCATCTCGACCCGCCCGAGCTTCAGCGGGCGCAGCCTCAGCGCGCTGCCGCCGACATAGAGCGCGACCAGCGCCAGCAGGAACAGGCCCGTCGCGGCGGAGGCGGCGACCGGCAGGACGTCGACGAAGCGCTCGGTCAGCCCCGGCTCGAGGACGAGCACGAGGCCGGTCAGCATGACCGTGCCGAGCGCGAAGGTGAACGAGCAGAAGGCGACGAGGACGCCGACTTCCGCCCCCGAAAGCCCCTTCGCCGTATAGGCGCGATAGCGCACGACCGAGCCGGAGAACACCGACGCGCCGATATTGTGCGACAGCGCATAGGTCGTGAACGAGGCGATGGTGATGTAGAGCCAGCCGACGCGCTTGCCGAGGTGGAGAAGCGCAAGGTGATCGTAGGCCGCGAGCGCGCCGTAGGCGACCAGCGTCGCCGCGATCGCCAGCAGCCAGTCGCGGCCGGAGATGGCGGCGAGGCTGTCCCACAGCTCGTCGAGCGAAAGCCCGCGCAATTCGTGGTAGAGCAGCCAGACCGAGAAGGCGACGGCCGCGATGCCGACGACAGGCCAGATATATTTCTTCACCTTCACCGGTGAACTCCCTTATTGGGCATGCCCGGAAGCCGGCACGCCATGCGTCCCCCACAAGGCCGATGGCCCTCGGCCGTTTCCGACAATTCGCCCGCCACCTCTCCTTGGCCGGCGATGCCGGAGCATCAGTGCATCTAGGCAGGCGCATGACGGCAAAAATGGCCGCCCGTTGCAGGCAACCGTCCCCCGGCCGTTCCGCGCCCTTCAAACCACCCGACTCCGCCACTCGACCCCGACTGTGCGGCGGAAATGGTAACCGAAGATAAAATGCGACGGATTCCTGCTTAAAACGTGACGCCGCGCATGACCAGTACCCCGTCGGTCACGTTTTTCCGGCTCTCATGGCCTGGCCGCGCCGAAGCGCGGGTGCCTGAGGCCAGATCGGGGAATCCGATTTCCGATTCAACCCGATGATTGGCAATCCGTTCCTTTGAATGGCCGGGTTTTTCCGCCAAATCGGAACCAATTTCGATGGTGCTCCGGTTTGCGCGACGGAACGCGGCCGGCGCGCGTCGCGCGGAACGGACCGGATCCCCCATGAGCCAGACCCTCAACGAGACCCTGAGCGAGAATCTCACGCCCGCGAGCGACTTTTCCCGTCTGGGACGGCCGCACGCTTCCGTGCTCGAGCTGATCGGCCAGACGCCGATGGTCGAGCTTTCGCGCTTCGACACCGGCCCGTGCCGGCTGTTCGTCAAGCTCGAGAGCCAGAATCCCGGCGGCTCGATCAAGGACCGCATCGCGCTGTCGATGATTGCCGACGCCGAGGCGCGCGGCGTGCTCGCGCCCGGCGGCACGATCATCGAGGCGACCGCCGGCAACACCGGCCTCGGGCTGGCGCAGGTCGGCATCCCCAAGGGCTATCGCATCGTGCTGGTCGTGCCCGACAAGATGTCGCGCGAGAAGGTGCAGCACCTGCGGGCGCTGGGCGCGGATGTGCGGCTGACGCGCTCCGACGTCGGCAAGGGCCATCCCGAATATTATCAGGACATGGCCGAGCGGATCGCCGCCGAGACGCCCGGCTCGTTCTACGTCAATCAGTTCGCCAACCCCGCGAACCCGCTGGCGCACGAGACGACGACCGGCCCGGAGATATTCCGGCAGCTCGACGGCGACGTCGACGCCGTGGTCGTCGGTGTCGGCTCGGGCGGAACGCTGACCGGGCTCGGGCGCTTCTTCGCCGCCGCCTCGCCGAAGACGGAGATGATCCTCGCCGACCCGGCCGGCTCGGTGCTCGCCGCCTATATCAAGACCGGCGAGCTGACCGAGGCGGGAAGCTGGACCGTCGAGGGCATCGGCGAGGATTTCATTCCGCCGAACGCCGACCTCTCGCTTGTGAGGAAGGCTTATACGGTGCCGGACCGGCAGAGCATGGCCGCCGCGCGCGAGCTTTTGTCGAAGGAAGGCATCCTCGCCGGCTCGTCCTCGGGCACGCTGCTCGCCGCCGCGCTGCGCTACTGCCGCGAGCAGAGGACGCCGAAGCGGGTGGTGACGCTCGTCTGCGATTCCGGCAACAAGTACCTGTCGAAGGTGTTCGACGATTTCTGGCTGGCCGAGCAGGGGCTGGCCGCGCGCGAGCAGCACGGCGACCTGCGCGACCTCGTCGCCCGCGCGCACCGCGAGGGCGGCACGGTCTGGGTCGGGCCGGAAGACAGCCTGCTCAACGCCTATGGCCGCATGCGCCGGGCCGACGTGTCGCAGCTTCCGGTTCTAGAGGACGGCAGGCTGGTCGGCATCATCGACGAGAGCGACATCCTCGCCCGGGTCGACGGCCCCTATGACGGGCGCTGGGACCGCTTCAACGCGCCGGTGCGCGCGGCGATGGCCTCGGACCTCCACACGCTGCAGGCGAGCCAGACACTCGACGCGCTCCTGCCCGTCTTCGACCGCAACGAGGTCGCCATCGTCTTCGACGGCGACGAATTCATCGGGCTCATCACCCGCATCGACCTGATCAACCATCTGAGGCGTTCGAGCAAATGACCACGAGCGGCAGCAACCGTCTGGCCTTCTCCACCCGCACCGTCCATGGCGGCCAGAGCCATGACCCCACGACCGGCGCGGTGATGGTGCCGATCTACGCCACCTCGACCTTCGCCCAGCAGAGCCCCGGCGTGCACAAGGGCTTCGAATATGCCCGCAGCCAGAACCCGACGCGCTTCGCCTTCGAGCGCGCGGTGGCGGACCTGGAAAGCGGCGCAGGCGCCTTCGCCTTCGCCTCGGGCCTGGCGGCCATCGCCACCATCCTCGACCTGTTCGACGCCGGCACCCATGTCGTCGCCTCCGACGACATCTATGGCGGCACGTTCCGGCTGATCGACAAGGTGCGCAGCCGCTCGGCCGGCCTTTCCGCGAGCTTCGTCGACTTCACCGACCTCGCCGCCGTCGAGGCGGCGATCCGGCCGCAGACGGAGCTCCTGTGGATCGAGACGCCGACCAACCCGCTGCTGAAGGTCGTCGATCTCGATGCCATCGCCGCGCTGGCGCGGCGCAAGGGCCTTGTCACCGTCGCCGACAACACCTTCTCCAGCCCCTATATCCAGCGGCCGCTGGAGCTGGGCATCGACGTCGTCGTCCATTCGACCACCAAATATCTCAACGGCCATTCCGACATGATCGGCGGCGTCGCCGTGGTGCGCGAGGAGGGCGCGCTGCTCGACCGGCTGAAGTTCCTGCAGAACGCGGTCGGCGCCATCTCCGGGCCGTTCGACAGCTTCCTCGCGCTGCGCGGGCTGAAGACGCTGGCGCTCAGGATGGAGCGCCACTCGCAGAACGGGCTGAAGATCGCCCGCTGGCTCGAAACCCGCCCGGACGTGCGCCGCGTCCTTTATCCGGGGCTGGAGAGCCACCCGCAGTACGCGATCGCGAAGCGGCAGATGCATGCCTTCGGCGGCATGCTGTCGGTCGAACTCGACCGCGACCTTGCCGGCACGAAGCGCTTCCTCGAACGCACGCGGCTGTTCACGCTGGCCGAAAGCCTCGGCGGTGTCGAGAGCCTGATCGAGCATCCGGCGCTGATGACGCACGGCTCCATCCCGCCCGAGCAGCGCGCGGCCATCGGCATCTCCGACTCGTTGGTGCGGCTTTCGGCCGGCATCGAGGACGGCGACGACCTGATCGCCGATCTCGCGCAGGCGCTGGGCGGGTAAATTAGCCGATGACGGCGGCGACGATGCTGTCCTGCACCTGCGAGGCGAGGTAGGGGTGCATCGGCAGGCTGATGACGCGGCCGGCAAGGTCCTCCGTCACCGGCAGGCCGGCCGGGTCGCGCGGGAAATCCGCATAGGCGCCCTGGACATGCAGCGGGATCGGATAATAGATCGCCGTCGGCACGCCGGCGGCGCGGCAGCGCGCCTGCAGCGCCTCGCGCTCGGCCGGCGACTTCACCTTGATCGTGTACTGCGCCCAGATGCTCTTCAGCCCCTCGGGGATGAACGGCGTCTCGTAATGGCCTGAAAGCGCTTGCGAATACCGCTTCGCCACGTCCTGTCGCGCTTCGATCTCGTCGGCGTAGATCGAGAGCTTCTCGATCAGGATCGCCGCCTGGATGGTGTCCATGCGGCTGTTGATGCCGATCCGGGCGTAGGAGTAGCGGTCCTCGCCCATGCCGTGCAGGCGCAGCGAATTGATCAGCGCGGCAAGCGCGTCGTCGTCGGTGAACACCGCCCCGCCGTCGCCGTAGCAGCCGAGCGGCTTGGCCGGGAAGAACGAGGTCGTCGAGATGTCGCACAGCGAGCCGGCGACGCGGCCGTGATAGACGCCGCCCCAGCCTTGCGCGCTGTCGCCGATCACCTTCATGCCGTTCTCGCGGGCGATGGCGATGAGCGCGTCGTAGTCGGCCGGCAGGCCGAACAGGTCGACCGGGATGACGCAGGCGGGCTTGAGGCCGATCTCGCGCGCGTGGGCGATGGCCCGCTTCAGGCTCTCGGCGTCCATGTTGAACGTGTCGGGCAGGACGTCGACGAACACCGGCGTCGCGCCGGTGAGCGGCACCACCTCGGCCGTGGCGGCGAAGGTGAAGGAGGGGACGAACACCGCGTCGCCCGCCTTGATGCCGAGCGCCATCAGCGCGAGCTGGATCGCGTCGGTGCCGTTGGCGCAGGAAAGGCAGTGCCTGGCGCCGCAGAATGCGGCAAGCTTGCGCTCCAGCTCCCTGACCTCTTCGCCCATGACGTACTGGCCGTGGTCGAGCACGCGCGCATAGGCGGCTTCGAGCGCGGGGCGCAGACGCGCCTGCTGGGCGGCGAGATCGATGAAGGGGAGGCTCATGCGCGGATCTCCAGTGGTTGACGGGGCGCGGCTGGGCAGGCTTTGCTGTCGCGGTCGTTCCCGACAGCCTTGCTGTCGTGGTCGTTCCCGCCGTCAGTATGGCAAGACGGGGTGGGAGGCAACTGCGGCGCGCCCGCGCGGTGCCGCGCCCCGGATCGCCTCGGTTCGTTCCGCGGGCAGTTTGATTCATGGCAAGGATCGCCGCCGCGGCACCGGATAGGCTGGCAAAATCGGCGATTTGCGGCGCAAGGAGAAGGCTTTCATGACTTTCAGGACCATTCTCACCGTGGCCGGGCTCGAGCGGGGAGATCACGATATCGATCTTGCTGCTTCACTTTGTGAAGAAGCCTCGGCGCATCTGTCCGTCTTCGTCGTTGCCTTCGCGGCCCCGCCGCCGGTCGGCACCTATGCGGCGATGATCTCCGACGCCTGGGTCCAGGAGCGGCAGGCCGATGCCGAGCGGCTGGAGGAGCGCCTCGCCGCGATCACCGCCCGCCTTTCCGGGCGCGAGGTCTCCGCCGACATTTCCGGCGTCTATCCCGAGACCGCGTGGGCCGACGACGTCATCGGCCGGCGCGGGCGCTATTGCGACCTGACGCTGCTCGGCCCGGAGCTGCTCTCGGGCGGCATGCTGAAGGACAAGATCGTCGAGGGCGCGCTTTTCTGGTCCGGCAAGCCGGTGCTGCTGGTTCCCGAAGGCGCGAGCGCGACCCTCCAGCCGAAGCGGGTGATGGTGGCATGGGATTCGCGCATCGAGGCTTCGCGCGCCGTGCGCGAATCGCTGGGCATCCTCAAGACGGCCGAGGAGGTGCGCCTCGTCCTCGTCGATCCGGAGGAAGGCGAGGACGCCCATGGCGACGAGCCGGGGGCGGACGCCGCCGTCTATCTGGTGCGCCATGGCGTGCGCGTCGGCGTCGACCGGCTGCCGAGCGCGGGCCGCCCGGTCGTCGAGGTGCTGCGCCGCCATGCGCTCGACATTGGCGCGGACATGATCGTCATGGGCGCCTACGGCCATTCGCGGCTGCGCCAGCGCATCCTCGGCGGCGTCACCCGCTCGATGATCGAGGAGCCGCCGCTGCCGGTGCTGATGGCCCGCTGAGGCTGCCGCCTAACGCTGGTGGACGTAGGTTCCCGGCGCATCCTCCAGTGGCGGCAGGCCCTTGTCGGGCGCGCCCATCGCGGGCGGCGCGACGCGCTGCGGGGAGGAGCGTCCGGCAAGCCATTCCTGCCAGGCCGGCCACCACGAGCCCTCGCGCGCCGGCGTCCGCTCGGCCCAGGCGTCGTCGCTGACGCACGGCTCTGCGTCGGTCTTGCCGGCGATGCGGAAATGCCGGTTCGCGCGGCCCGGCTCGCTGACGATGCCGGCATTGTGGCCGCCGCTCGTCAGGACGAAGGTGACGTCGGTGTCGCTCAAATAATGGATCTTGTAGACCGAGCGCCACGGCGCGACATGGTCGCGCTCGGTGCCGACGGCGAAGATCGGCGCGCGGATGTTCTGGATGGCGATCGGGAAGCCCTCGACCATGTAGCGGCCGGCGGCGAGGTCGTTGTCGAGGAACAGCTTGCGCAGATACTCCGAATGCATCCTGTAGGGCATGCGGGTGGCGTCTGCGTTCCACGCCATCAGGTCGTTCATCGAGGGCGGCTCGCCCATCAGGTAATGGCGCAGCATCCGCGACCAGATCAGGTCCTGCGAGCGCAGGAGCTGGAACGCGCCGGCCATCTGGTGGCTGTCGAGGTAGCCGTGCTGCCACATCGCGTCTTCGAGGTAGTCGACCTGGCTGTGATCGATGAACAGGCCCAGCTCGCCCGGCTCGGTGAAGTCGGTCTGGGCGGCGAGCAGCGTCATCGAAGCCAGCCTGTCGTCGCCCGAATGGGCCATCGCCGCGGCGGCGATCGCGAGCAGCGTCCCGCCAAGGCAATAGCCGGCCGCATGCACCTTCGCCTCGGGCACGATCCGGCCGATGGCGTCGAGCGCGGCCATGACGCCTCGCCTGCGGTAGTCGTCGAGCGAAAGATCGCGGTCGGCGGCGGTGACGTTGCGCCACGAGATGCAGAACACCGTATGGCCCGCGCCGACCAGATGGCGGATCAGCGAATTTTCCGGCGACAGATCGAGGATGTAATATTTCATGATCCAGGCCGGCACGATCAGCACCGGCTCGGCATGCACGGTCTCCGTCGCCGGGGCGTACTGGATCAGCTCGATCAGGTGGTTGCGGTAGACGACCTTGCCCGGCGTCACCGCAACCTCGTGGCCGGGGCGGAAATTCTCCGCGCCCTTCGGCGGCTCGCCGGAGAGCTGGCGCGAGACGTCGTCGACGAACTGCCTGTACCCCTCGACGAAATTGGCGCCGTTGGTCGTGGCCGCGCGCGCGATCACCTCCGGGTTGGTGAAGGGCGAGTTCGACGGCGAGAGCATGTCGAGCAGCTGCTTGGCGGCGAAGGACACGACCGCCTCATGATGCGGCGAGACGCCCGGAACCTCACGCGTGGCGTTGTGCCACCATTGCTGGGTGAGCAGGAACGACTGGTACATCAGCGAGAAGGGCTGCTTCCTCCACGCCTCATCGGCGAAGCGCCGGTCGCCGGGCAGCGGCTCGATGCAGCAGTCGGTGCCGTCCTCCTGCGCGCAATGCAGGGCATGAAGCCCGAGGCGCGAGGCCTTGCGCCAGCCCTTGGCGGCGAGCTCGGCGCGCTTGCCGGGAGCCTGCGCCAGATGAAGCGCCCAGTCCGCCCAGGCCATCCACAGCGCGGCCGGCGAAAGCCCGGCCGTCATCTGCGCCGACAGCGCGCCGGCGCTGCGGTCGATGGCGCGGAACAGCTCCTCGCCCAGCGGTTCCGGCTTCTCGGGAAGCGGGGCCTTGAACGATTTGCCGCTGTCAACTGTGCGTGTGGTGCTTGACGTGCGGGTTTCGCGCGGGTTTTTGCGGGAGGCGGTGGTCATGCGAGGCTCCGGGCGGCGCTGATCGTCAAGATATAGGCGCGAGGGGGCGCAGGCTCAACGCCGCTGCGTCAAGCGGGCGCAGGCCAATCTTTCATCGCCGGATGAACGGGGCGCGACAATCGGGCAAGAATTGCCCCGACAGGAAGAGGGAACGGAACTGCATGGGGAAAGCTGACAGCGCCGCCGGAGACACGACGCAGGATGCGGGACAAGCCTGGCACGCCCTCGGCGCGCAGGCGGCGCTCGACGCGTTCGAAAGTGGCAATGACGGCCTTTCCGCCGACGAGGCGGCGCGACGGCTCGCGCGCCACGGCGCCAACGCCCTGCCGCCGCCGCCGCGCCGGCACCCCGCGCTGCGCTTCCTGTCGCAGTTCAACAACACGCTGATCTACTTCCTGCTCGCCGCCTCCGTCGCCGCGTGGGCGCTCAGCCATGTCGTCGACGCCGGCGTCATCGTCGCCGTGGTGCTCGTCAACGCCATCGTCGGCTTCATCCAGGAGGGCAAGGCCGAGCAGGCGCTCGACGCGATCCGCGACATGATCGCTCCGAAGGCCTCGGTAATGCGCGATGGCAAGCGTATTTCCGTGCCCGCCGCCGCGCTGGTGCCGGGCGACATGGTGCTGCTGGAAGCCGGCGACCAGGTGCCGGCCGATCTCAGGCTCACGCGCACGCGCGCGCTGCTGATCGACGAGGCGATCCTGACCGGCGAATCCGTCGCCGCGCACAAGAGCGAGGAGCCGGTGGCCGACGACGCGCCGCTCGGCGACCGCTTCTCGATGGCCTATTCGGGCACGCTGGTCGCGGCCGGGCAGGGCGCGGGCGTCGTCGTCGCAACCGGCATGGGAACCGAGATCGGCCATATCAGCCGGCTGATCGGCCAGGTCGAGACGCTGACGACGCCGCTGCTGCGCCAGATCAACGATTTCGGCCGCCGCTTCACCGGCATCGCCATCGCCATTGCCGCGCTGCTCTTCGCCTTCGCCATCCTCGTGCGCGCCTACGCCTGGGACGACGCGCTGCTCGTCGTCGTCGCGCTCGCCGTCGGCGTGGTGCCGGAAGGGCTGCCGGCCGTCATTACCATCACGCTCGCCATCGGCGTGCGCCGCATGGCCGCGCGCCACGCCATCATCCGCCGCCTGCCGGCGGTCGAGACGCTCGGCTCCACCTCCGTCATCTGCTCGGACAAGACCGGCACGCTGACGCGCAACGAGATGACCGTGCGCCGCATCGTCACCGCCGAGGGCGAGGTCACGCTCGACGGCGTCGGCTACGAGCCGGCAGGCGCGCTGGTGAAGGACGGCGAGCCATGCGCCGCGCCGCCGCACGTCACGGTCAGCCTCGCGCGCTGCGGCTTGCTTTGCAACGACGCCGTGCTGGTGCGCGGGCCCGGCGGCCTGTGGCGCAGCGAGGGCGACCCGATGGAGGGCGCGCTGGTCGCCGCCGCGATGAAGGCCGGGCTTTCGCCGGAGAACGAGCGCGCCGGCCAGCGGCGGATCGACGAGATCCCCTTCGACGCCCGGCATCGCTTCATGGCCTCGCTCCACGCGGGGGCGGATGGCGCGGCGGTCTGGCTCAAGGGCGCGCCCGAGCAGGTCATGGCCATGTGTCGCGAGGAGACGACGGAGGACGGCACCCGGCCGCTCGACGAGGCCGGCTGGGCCGGGCGCATCGCCGCCGCCGCGTCCGAGGGCGAACGCGTTCTCGGCTTCGCCTGGCGGCCGGCGCCCGGCGAGAAGCGACTGTCCATGGAAGGCGTCGGTGAGGGGCTGGTCTTCCTCGGCATCGCCGGCTTCATCGACCCGCCGCGCGAGGAGGCGCTCGCCGCCGTCGCCGAGTGCCGCTCGGCCGGCATCGCGGTCAAGATGATCACCGGCGACCATGGCGCGACGGCCGCCGCCATCGCCCGCCAGCTCGGCCTCGCCGACGATCCGATCGTCGTCACCGGCGCGGAGCTGGAAGCCGTGTCCGATGCCGACCTGCCGGCGCTGGCGCGCGAGACCTCGGTCTTCGCCCGCACCAACCCCGAGCACAAGCTGCGCATCGTGCGCGCGCTGCAAAGCGAGGGCGCGATCGTCGCCATGACCGGCGACGGCGTCAACGACGCGCCGGCGCTCAAGCAGGCCGATGTCGGCATCGCCATGGGCCGCAAGGGCACGGAAGCGGCCAAGCAGGCGTCGGAAATGGTGCTGGTCGACGACAATTTCGCCACCATCGTCGCCGCCGTCCATGAAGGGCGCACGGTGTTCGACAACATCCGCAAGGTCATCGCCTGGACCGTGCCGACCAATGGCGGCGAGGCCATCGCAATCATCGTCGCCCTCGTCGCCGGCCTGACCCTGCCGATGACGCCGGCACAGATCCTGTGGATCAACATGGTGCTGACGGTGACGCTCGGGCTCGTCCTCGCCTTCGAGCCGGCCGAGCCGGACGTGATGCAGCGGCCGCCGCGCCGGCTGGGCGCGCCGCTGCTCTCGGCCTTCCTCGTCTGGCGGATCGCGCTCGTCTCGCTGCTGTTCGTCGCCGGCACCTTCGGCATCTTCGGCTGGGCGCTGTGGCGCGGCTTCGACGTCGACACCGCCCGCACCATGGTCGTCAACACCATGGTGGTGATGGAGATCTTCTACCTGTTCAACGTGCGCTACATGCACACCGTCTCGATAAGCTGGCGCGGCATCATGGGAACGCCCATCGTGCTGGCGGCGCTCGGCGCGGTCACGGTGGCCCAGCTCGCCTTCACCTACGCGCCGTTCATGAACGCGCTGTTCTCCTCGCGCCCGGTGCCGCTGCTCGACGGCCTGCTCATCGTCGCCGTCGGCGTCGTGCTGCTGCTGATCCTCGAGGCGGAAAAGACGTTCATGCGCCGCACCGGGCTGATGGACCGGCTGGGGGATTGAAGCCGGTCAGTATCCCAGCCCCGTCACGGCGAGAACCACCGCCGCGAGTACGAGGATGAAGACGATGCCGACGATCCTGAAACTGCGGGTGTCGGTGTAGGAGGCCGCCTTGTCGTAAGCCTCGTCGCCCATGTCCTCACGGGCAAGACGCTCTTGCAGCTTGTGCGCCGCGTCGCTCCGGTGCTGTATCTGCTTGTAATAGCGGGACATGATCGCTCCCGTTCCGTTCTTCCGCTTCGGGCGCCGTCTGCCGCGGCCTATTCGCCCTTGTCCAGTTCACCGCGCCCCTTGGCCGCCGCGATCTGGCGCAGGGCGTCGGCGAGGGTCTCGGTCTCCTGCGCGCCCATGACGGCGTATTTGCCTTCGAGGAGGAAACAGGGAACGCCGCGGATGCCCATGCGCGCGGCCGTGCCGATCTCCTCCTGCACGGCCTCGATGTCGGCGTTGGAGGCGAGCAGGGCCTCGATGAGGCCGGCGTCCATCCCGGCTTCCCCGGCCAGCTCCGCCAGCACGGCGCGGTCGCCGATGTCGCCGCCTTCCTCGAAATTGACCTCGAACAGGCGCTGGACGACCTGCCCCTGCGCGCCCTCGGGTGCCTTTTCCGACGCCGCCCAGCGGATCAGCCGGTGCGCGTCGAGCGTGTTGGCCGAGACGGTCATGCCGTCGAAATTGAAGCGGATGCCCTCGACCGCGCCGAGCGGCACGATCCGGTCGTGGATCTCGCGCAGGCGCTCCTCGGAGCCGAACTTCTGCAGCATGTAGGCCTTGCGCGGCAGGCCGCCGGGCGGGATCGACGGGTCGAGCTGGTAGGGCCGCCAGCGCACGGCGACCTCGATCTCCGGCGTTTCCACGACCGCGCGCTGCAGCCGCTTCATGCCGATGAAGCACCACGGGCAGGCGACGTCGGAAACGACGTCCACCGTAATCTTCGTCCTGTCTTCCATCGGTGCGGGTCCTTCAGCTTGCCGAGCGCCACCATGTCTGGAACTGCGGCCCGTAGAGCGGCGTCGCCTCGGGCCGCTCGATCTGCCTCCAGCGGGCTATCCAGCGGTTGATCTGCGGGTTGTAGAGCGGCACGACATAGGCGCCGGACAGCAGCACGCGGTCGTAGGCGCGCACCGCGGCGATGAAATCCTCGCGCGAGCGGGCGGCCAGCAGTTCCTCGATCAGCGCGTCGAGCGCTGGCTCTGCGACGCCGGCGAAATTGTAGGTGCCGTCGAGGTCGCGGCTCTTCGAGCCCCACCGGGCGAGCTGCTCCGCGCCCGGCGACAGCGACGAGGTGAAGTTCTGCAGGATCACGTCGTAGTCGTAGGTGCGCTGGCGCTGGAGATATTGCGCCGAGTCGACGACGCGGATCGTCGCCTCGATGCCCAGCCGCTCCAGCGTGCGCGTCCACGAGGTGGCGAGCGGCACGCCGGAATTGCCGTTCAGCATGATCTCGAAGGTCAGCGGCCTGCCGTCCGGGCCGACCATGCGCCGGCCATCGAGCCGATAGCCGGCCGCCTTCAGCGCCTCCATGCCGGCGCGCAGGAACTCGCGGTCGCGCCCCGAGCCGTCTGAGACGGGCGGCGCCCATGTCCCTTCCATGATCTCGGGCAGCACCGCGTCCGGGAACGGCGCGAGCAGCGCCTGCTCGGCCTCGCTCGCCGGGATGCCGTGCGAGGACAGCTCCGAGCCGTCATAGTAGCTTTTCGTGCGGCTGTATGCGCTGTTGAACAGGTTCCGGTTGGCCCATTCGAAATCGAACAGCGAGACGAGCGCGTGACGCACGGCGCGATCGGAAAAGACCGGCCGGCGCGTGTTCAGGACGAAGCCGTACATGCCGGAGGGCAGGCCGAACTCGAAATTGTCCTTGATGACGCGTCCGTCCTGCACGGCGGGAAAATCGTAGCCTGTGGCCCAGCGGCCGGTGTCGGTCTCGATATGGATCGAGGCCATGCCCTTCTTGAACGCCTCGAACAGCGTGTTGTCGTCGCGGATATAGGTGATGCGGATTTCGTCGAAATTGTCGAAGCCGCGCTTGGAGGGGATGTCGGCGGCCCAGTAGTCGGGATTGCGCTTCAGCACCAGCAACTCGCCGGGGCTGACCCGCTCCACCGTGTAGGGGCCGGAGCCGACCGGCGGCTTCAGCGAGGTGCGGTCGAAACTCTCGGCGTCGGTGGCGTGCCGGGGCAGGATGGGAAGCTGGGCGAGGAGAAGCGGGGCCTCGCGCCCGGCATCCTCGCGCAGCGTGAAGCGGACACCGCGTTCCCCGACCTTCTCGATCCGCTCGGCCGCCCTGATCCAGTTCTGGTAGTTGGGGCGGCCCTTCTCGGCCAGCAGCTCCATCGAGAAGATCACGTCCTCGACGGTGATCGGCACGCCGTCGGAGAAGCGCGCCCGGGCATTGAGCGTGAACTCGACGAAGGAGCGTTCCTCGTCGGTCTCGATCGACTCGGCGATCAGCGGGTAGAGCGTGAACGCCTCGTCGCGCGAGCGCAGCATCAGGCTCTCTAAGACGTTCATGCCGAAATACTGGTCAAACAGGCCGCGCGCGCCGTCGCCGAGCACGATGAACGGATTGAGGCTGTCGAAGGAGCCCTGCACGGCATAGTCGATGCGGCCGCCCTTCGGCGCGTCGGGGTCGGCGTAGGGGAAATGGGTGAAATCGGCCGGCAGCGCCGGCTCGCCATGCATGGCGATGGCATGGACGGGACCGTCCCCGGCCGAGGCCGGTAGCGGGGAAACCGCGACGACGAACAAAGCGAGTGCGGCGGCGATGCAAAGGCGCATGTCGATTCTCTTGGGTCTTATCCGTTCTGTGCCCGGATGCAGCCGGTTTCATGGCGGCGATTCGCCACAACCTAGCATGGGATGCGATTCCTCAGGGTCAAACTTCACGCTAGGTCTGGATTCGCGGGCGAGGGCGGTGTAACAGGCGGCCGAGAGTCATGCTGTCGCCGTAATTGGCCGACAACTAGCATGCTTGTGCCGACCCCGGCCGCGAACGCTCGACGTCTGAGAGGATAACGACCCCATGAACAGCCGGAAGACCGACGTGTCCCGACTTTCCATTCTTGCCGCCGCGGCCTTCGGCCTCGTCGCCGGCGCTTCCGTCCCGGCTTCCGCCCAGCAACAGCAGCAGCAGCTGCCGCAGGGCTGGTTCAAGGCCTGTTCCAAGCAGGAAGACGTCGACATCTGCAACGTGCAGAACATCATGGTCGCCGATACGGGCCAGCTCCTGACCGCGGTCAGCATGATCGAGGTCAAGGGCAAGGTGAACCGCAAGATCTTCCAGGTCACGGTTCCGTCCGGCCGCATGGTGCCGCCCGGCATCGGCATGCAGATCGACGGCGGCCAGACGCAGAAGGTCGACTACATGATCTGCCTGCCCGACCGCTGCATCGCCGAGGTGGCGCTGTCCGACCAGCTCGTCGCCGCCTTCAAGCGCGGCCAGCAGGTGACGCTGACCTCCGTCAACTTCCAGAACCAGCCGAACCCGATCCAGGTGTCGCTTTCCGGCTTCACCGGCGCCTTCGACGGCGCGCCGCTCCAGCAGTCCGACATCGAGGACCGCCAGCGCAAGATCCAGGAATTCGTCTCGAAGAACACCGACGATTTCGCCAAGAAGCTCAAGGAAGAGCAGGAGCGCGCCAAGCAGGGCGAGTGACCGGGCCGCATCACGGCGCAGAAACGATAAAGGCGGGTCTTGGGACCCGCCTTTTTGTTTGCGCCCGGTCTTGCCGGCGTCCGGCTCAGTGGCGGATGCGGCGCCGCGGCGCGTAGTTGCCGTCGCTCGTCATCTCGAAGAACTCGTTGAGCTGCGGGTGGCGCACCGGCTCGCCCGAGGCGTCGTCGAGCAGGTTCTGCTCCGACACATAAGCGACATATTCGGTTTCGTCGTTCTCGGCGAGGAGGTGGTAGAAGGGCTGGTCCTTGCGCGGGCGCACCTCGGCGGGAATCGCCTCGTACCACTCCTCGGTGTTGGCGAATTCGGGATCGACGTCGAATATCACGCCGCGGAACGGAAACAGCCGGTGCCGCACGACCTGACCTATCCTGAACTTCGCAATCTTGGCTTCACGCATGATCCACACCCGGAAGCCCTATTTGCCGCATTGCAGCGCGCAATTCAACTCCCGCACGGCTTGACCCCGGCCGTCGCGCGCGTTAGCGGCCGGATCGAACCCTCTCCCCGGCGCTTGCATACGGGTCGTCATGGCCGACATCCTTGGACTGGTATTGCCGTTCTTCGGCATGATCTTCATCGGCGCGCTCGCCGCGCGCATCGTCGGGCTGCCGATCGAGGCGCTCGGCTGGATGAACGTCTTCGTCATCTACATCGCGCTGCCGGCGCTGTTCTTCGTGCTCCTGTCGCGCACGCCGATCGAGGAGCTGACCGAGTGGTGCTACATCGCCGGCTCGCTGCTGGCGACCTTCATCGTCTTCTGCCTGATGTTCGCCGGCTCGCTCATCGTCTCGCGCGGCGAGATCGCCGAAAGCACGATCAAGGGGCTGGCGGCCGCCTACGGCAATATCGGCTATATGGGCCCGGGCCTCGCGCTCCTCGTCTTCGGGCCGGAGGCGGCCGTACCGGTGGCGCTGATCTTCTCGTTCGAGAACATCATGCACTTCACCATCGCGCCGCTGATGATGGCCGTGGCCGGCAGCGAAAAGAGCGCCGGGCTTGCGCTCGCGCTCGGCGTCATCAAGCGGATCGTCCTTCATCCGTTCATCCTCGCCACGCTCGCCGGCGGATTCGCCGCCTGGATGCAGGTCGAGCCGCCGGCTCCCGTTTCCCGGCTTCTCGACTATCTCGCGCAGGCGGCCGCGCCGTGCGCCCTGTTCGCCATGGGCGTGACGCTGGCGCTGCGCCCGCTGAAGCGGGTGCCGCGCGAACTCGGCGCGATCTCGATGCTGAAGCTCGTCGTCCACCCGATCCTGTGCTGGGTGATCCTGAGCCTGTTCGGCAATTTCTCGGACATCTGGGTCTATTCTGCGATCATGCTCGCCGCCCTGCCGACGGCCACCAACGTCTTCGTCATCGCCCAGCAATACGACGTATGGGTGCAGCGCGCCTCGGCGAGCGTCCTCGTCAACACGGTGCTCTCGGTGGTGACGCTGACGGTCATCCTCTACCTGATCGTCAACCGGATCATGCCGGCCGATCTCTTCCCATGATGCCTACGGCATTTCTTTTCATCGCATGTCTTTATCCCGAAACCGGTTCCCACTTTCGGGAGACATGCTCTACCGCCACGGCAGGAGGCCGGCGAGGCCGCCGCCGGTGCGCAGGCCCTCGCGCATGAAGAAGGCGCGCAGCGGCGGCGCCGTCCGCAGAAGCGACAGCCCGGCCGCCCGCACCGCCTGCGCCGGCAGCATGTCGGACAGCAGCGAGCGGTTGAGCATGTCCACCGCCGAGGCGCGGGCGAGGATATCGGGCCGGCGCGCGCGGTCGTAGGCGGCGAGCGCCGCTTTCGAGCCGGGGTCGACCGCGTGCTTCGTCGCCACCCGCGCCAGATCCTCCGCATCGCGGATGCCCAGATTGAGGCCCTGCGCGCCGATGGGCGGGAAGACATGCGCCGCCTCGCCGACGAGGGCGATGCGGCGGTCGGCGAAGCGGGCGGGCAGCGCCGAGGCGAGCGGGAACACCTGCCGGCCCGGCTCGACAGTGACCCGGCCGAGCATCGACTGCATCCGCGCCTCGATCAGCGCCGCGAGCGCCTCGTCCGACACGGCGGCCATCTCGTCGGCGCGGCGGCGGCGCGTCACCCAGACGAGGCTGGAGCGCATGCCGGGCAGCGGCACCTGCGTGAACGGGCCGTCCTCGGTGTGGAACTCGGTCGAGATGTCGTCGTGCGGGCGGGTATGGGAAAAGTTCAGCACCAGCGCCGACTGGCCCGCCTGCCACGTCCTGACGGAAATGCCGGCCGCCTGCCGCGCCTGCGAGCGCCGCCCGTCGGCGGCGGCGGCGAGCTTCGCCACAACGACGTCGCCGTTCTCCAGCTCCGCTTCGACAGCGTCCTCCGCCGGCGTCCACCGCCGGACCAGCCCGCCGAGCGGGCGAATCGCCGCATTGTCCTTCACCGCCTTGTCGAGCACGGCGTTGAGATGCGCGTTGGGAATGTTCATGCCGAACATCTCCTCGCCGATCTCGGCGGCGCGAAAGGTGACGGTCGGGCTGCGCAGCAGCCGCGACGTGGCATCGGTGATGCGCATCGCCCGGAGCGGCGCCGCCTGCGGCCGGATCGCCTCGAGAAGGCCGAGGCGCTCGAGGAAATCGAGCGACGGCTTCATCAGCGCCGTGGTGCGCCGGTCGCCGGCCGCAACGGGCGGGCCGGCGAGAGCGACAGAAAAGCCGGCCTGCGCCAGCGCCAGCGCGGCGGTGAGGCCGGCGGGGCCGGTGCCGGCGACGATGATGTCGGTCTCGATCTTCATGGGTCAGCCTCCTTTTCCTGCTGGCGCTGGTCGCGCTCTGTGGCGGGCGCAAGCGATATAGGCCCGTCTTCCACCCGCGATCAACAGGACCGATTGGCTCGGCCCGGCCCGCCGGCCCCGGCGCGGCAAGGGAGATCGGCGATTTCCGTGCATTCGCGCATCGATAGAGCTTGTGCCGGCGGTTGCCCTGCCTGTAGTTTCAAGGCTTTCCCACGCGCGGCACGGCCGCGGCGACGAGAAGCGAGAAAGGGGATGGGCCGGTGCATCTGACGAATTCCAGATCAGGCTGGCTGAGGCCGTGAGCGGCACGGCCTCGACGAAGCGGAAGCTGGCGGAGCGCATTCCGCGGCCGAAGAAGAAGGTGACATGGCCGCAGGCGCGGGCCTTCTCCGTGCATCTTCTGACCGCTTCCGGCTCGTTCCTCGCCTTCCTGTCGCTGGTGGCCGCGGCCGAGAAGCAGTGGACGGCGATGTTCCTGTGGCTCGGGCTCGCGCTCTTCGTCGACGGGATCGACGGGCCGATCGCCCGCAAGCTCGAGGTCAAGGAAGTGCTGCCGACATGGTCGGGCGAGCTGCTCGACAACGTCATCGACTATGTCACCTACGTCCTCATCCCCGCCTTCGCGCTCTACCAGAGCGGCTTCATGGGCGAGGGGCTGTCCTTCCTGTCGGCGGCGATCATCGTCGTCTCCAGCGCCATCTACTACGCCGACACAGGCATGAAGACGAAGGAGAACTTCTTCAAGGGGTTCCCGGTGGTCTGGAACATGCTCGTCTTCACCCTGTTCGTGGTGCAGACGGGTGAGTGGGCCTCCTTCGCCATCGTCGTCGTCGCGGCGGCGCTGTCCTTCGTGCCGATCCATTTCCTGCACCCGGTGCGCGTCAGGCGGCTGCGCACGCTCAACCTCGCCATGTTCTTCGCCTGGTGTGCGCTCGGCATCGTCGCGCTGTTCCAGAACATGGAGGCGTCGCTCTGGGTTCAGGTCGGCGTCGCCGCGACCGCGATCTACCTGTTCGTCATCGGCGGCGTGATGCAGCTTTTCCCGACCCTCGGACTGAAGAAGGAATGACATGGTCAAGGCAATTCGAATCCACGAGCATGGTGGCCCCGAGGTCCTGCGCTACGAGGACGTCGATCCCGGCAAGCCCGGCAAGGGCGAGGTCCTGGTCCGCCACACGGGGATCGGCCTGAACTTCATCGACACCTATTTCCGCACCGGGCTCTACCCGTCGCCGAGCGGCCTGCCGCTTACCCTCGGCGGCGAGGCGGCCGGCGAGGTGATCGGGCTCGGCGAGGGCGTCGACGGCCTTAAGGTCGGCGACCGCGTCGCCTATACCGGCGGGCCGGGCGCCTATGTCGAGCAGCGGGTGATGCCGGCCGACCGGCTGGTGAAGATTCCCGACGGCGTCAGCGACGAAGAGGCCGCCGGCATGATGCTGAAGGGCATGACCGCCGAATACCTCTTGCGGCGCACCTATGCGGTGAAGCCGGGCGACAACGTACTTTACCATGCCGCAGCCGGCGGCGTCGGGCTGATCTTCGGCCAGTGGGCGAAGCATCTCGGCGTCGACGTCATCGGCACGGTCGGCTCGGCCGAGAAGGGCGAGCTCGCCAAGGCGCACGGCTATGCCCACATCGTCAACTACCGCGAGACTGATTTCGTCAAGGCGGTCAGCGAGATTACCGGCGGCAGGAAATGCGACGTGGTCTACGATTCCGTCGGCAAGGACACATTCGAGGGCTCGCTCGACTGCCTGCGGCAACGCGGTCTTCTGGTCTCCTTCGGCCAGTCGTCGGGCGCGGTGCCGCCGGTCAATATCGGCATCCTGTCGCAGAAGGGCTCGCTCTATCTCACCCGGCCGACGCTGTTCAACTACATCGCCACGCGCGCCGAGCTCGAGGCGAGCGCCGCCGCGCTTTTCGAAGTGGTGCGCTCCGGCGCGGTCAAGATCAGGATCAACCAGCGCTACCCGCTGTCCGAGGCCGCGCAGGCGCATCGCGACCTCGAAGGCCGCAAGACGACCGGCACCACGGTGCTGATCCCCTGATCGCTGCCGCCATCGCGATCGCCGGCCTTCCGCTGGCCGGCGATTGCATGGGTTTGCATTGAAAGACTTGATGCACTTTCAAGAAAGGTAACAGTTTGCGCTGGGACAAGGCCACGCCTACCATGCCTTTCGGGAACAAAAGAACACGTCCGAACCGGAACCGGGAGGCACTGTGAGCGAAACGCGCGAAACCGGCGCCGTGCCTCTGCTCGAGGTGCGCGGGCTGACGAAGATATTCGGCCAGCTCAAGGCTTGCGACAACATCGACCTGACCATCGAGAAGGGCGAGATCCACGCGCTTCTCGGCGAGAACGGCGCGGGCAAGTCCACCTTCGTCAAGATGCTGTTCGGCTCGCTCGAGCCGGCCTCCGGCGACATCTTCTGGAACGGCGCCAAGGTCGCGATCAAGAACCCCGGCCATGCGCGCAAGCTGGGCATCGGCATGGTGTTCCAGCATTTCTCGCTGTTCGAGGCGCTGACGGCGGCCGAGAACATCCTTTTGTCGCTCGACGACGACACCTCGATCGTCGAGATCGCCGAGAAGGCGCACAGCCTGTCCAAGGCCTACGGGCTGCCGCTCGATCCCTACGCGCTCGTCGGCGACCTTTCGGTCGGCGAGCGCCAGCGCATCGAGATCATCCGCTGCCTCTTGCAGAAGCCGGAGCTTATCATCCTCGACGAGCCGACCTCGGTGCTGACGCCGCAGGAGGCGGACAAGCTGTTCGAGACGCTGGAGCGACTGCGCGACGAAGGCAAGTCGATCCTCTACATCTCCCACCGGCTGGAAGAGGTGAAGCGGCTGTGCGACCGCGCGACCGTGTTGCGCCACGGTAAGGTGGTCGCCCATTGCGACCCGCGCCGCGAAACCGCGGCCTCGCTGGCGCGGATGATGGTCGGCTCCGACGTGGTGACGGCCGAGCGCCCGCCCGCCGCCAATGCCGATGCTGCCGAGCTTCTCGGCATTTGCGGGCTGTCGCGCAAGCCGGCGGGACCGTTCTCGATTCCCCTGCGCAACATCTGGCTGAGCCTCAAGGCCGGCGAGATCCTCGGCGTCGCCGGCGTCGCCGGCAACGGCCAGGGCGAGTTCTTCGAGGCGGTGTCGGGCGAGGTGCTGCAGGACAGCGCCGACGTGATCCGCATCCGCGGCAATCCGGTCGGGCGGCTCGACATCTCGGGCCGGCGCCTGCTCGGCGCCGCCTTCGTGCCCGAGGAGCGCCTCGGCCACGGTGCCGCGCCCTACATGAAGCTGTCCGATAACCTCCTCCTGTCGCGCTTCAGGACCGACGCCAAGGCGTTCCTCGGCCGCATGGGCATCATCCGCGGCGATCCGATCCGCACGGCCGCCCAGCGCATCATCGCCGAGATGGATGTGAGGAAAAGCGCCGAAGACCCTGAAGCGGCTTCGCTTTCCGGCGGCAACCTGCAAAAGTTCATCATCGGCCGTGAGCTCGACCGCAAGCCCTCGGTGCTGATCGTCAACCAGCCGACATGGGGCGTCGACGCGGGCGCAGCCGCGCGCATCCGCCAGGCGCTGATCGACCTCGCGCGCGCCGGCTCGGCCGTGCTCGTCATCAGCCAAGACCTCGACGAGCTGTTCGAGGTGTCGGACGCCATCGCCGTCATGCATGACGGGCAGCTTTCCGCGCCGATCCCGGTCACGGAGGCGACGCCGGAACGGCTCGGCCTCCTGATGGGCGGCGCCGATGCAGGCCATGGGTCCGGCCACGGGGAGGCCGCGTGATGCGCATCGAACTCGTCAAGCGCCCGCAGCATTCGCGCCTGTTCTCCGCGCTGTCACCCTTCATCGCCTTCGCACTGACGCTGGTCGCCGGCGCGATCCTGTTCCTGGCTCTCGGCAAGAACCCGGCGACGACGCTCTACTACTATTTCATCGACCCGCTGATGGAGGTGTGGTCGCTGCACGAGCTGGCGATCAAGGCCGCGCCGCTGATCCTGATCGCGGTCGGCCTGTCGGTCTGCTTCCTGTCCAACAACTGGAACATCGGCGCCGAAGGCCAGTTCCTGATCGGTGCGGTCGCCGGTTCGGCGCTGCCCGTGCTGCTGCCCGATTTCCAGTTCTGGTTCGTGCTGCCGCTGATGCTGATCATGGGCATGGCGGCGGGGGCGGGCTACGCGCTCATTCCGGCCATCCTCAAGGTGCGCTTCAACACCAACGAGATCCTGACCAGCCTGATGCTGGTCTACGTCGCCCAGCTCTTCCTCGACTGGCTGGTGCGCGGGCCGTGGCGCAACCCCGGCGGCATGAACTTTCCGGAAACGCGCACCTTCCATTCCTACGCGATCCTGCCGGAAATCCTGCCCGCCTCCGGCCGCGCCCACTGGGGCTTCGTCTTCGCGCTCGTCGCCGCCGTGCTGGTCTGGTTCCTCCTGTCGCGGACGCTGAAGGGCTTCGAGGTCAAGGTCCTCGGCCAGAGCCCGCGGGCAGGGCGCTTCGCCGGCTTCTCGGCCGCGAAGATGACGATCTTCGCCTTCGCCGTGTCTGGCGCGCTGGCCGGCCTTGCCGGCATCTCGGAGATCGCCGGCGCGGTCGGGCAGCTTCGGCCCAACATCTCGCCCGGCTACGGCTTCACAGCCATCATCGTCGCCTTCCTCGGCCGGCTCAACCCGCTCGGCATCGTCGCCGCCGGCCTCGTCCTCGCCCTGACCTATCTCGGCGGCGAGGCGGCGCAGATCTCGGTCGGCCTGTCCGACAAGGTGGTGCGCGCCTTCCAGGGGCTGATCCTGTTCTTCGTGCTCGCCTGCGACACGCTGATCCACTACCGCATCCGCATCACCCGCCCGAAAGCGGCCGGCGCCGGGGAGCCCGAACATGCTTGAATCGGTCCTCATCACCATCGCAACCGCCGCGACGCCCCTGCTGATCGCGGCGATGGGGGAACTGGTCGTCGAGCGCTCGGGCGTTCTGAACCTCGGCGTCGAGGGCATGATGATCATGGGCGCGGTCACCGGCTTCGCCGTGACGCTGACCACCGGCTCGCCCTGGCTCGGCGCGCTGGCGGCGGTGGTCGTCGGCGCGCTGTTCTCGCTGCTCTTCGGCTTCCTGACGCTGACCCTCGTCACCAACCAGGTGGCGACGGGGCTGGCGCTGACCCTTCTCGGCCTCGGCCTTTCGGGCATGATCGGCGAGGGCTTCGTCGGCCGGCCCGGCATCAAGATGGCGCCGCTCTACATCCCCTACCTCACCGATCTGCCCTATGTCGGCCGGCTGCTCTTCGGGCAGGACCCGATCTTCTACATCTCGATCCTGCTCACTGCCGGCGTCGCCTGGTTCCTGTTCTACACCAAGGCGGGGCTGACGCTGCGCTCGGTCGGCGACAATCACGGCTCGGCCCACGCGCTCGGCATCAACGTCATCGCCATCCGCTACATGGCGGTGCTGTTCGGCGGCGCGTGCGCCGGGCTCGCCGGGGCCTATCTCGCGCTCGTCTACGTGCCGCAATGGGTCGAGGGCATGAGCGCGGGCAGGGGATGGATCGCGCTCGCCCTCGTCGTCTTCGCCTCGTGGCGGCCGTGGCGGGCGCTGGCCGGCGCCTATCTGTTCGGCGCCGTCACCATCGGCCAGCTCCACGCGCAGGCGCTCGGCTGGCCCATTCCTTCTCAACTGCTTTCTTCGCTCCCCTATCTGGCAACCATCGTCGTTCTTGTTCTAATCTCGCGGAACCGGCGGCTGACGCTTCTGAACACCCCGGCCTGCCTCGGCAGGCCCTTCGTTCCCGATCGTTAGTCGGCCAAGCGGACAAACACCCGGAAATCGTAACCTTCAGAGGATGCAACACCCATGAAAAAGTACCTTCTGGCCCTCGCGGCATCGGCAGCGGTCCTCGCGCCGGCGGCCGCGCTCGCGCAGGACAAGACCAAGGCCTGCTTCGTCTATGTCGGCCCGCGCACCGACGGCGGCTGGACCCAGGCGCACGACATCGGCCGCCTCCAGGTCGAAGAGGAGCTGGGTGACGCGGTCGAGACCGTCTTCGTCGAGAGCGTGCCGGAAGGCGCCGACGCCCAGCGGACCATCGAGCGCTTCGCCCGCTCCGGTTGCGACGTAGTCTTCACCACCTCCTTCGGCTTCATGGACCAGACGGTCGCCGTGGCCGAGAAGTTCCCCGACGTGAAGTTCGAGCACGCCACCGGCTACAAGACCCTGCCGAACCTCGCTTCGTACAACGCCCGCTTCTACGAGGGGCGCTACATTCAGGGCATGATCGCGGCCAGCGTCTCGGAGAAGGGCCTCGCCGGCTATATCGCCTCGTTCCCGATCCCGGAAGTGGTGATGGGCATCAACGCCTTCGTGCTCGGCGCGCAGACCGTGAACCCGGATTTCAAGCTCAAGGTGATCTGGAGCAACACCTGGCATGACGCCGCCCGCGAGGCCGACGCCGCCAAGGCGCTGATCGACCAGGGCGTCGATATCATCACCCAGCACACCGATTCGACCGCCCCGATCCAGATCGCGGCCGAGCGCGGCATCAAGGCCTTCGGCCAGGCTTCCGACATGATCGAGGCAGGCCCGGAGACCCAGCTCACCGCCATCATCGACACCTGGGGCAACTATTACGTCAAGCGCATCAAGCAGGTCGCCGACGGCACCTGGGAGACGGGCGCGATCTGGGACGGCCTGAAGGACGGCATCCTGACCATGGCGCCCTACACCAACATGCCCGACGACGTGAAGGCCAAGGCCGAGGAGATCGAGGCCAAGATCAAGTCCGGCGAGCTGCATCCCTTCACCGGACCGGTCAAGAAGCAGGACGGCTCCGACTGGCTCGCCGAAGGCGAAACCGCAGAGGACAGCGTCCTTCTCGGCATGAACTTCTACGTCGAAGGCGTCGACGACCAGCTTCCGCAGTAAGGCAGCACGCCGTCGAAAACGGAAAGGGCGGCCTGCGAGCCGCCCTTTTTCGTTGTGCCCGACCTGAAACCGGCCGCTTCCTCAATTCCTTGCGCCAGCCGCAGCGACCCCTTCAGCGCTCACCGGCATTCACCGACCGTATCGACCAGATAGGTTGTCTTGCCGATCCCTTTCGGCTGTACGGGCTTCAGATGCACGGCGAGATCGCAATCCCGCGTCCTGACCCGCCATTCGTGCAGCCCATCGCCACCGGCGCCGGTCGTGGTGATCGAGTCGACCGGAGCCTGCCGAAGGGAATCCGCAACCTCCGGACTGGAAAGAATGGTCCCGATCTGCTCCGCCGAGTCATGGAAGCCGGAAACGGCGGCGTGGGCCGGAGCGGCGGCGACGACTATCCCGAGGACGATGCTGGCAAGTTTCATGGTTGCATCCCGTGTGCATGGATCTGACGAAACAAGCCTATCACGCCGCGCCTTGGGCTGATAACGGCTCGGGTATTTTCCTGGCGCGGGCGGACAGTTTTGCAGTTGACCGAACCCCGTCGCATTCTTATGTTCCGGCCCAATTTCGAAGCGCCGACGCGCTTTCGGGAGCGCGTAGCTCAGCCGGTAGAGCAACTGACTTTTAATCAGTAGGTCCTGGGTTCGAGCCCCAGCGCGCTCACCAAAAAATACAATAAAATCAGCGTGATAGACGAAGGCGGCGACCTGAGATTGCTATTGCTTTGTCTCGGGGTAACGTATGGGGTAACGGCAGCCGATCCCCGTTACCCCGCCTGCAATCTCGCCGCGCGCGCACGTTCTCGATTCCTCTTGCGATGATCTTCCCGCACGCAGACGGGACACCGCTTTGTGTCTCGTCGCACCACGCCGGGAATTGAGCCGCCGCAGTCGATGCAGCGAACGGCGGTGATAGGGCCGACTGCCCGAACAGTGCGGGCCTTGTTCCGGCACGTATGGCAGCAATATCGTTGGCTGGCCTTTTTGGCGTTCTGGATCGGATTGCCGCAATGCTGGCATTTCAGGTTGTCCCGTATCGTCTTTCGCCATTGCCGTTCAAAGGCCGCGTCAGACGCATATCGGCAGGCTTCGCAACAATACTTCTGGATCGGATGCTTGCGGGTGAAGCTCTTGCTGCACCACGCGCAAATGTCATCCGGCAGATCGTCAAATGATACGGGTGCATTCATATCGGCAATACCTCTGCCCCTTGCGTTTCGGTTTGAATAGCCGGTCGCAGCCTTCGCATCGCTGCTCGGGCTGGCGCTCAATCCATGCGGCCTTTAATGCCTTCCACTGCGCATAGGATTCTTCGTCCCAACGCTGGCGCTGGCGGTCCATCTTCGCCGCATGGGCGCATACGTCGCTGCACCACAGGCGATTTCCTTCCGGGAGAGGCTTTGAGCACCGAGCGCATCGTTCCCGCAGGACCGGCAGTGCGCCGGGCTGGGTATATTCGGGTTGCCCCTGATACCAAGTCGGACGCTTCGCCCCGACGATGTTCAATGCCGCCGCGACGATCTCGGCAGCGACAGCATCGGCAGCAGCCCAACTCCAGCCTTGAAGGCACAGACTGGACCGGATGCCGTGTCGGCATGGTCCCTCGGCTGCGAACGGGGTCGGCTCGACCGTGCGCATGATGGCGACGATCTTGTCGCGGATGGCTTTCTGGCGATCACGGTTAAGCCGTCTCGCCGGCTCCTGCACGATGCGGAGCGACTTCGCGGGAACACGCGCAAGCATTATGCCGCTCCATCGTTCGGCCCCCAATTCACGGTCGTCAGCGCCCCGTTAAGTGCCGCCGGCTCCAGCCCGGCTTCCTTTGCCCTCGCCAGCGCCTCGATGATGGTCGAGAGCGCCCGCGCACGGCCACCTACGTCGAACGCCTGCACCGGGCGCATGAGGTCGATCATGATCTCGCTGCCGAGCTTGCGGCCGGCTTCCTCGCCGATCAGCATGGCGAGCGGCTGGAGCGTCCATTGTGCGAGATGCCGTTGCGCTTCGCGGACAAGCGGTCCCTGTGCCTGATCGGACAGGAGCGCTGGGAGAACGCCGAAGGCCGACAGGATCGAGCCACGCGCCGCCTGCCATGCTTCCATCGGCATTGCCGGCTGAATGTTCGGGGTTACGTCCGAAGGCTTCCAATCGGTGTTCGGAGCCGGACCACCGGCCGCGACCACGGAAACCGATTCGCGCATGAGCACGCGACCACGCCGACGCCTGAAGCCGCGACCAAGGGTTTCCATGTCCACTTCGGGCGATTCCGGGAAGGGCACGATCAGGGAGCCGAGCGGGGCATTGTCGTAGACTTCGGCGAGCGCGCTTTCGATGGCCTGCAAAAGTCCGGCCGTGAGGCGAGCGCGGCGCAAGGGAGCCTGCCCGGTCCAAGGCTGGACGGGATCGGCCCCGACGCGGAAATGAACCACCTCGGCCGCGAGCGCTGTCATGGTGCGACCGCCACCGGCTTCGCTGATCGAAAGACGATACGCCTTCGGCTCGCCGTCGCGCGTGCTCAAATCCCAATCGGCAGCCGGGATCAACCGGCGGTCGCCGATCAGGGCGACATACTCGCCGCGAAGGGCAAGGGAGCGGGCGATCATCGCCATCGTGCGCCGGTCGATCATGTCGGTGCCGGACACGTCGCCGAGCGCGAAAGCACCTTCCCAGAGAGACACACAGGATTGGACGGCCGCCGTCAGTTCGCCGACGCCGGATGCACCGGAGATATAGGCTTCGCGCGCGGCCATGATTTCGGCCGTGAAGCCGGATGCCGATGCGCGGGTTTCTATATTGTTCCGACCGGGAACGATACTTTTCAGCCATCCGAACATCAGTGCGGTTTCCTCCATTTGCGCAGGAGGTCGCCGGCCCCTGAATTTTCGATTGCCTGCGCCAGCCACGACGCCGAGCGGGTATGCGACAAGGAGATGCTGCCGGCCCCGATCCGTTCGGAGCGCGCACCGGCCTTGCCCTTGGACTGCGCCGAATATTCGGCCAGGCGGCGGAACGCCTCTTTGACCGACACCGGCACGTCCGCGTCTTCCTCGCCGACAGTTGCCGTGAAGCGATAAGGACCATGCCCGGACAGCATGAAGCCGCCGAGCGGTGCGGCCGGGAGCGTCAATTCCTCCCATGCGTCACCACGCCAGATTTCGGCCTTGGTGATCGTGGCAGGCGACAGGGGCGGTTCCCACTGCCCGACGCCCTCGACAATCCATTCCACGGCGCGTTCGCTCCAGCGCCACGCGGTATAAGCCTCGATGCGCTGCCAGATCATCGCCTTGTCGAGCGCGGCCGCAGCCGTGGAAAGGCCGGTCGGCGCGGCGGGATATTCTTCCGGGATTGCTTCGGTCTGCTTGATCGTCGTCGCCATCGTCAGAGCCTCCAGCGTCGAAGGGTCTGCCGATTTTTCGGCATACCCCTATCCGTGGTCTTCTCCCATGAGCGCAGATCGACATTCGTGTCGTGATAGGCAGGGCGGGTCACAAGGGAGAGTTCAAAGAGGATCGCCGCGAAGATGGTGCGGATCAGCGCCTCGCCGAGACTTTCATCCTCGTCGGTGATTTCTTCCGGCAGCGGCACAACCTCTTTCGGCGCAACACGGAAGCCGGGAGAGATGCCGCCGACCAAGCCTGCCGAGAATGCGGCGAGGAAGTCAGCGCCCCATGTCGTGCGCATGATTTCAGGGGTCAGGATCGCCTCGAAGTTCAAGGCCGATTTCGTGTCGCTGAAATTCAGCGTGCCAGCCTTGCGGCTCGCCAGCGGCTTGTCGAAGCTATGGCCGATCAGCAGATGCACGTCGCGCTCGGATGCCGGCTGTTGCAGCCCCCACGAAAACGCACCTTCGGCAAACTGTTCCTTTTTCGGCCGTCGCCCGTTGCCGCCGGAGTCGATGACCGCCAGCGACAGATACGGGAAAGAGCCTGCAAGGCGACGGGTGCCATCCCCCGCCGCCCGCAGTTCAAGCCCGGCGCTGTAAACCGGGCCAGTCATCAGCCACCGCCTTCGTCGGCTTCAAGTTCGATGCCGGTCAGCAGTTCCAGTTGCGTGCCGCGCGCCACGGTCACGTCAACCGTGGCAAGGCCGGTGATGCGAAGCCCGCCGGACGTGGCGTCCGAGTAAGGATCGCGGATCAGATCGACAGCGCCCCAGAGACCGACGAAAATCGGAGCAACGCCACCGGCATTCGTGGTCAGGAGCGCCGAAGTCGCCAGCGGATCGCCCGCAGGCGTGGCGAGCGCGTTGCTCGACATGGCGATGTTGCCGGCCGGAATATGGCGCACAAGGCGATCCCATTCGGAAACTGCCGTTCCTTCGATCAGCGTGTCATCGAGCACCGACCATGTTTCCGGCCGGATCAGCATCCGAACCGAACCGGGAGAACCGGCAGCGTTCGCGGTCATGAATCGCACCACGGCGGCACGGAACGCGGCCCACGATGCCAGCGCACCGACAGGCGTGGACGTGATGCCGTAAGTAGACTGCCCAGTGATGACGCCGAGCGGCTGGCCGGTCGCGCCAGTGCCGAGAAACACCGCCTTGTCGAGTTCGGCCGCAATCGTGCCGGCCATGTCGCGGCGCACTGCCTGCTCCAGCGCAGCGCCCGACTGTTTCAGCGCCTTGCGCGTGATGCGCATGGTGATGCCGAGATTATGATCCGGTGCCAGCGACTTGTCGGTCGTGGCGTAGGCGGTCGGCCCCGGAACGCTGGCAGTCTCGCCATTGGCCCAGCCGGCAGTGATCGCCGAGCTTGTCACCGGCCATTCGATAGCGCCGTGGTCGATGGTGATCGACTGTGCGCCCATGCGGCCCGCAACACTGTCCGGGAAAAGCCGGTCGATGATCGGGCGGGTCTGGAGCGGGTTCGGCGTGCCGCTGGCAACGGTCTCGCCTGCGCGCTGCTCCAGCGCCAGCCACGGCACAGGAATGCCACGAAAACCGCCTTGCGAACGAAGCTCCTGGACGACTTCCGCCGTCGCGCCGTCGAGCGCCCGGCCTTCATCGAGGGCAAGGGCAACCTGCCGAAGCTCGAAACCGTCGATCAGTTCGTTGAATTCGCGATCCGAGCGGGTTTCGAGGTCCGCGCCGGCTTCGCGCCGTTCCTGATCCTCGGCGATCAGCGCCGCGCGATAACGGGTTTCGTTGTTGCGGTATTCCGCATCGAGGGCAGACATCTGCCGGGTTTCATCTTCCGAAGGCGTGTCCTTGCCGACCAGCCCGGCGAGGGCTTCGCGGATTTCGGACTGACGCCGGGCGATAGTGACGCTGGTCAGCATTGGGAGGTTTCCTGTTAACAGAGGTAATATGATACCCCATCAGGAAGTAGGAATAAAGTCCTTGAGCAATGCCTTCCACTTGTCCCGTTCCGGGTCGATCCGGCCCAGCCCGATTTCAAGCCGGGTCTTCCGCGCATGGCATTTCGGGCAGAGGGATTGCAGGTTATCGAGGTCATAGGGAGCGCCGCCGTCCCGGATCGGAACCTTGTGATCCACCTCCAGCCGGCCGCGCTCGCCGCACTGGACGCATTTGAAGCCGTCCCGCCGCTTCGCCAGCAGCCGAACCGCCTTCCACTGGTTTGTCCGGTAGATCGCCGAACCGTGGCGAGGAAAGCGCCCTACGCCCATGCCACCCGCGACGGACGCGCAGCCGGCCGGGCGACACGACGCGCGCCCTCGGCAACAGCCAGCACCGCAGCAGCAGCCGCGTCGATCCGGCCCAGCGACCGGGCTTTCGCCAGCTTATGATTGCCGGCCGGGTCAACCAGCGTGATCGCATCCGCGAAGGCCGAGCGCAGCAAGAGGCTGGGGAGCGTCTTCACCTGCCCGTCGAACAGGGCGCGCCGGAACCGTTCAATGTCTTCCGAGCCGTCTTTCCAGCCGAAACCGCGCCAGATGAACGGCACTCGCTGGAGATTGGCCTTCTGCATGGCTTCGGTGAACTCGGCATGGCGGAAGCGGTCGCCGACAATGCAGGTGATCGTCTCGCCCTCGACCAGCTTCGCCACCTCGACCAGCCACGGCCCCGGCGGCACGGTATTCTCGCCGAGCACCGTCAGCTCGCCGCGTCCCTGCATCTCGACATAGCGCCCGGACACACCATCGGCCGCACCGCGATCCGAGAGGGAAGGAACCGCCGGGAAGGTGCCGACCGCCTCCAGCCGGCCAGTTTCCGGCCAATAGAAGGCGGCGGCCGACATGGAACGGGAGCCGCCTAGATCGACGCCTAGAATGCACGGCCCCTCCCGCGCTGGCAGATCGTCGGGCTTCACCTCGGCCGACAGCCATTCGTCCACCGTCACCAGCACCGACCGATCTTCGGTCGAGACACGTTCATTGCGGTTGAGGTTGCGGAAAGACGACAGCGCCGAGCCGCCGCGAGCGATCGCTCGCCGAGCCTGCGCCATCAACCAGTCGGCCGATGCGCCGATACCCTCGGCCGCGCCGGGATTGGCGATCAGCAGCGAATCCAGATCGTCGGCAGGTAGGCCGAAGGGCGGGCGATGCTCCTGCACGAAGGTTCCGGGCGGCGGTTCATCGAGCCATTTCGAGAAGGTATTCGCGTCGTCGGGCGCGCTGGTCGAGATAATCAGCGCCTTGCCGTTCCTCTTGCCGAGACCGGACAGGATCGCATTCTCCAGCAGGTCGCCTTTCTCCCGCTCCCATGCCGCCCGTTCATCGAGAATGGCGAGCGTCGGCGCACCGCCAAGGATCGACCGGCCATCGGCGGCGATGCAGCGGGCAAGCCCGCCGCCGTTGCCCTCGTACTCCACCTCCAGCCGCGAGCCGCGCCGGATCGTGAAAAGCTCCTGCTCGCCCTCGGGAAGCCCCTCGATGAAGCCGACAAGGAAGTTGAAGGCGGTTTTCGCCTGATCGCGGTTTCGGGCAGCAAAGAGGATTTCCCGCTTCGGCTGCTCATCCCACACACCGATCAGGCTTCCGAGCGCCAGCCCCGCCGACAGGGCAGTTTTCGCGTTGCCTCGCCCAATCGACAGACACGCGACCATGTTTCCAGGATCTAGCGCGCCCCGGACGAAGGATCGCTGGAATTCAGCCAGGCGCAACGGTTCCCCGGCCTTCGGTCCCTCCGGAATTTTCAGGGTTTCGAGGAACCGGATTGCCGTTTCTGCCGCCTCATTTCCCGGAATTTTATCGGGAGAGAGAAAGGAAGAGCCCGCTCCGCGCACGCGCCCCTCTCCCAACTTCGGGGCATTGGGACCATTCCTGCGGGTCTTCGGGCCTGCCTTGGTCATGCGCGCGCTCGCAGTTCGAGGGTCGCGCCTGCGGGGTCTTCGCCGATGTTGAGGATCGTGAACGTCTTGCCCTGCGCCTGCACAATGTCGGTGATGCCGATGGTCAGCTCGGCCGGGATCGTGGGTTGCAGGATGACGATGCGAACGTCGCCCATCTGCACCACGCCAGCCGCGATCAGTGCCTCGTCATAGTCCACGACGAAACCCTGCATCTTGTGCTCGACGGTGACTGTCTCGCCGGGCCACGGTTCCCAACTCGGCCAATCTTCCGGCGGATCGGTCTGTGTGGTGCGAGGCACTACGATCTCATAAGGCACGTTGGCGTCGATCAGGGCTTCGCTGATCGTCTGTGCCAGTTCACCAAGCAGGATAGACATGCTGCACCTCGTTGCTGTTGAGGTGCACCATATAGGAAATATGTCCTACTCTCAAACGAATGCCCGGTCGAACCAGTCTCGCGCGAATTTTCTGGAATTCGGCCCAAATCCCCTTTCTAACCCCTCAGAAGCCGCCAAAGGAGAGGGAGAGGAGAGGAGGAGAGAGGGTGTTCTGTTTCTTATTGGGGTACGATTCCATACCCCTTAGCCAAAGCGATAGAGCGGCGGGTCTTTCGGCCCTCTCCCGCCTGCATGGACGCATTCGATCAGCTTGCGCTCCAGCAATTCGGCCCGCGCGCTCTTGAACCTGGGGAGCGTCCATCCGAGAGATTCCGCGAATGCTTTAGCCAAGACGAAGTCTCGGCCCCAATGGTGACGACGTAGGATCGTGAGCAGCGCGAAGGCGTCCGGGTTGCTGGCGGCAAGGCTGTCCACCTCGTCAGCCTCGAACACGATGCGCGCACCATGCCCAAACCAATTCTTGCCCTCCATTTCGTATTTCCATGCCGATGCTACGATCTTGAGCACCTCGGCGTCGGGGAGCGGTTGGTAGAAAGTTTGGTTATGGTGCATCGCTTCCGCCAGAAGTTTTGATATTTCTCCGCCGCATCCCCGCGCAGCTTTCATGCAGTGACGCCAGAGAGCGTGATTGCGCCCGTCGCCGTTTTTCAAGTCGTTGCCCGGCAAAGGGTCCGCAGCAGGCATGGCCTGTTCACTGCCACTATTGACTATAGCGGGACGCATCGTCGGCAACCGTTCGAGGTCGTCGAGAGTACCTTGAATGATCTCATACCGCCCCTTGCTGCCGACACTGGGCGGGGCGACGACGAAGCCGTCACCAAGAATGTCTATGGGTCTTGCCGGATCGGGGCGCACGCGGCGGTTCTCGCCGTTGCGACGATACCAAGCCTGATAGTTCCCCGAGCCACTACGGACGATGAATGGTGTTGGCCCATGACGGGCAAGGGCATCCGCGAGCACTCTCTCGTCGGGCGTGTCCACGTCCAGAATAGTGATCCGGTTCCGGCGGCAAGCAAACCCGAACGCATCGTTGTCCGGGAATTTCATCGCCAGTTGACTGCTGACCTTGGGACCGATCTTTAGATAGCCCTTCACGGCCGGCACCTTGTTGGCACCGACCGGGAAGGTCGCCACGCCGTGCTCAGCGTAGCGCGGTTGCCATTCCGCGAAAGCACCCACTAGGCACCTATCGCGAACAGGTCGCCGGGCTGTTTGTCGTGGTGCCGGCGATGGTGGAACCGACACAGCCAATCGACAAGCAGCGGCTCCGAATAGTCCTCGTGGTGCGCCTCGGCAGCGGCCCCGCATATGCAGCAAGGCCGCCGGTGAAGTTCACCACGCCGGATAGCGCGGGCGACAATGCCGTGCGCCCGGATGGCCACACGGTTTGCGCGGTTCCATTTCAGTTGCGGCGAGATGCGTTCCATCACGCGCCCCCCGAAACATAGCCGCACAGGCCCTCGTCGGAGAGTTGCAGGCGAAGACGATTTACCTCGGCCTGCGTTCTCGCGAAGATCGTCTGCACCGGCTGGCCGGGGCGATGAACATTGATCGCGATGCCGACGCCCCAGCGCTCCACAATAAAATGGCCGGCGGGTTTTGCCGCCAGCCATGTGTCGAGGTTGTCGAAGGAAGGCCGAATGCTCATCAGGCGGCCCCCCTCATTTCCTGCGCGGCTTCCCACGCCTCGATGTCAGCAATACGCCAATACCGATAGCGGCCCAGATAGACTGGCTTGGGAAAGCCCATGCTATCGTCGGCAAGCCACCGCCAAAGCGTCATCTGCGAGATGCGGTAGCGGTCGAGAACGTGGCGGGCCGGGAGGAAGCCACCGGAGCCGGCAGCGGGGTCCGTCACAGATTGTGAAGTCGGTCCGGCAAGATTCCTATTGAACGCTGCCGCGTGTGTGTGGTTAGAAGTCACTGCGAGGGTCACTCCTTCGCAACAAGGGGAGGGTCTCGAAAGAGACACCTTGTCATTGAAGAAACAGCCGGGCTTCGCTTTCTCAGGGCCGCGCCCGGCTGTTTCAATTTCCTCGTCTGTAAATAACGAGTTAACCCAATTTACCCGATCCGCGAATCATCACGCAAGCCGTGAACCCGCGCTCCCCCGGCTTTTTTGTTCTCTTATCGTTCTATTGAGTGCCGACAAATCGGAACTATACGGAACCTAACGGAACACAATGGAAAATAACGGCATTTCCGGCATGAGAGCGGGCGAAAATTGCCTGTGGATAACCTAGGTGCGAGCCATCGAAATCACGTTGTCGATTGTCTTGCCGGACACCAGTGACTCGACATATCGGCCCCATGCTTCCAGCGCGGCTTGCTTCTGCTTTAGGTAGCCCGCGCGATTATAGGTTCCGGCAACACCGGCCCGGCTCCCGGACACGTGATTTAGAACCGCCTCGACTATGTGCGGGTCGATCGCAAGCTCGTCATTCATCATGGTGCTGACTGTCCTGCGCAGATCGTGAAGGGACCAGCGCGGCAGTGTCTCCCCGGCAAGCTCATTCATCTTGGTGCGGCACGCCTCAACGGGCTTGGTGAAGCCGCTAGGCGGCGTCTCGCCGTTTGTGGTGAAGACCAAGCCCCTATCGTTTTTGATACGCGGTGCGGCTTCCAGAATGGCGAGCACCGGGTCGGCAAGCGGCACGACATGCTCCCGACGGTTCTTCGTCCGATCGGCTCCAATGGTCCATAGGCGCTTTTCGAGGTCCAATTCGCCTTCGACCATTTCGTTGACTTCGGATTTCCGCTGCCCGGTCAGGAGCAATAGCCGGAATATGGTTTGGAACGGATGCCCCAGCGCGCCGGTCGCCTGCCAGAACAGCTTCACCTCATCGGCCGTCAAATGACGCTCGCGGGCTTCCTCGGCTGCCTTGTTCCAAACAACAGGCGTGGCGTCGATAATGTCCCGGCGGGCCGCCCAAGCGAACAGCGGCGAGATGGCTGCAAAGGTCCGGTTCGCGACGTATGGTGCCCGGTCAACTATGCCGTCGAGCAGTTCGATAACATCCCGTTTCTTGATCTCCTGAATGCGCTTCTCGCCCCATACCTCCGGCGTGGTCAACTGGTCGAGTAAGCGCTTGGTCTCGGCGACGGTGCGCGGCTTCGGCTTCGCATTCTTCCTCGTCGCCCTGCCAGCCTCGTAGTGCTTGAGGTAGGTTTCGACAATCTCCGGGAACAAGTCGCGCTTGGACTGTGCCTCATCTTTCTCGGCTGCCTTCCTCGCTCGCTTTTCAGCGGCCGGATCGTGGTCGGAGTTTTCGATTGCCGCCATCGCCAGCTTGCGCGCTGTGGCGAGTGGCGGGAAGCCGTCGAGGGTCAGCTTGCGGGGTTTGCCTTCGTGCCGATAGCGCACCGCCCAGGATTTCTTCCCGGAAGGCTGGATGACGAGATAGAGCCCCTTGCAGCCGCCGTCTGGTATCTCGCGCCGGGTCTCCCCCGGCTTGGCATTCTTGATGGAAATATCGGTCAGCCGCGCTGCCATTGTGTTACCCCGGCGCTGTCTGGGGTAACAGAATTCGCCCGATTGCGGCCGTTACCCGGTGTTAATATCACTAGGTAACATGCGCTAAAAATCCTTGATTTGCAACGGTTTGAAATCGTTACGAACAACTGAATTGGTAGGCGCTGATATGGTATCCAATCAGACTTTTAATCAGTAGGTCCTGGGTTCGAGCCCCAGCGCGCTCACCAAAAATAAGTAAAAACAATGACTTGTGAGAGGATGACGGTACAGAGTACCGTCATTGTTTTTGGTGTCCGCATAATGTCCGCAAAGGCGTCCAGCTCCAATTGTGATTCCGTTCTGCGGAGAGGATCAGTCCGGTAAGCGCACGCTGAATGGAACCGATGCACGTTTCGGCCCCTGTCCGCCTTGACGATCGCCGAGATCAACCCTCATTTCCGCATTGCCGATCTCCTCTTCGGTTGGTGCGGGGGATGACACGAAGTCGGTGGGCGACTAACGTAACCTCTCGGTTGGGTCAGATCGCACAAAGGCGAAATTGGGGTTTAAATGGCAAAATTGACAGGCCAGAGTTCGCATCGGGAATCGCGGCAACCAGCGACTGGTCGCGCGATTTACATGACCGAAGCGCTCCAGGAGATCAAGGATAACCACGACATTCTTAGCTATCTGACGGATGCGGAATGCGAGTTGGTGCTGAGTTGCGCTACGCGCCAGGTGCGGAGGCCAGGAGAGCACATTTTCGTTCAGGGAGAACCGCATGGTGGGATTTTCCTGATTAGATCCGGCCGTGCCCGGACCTACTATGCATCGTCCACCGGCCGGGAAATAACTCTGGCCCATTGGACTGCTGGCCATTTCGTTGGGGGACCGGAGATCTTCGGCGGCGGACAGCACATGTGGTCAGCAACTGCGCTGGAGGAATGTGAGATCGCATTCCTCTCCGCTCGGGAACTGAGACGATTGATGATCGATCTTCCCAAACTCGCCATAGGATTAGTTGACGGCTTGGTCTACAAGGGAAAATGCTACTCTGCCCTGTTGCAGATACTGGGTACGCGGTCCGCCGGTGGACGACTAGCGCATCTCTTACTGACATTAGCAGAACGCGAAGGTGTCCTCCAACACTCGCCTGTGGTATTCGGTCGGCAGTTCTCCCATGAGGAACTGGCAAATATGATAGGGGCCACCCGTCAGTGGGTGACTACTTCGTTGAAGCGCTTCGAAAAGGCCGGCATCGTAACATTCGAAAAACATCGAATAGTGATCTTGGACAAGGTGCGACTGAAACAAGCCGCACTGGCCGAATAGAACCCGTCTCGGCTTTGTTGACAGCCGTCGGTGCTTTCCGCTTAACCAGCGTAGCGGATCACGGCGTTCGCCAGGGCAAACACTCCGATCGCCGCGAGCATGAGAAGCGCCACTTGTCGGTAGACGAGCGGATTTGAACGCCTAAAAAAGTAGGCGCCCATAACTGCTCCGCCCAACAATAGCGGAACCGCGGCGAAGGCCAGGACGAAAGCTCGGCGCGGGTAGAGACCCGCACCTAAGCCGAAGGCCATCGCGATTGAAGCGCTGAACAGAAAGAACATCATCATGGAAGCGCGACTTGCCGCTGGGCTCATCGGAGACGCAAGGAAATACATGACGATGGGAGGGCCGCTCATCGCTGTTCCGCCACTGAGCAATCCGGATAGCATCCCCACCGATACCGTGGCAGGTGTGGTGAGGTGCCAGGAAATGCCCTGGGATTTCCGCCAGATCAGAAAAACCGAACCCAGAAGGAGGACGCTCAGGCCCAGCCGCATGTGTTCAGGCGGTATCGTTGACAGGGCATATATGCCGAACGGTGTGCCGAAAATCGCTCCCACGAACAGTCGCGTTACGGTCCTCCACTGCACCGAGGCGATGGAGCCATTGAGGAACCCAAGGGTCAGAACTATTTCGAATAGCAACGCTACCGGTATGACTTCGAGGGGGTCAAGGACCACAGTCAACATGGGAACTGCCGCGAGAGAGACTCCAAAGCCGCTGTATCCCCGGACGAATCCCGCAATTGCTACTGACAACGCAAGATAAAAGAACTGTAACGGAGACCATTCTCCGAAAACGGAAAAATCAATCATAGCGAGCCTGAATGGAAATGAGGATTGGGATCAGCCTGAACGCGACCCCGTCCACGGACCGAGCTCTTCAAAGACGGTGGCAGCATCGAGAATGTCGGATTCTGCGTTCGGGCGGCCGACAATCTGCAAGCCGATCGGCAGCCCTTCCGGCGTTCTGCCGCAAGGTATCGATAACGCTGGCAATCCCGTCAGATTATGGACCAGCGTATAGGTTGGCCAGGACAGAGCCAGCGGGCCGGTCCACCCCGGGGGGCTGGTGCGGTCCGCATCGAATGCGGCCACGGGAACCGTCGGTGTCAGCAGAAGTCGGTATCGCCCAAAGAGCTCGCGAAATCGCCGTCGAATCTCGTGTCGCGCGGCCTGTGCATCGAAGAGGTCTTTGACTGTCAGGCGCGACGAATGCTCCAGGCAGGCAGCCACCTCCGGATCAAGTAGTTCTCGATCGTTCAGAATAACGTCCTTGAGACGAAAGGCGGCCCCAGCAAAGAATTCCGCAGCGTGGACCGCATGCGGATCCTCGATGATTTCATCCACTTCTTCGACGACGCATCCTGCCTGCTCGAACACGCGTACCGCCGCCCTCACCATCCCAAGCACTGTCTCGTCGGGTTTTCCGAATCCGAGAGTGGGTGACCAAGCTATCCGCCAACCTGATATTTCCTTGATGTCGTGCTCCGTGAGCTGTGACGCGAGACTGGCGTGGTCGCGGTCGTCATAGCCGGAGATCGCAGACAGGAGCATTGTTGCATCCCTGACGTTTCTCGCGATCGGCCCAATGTGCAAGAGAGACGGAGCGGTTGCCGGTGGATACACCGGCACGCGACCAAATTGCGGTTTTAGTCCTACGACGCCGCAAAATGCTGCCGGTATGCGCAGAGATCCGGCGCCGTCCGTTCCTATCGACAGGGGCGTGACCCCAGCGGCAACGCTTGCGGCCGATCCGCTGCTGGAACCGCCAGCGGACTTCGAAGTGTCCCAAGGATTGCGGGTAATTCCCGTAAGCGGACTGTCGCTCGATGCCTTGCTGCCGAACTCAGTCATGGTCGTCTTGCCGACGATACAGGCCCCCGCCGCGATAAGCCTCTCGACAACGGGCGCGTTGAAGGCTGCAATTTGGTCTCGTGCAGTTTGAGACCCGAATGTCAGCCGCACCCCTTCCATCGCGATGTTGTCTTTGATCGATATTGGGATGCCGGTGAGCGGGTGTAGGAGATCCCCCCGCATTACCCTTGCCTCGGCCTTGCGAGCAGCATCCAAAGCCAGTTCCGGTGTCGTAGTTACGAAGGCATTGATCGCTGGTTCTACCGCATCAAGTCGCTCAAGAGAGCGGGATACTACTTCAACGGGGGAGATTTCACGGTTTCGAATAAGTCGCGCAAGTTCTCCTGCGGAAGCCCGATCGGTGTCACTCGTCGCTGACTCGTGAAACGCCATCATTGGCGCCTCGCAGCGCGGCTCTCAGCGCCGTACCATGGGAACAGGAACTTGATGACGTTCACGAACAGCAAGTCGGCGCAAAAGCCGAGAATTCCCAGCGTGATCAGGCCTACGAACATTTGATCGACCCGAAACACCTGCGCCGACATCTGGATAAAATAGCCGACCCCCGCCGTAGCGCCTGCCAATTCGGCGGCGACAAGCAAAACGAGGGCGACGGCGAGACTGATCCTCAAGCCGGCGAGGATGAGCGGCAGCGCACCCGGAAGGACGACGTTCCAAAGCATACGGAAGCCGCCGGCCCCCAGCGTCGCCGCAGCCCGCATTAGAAGGGGATTGACGTCTCTGACGCCCAGAAACGTGTTTACCCAAACGGGGAAGAACACGCCCCACGCGATAAGAAAGACCTTTGAGACTTCGCCAATGCCAAACCAGAAGATCGCCAGGGGAACGAAGGCGATGGACGGAATTGCCCTGAACATCTGGAGGAGCGGATCGCTCATGTGCCTGAAAACTGGCAGACGTGCAGTCGCAATCCCGACCGCGACGCCGATGACGGAGCCAAAGAAAAAGCCCAAGACAGCGCGCCAAATACTGGCCCTCAGGTGCTGGAGCAGCTCACCGCTGACAATAAGGTGGTAGGCAGAGGTCGCCACTGCCGTCGGTGCAGGCAGGAACGCCGGATTGACCAACCCCAGCCGCGCGATGAGTTCCCAAGTGAGAAAGAAGACGGCCGCCCCCAACGCCCCCAACGCCGCAGGAGCGCTGGACGAAAGAATCCTCCGCATGCTCGCTTGCGTCGACCTATTCAACGGTGTGGACGCCGATGGAATTTTCGAGGTGCTCGTAGAGCTCATTGAAGCTTGACGTTGTGCGAGTTCGCGGGCGGGGGAAGTCAACATTGATAACCTCTTGGACGCGGCCTGGGTGCGGAGACATCACGACGATGCGATCCGCCAGGAATATGGCTTCACCGATATTGTGAGTAACGAACACAACGGTCTTTTTCTCTGCGCGTTGAATATCGAGTACTTCCGACTGGAGGGTGCTCCTCGTCATCGCATCAAGGGCCGCGAACGGTTCGTCCATCAGAAGAACTCGAGGCTTCGTGACAAGCGAGCGCGCGATGGCGACGCGCTGCTTCATTCCGCCCGAAAGCTCGAATGGATACTTCTCCGCGAACTTGGTCAGTCCAACTAGGGACAGGTAGTAATCAGCCAACTCGCGACGTTCCTTTGCGGATATTCCGGCCATTCGAGGTCCGAATTCCACGTTGCCACGAACGGTGAGCCAGCCAAACAGGGAGTAATCCTGGAACACCACTCCTCTGTCCGGGCCCGGTTTGGAAATAGGCGCTCCCTCGATGCTGATCCTCCCGGTCGTAGGAGAAATGAAACCAGCGATAAGGTTGAGCAATGTTGTCTTTCCGCAGCCACTCGGTCCAAGAAGACATAGAAATTCGTTTTCCTGGATTGTCAGATCGACAGCCGCAAGAGCTTGGAATGCTCCGAAGTCTCGGGTAACCTGCTCAGACTTGATGAATTCAAGCGCCATTGTCTCACTGACCGGTACAGTTGTTCGTTTGATCGATAATTGTCGACACGACAACGTCGTTGAAGTCCGGCACTTTGGACCCCGCCGCAAGAAGGCCGCTATCGATAGCCCACTGCGCTTGCAGCGTCATATCCTGGACGATGCTGACCTTGTCGAGCGCGATCTCGAAAGGAATTCTCTCCCATTCCTTGGCGACGATGTCCTGGTCCATCTTGATCCGCTCGGATATGTAGGCGATCGACGCATCCTTGTTCTTCTTCATGTATTCGGCTGCCTCTTTCATCGCGCAGAGGGAGCGGACGAGCATCTCTGGATCGTTGTCGATCGTGCTTTGCAACGTCACGATGCCCGAGTAATTCACGTAAAGGCCAGGAGTGCGAATTGAATGGAACCGATCTTTCCCAAGACTCAGAGCCTGCGACAGGTGGGGCTCGGTCCATACGAAAGCGTCGATTTGCCCATTGGACAGACTGGTCACCATATCCGTCGGGCTAAGGTTGATTCCGGTGATGTCCTTGAATGACAGTCCTGCTTTCTCAAGTGCGCGTGAAAGGTAGACTTGCGCATTTGTCCCCTGCGCATAACCGACACGCTTTCCTTTGAGGTCTTCAAGCTTCTGTATGTCACTCGTCGCTACAACGTCGAAAATCTCGTACCCCGACATGGTCCCGATAATGCGGACAGGGAGATTGTTCACAGCAGCAAACACGACTGGAGTTTCTGCCACGGTACCCCAAGCGACGCCTCCACCAACGATCGCTTCCTGCGAGGTGCGACCGCTTGGAAAAAGCTGCACCTTCGCGTTCACACCGTGCTTCTCGAAAAAGCCTTGCTGATCCGCAACGAAAAGCGGAGCCCAGGGCAGACCGATGCCGGCGGCTACATTCACCTCGTCATCGGCTCGAGAAGGATCTGAAGCGATGCCTGCAATGCTGGCGGACAATAGGGTCGCAAAAAGCGCGGATTTGAATCGACGTTTCATCATGGACGTTCCCTCCCAGGAAGCCTCTCTGTTGAGGCGGCGCAATTCATGGACTGAACCAGAGGAGGTGTGAGCCGAAAAGCAATTAGTTGCCACGCCGGACACACATATTCTAAATTATTGGAATCGCTATTGGAAATGAATTTGCGCTCCTGCGATTGGAGCATCTTACGCGCTGCGCAATAGGATCCGACCGAACGAGGGAGAGACTCTCGTTCGGCTTTCGCCGATCACCACTGCATCACCCTGATCACCAGCAACCTTCCTTTTGACGATCCGAGCTTCAATGCCGGCCTGATCGCGGCGGCGGGACTTGTAGTGGTAGGTCGATGTGTCGAACTCCAGAATCCGGCAGGCCCGCCGGATCGACACGTCCCACTCGCTACATGTATGCGCCACCAGCTCGCGTTTGCGACCAGGCCTCACAGTTTTCGGCGGATTACGTCCTGCAGCATCTCCTTGTCCAGCGACAGGTCCGCCACTAGCTTCCGGAGCTTGCTGTTCTCGTCCTCGAGCTGCTTCAGCCGCTTCATCTCCGTCGGCAGCAGACCGTCGTATTTCTTTTTCCAGTTGAAGTAGGTCGCTTGGCTGATCCCCGCACGTCGGCAGATCTCCGCCACCGGAACCCCGTCCGCTCCCTGCTTCAAGATGAACGCCTTCTGCGCGTCTGAAAACTTCGATGCCTTCATCGTTCTCCGCTCCTCCCAGCCAGGATGCTACTGCGGAAAACTCCAGTTTTGAACGATCCAGTTTTAGGGGTTCAGATCATCACGGAGACGGACGATGCGACCCTCGCGGTTCACGGAAGAGCAGATCATCGGGATGCTGAAGGAGCAGGAGGCCGATGCGAAGACGGGATGACGTCCCGCGGCGTGGTGTAGCTGGCGGCATTGGTCGCCGTGCTGTCCGGCATTGCCGGGCTGATCAGCGCGCCACTGCTGGCAGGCTGATGAGGGGATCATCGCTCAATTGTCCGACGCTTTCCAGCGTCATGTAGCGGGCGCGCTGAACGGCCCACTCATCGTTCTGTTCGAGCAGCAACGCACCGACGAGACGCACGATGGCGTCGTCGTTGGGGAAGATGCCGACGACATCGGTGCGCCGCTTGATCTCGCCGTTGAGGCGTTCGATCGGGTTGGTGCTGTGCAGCTTGGCCCGGTGCTCCTTCGGGAAGGTCATGTAGGCGAGCACGTCGGGCTCGGCGTCGTCGAGGATGGCGGCGAGCTTCGGCACCTTCGGTCGGATCTGGTCGGCGACGGCGCGCCATTGGGCGCTGGCGGCTTCGGGCGTCTCCTGAGCGAAGGCGGTGGCGATAAAGGCCGAGACGACGCGGCGACCGCTCTTGCCGGCGTGGGCGAGAACGTTCCTCATGAAGTGGACGCGGCAGCGCTGCCAGGTGGCCGAGAGCACCTTGGTGACGGCCGCCTTCAGGCCCTCATGGGCATCCGAGACGACGAGCTTCACGCCACGCAGGCCGCGGCGCGTCAGCTTGCGCAGGAACTCGGTCCAGATCGGCTCGGCCTCCGAGGTGCCGATCTCCATGCCCAGCACCTCGCGTCGGCCGTCGGAGTTGACGCCGACGGCGATGATGACGGCGACGGAGACGATCCGCCCGCCACGACGGACCTTCAGGTAGGTGGCGTCGATCCACAGGTAGGGCCAGTCGCCCTCGATCGGCCGCTCGAGGAAGGCCTTCACCTTGCCGTCGATCTCCTCGCACAGCCGGCTGACCTGACTCTTCGAGATGCCGCTCATGCCCATGGCCTTGACCAGGTCGTCGACCGACCGCGTCGAGATGCCCTGGACATAGGCCTCCTGGATGACGGCCGTCAGCGCCTTCTCGGCCATGCGTCTCGGCTCCAGGAAGCCTGGGAAGTAGGATCCCTTCCTCAACTTCGGGATGCGCAGCTCGACGGTGCCGGCCCGCGTCTCCCAGTCCCGGTCGCGATAACCGTTGCGCTGGGCGGTCCGCAGTGGCGACTTCTCGCCCCAGGCGGCGCCGGTTGCCGCGCCCACCTCCATCTCCATCAGCTTCTGGGCAGCAAAGCTGATCATCTCGCGCAGCAGATCGGCATCTGCGCTCTTCTCCACGAGCGCACGCAGGTTCATCATGTCGTCGGTCATCGGTGTTCCTTCCAGTGAGGACTTGGCTTCGACAACCAGACCATACCGGAAAGCGCCGATGACCACCGCGCTACCCAGCTACACCACCTCCGGGGACGTCACCGAAGACGGCGGATGTCTGTCGCAAGCACGGTATCTCGGCAGCGACCTTCTACAAGTTCAAGGCGAAGTTCGGCGAGATGGATGTGTCCGACGCCCGTCGCCTGAAGGCTCTTGAGGACGAGAACGCCCGGCTGAAGAAGCTGCTCGCCGAGCAGATGCTCGACAACGCGATCCTGAAGGATGCCGCCGCAAAAAATGGTGACGCCCGACGCGAAGCGGAAGGCGGTGGCTCATGCCTGCGAGGTGTATGGGGTGAGCCAGCGTCGGGCGTGCCAGGCTCTGAGGATCGACCGTTCGACGGTGCGCTACACGAGTAACCGTCCGGACGACGCTCCGTTGCGCGAGGCGATGAAGGTGGTGGCGGCGGAACGCCGGCGGTTCGGCTATCGCAGGATCCACGTCATGCTGGACCGCCAGGGCATCGTGATGAACCAGAAGAAGCTGCGGCGCCTCTATCGGGAGGAGAAGCTGCAGGTGCGCCGTCGCGGCGGCCGCAAGCGGGCGCTGGGTACGCGCAGGCCCATGTTCGTTCCCGATCGCGCCAACGCCCGCTGGAGCCTGGATTTCGTCGCCGACACCTTTACCGACGGCCGTCGCTTCCGGGTGCTGGCTGTCGTCGATGACTACACGCGGGAATGCGTGGCGCTGATCCCCACCTGCCGTCGACATGGCCGACATCGGCCAGAACGCCGGTAGCAATCGCGCGAAGGTCGAGTTGCGCGGTTGTGGTGATCTCTCCCAGAAGGCAAAGGGTGCGCCCCTTGATGGCGGCCTCGATAGCGACGCGGGACATGGGGTCTTGCGCCAAGCAGACATCGAGAATGGTGTCGGAGATTTGGTCGCAAATCTTGTCGGGATGACCGTCTGAAACGCTCTCGGAGGTGAACAGGCCGTGAGAAACAAGCATGGGATGTCTTTCTCTCTTTAGTGCTTTCGGCGTCATGCCGCGGCGCACAAGCTGAAGATCAAATGCCGTAGGAACTAATCGATCGGCCTAGCGCGTGCCTCCTTCACGAACCCCACGCCGCCATTGTGCGGTCGGTTCGATGAGAACCGGGTCATGGACGGCGCTTCGACGCACATGTAGGTGTCGTCAGCGACACTAGGGGGGAGCTTGTTAGACACCCGCGAACGCAAGCAATGAAGTTCGTGATGATTGCGGATCATTTGGGAACTCTCCTTTTCGACTGCTAGGAGAGTTGCTCGCTACGCCCGTTTCGTTGCCACGACCGGCCGCATCCCCTTTCAGGAACCACCTTGCCCGGACGGGCAGGTTGGCGAGGGCAAAGCCCTCCTCTTGATGCTGAGGCAACTCGTATCCGAAGATTTGGCATTCGACAACATGTCGTTATCGGTGGCGCGCCCTGAGTTGTATGTGCGATTGTTAACTTGCATGACATGATTATCGCGGAGCCAAATCACCATCCTTACGGGGGGACAGCCCTGCTTCCATCGTCGTGCGACAGAAAATTGCATGTAGCCAAAAGAACCAACAACTTTCGAGGCATCAATGCGGAAATTTCTGATATTCACTGCATGCGTCTTCGCAATAGTGGTAAATTTAATTCCCACTTCACATGCTATGGAGATACGTTGTATTGAATATTTTGACGATGTTACTAGAGATGTTGTTAGGTACTTTAATAATCCCAAGAAAGATAAAAGTATACTTGACTTTGATTTTATATATGAAAAAGTACAGCAATGTTCTATTGTTGAGATAAGCGGTGCTATAAGTCCAGGAGACGCAGAGAAATTTACCGTATATATGGATGACCAGAGGCATATATTACTGGTTGTATTGATATCTCCGGGCGGATCGGTGAAGGATGCATTGACTATGGGGCGTATTATTAGAGAGCGAATGCTGCACACAAGCGCATCAACGTACGGTTTTCCGGAGGATTACGATTTTTCAGATCGAACTTGTGGTCTTCCCGGCCGTGGCCCTTGCTGCTCTAGTGCGTGCGCTCTAGCTTATTTTGGTGGTGCTGAATGGTCTATCGCTGACAAACTCGGACTTCATCGACCGACCAGCGATGAATTGGGTAACCTTGAATATGAGGATGCTCGATCTGGGCTTGCCAGTGTACACCGCGAAATAGAGAATTACCTGCATGAAATGGAAGCGCCACCCGGTGTTTTTGACACGATGATGGCGACGCCATCTAACTCCCTAGCCGAGTTTGTTGTCGACCCATTGCGCGTTCAGCAATATCAAGCCGGCCAAGGAACCTCAACATTTCCGCCTACAATATATGAATGGCTTGCGCCGAAGTGTCGCGGAGCAACGGAACCATTGTTGAAATGCATGAGTTCATGGCTGGTTGTTGAAAGCACTGCAAGAGCGAGGAGTCAAACAGACTTAAGTGTCGAGGATGTTGCTCTTAGAACGTACTCCGCAGAAGTATTACAGGAATACATTGATGAAAATAAAGATGATTTCTTCATGAGGCTTAGAGCAGAGCAGTGGCTGAGAAAGTGCTTGCTGAGTCCAGAGGAGACCCAGACAAAGTGCTAGTTTGCCGCTTGTCGGATACATTGGTATCGCTAAGACGGCAGCAATTGCAGCCGAACGAATTGCACTGCTTTGTAACTATTCGCGAGGAGATTGCTCGCTATGTTCGCTTCGTTGCCGCGATCGGCCGCATCCCGTTCAGGAATCTTTTGAGAAAGGAATTGGTGCGGATACAGCGCGGACATAAAAAGATGAAAATTTAAAAGACCTAAAAGAAACATATTGATAACTCATGAGTGCAACTGATATTTAATCAGATTCATGTCGCAACCACATTGGCTTCACCTGTCTGGCGAGCGCCACACCCAACAGCTAGCGATGCTGCATCTGTTGGATCAACCTCAGTATGGCTTCAGCGGTCTGCCTGACCTTTTGTGCCTCCTTTTCCTTTCGTGCGCGTATCCGCCGAACGGTTCGACCGCATTCCACCGCCGACCGGAACTCCGGATGGCGGTGTTTCCACTTTGTGAGCGTTCGTCGTGTCACGTCGAGCGTGTCGGCGATGCGCCCGAGGCGAACACCATCCTCGGCCAACCTGACTGCCACCGGCGTGAACAGGCTCGGTCGGCCGCGGGTTCTCTGGATTGTGGTCATCGTTGTTGGCCTCCTTTTTAGGGGTACAAATCCTAAATGGGAACTTATTCCTTGGGCTGGTCCACCATGACGGTGGTGGTCCCCATTGTGGTACCTTTTGAGTACCATGACCGCGGCGATCGGTTCTTCACTCCGGACCTACGGTGCGCGCGGTCTCAAACCTGCTGGCGGGGCAGGGCGGGGCTATGGTGTCGCTGAGAAGCGTTGGGTCAGGGTGGTCAGCGGTGAACGCTCACGCTCTGCTCTATACACTGCCATCCGCTCCTCGGGAATTGCCTCTCTATAGCCTGACAGTTGACTTTTCTCCCTGACCACCCTGACCGTCCCTTGCAAAATAAGGGTTTGTGAGCGACATACCCCAGCCCCGCCCCTGACCGCATCCCTGACATGGTCAGGCCAGAGAAGCGGATGCCGCTCGCTCCGCTCCCACGGCGCGGTCACGATTTCCGCTCCGAAGCAACGCTACCCTGACCAATCCGCTGCTTATGGTCAGTGGTACGACCACCTTGGAGTGTCTTCAGCGACTGGGAGTCAGCGCGCGCTAGTGTGCTTTCGTAGGCATCCGCGTTCAGCCGGAGGCCTGTGAAAGACTGTTCGCGCCCGGCTTCCGTGCGACCGCGTGCCTTGCCGACCTTCCCTTCTCCGGCAGCGTATAGTGCCCGAGCAAACGCTGCCGTGGCGAGCGGCGAATGGCCGTTGCGCTCAGCCCAACACCTGTACCGCCGATAGAGCTTTTCCTTGCCGACACGAAAGTTTGGCGCAAGATCGCATTCCTCGCGCATGAACACCCGCACCGGCGAGGAAAGGTCGGCGATGTCTTCTACCATTTCTCGTGCCGCCTTCGACTGCGTGAAGTGGCCCGTTCGGTCAAGATCATCGAGGCCGTCGAGCGCGACGTTCAGAATGCCCGGCAACTCAGCGTCAAGCTTCTTTTCAAGTTCACGATCTTCCTTGCCGGCGAAGGTCCGGGAGAACACCAGCATGACGAACCGATAGGCAACTGCGGTCGAGGCGTCGCCAAGATACGGCATCTCATTCGATAGGATCATGATGCGGGTGGGCAGTCGTCCGTGCCATGTCGGCCTGTTCTTGCGGGGGACCGGAACAGCGTCCTCGCCGGAGATCGACAGCAGTCTCTCGACCACGGTCTGCGTATTTTTTCCTGATGTCCGCGCATCCGAAATGATCGCCAGCGGCTTGCCGATGACGTGCTCAAGCCCGAATGTGTAGCCAAGGTCAGCCTGCGTCAATGCTGCTACGTTGCCGCCAAGCAATCCCGTAGCCACACGCGCAATCGTGCCCTTACCGGCACGCCGGAGACCGATCAGTCCAAACACGCAGTGCATGTCGGTCCTGCCGGAGACGAAGTACCCCAGCATCTGCTTGAGCGTGCGCGGTGTTTCGTCGTCCTCGTCCCAAAGCGAGGCGACAAACCGATCGAATTCGGGGCAGCGCGCTTCAGGCTCGTAAGCGAACGAAACGCTGTGCAGGTTGAAATAGAGAGGTGTATGCGGCCGCAGTTCCCGCGTGCCGATATCGAGCAAACCGTTCGAGCAGGAAATGAGGGGCGCAGTCTCCGGGCCGTCGAGCCAGCACGGTGCGTTGATCTCATCATCCAACCTGACAACGCCACGAAGCGCCGCGACCACGTCGCCGATCCGCCGCCGGTTTGGCGACCAAGGCATAGGGTCTTTTTTGCCGGATTTTTCGTACACGGCCTGCGCGGTAAACGCGTAAAGCCGGTCCTCGACTACGTCGGGCATGATCTCTGCCCAGTGCGTCCCCGACCAAGCCCACCAGCCGCCGCGCCAATAGTGGAGCGTCAGACCATTGCTGGTCAAGCATTCGCGTCTAGCAAAGCACATTGCGACGTCCAGCGGCGCTGTCGGCGGTGGCAGGTTGATAATCCGGCCACGTACCGACTGGATGTTGGTAACTGTCTCGACGGTTGCGTTTGTCGTCGTCATTGTTGTCAGTTCCTGTCGCGCCGTCCGGGGGGCGTCAGCGCCGACAACGCTGTTCTCACTTCTTCCATGTCGATCTCGATAGGCTTCGCGGTCGCCTCCACATGCCGCACGTCCGCCGAGGTCTCCCAGATGCAGACGTGCCCGCCTCTCGTCAGCGACACGAGGCACCTGTCCCTGCGCACCGCGTGCGGCCCCTCCAGCCAATCGGCCGAGCAGCGCGTGCCGTCGCCGGCCCACTCCCGCAGCTCGTCGAGTGTCCGCGTCTCGTCGTCGTTGCAGTCGAACACCATGTCGGGCGTCAGGTCGTAGACCCAGTCCGGGTCGCCCGCGCCGTGCTTCGACACCGTGACGAGCTGCCAGCCCGCCTCTTTCAGCGTCGAGGAGACGATGTCGCAGATGGCGAAGAAATCGTCCTGCGCCAGCTCCGGCAGCTCCTCCAGCCTGACATCGGCCAGCGAGGCGTCGCGCCACGAATATTCGACGAGGACGTTTCCGTGGTCGTCGACCGTGTGAGGACCGAACGCGCCGAACTGCCGCGCCGACAGGCCGCCGAAGATTTCCACCCGGTGCGCCGGGTCGTCCGGCTGCCCGCCGGGCTTGATCCAAGCGTGTGAGTACACACGCTTGAACGGTTCGCTCGTGCGGACGAACCACGCTTCCTTGAAGCCCTTGCCGCGACGGACGGGAAGGGGAACGCTCTCGTCGGCCAGACCCTCCAGCCGGTCGAAGACGCGCTCGGCGATCACGTCCATGATCTCGTCGTCGATGTCGAAGTCGATGGCCGCCAGCCCGCTCTCGATCCGCACGCCGGTCGAGATGAACCGCTTGTGCCGGCGGCCCCATCTCGCGATCTCCTCCGGCGTCACCTCGACGCGCGGCCAGTCTTTCAGGAAGCACTGCTTGCCGATGTTCGGCAGCGGCGTGTATCCGTTCGCCAGCATGCGAAGCCGGACACGCGTATTTTGGTTCATGTCGAAGCAACCGCACATGTCGATCATCCCGTTCGTGAGGGGGTCAACGTCGCCGAGGGTTTGGTTGGGTCTCGCGCTTCGCGAGCCAATCCCGCACAGACTGCGCGCGGTAAAATTTCCGCCCCCCAATCATCAAGCTGGGCAGGCCATCGGGCTGCTGCTCGTAGCGCATCAACGTCCGCGTCGATAGGTTCAACGCGTGAGCCAACTGGCCACGAGGAATGAAGTCGTTGAGGAGGTCGAGGGTTTGCATTGTGCCATCTCCTGTAAGCCCTGTAGCTACAGAAGATCACGGAATGACACTGTCCCCTACGACAGAACTACAGCAAAATCGGCGACTTATGTCCTAGAAAATTTCACCGGCCTTGACGCGCCGAACGACCGCGCGCACAGCCCGCTCGACATTTCCCGCTCGCCCTGTCGCGGCTTCGTGGAACGCTTCTGCGAACTCGAAAAACTTGCCAGTCTCGCTTATTTCGTGCGGAGAATACTGGAGCCAGAATAGCGCGGCGCTTTCCACCACGCTCTCCTTGTGGTGTGCCTTGCGTCGGTTGGCCGATCTGTTGGCTTTTGCGGCCTTGGCGGCGGCGATGATATTCCGCAAGGCTTGAATAACCTCGTCCCGTTCTAGTCCGGTCAAGGTCTCGATAGGCAGTGTGGTGTCGAGCTTGCGCATGTAATGCGCTGGCTCGATGGGGCCAAAAGCCTCATTCCCCCAAAAAGCCATATGCTGGTAGGGGCGGCGGCGAAGGGCATGCAGGTGCGTCAACAACTGGCCGACCTTCTTCGCCAGTTGGTCGAGATGCCTGTCGTCATCGGCTGGCACGAGATCGGGATTGGCCACGCGCGCAAGCGCGCGAGCAAGCTGCATATCAGACACCTGTGGCGCGCCCCGCGCTCTTTGCGAAGTGTCTCTGAGCCAGCGTTGGGCCTTATCTCTGTTGCCGGCGACAACACCCGCGAGGTCCAGAAGGTCGTCAACTGTCCACTTATCGTCGGTCATCATGCGCCGCCTTCATCGGTACGATCTCCGCGCCTTCGCCTTTCGGGCCCATCACGATGATGCCGACGCGCTCGGTCGCCTGCCGCAGCGGATCGTCCATCAGATGCGAATAGCGCGCAGTGGTGGCCGGCTGAGAGTGCCCGAGCAGCGCACCGATGATCGGCAGGGAAAGGCCGGCACTCGCCAGCAGAGAGGCGTAGGTGTGGCGAAGATCGTGAATACGTGCCGAAGGTTTCACGATGGTCCGTTCCCTGCCGCTATCCTTTACCGTCTCCACGGTGACGATGCCGGCGGCGACACAGACATCGTGCCACGCCTTCTTGATCTCCTCCCGGCTGCCCTTGCCGCCACGGCCGGAGAACACATACTCCGCGTCCTCCTTAGCCTGCTCCCGAAGCTCTGCGAGAAGCTGGCGGGCGGGCGCTGACAGCGGGACACGGTGCAGGGTCTTCTGCTTCGTCGTGCTGCCCGGCTTTGTCCAGACGCCTTCGGACAGGTCGAACTGATCCCAACGCGCGCTCAGGACTTCGCCCTTCCGAGCACCCGTCAGCAACAGCAGGCGAATGATGTTCGCGCCCTGCTGGTCCAGCATCGCGGCGAGTGCGCTGGTGAGGTTCTTCAACTCTGCCGGCGACAGGTAGCGGTGACGTTTCTGCTCCTCGTTTCGCTCGATCCCCTTCGCCGGGTTGTCCGTCCGCCACTTCCACCTGATCGCCAGCGCGAACATCTTTGACAGGACGGCAACGGTGCGGTTCGCCAGATAGGGCGCGCGCTTGCTGATCTTCCGGTGCAGGCCATCAATGTCGGTGAACTCGACTTCCGTCACCTTCTTGTGCTTGAGAGCGGGGAGGATTTCGCGGTCGATCAGCGCCTTGTAGTCGCGGCGTGTGGCGGGCCGCTTCTTCGTCAGGTGCTCCTCCTCGAAACGCAGGCAGAGGTCCGCCACCGTCTTAGCGTCGCGATCGGCCTCGACTTCGGCCATGGGATCGTCGCCAACGTCGATCCGCTTCTTCAACTCCTTCGCTTCCTCGCGAGCGGCGGCCGTCTTCCAATCGGGATAGGCACCGATGGTATAGCGGCGCTCGCGGCCGGTGCGGGTGCGATAGTTTAGGATGAAGGATCGTGCGCCGGCCGCCGTGACGCGGACGCCGAAGCCCTTCACGTCGCTGTCATAGGTGATCTTGTTGCCCTTGGCCGGGGCCGGCAGGTGATCCTTGACGATGGTATCAGTGAGCTTCAGAGACATTATCAGCAAGTTCCCGTGTCCGCACTGTGTCCGTCCAATTGACGGCGCTTCACTGGCTGCTAATGTCGCACGGTGTCTTGATTTGTCAAATGGTGTCCTTTTGAAAACAAGGCTTTATGTGCGGACACAAGGAAAAGCAAGGAAGTTCAAGAGCTTGGAAAAGACGCTCAGAAAGAACTTTTAATCAGTAGGTCCTTTCGAGCCCCAGCGCGCTCACCACGAAATTCCCAATGGTTTCATAAATTTAAGGCGACCGGGTATTAGGACGCAGCGTAGATCGCCGCGTTTTTGCCTCGCGCTGCCATTCGGGCGTCAGTCATTCGGCGTAGATCGGCAGAACCGTATCAATCGGATATTCGAGGATTACGATCCCCCAGCCAACCGCACCGATGACCCACCAGGACGTCAGGGCAGCTGCCGCGATGTCACGGATACGCTTCACGTGTTCCTCCACAGGAAATCGCTCGCAATATAGGACAGCAACGCCACCCACGTCATCGTGAGCGCCCACCCGATTCCGGCGGACAGCCACCCAGGCAATCGCGCCATGGTGCGGCTCTAGA